>MNTT01000015.1 GCA_001917135.1 Acetobacter sp. 46_36
CGTGATTGCCGCTGTCAAGGTCGTTTTACCATGGTCTACGTGACCAATCGTTCCGATGTTGCAGTGTGGCTTACTGCGTTCAAACTTCTCTTTTGCCATGAATTTATACCCTAAAATATTGTGTTACGACGAGGCTGTTATTAAAGGAAATTTTGGAGCGGGTGAAGGGAATCGAACCCTCGTCATAAGCTTGGAAGGCTTCTGCTCTACCATTGAGCTACACCCGCTCAAACCAAAAACCTGAAACAAAAACCTATTATCTCGACGATTTTTAACTGGTGGAGGGGGATGGATTCGAACCATCGTAGACGAAAGTCGACGGATTTACAGTCCGTTGCATTTGACCGCTCTGCCACCCCTCCGCTAAAATCGTTTCTGCGAGGGAAAAAGAACAAATCTTTTAACCTGACAAGAGGAATAAAAACTTATTTTTGCGATAATGTCAACAAGTTTTTTTATTAATTCTTAAAGTTTTTTGGTTATCTTTTAATTATTCTGCAAAAAGAGGGAGATACCATGAAAAAAAACATCCTGACCGAACAGGGAAACCCTGCAACCCGCCGTATCGACCTGATGGGAACCGACGAAATAGTCGCAGCCATCAGCCATGAAGATATGAAAGTGGCACGAGCCGTTAAAAAGGCGCTGCCGGAAATTGCCCGGGCAGTTGACCTCATCGCCGGAGCCTTTTTCAAAGGCGGGCGGCTGGCATATTTCGGCGCCGGAACCAGCGGCAGGCTCGGCGTTTTGGACGCTGCCGAATGTATGCCGACATTTTCCGTTCCGGACACAATGGTACAGGCGTTTATCGCCGGAGGAAATGCAGCCCTGCGCCACGCCGTAGAAAATGCCGAAGACAGCCGGAAAAAAGCCCTTGCGGACATAAACGCCTTTTCTCCGCTACCTGACGATGTCATCGTCGGCATTTCCGCATCCGGCAATCCGGCCTATGTTTTGACTGTGCTTGAAGAGGCGCGTTGCCGCGGTGCCAATACCGTCGGCATAACCTGCAACCCGGAGGCCAAATTAAAGCCATTGTGCGACGTTTGCATTACGGCTCCGGTCGGCCCGGAAGTTATCGCCGGTTCCAGCCGCATGAAAGCGGGAACCGCCCAGAAAATGATTTTAAATATGCTTTCAACCGCCTCCATGATAAAAATCGGCAAAACTTACGGCAACTATATGATAGACGTTACCCCTGCCTGCGCCAAACTGATTGACCGCGGCAACCGCATAATCGCCGCTATCTGCAAGATTTCTGTTGCAAAAGCCGAAGAATATCGTATAAAAGCCGGAAACAACGTCAAAACTGCCTGCGTTATGTGCAAAAGGCAGTGTTCCCGGGAACAGGCCGAACAACTGTTAAAACAGCACAACGGCATTTTACGAAAGGTCATTGAATCATGAAAAAGTTTCACCAGCAGCGCAAAGGCAGCACCGACACTTCTAAAGACCAACTGATTATTTACGGCCGGCATGCCGTCATAAGCGCTTTGAAAAATCCGCGCCGTAAAATCCAAAAGCTGCTGATTTCGGCCGAAAATCGCATCGAAGTTGAAAAAGCGGCTCCACAGGTGCCTGCAACAGTAATTGATAAAAAGGATTTTGCCAAATTCCTCCCCGGTGATGCGGTTCACCAGGGTTTTGCCTTGTATTGTTCCCGGCTTGAAACTTGTGACATTTCCGATTTAATCGCCTTGGCGGAAAATAAAAAGCGCTGCTGCATTTTAATTCTTGACCAAGTAACCGACCCGCAGAACATCGGCGCGATTATCCGTTCCTGCGCCGCGTTCGAAACACTCGGCCTGATTGTCCAAGACAAGAATTCGCCGCTTGAATCCGGCGCCATGGACAAAGCAGCCGCAGGAACCGTCGAATTCGTCCCCGTCGCCCGCGTAACCAACCTCAGCCGCGCCATTGAAACTCTGAAAGAAAACGGTTTCTGGGTAATCGGTATGGACGGCTATGCCGATACGACAATCGATAAAATCAATAAGGACGGCAAAGTCGCCGTTGTTATGGGATCCGAAGGCAAAGGTCTGCGCCGTCTTGTTCAGGAAAACTGCGATTCGTCCGTCAAACTCCCTATATCGCCGCAGGTGGAAAGCCTGAACGTATCCACCGCAGCGGCAATAGCCTTATATGAACTAAACCGCAAATAACTGCACATCACCGTCTGAATACGGCAAAAGCTGCCGCATGGCAGCTTCTTGCAATCCGTTAGGCGTTGAATCCGCTGCTACCGTGTTTTCTTCTGCTTTTTTATTTGACAGAAATGCCATACAATGCTATGATGGTTTTAAACCAACGTTTTAATTCAATGCCTAAAGTTTTACTTTAAATCAGAAGTTATATCTCACGCCCAAGCCGCCTTCAATGCTGCTTTCTTTTTCCGCATTGTGCGATACTTCCGCCGCCACGGCAAAATCGCCGTCCCGATAAACCGCTTCTGCCGTCGTCTTCAAACGGTTCTTGTCTTCATCATACGCCTTAATGCCGAAATCGACCGGAGAACCGTCCATACCTACCCGCAAATCCTTATACGGATCAAGAAATTCATGGTAGTATTTCGCACCGATGGCAAGCATCAGCGAGCGCTCTTTCGCCAGCTGAATCCTCTTGCGCAATTTTAAGCCGACCCCAGCCTCCAACGATACTGAACTGTTGGAATCCAGATTAAGCCCGTCATCTTCTTCCGCCTTTGACATTGCCGCCCCCTGCAGATTGAGTTCGGCCTCCGTAACCAGTTCCGCCACTTTCACATCAATGCTGTACTCGGCATGGTTATACAAACCGTAATAGAAGTCCAGCGTATCCGCCTCGTATGTGCCGGACAAAGCACGGCGCTTGTAAGTTCCGTATCCTGCACCGACATTTGGCATGGTCAGGAATTTAAATCCGCCGTTCTGGTACAAAATCGGCATAAACGCCAGCAGTATCTTATTGTCGCGGCTGGACTTCGCTTCGTCATATTCCGCATCGGCATAAGCTGCCCGCAGCGTACCGCCGATGCTCCAGTTCCGGTTCAGCTTTTCGCCAAAACCGATATACGGGCTGTAAACGTTATCTGCATAACCGCTGAGCCCGTCCCGAGCATCTTTGCCCGTCCGATAATAGTCGGCGCCGATATAGCTCCCGTTAAGCCCGTCTTCCAGTATCCGGCTCTGCTCCTGTATATTCAGCCCGCGCAGCACCGCCATATTTTCCCGCGTCAGGTTGGCATAAAAATTCTTGCCTGTTTCCACTTCCGTCGCATAGTCAAACTCGCCTTTGTTGCCCGCACCTTTCAGCGCATCAAACAGCTTTTCGTTATTATGCAATCCGTAATTCGTCTCAAAAAAATCTGCAAGTTCTTTATCGTCAACGATTTCCTCAAACTCTTTGCGGTTCAGCTCCACGTCCGTAACATCGCCGTTGTCTTTCAACTCTGCATCAAACATATACGAACCGGAACTTATATTCATTCCTTCATTTTTGCCGACAAACGAGTTTTCATTGACATAGGTATCCTCAAAACCACCCATAACGATATCGCTGCCGGCAACAACATCGCCTTTAAAACTGTCGGCTTTATAAGTTCCTCCGTCCGCCACGACAAATTTTCCGTTTTCACCGGTTTTCATCGTATCAAAGTCTACTGCCGCCGCACCAAGGTCAACCGTACCGTTGTTTATAAACGTACCGTTTTCACCGACAATAATATAATCCGCACCGTTTCCGGCTGCTTTCAATTCTCCGGCTTCTTTCAGTTCTCCGCCCGCAAAAGCTGCATTGGCCGCCGAATTATAGGTAATCGTTCCCGAATTGGAAAATGTGCCGCCGTTTTCCACGACAAACGCTGCCCCGTTTCCGTTGACTGTAATTGTCCCTTTGCCGCTGTTATACCCCTTGGCGCCGCTCCCGTTGACATGAATTCCCGTTCCGCCGCCGTCAACCGTTATGGTCGATTCGTTATAGAACGTACCGCTGCCCGTAACATACGCTCCCGTACCTCCGGTTGTCATTATCGTCCCGTTGTTGGTAACGGTGCCGCCCTCGGCATAAACGCCATAATTTCCATAATCGTTTATATTTGAAGAATTAACAGCTGTACCGCCTTTTGTATAAATGCCGTATGTATTCCCGCTGATAGTGCCGGAATTCTCAAATGTTCCCGCAACAACCTGCACGCCCTTTTCATTGCCGCTTATCGTGCCGCTGTTTTCCGCATCTCCTCCGGCAACCTGAATACCGACAATATTATCCCGGATATCCCCCTGATTCTCAGCGCCTCCCTGCGCATCCACGTAAATACCGTATTCCAGTCCGCTGATGCCGCCCGTTATACCGCTGCCGGTATTCGTAACCTGCCCGCTCTTGCCGGAATAAATGCCGATTGTCCCGCTTTTGCCGTCGCCCGAAATAATCCCCGAGTTGTTAACCGTACCGCTTAGTGCATAAACGCCGTATGTATAATTCTCCAAACTGCATGCATCACCGCTGCAATTGCTGTTTCCCTTGATTTCCAGCCGGCTTCCGGCTTCTGCCGAATAAGATGCGCCGCCCGCAATGGAAACGCCCTTGCTTCCGATTCCGCCAACTTCAATCGTTCCCGAATTGGTAACCGACGTAGCATCTCCGGAAATCAATTTTCCGGTAGCGTATATCCCCGTCCCCTGATTCACCGTAATATAAGCGGAATTGGAAACCGTCGATACTTTTTCAGACGTCGCCGCAGCCAAAATTCCGGTTCCCCCGCCATTCACAATCACCTCAGCATCTACTCCGACATTGACCGTACCGCCGGATGCCGCCGCTCCCGTGCTTGAAGCGTCTGCCACGGTAACCTTGGACGATGTTCCCTCAATGCGTACAACGCCTTCGTCTTCCGCCCGCAGTCCCGTCGCTCCGGCAGAAACGTAGACTTTACCGTAGTTATAAACGTTTGACCCGCTGCCGCTGGCTGCAAACAAACCGGAATTTTCCCCTTTGACATAAGCCGTCGACGAAGCAGACAGTGTCGCATTGCTCCCGCCCGTTGCCTTTGCCAGCGTATAACCTTCTATTTCTACGCCGCCGGGATAGTCAAACGTTTTAGACGCCGCATTAGTCAACAGAAAATACGTCTGCCCGCTGTAAGATGGATCCGCATAAAAATTGCCGTAGTCAAATGCCTGCGCGTCGGGACCGTCCAAAATAAAGGCCGTCGTATTGTTCCCTTTCAAAAAGATTGAACCGTAATTATACGCCGTCCCTTTGGCATACATGGCAGCCGAATTGTCGCCCATAACGTAAATGGAATTGGTACTTCCGGCCGGCGACGTATCCAGCCCGTTAAAAATATCCGCTCCGGCATCTGTCGACGCCATACCCGTTCCCGACTGCCCTGTCAGATAAATATCGCCGAAATTGATAGCCTTGGCGTGCTTGGTTGAATCGTTGCGAATAGCCGTCGAATTTGTCGCATCAACCGAAATCGACCCTTTATTGTGTACGTACGCCTCCGCCGTTGAAGCAGAATCAAGCCACATTCCGACGTTAAACTGTTTGGCGTCGGTAATATATTTTTTCAGCGAAATAGAACCTTCGTTTATCGCCGATCCCTGCTGCGAAACCTGAACGGCAGCCGTACCATATGTGCCGCCGTAATCGACATTGCCGTCAAACTCGCCGCCGATAATAATGTCGCCCGTATTGACAAACAGCTGCTTGGTCGTATCGCCGTCGCCGGAAACCTTGACGGCTGCCCCGGCAACAGATGCCGATGCTGTATAGCCCGCTTCGCTGTCCTTTTCATTCCGCTCGGGAGCCGCAAAGGAGTTGCTGTTGCCGACCTTGTAAAGGATTGAACCGTTATTGTACGCCGATGAAAAATTACCGCCGAAAACCTGAGAATTGGTCGCTTTGTTGGAAAGGTAAATGTAACCGTCGTTCACCATTTCAACCGAACCGGAAAACGCATTGTAAATTGCCGTCGATTCTTCGGAATAAACATTGATTATTCCCTTATTTTGCAGCAAAACCTCATCCGTTTTGTCTTCGCCCGCTGCATAAAGGCCGTAATTGTTCTTATATCTGGACTGGCCGTTTTCAACGCCGAGATTGATAACGCCGTAGTTAACGACTTCGCCGCCCGCAAAAGAAGCCATGCCGTAAGCATTGCTTGCCTGCATGTCTATCAGCCCGTAATTGTGAAGTTTCGGATCTTTCCAGTCATAAACGCGGGTCTGCGAACCTTCGCCTTTGGCAGCCAGCATACCGTACGATACGCCGCCGGAAGTCGCCTCGTTGACAACGCGGATTGTCCCGCCGGTTTCACTGCCAGTCCCGTTATAGATACTGTCCGCATTACCGTTTGTCAGTTCTCCGCCATGCACGGAAAGCATACCCGCTGCCACGTCCGTCCCCGCCGCCATGGTCGTCGAAGTCAAATCTATCTTAATATTGCCCCTGTTTAACGCTTCGGTCGCCGCATCGGCGCGGATGCCGATTAAGCCGCCCTGCCCCATCTTCAGCGCCGTATCCGCCAGTTTATATGCCCCCTGGTACGACAGGTTGATATCCCCGTAATTGTTCAGTTTCATCTTTTCCGCAAATGCCGGATTGTTCTTGCCGTTTAAAAATTCGTCGTCAATATAGCTTCCCATGCCGACAAGGCTGACCGCTACGTCCGTCGCGCTGTTATAGCCGGCAGAAAGGTCGATAATGCCGCGGTTCTCAGCCGTAACCGTATTGTTGCTGAAATCGGTTCCGGTATAAAGGTCAAACAGCACCATGCCCAATATCGTGCCGGAATTATTTTGCGTTACCGTCTCATTGCCTTCGGTATCGTCAGCATCTGCCGAACCGTCCGTTTCTCCGGCATTCCCCGCACTGCCGGAATTTTCGGTTCCGCCGCCGTTTTCCGTTCCCGTTTCTCCGCCGGAAGGTGCCGAGGTCGTTCCCGTAATCCTGCCGGAATTGATGATTGTCGCCCCCGTATCGCCGTACATACCGGCAACAGCATGGCCTTCTCCGGTTCCCTTAAACGAAATGTCGATATTTCCGTACGCCGAATTCCCCGTTCCCTCCGGGCCGTTTATAATCTGGCCGCCGTTGCTCGCCGCCATGCCGATAGAACCGTTCTGCGCATCAATCAGAATATTGCCGTTATTCAGCGCTTTTGACCCGTCTCCGTAAACCGAAGCCCCGATTGTCGCATCACCCAATTGCAGGCTGCCGCCCGCCAGATTATTGAAATAGGCACCGTTCGAGACCGTTACATACGACATCAGATAATCAACATTGTCCAACACATTCGGCAGTAATTGGATTTTTCCGGCATTAGCCGCCGCATCGGGATTTTCAAATCTCCGCGCAACGTCATTCTCCATTCCGCCGCTGTTGACCTTTTTCTCGGTGTTGGTAACCAGGCTTGCCAACCCGTATCCCGGATTCGTCGGCACAATCGTATCGTCTCCGGCCGGGGCGCTGCCGCCGCCTCCGCCGCCGCTGAATGCCAGAATGGCGCCGCCCACGGCCGCTCCGCCCAAAAGCCACGGCCACCAGCTGCGTTCCTCTTCGTTATAATAAAGGGATTCCTCATTGCCGACGATTTTTTCCGTCCTTGCCGCCCGGCTGGATTCCAAAAACTCGCGGTACTCTTTGTTTATCTCATAAGTACAGGCATGGCGCGGATTGGCTCCGCTCATACGAAAAGAGTTGTAGGCAACATAATTTTTGCGCTTAATCGCAATGCACAGCCCCGTATCCCCGTTTGGATTCGTCGCGTCAATATTCAGCCCGCGATTGACGGCTTCGCGCAAAATGCCGATTTTTCCCTGGCTTGCCAGATAATACATTTTGTTAAAATCGCGTGGCGACAACCGGCCGCCAAACGCACAGGCGTTTTCCGAAACAGAAACGGCAGCAAAAAAGACTGCGGAAAAATATAAAGCGGCGCCAAACCTCATCTAACAAAACCATAAAAACAATTGCTTTGTATCGATTCTACGCCGGAGTTTCTTAAAAAAGAGTATAATTTATAAAATTATGCCGAAAATTAATATTCATCCTCTTCAGAGTAACTCTCGCCATAGCGGTAACCGTCTTGTCCGGTACGATAGTCATCCTGCCCGATACGATAACCGGCCTGTCCTGCCTGATAACCGTCCCCCGCCCGGGCACTCTTTTTCTGATAACTGTCCTGCTCTGTTTGGCCGCTTTGTTTTTGATAACCGTTCTGCGGCTGATAACCTACGGCATAAGCGTCTTTTCCTTCGACTTCAAGGCTGGGGTTAACGTATGCCGTCGCGCCTTTTTCATAAAAATAGAAATCGCGCCGGAGCCGCGCCTGATCGCGAATGGAAAGGGAATTCCATTCCGTTTCCGTCAAACCGTAAGGATAAGCCTCTTCTCCGCCGGCACAACCGGAAAGCAAAAACAGCGCCAGCAGCACACCCGCTTTTTTCATCTTAAAGTCTCCCGTACAATCAAAAACTTTTTATGCTACAGATTTGCGTTATAGGATATAATAATTTGTTTTTCAAGCAAAATCTTCCGCTGCACGTTTCCGCCGCCCCTCCTGCCGGCAAAAACGCCGCCCGGCCGCATTCCGCAACAACCGCCGCTGAATTTTCAGCAGTTCCTTAAAAAAACTGCCGCGCATAACCATTCTCTCAGTTTCCGCTCCGCCTATATCTTCAGCAGATTCTTTACAAAGGCCTCAACATAATCCTTCCTGCGGTTTTGGTAATCAAGATAGTAAGCGTGTTCCCAAACGTCCAGATTCAATATCGGCTTAAAGCCAAGCACCAGCGGCGTATCGCCGTTGCGCGTAGTCAGAACGTCAAGTTTCCCGCCTTTGCCCTCGGCCAGCCACACCCAGCCGCTGCCGAAAAGCTTAACCGCCTCGTCTGCCAGCTTTTCCCGCAATGCGTCGCGCGTTTCAAAACGCTCGGCAATGCGCTCCTGCATATCCTCATCAAATTTTTCCCCGATACCGATTGAATTCCAATACACGTTATGGTTAAAAACCTGCCCCGCATTATTATACAAAACCTGATATTCCGGCTTGTCAAACGTCCTTTCGATAATTTCCTCCAGCGGCGTATCCTGAAACTCCGTTCCCGAAATCAGTTCGTTGACTTTATCCACATAGGCCTTATGGTGTTTTCCGTAATGGAATTGCACAGTTTCTTCCGAAACATATGGTGCCAAAGCGCTTTCTTTAAACGGCAGTTTCATCAGTTCTATCATTTTTTCCTCCTGAAATATTATAATCCAGCCTTTATAATAGCCTCTAAATATTTATTTTAAATAGGCGTTTTAATTTTGTTAATAATTATTAACAGCCCCATATCAAAGATTCACAAATAAAATTTATGTAGTATGATAACGATAACAATAAACAAAACGGAGAGGAAAAATGAGAGTTTTATTAATAGAAGATGACTATGCCGTTTCTCAAAGCGTCGAAACAATCCTCAAAAAAGAAGGCATGGTTGTCGATACCACCGATGACGGCGAAGACGGGCTGGACTGCGGCAAACTGTATGATTATGACATCATTATTCTGGATTTGAACCTGCCCGGCATGAACGGCTATGAAGTCTTAAAAAGCCTCCGCAACGCCAAAATCACCACTCCGGTTCTGATTTTGTCCGGCCTCTATGAACCGGATAAAAAAGTCAAGGGGCTGGGTTACGGTGCAGACGACTATCTGACCAAACCGTTTGACAAGAGCGAGCTTCTCGCCCGCATTCAGGCAATTGTCCGCCGCTCCAAAGGACATTCCAATTCGATTATTCAAACCGGGCTCGTCGAAGTCAATCTGGATACACAGACCGTCAGCGTCGCCGGCAAAGACCTGCACCTGACCGGCAAGGAATACGGTATTATGGAATTGCTTTCCCTGCGCAAAGGTTCAACCTTGAACAAGGAACAGTTCTTAAACCACCTCTACGGCGGCATTGACGAACCGGAATTAAAGATTATTGACGTCTTTATCTGCAAGCTGCGCAAAAAGCTGGAAAAAGCTTCCGGCGGCAAAAACTATATTGAAACTGTCTGGGGCCGGGGATATATCTTAAAAGACCCCGATGAACACAAATAGTTTCAATTGCAGGATTAAGAGGCGGTTGCTCCCACATTAAACCGCCTCTTAATTTTTTGTACCAGTCTTCGCTCGGAAAAGCAAGTTTAAAAACCCGAATACATACCCGATGTCGCAATCCTGCTATTCAAAAGTAAATACCAGCGTACAGTTTTCATAATCCAGACAAGTCTGGCAAAACGCCTGCATGTCTGTAAACGTTACCGATTGCAGGCATTTTCGGCCGCCGCTGCACCAGCCGCTTCCCCAAAAGCTTCCTGAAGAACCGCTCCCCTCGCCTTCTCCGTACCTGTGTATCCAGACCTTAAACAGCATATCCTGATATGGCAGCGCCACATGCTCAAACAACAGCCGGCAGTATTCCTCAAGCTGTACACCGGTCCAACCGCCGGCCTTTTTGTTTTTAAGCTCATAATTGACGGTTATGTACTTATTGCTTGCGGTTACCGTTGTCGTATGCAGGGTGCTGTCTACAATTCTGCCGCCGGAATACCTCCAGTTTTTAGGCAGAAATCCGGCATTGATCACCTGTGGCGTTAATCCGGCATATCCACCCGACTGTCTGGCAATTCTGAGCCAGCTGTCACGAAACTCCGTCAAATCGCGGATAAATCCGGCATACTCGGTTGCTGCAGTCGTTAATCTGTGGGTGGTCATGGCCTTGCCGAAACCGGCAATAGCGCCAACCGATAAAATGCCGACAATAGCCAAAACCCCAAGCATTTCAATCATTGACCGCCCCGCATGGCTCCGATTGCTTTCCCTCATCTGACAAGTCCTTCCCGTTTGTCCGCAGCCCCTTTGCCGCGAAAACAAAAGTTCATAACAAAAAACCACCTGATTAAGGCGGTCGGAGAGTTCAACAATCATATCGCATAAAATGACTCTTTTAGCCTTTCAGCCGAAGCTTTGGACATACGCTAAAAGCTCCCCGACCTTTTACAGTCGGGGATATATCTATTGCCGGCAATAAAACCAATCGGCAATATAACGATGTTATATCCTAACACCGTATGCGATAAAGACCGTTGAAAGTCCCGCACCACCTCTGGCGCTGACAGGCAAAAGCCTGCTTAACCAAATACTAAATGCTTTTTTCTTAAAATAAAGTAAATGAACGTGCCGGAATTAAAAATTAACCTTAATACCCAGGCCAAACTCTTCATCGTCATGATAATCGGAATTAAACTTTTTATATCCAGCATACAGCATCACATCGCGCGTCAGCCCGTACCCTCCTTCCGCCGCATAGGTTTGACCGCGCGCCGTATCGCTGGTGGTAAAATTCTGCATCGCCTGCAAATTAAGGCGAACTCTTCCGCTGTTATAATAAACTCCGCCTTTCAGCCCGATTCCCAAATATCCGTTGTCATAAAGCCCGCCGCCGTATGCCGCATTCGGAACGCTCATTGCATATAACAAGGTATGCTCTCCCAGCGCATAGCTTTGCCCCACGCCGGTTTCCAGCACCAAAGCCCCGCTGTCTTCACCCGACTTGGCATCAAACAATTCCCTGTAACCGACTTTAATATCGTATGACAACGGCGAAAACATCGCATCTGCTCCCGCCAGAGATTTAATCCCCAGCAAATTCAGTTCCTGCAACACCCATTTGCCCCGTACATCATAATGCCGGACTTTTCCTTCAAATAAATTGATTTCAGCTCCGTTTAACAAGCCATAGCTGTCTTCCAGCAGCGAGTTGTAAACCGGCTTGAAACTGACTTCCTGAAACGCCTCGCCGTTTCTCGCCCCAAACATTATGCCTGCCTGTTTTGCCTTATGCGCCAAAACCGGATTCTCGCCTTCTTTCAATTCGTCAAAATACTGTCGTTGATTGGCAATTTTGCTACGTTCGCGCAACAATGCCAGACTTTTCTTCCGATAGTCCGTAAGTTCCAAATCGCCGTCCACATAACGGTATTGCACATACTGGTACGCCGTTTCCAGCACATCGGCCTTTTCCTCTTCGTCAAGCGCGGATAAATCCGTCTTATCGCGGCGGATAATATCAATAAAAGCGTCATACTGACGGCTGTTCATCTGTGCCGCACGGTATTTCAGCTTAGACTGGCGGGAGGGACGGTAATTCGCCGCCGTCACCAGCCCCGAAACATTATTCACCGCTTTCAGCGTCGCCAGCGGCACCGTATATCCGCCAAACCCGTCACTGATATCTAATTCCGGACGTGCCGCCTCCAGCATCAGCAACAGGACGTACGAACAGTTGCGCGATGCAAAGTAATAGCGGATTTTCGCCCGCTGCATCTCCCACATATGCGCCGTAAACAGTTCCAGTTCATCATCCGAAAGCCGCAGTTCATACTCCCAGATATCGCGATTCTCAATATTGTTGTACAGATTGATAACATCATAATACGGCTTGATGCCGAACGTTCCGTAATAACCGCCCCACAGGCCTTTCAGTGCATACAAAACGCCGGTTTCGTCGCCGGTATCCGCACCGAAATTCGCCCCATGCGCCAACAGTTGCGTCCCTTTGCGCTTCGTGTCAATCCGAAACAACGTATGCCCGAACAAGGACGACGGATTGCTCATATACGCATTCGTAAACAGCATGGTAACCGCTTTAGGCTGAACATCCGCCAGAAATTTCTGATAACCGGCACAGCCATCCAACGTTCCACGTACAGCCCCCTGCCGCTTCAGATAAATAAACCGCGCCGGAAAAGCACATTTTTTCAACTCGCCGCTGTTTTCCTCTTTTCCAGACGCCTTAGCCTCCTTTCCGAACGCCTTAATCTCCTCTCCGGCCGACTTTGCCTCCGCATTAAATGTCGTAACCGCTGCCCGATATTCGGCTTCCGGATTCTCTCTTCCTCCCGGCGTTAGAAAAAACTCCCCATTTTCCACTACGGACTCATAACCACTGCCGTTTTTTTCATAATGCAACAGTTTCAGCCAGCCTTTGTCAAAAGCTTCTGTTTCCGCACATGCACCCTGCACCGGAACCGCCACAATCGCCAACAATGCCAGCCAAACCCGTATTTTCATAATCGTCCGCAGATACAAAAAGGGCGCGGTTCCCCACGCCCTCAATCAAGAATCACGCCTGAGCCAATTCCATGATTTTCAAAGTCAAATCAACAGCTTCAACGTTTTCATCCGTAAACAGATACG
Organism: Acetobacter sp. 46_36; assembly: GCA_001917135.1. Classification (GTDB taxonomy): domain Bacteria; phylum Pseudomonadota; class Alphaproteobacteria; order RF32; family CAG-239; genus CAG-267. Next base: position 13,214 of record MNTT01000015.1, read on the forward strand.
CAAAATTCTGCTGTGCTCTAGCACCGAGTTCTTTGCTGTCGACTTCCAAAAGTCCGGCAATCGTATCAATTGTTTCGCCTCTTCCGGCCGAAGCGTCCATCGCAAACTGTTCCATATTGTTTTCAATCACGGCCAGAACCAGCTTGCCCGTACCGCCGGTAACGCGCCCGTTCGGATCGCAACCGGAAGTTCCGAGCGTAACGCCGATGGTATTCAGGAAAATGCCGTTGGTTGTCATCGCCAACACCTGCGGGATAATACCGGACTGCCCTCTCCAAGCCATAGAACCCAAACCACAGCCGCCGGTAGAGTCAATTGCCTTCGCCGGAGAAACGGCAAACAGGGCAGCCGCAAAAACAGCACCCAAAACTAAATTCTTTTTCATCAAAGTTCTCCTTGTACAATAAAACAGTTATAATCTAGCACCTCCTGCCTGGTTGTATAGCATAAAGTTTGACTAATCAACAGCTCCTCCGTTATATGTCCCGCTTCTCCATTACCGTATGTTCTGCCTTTTCGTTGCCGTATGCTCCCCCTTCCCGCCGTATACTCAGCCGCTTTGCCGCCGATACCGCCTCGTCGCCGTACGCCTGATTTCCCGCCGCCGTTTGCCGTATCCCGCCGCCGCTCCCTTCCGCCATTTTGCTGCATAACAAGGCTTGCCCACACCACTTTAAAAATTTTACTTGATTTATTATTTGATTTGTGCTTATATTTATATACAGAAAATAACGGATACTGGCTGGCACCGCAAAGGTGGCAGTCAAATTTTTTCAAACTTTTCAATTAACGCACACATCCGCAGCCTTTTGCGGAAAACTTATTTTTAGGAGAAATAAAATGGATAAATTCCCACTGACCAAGAAAGGATTTTTACGGTTAGAGCAGGAACTCAAGACCTTAAAAGGTGTTGAGCGGCCCAATGTTATCGCCGCCATCGCCGAGGCGCGTTCGCATGGCGATTTATCGGAAAATGCCGAATACTCGGCAGCTAAAGAAAAACAAGGCTTTATTGAAGGGCGGATTCAGGAGCTGGAAGCCGTCGTCAGCCGGGCACAAATTATTGACCCGGCAGAAATGAGCGGCGACGTCATCCGTTTCGGTGCAACTGTTTCCGTCGTTGACGTTGATACGGATACCGAAAACTGCTACCAAATTGTGGGCGACTATGAAGCCGACATAAACGACAACAAAATTTCTCTGTCCTCGCCGCTGGCAAAGGCTCTGATTGGCAAAGAAGTCGGCGACGAAGTTGTCTATATGGCTCCGGGCGGCAAAAAGACGTTTGAAGTACTAGAAGTTTCGTATATCTAAAAACTTCCGCGGTAAAACCTTATATCAAAGCCAGGACAAATTCCTGGCTTTTTTCATATTAAGGAGAATCGACAATGAACGATACGACAGAAACCGGCGACTGCCATTACGACTATGCCAACAAATGTGACTGTTCTGAAGACGATAAATGCGGCTGCACATTTCCCAATAATCTTGCCCACGATTACAGTCCCGGATGTTTTGAGGAAAAGGAACCGCTCCACCCCCATATGGAATTGACGGTAGGAATGGCGGCACCGGATTTTACTGCCCCGGCAGTCTTAAGCGACAACACGCTTGTTGAACATTTCAACTTTTACAAATACACCAGAGGAAAGCTTGCCGTTCTGTTCTTTTACCCTGAGGATTTCAGTTTCACCTGCCCGTCCGAACTGCTGATGCTTAATCGGGAACTTAATGCCTTCTCAAAACGCAACACTCGCGTTTTGGCCATTTCGACGGATTCAGTACACTCACATCTGGCTTGGAAAGAACTGCCGCCGGAAAAAGACGGCGTCTCGGACATAAACTTTCCTATGATTGCCGATCTTGATAAAAAAATTTCCGCCCATTACGGTATTTTAAGCAAAAAAGAAACCGCCCTGCGTGCCACTGTCATCATTGACGAAAAAAAGATAATCCGCCATATGAGTATTAACGACAACAAAATTTGGCGTAACCCGGAAGAAACCCTCCGTATTCTTGATATCTTAAACCAAAAAGACGATACGCTTACCTCATGCCCTAAAGGCTGGAAACAAAACTTTTTCTTTGAGCGTCCTGAACCCGAAAGTCTGACTGAAATGTTCAGCCATCGAGATAATTAACATTTCTTATGCCGCCACTTTTCTGCATCAATATATCTGGCTTCCGGCATACCTCTGGCGCAAAACCTGACTTTTCCCGCGTTTCCGCCGGATACGAAAAAAGACGCTGTAAACCAGCGTCTTTTTAATCAAAATGGCGGACAGAGTGGGATTCGAACCCACGGTACCCTTTGGGGGTACACACGATTTCCAATCGTGCACCTTCGGCCTCTCGGTCATCTGTCCGTTGCACCGCTTTGTATAACCTTTTTTTATATTTGGCAAGCACTTTTTTTACTTGTGCGAAAAAAATCCCGGCGCAAACTCAAACCGCAATCGGCATCTAACTTTCAGGATAGCCGATAACCTGATTCATAATCACAAACTCATCCCGATTCAATCGCAGTTTATCTTTAAGCTCGTCTTTGTCAATATAACCGCGGACAATCGTATTCAACCCCTTACTCGTTGCATATAAATAAACATTCTGCGCAGCGGCACCAGCATGAAAAGGTGAATTTATCTGGTCGCTCCCGGCATAAATCAGATTAACCGGAGCGTTTTTAACAAAATCCTGCTTGGCAATATATCTGCTAATTTCTTCATCGCTGACTTTAATCAGCGAATTTGCCGCCGCATCGTATGCCCAGATAGAGTTTTGATAGACCACAAAAACTTTCAGGTTCTGCTCATTCTTTGCCGTCGGGATAGTCCTGGTTCCCTTTTTATTAATACCGAAAGATGCCCACAGCAAATCGCTGAGCGTCTGCTCGCTGATATCCTTGCTGCTGTATGAACGAGCCGACTGTCTATTATCTATTAACTGCATCAATTCCGAACTTTTATCCGGCTGAGGCAGTTTTTTAACCTCTCCGGCAAAACATTCCAACGGCAAAATCAACGAAAACAAAAGCAAACCCAGCCCGCGCATCATAACCATTCCCCTGTATGTTTTTTAAGAATAATTATGTATACGCCGCGTTTGCTTTAAATTCGGTTAATTTTGTTGTGATATTTGTTTTCCAGCCTGTTTTTGCGGCTGCATTCTAACGCGACCGCCGCTTTTTTGCTACTCACATTTTCTACAGCCGCCGCCTTTCCCGTTACGCACATTTTCTGCAACAGCATTTTTATGAAAAAGGCCTACAGCATACTTCTTCAGGCAGATGCGCCTGCATTCTTCCCGGCTTACTCCCTGCTGCTGCGTCCGAGATTAACGTTAATCGGAACATACTTCTCGTCACGAGAAGCCCTTTCCAGCCCGGCCTGCTGCTCTTCAAGCATTTTCTGCTTGCGCTCTTCTATATTTTTCTTTTGCTCTTCATTATAAGCCTTGCGTTCTTCTTCCAGCCGTTCGGCATGAAATGCCTTAGCCTTTTCAAAAATAACTTCGTCTTTCTCCTCCGGTTTTTTGGCTATAGTGTTTTTAATCTTCAAAAAAGCCTTGACCAGCTGATCCGTACTAATGCTGTTTTTAGTCAAATCAATCCAGCCCGTAAACCTCCCGTTACTCAGAAACTCGGAAAAATCAATATAAAAACGCTTGGCTTTTTTACAGTTTTTCGGCGCCAGAATCTTTTTAAGCTCATCGGCATTCGGAACCCGTCCCAACGCCTGTGCAATCTGTTGCGGCGTAATAATACACTCACTCAAATCCAATTCCATGATATTAACCCCGGTAAAGTCAAGCCCGGTAAAGTCAACGCCTCTCAGGCTAACCTGCCGCAGGTCAATTCGTTTCAAATCCAAAAGCGACAGATTAATTCGGCGCAAATTAAGCTTATGCGGATAATACACTGCCAGATATTCCACCAATGCCTGCAATTCTTCTATCGCCAGTTCGTCCATCCGGATATCGATTAAAATCGCATCCTCAATGTCCGCATCGCGCAAAATGACGCCTTCCATGTTGGCGCCGGTAAAATTGGTGCCTTTCAGCTTAGCGCCGGCAAAAATAGAGTCGCTTAAATCCGCCCCGGACAAATCAGCCCCGGATAAATCCGCCCCGGTAAAGTCTGTTCCGGTCAATACCGCATCTTTAAAATTGGCATCTTGCAAATTCGCTGCGGAAAAATCGGCATGCGCCAAATTTTGCCCTGAAAAATCCATCCCGACCATATTTTGACCGACATGATATTCCCCGTCCGCCAAATTTTTGCGCCGCCCGTTCAAATCGTCATATTTGCTGATTTCATCGGCAATTGAGCGCCACGAATGGCTGAACTCATAAAGCTTGGCTTCAACCTCGCCTTCAACTGTAGAACCGGACAGAGCAGCCTCCAGCTCCTTTTCCATCATCTCCCGCGCCTGTCCGAGCTGCGCATAATATGCCCGGAGTTTTTCCATCCGCGGCGACGGTTTCTTTTCCTGCTTTACAGAAACATCCAAACCGACAGCACCGTTCTGAGAATCACGCTGTTTTTCAGCAGAACCGGCCGACAAACCCTCTCTGCCGGAAATTTCCGCCGTCCCGCTTCCGCTCATCTCTGGCAGCCTGTCATTTTCCGCAGAAAAACTGGCAACATTCCCCGGACGTATATCCGAAAACCCGGTTCCGCTGCCGGCGTCATTGTCCCCTGAATGGTCCATAAAGCACTACTCCCTTGTAACAACTGCCCTATCATACAATATTTTCCGGAAAAACTCAAGCCCAAATTCGCTATGCCGTTCGCTGTCCGGAAATTACACCCCTGCCAGATATTCCGGCTTTTTTTTATACAAATACAGACAGAGCAGCGTTCCCGGAACCGCCAGAGCGGCGCTCGCCAGAAAAAACGCCGGCCAGGATGTCTGGTCCAGAACCCAGCCGGACGTAGACGCAAACACATCCCGCGCAAACCCCGGCAGCGATGACAGCAGGGCATATTGCGTTGCCGTATATCCTTTATCGCACAAAACTGACATAAAGGCGATTATCGCCGTTGTTGCCATTCCCGAAGACAAATTTTCCAGTGAAATGGTAAGCATCAAAAGCCAGACATTGTGCCCCGCATAATAAAGCGGAATATAAAGTGCCGTCGTCAGCCCCTGCACAACGGCAAATATAAGCAGCCCCTTTAACAGCCCGATTCGAGCTAAAACGCAGCCGCCCAGCAACCCGCCGGCTATCGTCGCCCCCATGCCGTATAATTTGGAAATATATGCTATTTCAGCCTTGCTGAAACCAAGCTCGTCGTAAAAAGGATACGCCATCGGTGCAAAATACGCGTCGCTCAGCCGATAGCAAAAAACGACAAACAATGCAGCAACCCAATGCGGTCTCCGCATAAACCGGCAAAAAGGCTCTATCAGGGCATAACGCAAAATATCCCTGTTTTTCCTGCCGTCAGATGCGCCCCCGCAGTTTTTTTCCTTGCGCTCCTCCTTCGCTGCCGCATTTCCCCCGTTCTCCTCCCTGCTCTCACAGATTACTTCTTTGCAAACGCTTGTCTCCTCGTTTCTGTCCACTGGCTCCCTTGCCGTTAAAACCGCAGCAATTCCTGCCGCAAGCAAAAGTGCGTTGATAAAATAAACCTGATTCCACGGCATAACCGCCGCCAGTCCGATGGCTCCCGCTCCGGAAACCACATTTCCCAGCCGATAGCCCAGAACATACATGGTAGCTCCGTTGATTTCCCCTTCCTGATTTGTCCGAAACAACTCCACCCGAAACGCATCAAGCACAATATCCTGCGTTGCCGAAAACAAACTGACGCAAAAAGCCGCGGCAGCCATTGCCAAAATGCTGTCCGCCGGGCTCAAAACCGACAGCCAAACTAAACTGAACAGCAGTCCCAACTGAGATAGCAGTGCCCAGCCCCGCCTTTTCCCCAGCCGGCAAAATAACGGCAGCCTGTAAGTTTCAACCAACGGTGCCCACAGCCATTTGAACGAATAAGGCAGACGCAGCAGCGAAAAAGCACCGATGGTGCGGTATGCGATACTATAATCTTTCAGCCACAGCGACAGCGTTCCGAATACCAGCGCCAACGGCAAACCGCTTGAAAAGCCGAAAGCTACGGTTATCAGCATTTTCCGGGAAAAATATGCCGTTGCTTTACTCGTCATCGTCTAAATTAACCTTTTTCTCTACAATATACAACGGCCGGCGTTTAACCTCAATAAAAATACGGCCGATATATTCCCCGAGAATGCCGAGAATAATCATCTGCACGCCGCCCACCAGCAAAATAAATACCAGCAGCGAAGCATATCCCGGAACGTCAGCACCGTACATAATCGTCCTGGCTATAATGTAAAGGGCATACAGCAGTCCCAAAAAAGACAGCATCGATCCAAGATACGTCCAGATTCTGAGCGGCAGCGTCGTCGATGCGGTAATGCCGTCCAAGGCAAAATTCCATAACCGCCAGTAATTCCATTTGCTGACGCCGGCCTGCCTCTTTTGCCGGACATATTTGATACCGCAGGACTTAAACCCTGTCCAGCCGAAAATGCCTTTCATAAAAATATTGCGCTCTTTCAATTCCAATATTGCATCAATGATTTTACGGTCAATCAGCCGGTAATCCCCGGCATTATACGGAATAGGCGATCTCGTCATCAGATTATACGCCTTATAAAAAAGTTTGGCCGTCCAACGCTTAAGCCACGAGTCGCTGCGCCGGTCGTTACGGATTCCGTAGACCATGTCATATCCTTCTTCCCACTTTTGGATAAACTGGAGAATTAATTCCGGCGGATCCTGCAAATCAACGTCAATCGGTACGGCCGCACGCCCGCGGCAATGTTTAAGCCCGGCCATCAATCCGTATTCCTTGCCGAAATTGCGGGAAAACTTAAGCACTTTTACCCGGAAATCCTCAGTGGCATACTGTTCCAGCAGATTATAGGTTCCGTCTGTCGAACCGTCGTCAATACAAATGATTTCATAAGTATATCCGTCCGCCCGTTCCATCGTTTTGCGGATTGTTTCAAAAAACAGCCCCAGACTTTCCTCTTCATTATAAACGGAAACGATAATCGAAATATCCGGATGCCCCGCTGCTGCCGTTATGACTTTGTTCATGTTTTCCTCTCTTTGGCCAAACGCTGTTTCCTGCCATTTTATCGGCCGCTGCTTTTCGGCCGTTTTTAAAAGAATTTACCTTTTTTAAGATAATACGCAATTTATTTGCCCTTTATTAACAGATTTAAAGTTAAGCTCTCCTTAAGAAACGAAATGATTTTTTAGGGAACTGCAACTTATGTCTTTTATCAAATCCATTGCCACCTTTGGCGGCTTTACGATGGTCAGCCGCGTAACCGGCTTTCTGCGCGATATGGTTATAGCCAATTTTCTCGGTGCCGGAAATGTTTCCGACGCCTTTCTGGTATCGTTCAAACTGCCGAATTTGTTCCGCAGCCTTTTCGCCGAAGGAGCCTTTACCTCAGCGTTCGTCCCGTTGTTTTCTTCCAAGCTGGTTGCCTCCGGACGCGACAAGTCGGTAGAATTTGCCGCCAAGGCCATATCTTTGTTGACATTTTTCCTCATCGTTTTCACCATTTTGTTTGAACTGTGCATGCCGCTGGTTGTCAGGGTTCTCGCCCCCGGTTTTATGGAAAGCCCCGAAAAAGTTGCCCTGACCGTCGACTTATGCCGCATAACGTTTCCTTTTTTGCTTTTTATTTCAATCGTTTCTTTTCAGGCAGGAATTCTGAACTCGTTTGACCGCTTCGCTGCTCCCGCCGCCGCACCGATAATTCTTAATCTCGGCATGATTGTTGCCGGGCTGGCCTCCGTCATCCTATTTGATATGCCGGTATACGGCATGGCTTGGGGTATTACCGTTTCCGGTTTCATCGAAGTCATCTGGCTCAAATATTTTCTTAACCGCGAAAGCATCCGTATCCGTCCGGATGTTCACATCCGTACGCTGATGCAGGATAAAGAAATACGCACCCTGTTCAAACGCATTGCCCCCGGAGTCGTCGGCGCCGGCATTTACCAGATTAATATGGTTGTAGACACGATACTTGTTTCGCTCGTTTCCGGCGGTGCCGTATCCTGGCTGTATTACGCCAACCGGCTACAGCAGCTGCCGCTGGGCGTCATCGGCGCGGCAATCAGCGTCGCCCTGCTGCCGCTGCTCTCACGCAAACTGAAAGCCGGAGAAATCCGGGAAGCCGCCGCCGTACAGGATAAAGCCGTCATATACGGGCTGATGATGTCTCTGCCTGCCGCTGTGCTATTTGTCTGTCTCGCCGATTCGCTGATTGAACTTCTGTTTGAACATGGGCGTTTCACCGCTTCCGACACATACAAAACCGCGTTGGCACTAAAAGCTTATGCCGTCGGACTGCCCTGTTACGTTATGGTCAAAGCGCTGATGCCGAATTTCTTCGCACGCGGCGACACGACAACACCGGTAAAATACAGTTTCGTCGTCTTCCTGACCAACCTTGCACTCAACTTGCTTCTGATGAAACCGTTCGGTCATGTCGGCATTGCCGCCGCGACTTCTGCCGCGGCATTCGTTTCGCTTTACCAATATGTCCGCGGCCTGAAAAAACGCGGTTTCTGGAGCTTTTCCGCCGAATTAAAACGCAAAATATTTGACATTTTCCTTTGCACTTTCGTTATGGGCGTTCTCGTCTACGGAACACAGGCCGCGCTAAACCGCTGTTTTCCGACACCCCACATCGGAATTTTAATCCTCAAACTGGCAGCTATCGGCACAATAGGGCTTGCAACTTTTTTGATTGGCGCTAAAATAAGAGGCATACTGGATATTACCGCAATCGCCAAGAATCTGGTTTTAAGGAGAAAAAAAGCATGATGCAAGCCATTCTGACCAAGCTCAAAATAACGGCCAAACGCCTGCTTGGCAAATGCGTATACGCGTATGTTTATCTGAAAAACAGTATCTTGGAATTGCGCAGCACGCCAAACGCCGCCATACCGCCCTCCCGCAAAAAACATAAAAACAGCCTTTTTAACTTTATCGTCCTGTTTGTCGAACGCTGGCGTTTCTTTACCATCGCCCTGTTCGGTTTCATTGCCGTCTACTATGGCCTGGGCGCCGCCGTCAGTTCTAAAATCAATAACGCGCTTGACGCGCCGCTGGCCATAAATGCATCTTCTCCCCGCTACACGGCGGCTGCGTTGCTCCACGTTTTAAAAACGCAGGTGGACGATTCCCCGTGGACCCCGGCACTTCCGGCCGTTTTTCCGGCAGCCGTCCTTGACAACCTGCCCAATTTTCAGCTTGGAGCCAAAGACAGCGTCAGATATTTCGTAAAGAGAATGGCTCGTTTTTATGGTGACAAAAATCTGAAAGAAGCAGGAGAGCTGTTAGACTATCCGGCCGACATCTGGCTGTTTTCTCAAACCGGAGAAGACAGGCTTGCTCCCGGTTCTGCCAAACAATATCGCAAAGCTCTGGCCAAAATTTCAGATTTCGCCGCATCGGGAGACAATCTTCCCGCAATCGAAACCCGGGAAGCCGCATATATGCTCTCCGGCATTGAAAACCTGTTGGAAAGACAGCTTTCCGCCCTGCATAAACATGTCCTGGAGCATAATTCGGAATTGCTGGACTTTAAGGCCGATGACATATTTTACCGCACAAAAGGCTGCATCTATGCTGTTTATTATATGCTTTCAGCCCTCTCCAAAGACCATCAGGATTTGATTGTCGAAACCGGACAGTACGAAAATATTACCGCCGCCCTCAGTTTTCTGGGCGAAGCGTCCGCCCTCAGCCCGGCATCGGTAAAAAATGCCGCGCCCGGGGAAGTCTTCGCCGCAAACCACCTGCTGTACCTCGGGTACTACCTTGCCCGAGCCCAAAATTACATTAAAACCGTACACAACAGCATCAACACATATGCCCGGAACCAAATGCAATGACCATAGAGCAAAAAAAACTTTCGGATACGGAATTCCTTTTGTTTTTTTCCCGTCCGTTTCCTTTTCGCGGAACATTTTATCTGACACCTGAAACCGCATCTGTTTCATCGGACGCAAATACCGTCGCGCCGAAAATGAACGCCCAGCCTGCTCCGGATGCGGAACATTGCAGCTGCAGCCTGCCGCTGTCCGGCACAGCCCCTGCCGCCGCATCAAACAGCAATTTAGCTATGCAATCAGATAATACCCCGATATTCCTCACCGAATTAGCAACTTCCGGCTTTGCCTCCGAATTGCTTTTAACCGAAAGCTTTATGTATTTGCGCAGCACTGAACCCGGCACAGCGGAAGACCTAGAAACACTGGCGCTTGCCGAAATCGACGACTATGCGCCGCTGGCAGATGCAGTAATAACCGCTAAGGAAGATTACACTGAAACTAAAATAAAAATAATCCTGAAAACGATTATCGCCCCTTTTCTGCAAAAAGACGGCGGAGACATCGAGTTCTGGTCATTTGACAACGGAACCGCCGTCGTTCGCTTTCTCGGCAAATGTCAGGGCTGCCCCTATGCCCAGAGGACCTTAAAAGAGCGGGTTGAAAAAAATCTCATCCGCTGGCTGCCGCAGGTCAGAGAGGTCGTTTTACAATGAAAAAACAGATTCTAAAAACATTCTGGATTTTGTCTTTTTTACTTTGCAGTACCTCTTTTGCTGAAAATGCCGTCCAAACCGCCACAACAGCAAAAGCCCAGATTGCAACCATTCAAACTACAGCAGCAGAAAAAAAACAAACTGCCGCAACTCAAACCGTTGCATCGGCAAAAGCTGAAACCGCTGCTGTTTCCCCCCATGCATCGGCGACAGCCCAAACCGCCGCCGCTCCAACCGTACGCAGCCGAGAACCGCAAATGAAGACCTCCGAATTCGGCGGCATAATTTACGTTGAAAACGCCACCGTCCAAGAACTCGAAGATTTTTTTAAAATACACAAATATCAGAGGTTTCGCGCTTTGGACGGCGATGCGTATCCCGCCATTTTCGTCCGAACGCTGCCGCGGGATTTTCCGCAGATTAAATCTCAGAAATACCGCAACGAACTGTTTATCCGGATTCTTGCCCCGCTGGCTTTAAAAATCAATGAAGAAATATTAAATGAACGAAATACCGTATTGCGATTGGAGCGACACTTCAAAAGCAGCGGTTCTCTTTCTCCTGCCGATACCCGGAAGTTGGAAAACCTAGCCTTGAAATATGACTATTTTACCCGCTTGAAAGGCAGCGAACGCACTGCTGCCCAGCTGCAAAATCTCAAATTGCGCATTGACGCCGTACCACCCTCAATTCTGATTGCCGCTGCTGCCATGGAAAGCAACTGGGGCTTTTCCCGTGTAGCTCGCGAGGCCAACTCTTTGTACAAGGAAAAAGTCTGGTACACCGGAGAGGGCTTGGAACCTGCTGAAAATAAAGATGACGGTTATCGTTTCCGCATTTTCGACAGCCTGTTGGAAAGTATGCGGAGTTTTGCTCTGACCTTTAATTCCAACATCAATTACGAACACGTATGGAAAGCACGTGAAGGCTATGCCGACCGCCACGGTGTCGTTATCGGCGAAAGCATTGCCTACGCCCTGTCTAATGCATCCAATCTGCCAAACTTTGCCGGCATCCTTGATTACACCACTGCCTATTATGACTTGCTCGCTATCGACATCGGACATCTGGAAAGGATAAAAAAATGAAGTACGAAGTTACGCCTGTCTTGTGCAACGAAAAAAATATGGCCAACTACGCATACATCGTCCACACACCCAACAGGGAAACAACCATTGTCGTCGACGCCGCAGAAGCCAATCCGACAATTGCCGCGTTAGAAAGATTAAAATTGCACCCCTCATTTATCCTGACGACCCATCACCACTTTGACCATGTTGAAGGCAACCTGAAACTCAAGGAAAAATACGGAGCCCGAATAGTGGCACCCGAAAAAGAATTTGCCAAAGTCCCCGGTGCGGACATTCCTGCTGCCGAAAACACCCCGCTGCTTCTGAATAACATGAAGTTTACCGTCATAAACGCGCCGGGACACACACTGGGGCATGTCTTGTATTACCTTCCTGACGGGAAAATGCTTTTTACCGGAGACGTTTTGTTTAATCTTTGCATCGGCGGCCTGTTTGAAGGTACGCCGCAGCAAATGTTCGCCACCCTGCAAAAAATAAAAGCTCTGCCGGATGATACGGAAATTTTCCCCGGACACGAATATACGCGCGCATGCCTTTCCCCTCGCTTCAAGGAAACTCCAGATTTTGCCGCATACCTGCAAAAAATGGTTCAACGGGAACACGGAGAGAAGGCACCCGCCACCCTTGCCGAAGAAAAAAAGTTTAATCCCTATCTTCAGGCTGCAACTTTAGCCGGATTTATGGGCATGGAATAGGAGTTGCGTTATGTTTTTCAGCCTTAACAAAAAAATACTGCTGACAATTCTGACCTTCTTTCTGCTGAGTGCGGCAATTTTTGTCTTTTTCTTTGACAACACCATCGGCAAAAAAATCCGCAACGAACAAACCAATCTGATTACCCGCAACCAATACGTCATTGAACTCTTAAACGAAAATATCTCCCTGCGCCAAAAGCTGGAAAAGCTTCAGCCCGAAAACAAAATGCAGTCTGCGGCCAACCTCGACCAGAAAAAAGAAGAGCTCAGCCGGGAACGCAAACTCAATGAAGAACTGACCCAAAATTATGACGAAAGTTACGCCGCGATTCAGGAAAGTTTTCGCATCTTGGGGCTGAGCGCATTTCTAACCACGCTTTCGCTGATTATCCTGTGGATTTTATTAAAGAAATGGGTCGTTACGCCGGTCGACAGGCTGACATCCCTGTCCATTGATGTTGCCAACGGAGATTTCAGCAAACGCTTGGATATAAAAGAAAAACATTTTACCGATGAATTTAACACATTAATGCATACGGTAAATTTTATGTTAAACAACATTGAACACAATATCAATGAAATCAAAGAAAAGGAAATCTTTCTGCAAAATCTGATTGACGCTCTGCCCGACGCGGTCCGCATCATAGACGAAGACTACAATATCGTCCTGGCCAACAAAGCCTATGACGGATATATCAAAAAACAATATTTGTTCAAATCGGCAAAATGTTACGGGGCATACAACGGCGAAGCTCAATGCCCTTGCAGTGCCAGCCTTTATCTTTGTCCGTTAAAAGAACTGCAAAAGTCCAAATCTTCGGGGATGAAAACCATACACAGCGTAAACAACCGGCCGCTGTCCGTAAACTCTGCACGCATCCACTTAAACGGAAAATTCGGCATTGTCGAATCTTTCCGCGATTTAAGCGACAACATAAATTACTCGCACCAGCAAAAAATATCCTCATTGGGCTTTCTGGCAACATCTCTGGCTCATGAAATGAAAAACAACCTCGGCGCCATAAATCTGATTTTGGACGGCATTCTCCAGAAATACTATTCCGCCCCTGATAATGAATCCGAAGAAAAAAAATACCTTAATATGATTTCCGGGCAGATAAAAGACTGCATAAAAGTTCCCGAACGGCTGCTGAAACTGTCTCGCAACACCGAACAGACAAATACGACATTCAACGTTATCGCGGAAATTACCGACATCTTGTCGCTTTTAGACTACGATATAAAAAGCAAAGGAATAGTCCTGACCCAAAATTTTTCTAATGTCAAAGAAGAAATCTACGGCAACGAAACGGATTTCAAAATGATAATCCTCAACCTTCTTCAAAATGCTATCCACGCAATGCCGGACGGCGGCACGCTTGAAATAAAAACCAATACCAACAAAGACGACCTGATTATCAGCATCAAAGACAGCGGCTGCGGCATTTCTAAAAATGCCCTAAAACATATATTTGAACCATTCTATTCTTCATCGCCGGATAATGAGAAAAAAGGAACAGGGCTCGGGTTGGCAATTGTCAAAGATTTGGTACTCAAACTAAACGCCAAAATTACCGTCAGCAGCACCGAAAACGTCGGTTCCTGCTTCGAAATCACAATTCCGCGCCACAAATCGCAAAAAATGCTTGTAAAATAAGATTTTGCAGTATATATAGCAGAAAAAAGAATTTATAAGGAATACTAAATGAGCAAAGAAGAACTGCTGGAATTCACGGGAGACGTCATTGAAAAGCTCCCAAACGCCATGTTCAGGGTAAGGCTGGAAAACGGCGTTGAAATCTTAGCCCATACCGCAGGAAAAATGCGTAAGTTCCGCATCCGCGTTATGGTTGGCGACAAGGTTGATATTGAAATGACCCCCTATGACTTAACCAAGGGGCGTATCACTTTCCGCCATAAAGATTAGCCGCTCTGCCGGTTGCCCTCCGGACAAGCTGTCTGCAGGCAGCACATCCAGCCGGCTGTCTATATCAGCAAACGGCGTTTCCGTTCAAGCCGAATATATCCGTCTGGTGAAACATTCGCCTTAAACGGAACGCGCACATTAAACAAATGTCTGCCGCTAATCGGCAGACATTTGCAATTAGTTAGCCAAAGTAAGAGATTTAACCTCAACCTTAAAACTGGTAAGGTCTTTATCAACTTTGCCATTGACTATAATTTTGTCTTTCGGGGTAACTTTCAGGCCTCGCCAGTCTTTGTCATCAATTTCAACCGTAACATTATTGGTTCCGTCTGTAAAATTGTACTCGTCATCAGAAAGCCTTTTGGTAATATACCCTTCCATCGTTACATAAGCATCATCGGAAAGTTTTTGAACCTCGGCTACGCTCAGCGGTTTCGCCGCCGCATCAACAAAGCCGCCCTGTCCGCCGGTCATCATCTTGCGCTCCATCTTAGCCCGGCAGTCGCTGCAATCACAGTCATGTTTGGCATAGGCACCACCGCAAAGCATTGTGCCGGCCATCAGCAAAAATAAAAATTTTTTCATATTTTCCTCCTGTTAATCTAACAACCCTAATATATTTTGACAGAAGGAAGATTCAATAGAACATTGTTTCATATCGGACGGTCGGGCATAACCCCGTCGCCCGTTGCAATTCCCGCAGCCGAGACATTTCCGCCGTTGATTTCCAAAACATAGCAAAACGGCTTTGAACTGCCGATTCTGCGAAGAGAGAGAGGTTTCGCATTCTCATAAATATCAACCACTTTCCAATCGCAGCCGATAAAAAGCATATCCAAAGGAATATATGTATTTTTCATCCACATGGAAGCTCCGGGATACTGCCGTAAGTCAAAAAGCATCCCCGCATTGTCTGAAAGACTGCGCACATTCATCAACCCTGTTCTCAATTCTTCCGCCGTCTTTGCCGCCTTAACCGTATATGACGCCTTATCCGCAATATGAATTTCCATATTTTGCATACCGTTCCGCACCGCTTCCGGACTTTTATTTTTCAGCCCCCTATAATTTCCGCACCACCCGGGTTCAGCCGCCATCAAAACACAGACAAGCACGGCTTTGACGACGCCCCTTTTTTTTCTGCATTGGTTCCAAACCCGGCACATTCCTGTACTCACAAACATTTCATTCCTCTTCCGGCAGTGGCTTCCAGGCGCAAAAGCTCACGGCAAAATCTTCCCGAATATTTACCATATCTTATACTTTTCCCCGCTAAAGTGTCAACACAATAACATTAACCATGAAACCGCAAAACAACAGAATGCAACAGCCCGTATCCGCAAATTCGTTATTTTCTTTCTCTCCCGGACGGTATGTCCCCGCCATAACCGCTTTCGGTCTGTTATGCCTGTGTTTTTCGCCGCTTTTAGTAAACTTTATATGGGGAAATCACGACTGGCTGCCGCTTATACACGGCACCCCCCTGTTGTCCGGGCTGATTGAAGGGCGCTTTTCGCAATACATTCTTCTAAACCTGCTTCTGGACGGAAAAATTCTTCCCGTCCTGAACATCCTGCTGGGATTCATTTTTTACACGGCGGCATTGTTCCTGCTGTACCGACGCTTCTTCGCCTTTTCTGTACGGCCGGCCATTGCCGCGCTGTTCCTGTCTGCCGCCGCGGGGCTGCCCTTCGCCGCAGAACTGCTGTATTTTCATTTCATAACTTTCAGCCTGTTGTCCTGGCCGTTAATAATAGCCTTATCCCTGCTGTGCTGCCAAAAAGCGTCCAGCTCTCATCCTGTCATTTTCACGCTCTGCGGCACACTCCTGCTATTATTCGCGCTGGGAGGATATCCTGCTTCAGTCAACCTGTTTGTTATCTCCGCAGCCTGTTTTACCATACTTAGCCTGACGGCACAGCCGGCCAGCGGACGCACCATAATACGGCAGACTTTGCCGTTCGCCGTCTGTCTGCTGCTTTCGATGGCCGGACTAAAACTGGCATTTTCCTTTTTACAGGAACATCATTATATGATGCAATTGTATAACAGCCAGGCATCCACCGTACCTGAATTAACCGTTAAACTGCCAAAAATATTAAAAAGCGCCTTTGAAGATTTTTTTCAGCCGCGGCCATTTCTTTCTCCGTTTTTTAAAATGCTGATTTCATCAATTACTCTAACAGCAAGCGCAACCTTCTGTTTTTTTGCCTTTGCAAAATCAGCGCCTTCCGCCGATGCACCTGATTACTCCCTGCTTTGCATATGGAAAAAGGTTCTTGCCCTCTTATTAATTGCCTCCCTTCCGCTATGTCTGAAATTTTCCGCCTGGCTTGCTAAATCTGCTCCGGATGCTCCTTTTGCCATGGAAGACCCGGCTGCCTATATGGCACGGACAGATTTTTACGGCTATCCGGTTCTCACCCTTTTCTGCCTTTTCTATCTGCACCGCTTCGGCTCGCAAGTGCTCAAAAATTTTGCCTATTTATCCGCCGTTTTGTTGCTTATCATCAGTATTAACCTGAACCTCAATTTTGCCAAAACCCATTTCTTCGGCTTTTCCGCCGAAAACAAACTTTTGGAGCGTCTGACTGCCCGTATCCAAAGCCATCAGGATTTTTCCCGCACAAGCCAGTACACCGTCATTCAGGCCGGAGAAATCCCCCTGCGTTCCCGTTACTATCTGCCGTCTGCAAACGAAAAATACGGCTACTATATGCTGCAGGCGCCATATACCCGCTATTGGATTGCCTTTGAATATTATAATTTCTACGCTCCGTACGACTATGTCCGCGAAGGCACCGCCATCCGTCCCGAAGAAATAACGCCGCAAATGGCTGATTTTCTCACCAAACGTGTCAAAACATGGCCTTCTGCCGATTCGGTATATGTCGATAAAAACTACGCTGTCATTGCCCTCACCCAACGCGGCAAAGAATTGCTTACCCGTCAGTTTGAACTTCTTTCCCGCCAATTGCCTGTCTCCGCATCCCCTGACGCCAATAGAAAATTCTCCTCGCAAAGTTCCGAACCGCAGATACCGTCACAGACGCCGCGCCACAATCCAGAAGCCCCTCGCCAAACTGTTAATGGAAATATGCCATGAAAAAGCTATTGCAAAAATTCCGCCTTTACCCCGACACATTGGACGGCAAAGCAGTGCTGATAAGTTTCCTTATCATCAATTTTGCTTTTCTGTTCCATACTTTAAACTTTATGTGGGGAAACCACGACGTCAAATTCATCAAAGAAGAATTGCTGTTCTCTTCGGGGCTGTTTGAAGGCCGATTCACGCAGTTTATCCCTTACCGGCTGCTAACCGGCGGACAAATTCTCCCCCTCCTCAACAACCTGTTAGGTTTTGCCTTTTTAACAGCAGCGCTGTGGCTGCTGGCAAAATACTGGAATATAAAAAAGTCTCTGGCCGGATACATTGTGTTCATCAGTTTTTTTGCCACCCAGCCCTACACGCTGTCATGGATGTACTTCACGTTTATCACTATCAGCTGTATGCTTTGGGCTTTTCTGGCGGCTCTTGGGCTTTACCTTTCGGGCTGGGTCTGTGCTGTCCGGCACAAAATACTCCTGTGTCTTGGTTCCGTCGCTTGTTTTTATCTGGCGCTCGGCGGATATCCTCCCGTAATTAATATGCTCTTCGTCTGTCTCGGCGGCAGGTTGGTCATAGCATACGTATTTGAACAAAAAACACTGAAAGACCTCTTCGCTGTTTATAAATACACGCTGCTCAATATTCTCATCGCCGCCGTACTGTTTAAGCTCACCTTAAAAATCATCGCCCCCGGCAACGTATATAATCTTGAAACCGAACCGCTTTCCAACCTCCCGCTGAAATTCTTCACCGTTATAAAAATAGCATTCGGCCAGTTTTGGATAACCGTGCCGTTTATGGAACGGGGATATAAAATTATTTTGGCGCTGATGTCCTTTTGTGCCGTTACCGGAATTCTTCTTTACACACCAAACTGGCGGCAGCGTACCGTTGCTGCGGTTCTAATTTGCGGCACGGTTTGGGCCACGGCGCTGACAACGTTTCTTGTTGTCCCCCATACGGAATTCGTTTCCCGCATAGATTTCTATGGCTTCGCTTTTCTTTATGCCTTTTTCCTCGGGCTCTTGCTGACAATTCCTGC
This sequence comes from Acetobacter sp. 46_36, assembly GCA_001917135.1. Lineage (GTDB taxonomy): Bacteria > Pseudomonadota > Alphaproteobacteria > RF32 > CAG-239 > CAG-267. The sequence goes on from MNTT01000015.1 coordinate 31,682, forward strand.
CAAATTGTCATCCAGCCTTACCGCTGCTTTTGCCGTCGTACTTCTCCCGCTTAACATTTTAAACGACTACACTGCTTTGAAAGTTTGGAAACAGGGTTTTGACGCCGAAATGCAAATTCTTGACAACATTTCCGAACGGATTGAAAATCACCCGGATTTCTCCCCTGACGGACAATACCGTTTCTATCAGGCCGGAGATATTTCCCTGCGCCCGAATTACTACCGCGGAAGTTACGATAAAGATGACGTTTTTCTGCTTTCCCTGCCCTATCTTGCCATGTGGCAGGGTGCAAACCTGCTGGAATTTTACAGCCCTTTTGATTACATCGACCGCACTCTTCCTCTCCTTCCCGACGACATAACACCGGACGTCTATGACTTTTTCATGAATCAGGCTCGTCCCTGGCCGCATCCGAATTCCGTTTATGTAAATTCCGATATCATCATCGTTGTTTATAATCAGGCCGGGCTGGAAGACTTTCGCCGCCGCCTGCAAATGCTGCCCAAACCGTAACCGACATCAATTAATTTTGCCGCTCATTTCGACAATGACGTTCATTCCGATATTACCGTTCGTTCCTGTAATAGCATTCGTTCCGGTAATGACATTCGTTCCGCAACGACGTTCATTCCGATATTGCCGTTCGTCCCGATAACATAATATTCCCGTCGTTAATAAAAAAATTACGCTTTTATGTTATAACAACGGCATACCCGGTTCAATTATCATCGTCAGGTGGCATAAAATGAAAAAAATCCCCGAATTAGCCGTTATCGTTCCCTGTTATAACGAAGAAGAAGCCTTACCGCAAAGCATAAAAACTTTGTCCGGCACCCTGAATAATTTGATTAAATCCGGATTAATCCGTGAGAGCAGCCGTTTGGTCTTCGTTAACGACGGTTCAAAAGATTCGACATGGAAAATTATCGAAAACGCACACAAAAAATCACCGCGTGTCAAAGGCATTTCCCTCTCCCGCAATTTTGGGCACCAGGAAGCGTTGCTCGCAGGATTGTATAATACCGATGCCGATATTTACATAACCATAGACGCCGATCTGCAGGACGACGTTTCCGCCATAAAGCAGATGATACAATGCTACGACAAAGGCTGTGAAATCGTTTACGGTGTCAGAAACCGCCGCGACACGGACAGTTTTTTCAAACGCAACACCGCCCTGTGGTTTTATAAACTGATGAAACTCCTCGGCGTTGAACTTGTCGCCAATCACGCGGATTTTCGGCTGTTAAGCCGTCGTGCCGTCGCAGCCATGGCTGAATTTAAAGAAAAGAACCTTTTTCTCCGCGCTATCGTACCGTTAGTCGGTTTCAAATCCTGCTGTGTTTGCTACGATCGCAAAAAACGTCAGGCCGGAACGACAAAATACCCCCTAAAAAAAATGCTTTTATTCGCGCTGAAAGGTATCTCCAGCTTTTCCGCCATGCCGTTGCATTTGATAACATTTTCCGGCATCGTTATTTCCGTCTTGAGTTTTATTCTCATGCTTTGGACGGTCTACGCTTATTTTTCAGGTTCGACAATCGTCGGCTGGGCTTCGCTGATGTCTGTCATAACCTTTTTCAGCGGCATTACCATCCTGTTTATGGGCATCATCGGCGAATACATTGCCAGCATTTTCGTTGAGGTTAAAAACCGCCCGACTTATATAATCGACCAAACCTTGGATTAAACCATGGATAACGCCGCGCAGAAATCATACCTTTTTTTGCCATCCGGCTTTTACGGACGCATCTGGCTAAAGCTCTGGATTGCAACGTTACTTGTATTTTTGCCTTTTTTGTTCAATTTTCTCTGGGGTAATCACGACTGGGAATGGATACGCAAAGGTACGCCGTTGTTTAGCGGCGTATTTGAAGGGAGGTTTTCACAATTTATTCTTCAAAACTTCCTCTTTGAAGGGCGAATTCTTCCTGTCTTCAGCATAGCAGCAGCCTTTGCTTTCTATTCCGGCGCGGCAGTGCTGTTGTTTCGGCTTTGGAACTTGCCGCCCCAAAAGTGCATATATCTTCTGCCGGGGCTGTGCTTGGCATCGTCTCCGTACGCCATATCCTGGCTCTATTTCGCCTTTATCACCTTAAGTTCGCTATCCTGGGTCCTCGTCATCGCCGCTGCGTTTTACAGCCTTGAAAATCTGCCCCGGACACATCATCCAAAACTCTCTTTTCTTGCCGCTGTTCTGTTGTTCGCTCTGGCTCTTGGCGGCTACCCTCCCGTCATCAACCTGATGGGCGTTGTCTTTTTCTCTCTGATTTTGCAATCCCTCTGTCTGCAAAGGCTTTCTGTCCCGACTCTTTTCCGTCATTTTATTCCGCACTGCATTGCCTTGTTTTTCGGTATCGCCATTTTTCTCTTTGCTCAATATTTGTTGAAAAAATACCATTTACAACATGATACATACAACACCGCGGGTATCGGTTTCGCCGAGTTTCCGGACAAACTGCTGCTCTGCCTGCAGACTGCCGTCGGACAGTTCTTCAAAAGCGGCGGTTTTATTACCACATCTTACAAATACATAGGCCTCTGCCTGTTTCTCCTTGCCATCTTTCGCCTCTGGCACCAACTCCCAAAACGCCCAGCAAACATCGCCCTGTTTTTTCTCTCTGTCGCCGGAATGCTTTTCGCCACCGTTGCCACACTGCTCGTTGCCCGGGACATTAACCAGGTGCTGTACCAGCCGCGTATCGACTTTTTCGGCCTCCCATTTATATATGCTTTCTCATCAGCAGTCTTGTTGGCATCGGACGACAGACTTATTCGCAACATAACCGCTTTTGCCCTGTCTGCCTTGATTGCCGGAAACATTAACACAACCGCAGCCGCCGCCAAAATATGGTCGCAGGGATTTAAAGCCGAAATGTCCTTCGCTGAACGCATCCTGACCCGGCTGGAAGATACCTCCAGCTTTTCCCCATATCGTAAATACGCATTTGTACAAGGCGGAACGCTGGATTTCCGCAGCCGTTTTCTTATTCCCGGCGACAGTATTACAGCCGCAGACGGCTACACCGTAACCGCCCCCTACATACCATGGCATTTGCCGTCCAAAGCCTACCTTTTTTATTATCCGCATAATTTTGTAGCCGCCGATTTTGACGTATACTGGAGCTATGTCGACCCGAATCAAATATCCCTTACCCCCGGATTAATCTCTTACCTGCAAGATAAAGCAGCCCCCTGGCCGGATGCCGCCGCCGTCTACACATCTCCCCGGACTATTGTCCTGACCGTCAGCCAAGACGGCGAAAAACGCGCCCGCCTCTGGCTGCAAAAAGAGCTGTCGGCTGCCCCCGCCGCATCGTCTCAATCCCCGGCACCAGCTTTATCGACGCCCTCGGCACCTGCCTCAGCAGCATCTCCCCGGTTTCCGGTATCCGCGCCATCCCGGCATCCTGCCTCCGTTCCCAGCTTGAACTTCCGTTTCCCCTAAAGCTCGGAAATTATCCTCATATCCGAAAATTTGCTTGTCAAAACAATCCGTTTCTCCTACAATTCCGCCATTAAGCAAAGGACAGAAGATGAACGAAACAGAAGATTGCGACCTTTCTCTCGGCGGAAACGTCTGGAACGTCGCCCAAACCGATGAACATCGCACCGAGCAAATATGCCGGCGATTGGAAATTTCGTCATCAATGGCGAAACTCCTTATTCTGCGCGGAATTACGGAGGATAACGCGCCGCTTTTCCTCAATCCGAAATTATCGACTTCCATGCCTGACCCCAGCGTCTTAAAAGATATGGATAAAGCCGCCGCCCGAATTGCCGAAGCAATAATCAATCATCAAAAAATCGGCATTATTGGCGACTACGATGTTGACGGGGCAACTTCCACATCCGTCCTGCGCCTGTTTTTGACCTACCTGGGAATTGAAACCGCCGTCCATATCCCCGAAAGGGAAGAAGGCTACGGCCCGAGTACGCTGGCTTTTCAGGAGTTTGCAGATTTTGGCGCCGACCTTGTCATAACCGTCGACTGCGGTACTTCTGCTTTTGAAGTTCTTGACACCGCTGCCGAAAAATTCGAAATTATCGTTCTGGATCACCACGAAGCCGAAACCCGCTTACCGAAGGTCTATGCCGTTGTCAATCCCAAACGCCTGGATGAAAACAACAACCATCCCGATTTGGCCTATATGGCAGCCGTCGGCGTCGTCTTTATGACCGTAGTAGCCATAAACCGGATTTTGCGCCAAAAAGGATTTTACACCTCTGCCCTGCCCGAGCCTAACCTGATGCAGTGGCTGGATTTGGTGGCACTCGGCACCGTTTGCGATGTCGTCACGCTGTTGGGTATAAACCGCTCATTTGTAACACAGGGGCTCAAGATTATGTCTTCGCGCCAAAACCTCGGACTAAGAACACTTGCCGACGCCGCCAACATCAACGAAAAGCCGGACGCCTACCATCTGGGATTTGTGCTCGGTCCCCGTATCAATGCCGGCGGGCGTGTCGGCAAAGCAAGCATCGGCAGCCAGCTCCTCTGCTCCGTCAACCCGATGGAAGCCAAACAATTGGCCGACGAACTCAACGGTTTTAATCAGGAACGTAAAGACATTGAGGGTTTTGTTTTAGAGCAATCCATAGAAATGCTGGAAGGTACGCCGCAAAGCTGGCCTATGGCTTTTGTTTACAACAAAGGCTGGCACCAGGGCGTCATCGGCATCGTCGCCGGCAAACTAAAGGAACGTTACAATCTGCCCGCTTTTGTCATGAGCATTGAAGACGACGAAATCAAAGGCTCCGCCCGGTCAATTCCCGGCGTAGATTTGGGTGCGTTGATTATCGCCGCCAAAGAAAAAGGCGTCCTGACCAAAGGCGGCGGGCACACGATGGCTGCCGGCTTTTCCCTGACCGAAGCGCAAATTCCCGCCTTTCGCACATTTGCCGGCGAATATATTGCCCGCAGCCTGAACAATACCCGGCCGCACCCCGTCATTAACATCGACCTGAGCCTTAGCCTCCCTGCCGCCAATGCCGGGTTATGCAGCGAGCTGGAACGGCTGAAGCCTTTCGGCACCGGCAACCCTGAACCTCTTCTCCTGCTGCGCGGCGTATATTTTCAACGCCCCTGCATCATCGGCGCCGGACATGTTAAATGCGAATTGGCAACCATATCCGGAGAAAAACTCCCTGCCATCGCTTTCCGTATTGCCGACAGCGAAATCGGCAAAGAAATATTAAGCCGCCGCCATGACTGCTATGACGTCGTCGGCAATCTGCGTTTTAACCGCTGGAACAACTCTGTTTCGCTCCAGTTTATCCTGACGGATATTAAAAAGTCAAAATGAGGTCAAAATGAAAAAAGCCCAAATCAGAAAACTGCGCCAAACCGTTAAAAACCGGCAGAAGAAACCCGGGTTTTTCGGCTATGTCATTTCCAAACTGAAAACCTACCTGTTTACGGGCATTCTGGTAACCATGCCCGTAACAATCACCTTTTACATGGCTTACGAATTGTTCGTCTGGATGGACAAATGGACGCGCTCGCTGATTCCGCCGCAGGTTGCCGCCCACGAGTTTGTCCCTTATATTCCCGGCATAGGCGTTGTAATGCTGATTGTTGTGCTCATTCTCATCGGTATGTTCACCACCGGTTTTATCGGCAGGTTTTTCGTCCGTCTCGGCGACTTCATCGTCTCTAAAATGCCGCTTATTTCCAGCATTTATTCGCTGTTGAAACAACTGTTTGAAACGGTATTTTCGCAAAAATCAAAATCCTTTAAGGAGGCCGTCCTTCTGGAATACCCGCGCAAAGGCATCTGGATTATCGGCTTTCTGGCCGGCGAAACGACCGGCGAGCTGGCACATAAGCTGCACAGCCGGAAAATGCTCAGCATTTTCGTCCCCACAACGCCAAACCCGACTTCCGGTTTTCTCATAATCGTTCCGTCGGAAGATGTTATTAAATTAAAAATGAGCGTTGAAGACGCGCTTAAATACGTCGTTTCCTGCGGTATTGTCGTTCCTGAAGAAGAAAAAGAAAAACTGCCGCGCAAAAACGGTTAAAATACGGCTCAAATTACACCATTCCCCGCAATCGCTCCGGCAAAAACGGTTGACAACCGTTTCCTGCGATTGACAAAGACGACGCCGGAGAGTTTAATTATAAGCGAAAACAACAGCCTTGTTGTTTTGTGTGGATTTAACCGACTTGTCCGACACCTGATAGGACTAAAAAGGAGAACTGTTATGAACAAAACCGCCGAATATGTGTCTCTCGGACACCCGGATAAAATTGCCGACTATATTTCAAGTGCACTGCTTGACGAATGTATAAAACAGGATTCCGGCATACGTTACGCCGTAGAAGTTATGGTAAAAAACAATCATATAATCTTGGGCGGCGAAATATCGGGCAACATTAAACTGCACAACCTGCCGGACTGCGTCAGGCAGGCTTTACGTGACATCGGCTATGATGAAGAATACAGCCAGATATGGCAACAAAACGCAATTGATATCAACCGGATTGAAATCACCAACCTTATCAGCGCCCAATCCTGTGAGATAGGCAGAGGCGTGGAAGCCGATGGCTGGGGCGACCAGGGCGTTTTCGTCGGCTATGCCCAAAAAGGGGACGGGCTGATTAACCGCGAGCTTTATCTTGCCCGTAAGCTTAACTGCGCCCTGTATGAAAAAGCCCGGGTTTCCGACAATCTCGGACTGGACATCAAAACGCAGATAACTCTTAATACCGAGGGAAAAATCCTTACCGCCGTTACCGCCATTCCGATGCAAAAACCTGAAAGCCTGTCTGCATTCATCGCCGAAACGTTGGAACAAGTGCCTGAAAACCTTATTGTCAACGGAACCGGAGCCTATACCTGCCATTCGTCAATTGCCGACTGCGGCATAACCGGACGCAAACTTGCCTGTGATTTTTATTCGGCAGCCTGCCCGATAGGCGGCGGTTCGCCATGGACCAAAGACCCCAGCAAAGCGGACCTGACCCTCAATCTGTATGCCCGCAAGCTGGCCATACAATATCTTGAAGACAATGACGAATGTTTTGTTTATCTGTCCTCCTGCATCGGTAAATCCCGTTTGCTAAGCGCTGTCGTCAAAACCCGGCGCAACGGCAATGAAAAAATTTTCGATATTTGCCCGGATTGCAGCCCGCAGATTCTGATTAATGAATTACGGCTCAGACGTCCCATATACAAAAAGCTCTGCCGCCGCGGATTAATGTCTTATTTTGACGGCAACGGAAACCCCGCTTTTTAACCATATACAAAAAAGGAGCTGCACAAGGCAGCTCCTTTCTTTTTTAACCAAGTTACTACTTCTTTTTCCCTTTGTTGTCAGCTTCGGGCTTTTGAACACCGGCATTGGAAGATGCACCGGTAATCGGCTTATCTGCTGCATCATTTCCGGCATTGCAGATTTTGCCAAGAAGCTGCTGTCCAAGTTCGGTTCCGGCAAAGGCTTCAAGCATAGAGTTCATTGCTTGTCCTCCTTTGGCGGAAAACAGCTGCATAACGGAACTTACGCCCTCTTGCACATTGCTTCCCGCATTGGCAATAATCTTAATGTCAGCGTTTCCGAGATTCTTTGCCTGTTCGATTCCGACAGCCTGTAACGCATCGACTTTCTTAATTTCAATAAGATAAGTCTGATACCCTTGATTGTTTCCAATCTCGTGAGCCAGCGTAATCTGCGGTGCAACTTCTGCCTGTCCGAGCTTTTCTTTTGCCAAAGCTTCTGCAGCACCTTTGGCTTCAATACCCAAAGCCTCGTTTTTAGCTTTGACCAAATCCGCCTCGGCATCTTTCGTCTTTTGGATAAAGGCAGCACCGGCATCATGTTCGGCAACAAGCTTGTTTTGCTCAGCAACCAACACATCGGCTTCAGCTTCAATCCGCTGTTTTTCCTTGCCGGCTTCAGCGTCAATGACAACTTTCTTTTTATCAATTTCCGCCTGACGGGTAGTCCCGACTTCAACAACAAGCATTTCTTTTTCTTTGGTCAGCCTTTCCTGATCTTTCACTTCCTGTTTGGATTTTTCGTCCGCAATGCCGACCGCTTGTTCGCGTTCAGCCCTGCGCTTGCCAACCTTTTCCTCTTTCTCTTCCTTTTTCAGGGCAATTTCCTGTTCGGATAAGATTTCGGCTTCTTCCGCCTCTTGTCTGTTTTTAGCCACTTCTTTGCGCGATTCCATGTCGATAAAAGATTTTTTCTTTTCCATGATATTGGAAATAACCTTCTCTCCCATCTTGTCACGCACATCCATCAGCTCAATGCTCTTGACCGGCACGATACCCCATTCCTTAAGGTTGTCATTTACTTCTTTGGTAAATTCCTCCCCGTAAACGGAACGCTGGGTCATAATCTTTTCCAGCGTATCATTCGCCAAAATAGAACGCACGGCACTCTGTACAATACTCGTCAGATGTTCCTGCAAGGTGTCATTGTCTGAAATACGCGAAGCCGCCTGACGATAATCGGCGATGCGGAAAAACGCTGTAACATCTACTACAAACGGCAGTTTGTCTTTATCATACGCTTCATACCCGTCCAAATCTACCGAAAAGTTATGCAGCGGCAAAATCTGTACCTCTACACCCCAAACCGGGACCCATGACGGAATTTGATAATAGACATTTCCGGCCGTCTCGTCTGCCCGGGAAATTCCTCCGCCGGCATTGTTTCCAGCACCAGAATCTATCGGCTTGATACTGCCGTAGATTTCCGTTACCTTGCTGCGCCGGACGACATGAACTTCCGAAGGTTTGACAACTCTTCTCAGAGACAAAATCCATCTCACTAAAAGAACCAACACTACAACCACGATGGCAACGCCAATCCATGGAAGATAATTCATAACTTGTTCCATAAAACCTAAAAATTTAAAGTAAATAAAAATAAAATTATCATTGTCCTATTACATGACTTTTTTATTTTTGTCAATAGGTTTGTCAAAAAATAAAATCTCTCGTTTTTTCGGAATTTTCCCCGAAACGGTTTCATTTTTTCCAACTGTTTTGCGGCAGCGGCCAAGTTTCTTAAAATTTTTAAAAAAATTGTATTTTTTCACCGCCCGTCTATTGCTTCCGTCAAAACGCCTCCCTATATAAGGTAACAGAAAGATTTCATAACGTAAAAAAGGATTTGAGATATGAGCAATAAAGTATTGGGTATTGACTTGGGTACGACAAACTCCTGTTTTGCCATCATGGAAGGCGGGGAACCGAAAGTACTTGAGAATTCCGAAGGCGCAAGAACAACTCCGTCTATGGTTGCGTTTACGGATACGGAAACGCTGGTAGGCTATCCGGCAAAGCGTCAGGCCGTTACCAACCCGGAAAATACGCTGTTTGCAATTAAGCGTTTGATTGGACGTCGTTTTGACTCGCCTGAAGTCGCCAAAGACAAAGAACTGGTTCCGTTCAAAATTATTGCCGGTGACAATGGCGATGCGTGGGTAGAAGCTAAGGGCAAAAAATATGCCCCGTCGCAAATTTCGGCAATCGTCTTGCAGAAAATCAAAGAATATGCCGAAAGCTATCTCGGCGAAAAAATTGAAAAAGCCGTCATTACCGTTCCTGCATATTTTAACGACTCACAGCGTCAGGCAACCAAAGACGCCGGCAAGATTGCAGGCCTTGACGTCCTGCGTATCATCAACGAACCTACTGCGGCAGCGCTTGCCTATGGTATGGACAAGAAAGCGTCCGGCACCATTGCGGTTTATGACCTGGGCGGCGGTACGTTCGATATTTCCATTTTGGAAATCGGCGACGGCGTTTTCGAAGTAAAGTCAACAAACGGCGATACTTTCCTCGGCGGTGAAGATTTTGACCAGCGTCTGGTAAATTATCTGGCCGACGAATTCAAAAAAGAAAACAACATTGACCTGAAGGCTGACCGGCTGGCTCTGCAACGTCTGAAAGAAGCTGCTGAAAAAGCCAAAATTGAATTGTCTTCAACAACGCAGACCGAAATCAACCTGCCGTTCATTACTGCTGATATGAGCACCGGCACCCCGATTCCGAAGCACCTGAATATGAAATTAACCCGTGCAAAACTGGAATCCATTGTTGACGACCTGATTGAAAAGACCGTTGAACCCTGCAAAAAGGCTATGGCTGACGCCGGAGTCAAACCGTCCGACATTAGCGAAGTCATTCTGGTCGGCGGTATGACCCGTATGCCGAAAGTACAGGAAAAAGTAAAGGAAATCTTTGGCAAAGAACCGCACAAAGGCGTTAACCCGGACGAAGTTGTTGCCGTCGGTGCCGCTATTCAGGGCGGCGTTTTGATGGGCGATGTCAAAGACGTTCTGTTGCTCGACGTTACCCCGCTGTCGCTGGGTATTGAAACGCTGGGCGGCGTCTTCACCCGCTTGATTGACCGCAATACGACAATCCCGACCCGCAAGTCGCAGGTATTCTCCACCGCCGAAGACGGACAGACAGCCGTAACTATTCGCGTCTTCCAGGGCGAACGCGAAATGGCTGCCGACAACAAACTGCTGGGTCAGTTCGACTTAGTCGGCATTCCGCCGGCACCGCGCGGCATGCCGCAGATTGAGGTTACTTTTGATATTGACGCCAACGGCATCGTTAACGTTTCCGCCAAAGATAAAGCGACCAACAAAGAACAGGCTATCCGTATTCAGGCCTCCGGCGGTTTGTCTGATGCCGATATTGAAAAAATGGTCAAAGACGCCGAAGCGAATGCCGAAGCCGACAAGAAGAAAAAAGAGTTGATTGAAGCCAAGAATCAGGCCGAAAGCCTCATCCACACAACGGAAAAGACTTTGAAGGAAAACGCTGATAAAGTTTCCTCCGCTGACAAAGAGGCTATCGAATCTGCAATTACGGCCCTAAAAGGCGTAATTGAAGGCGATGACGCAGCGACAATCAAAGAAAAATCAGACGCTCTCATGCAGGCTTCCCTGAAACTGGGCGAAGCTATGTACAAAGCTCAGGGTGCAGCTGCCGGTGCCGGTAATGCACAGGGAGCTGAACAGGGCGCGCCTGAAGCCGAACCTAAAAAAGACGACAACGTTGTTGACGCCGATTTTGAAGAAGTTAAATAAACAAACTTCAACCTCAAAAGCCGCAGGCACAAAACCTGCGGCTTTTTTATTCCCTTTACTTCGCTGTCTTGATAACGGCTTCATCACCGTTGTACGGCCTCCGGCCGCATAGCACCTCTACTCGCCCTGGTTCAGTCGTGCAAACTCCTGTTTCTGTTCATCCGTCAGCATATTCCAGAATTCGCCGAAATACTTTTTTTCAATCTCAATAATCCGTTGTCTGCCGCTCTCAACCTCTTCCCAAATCGGCTGTACTTCAGCTTTAAGGTTCTCCTTCATCTCTCGCAGTTTCTGATTTTGTCCGGGAGTCAATCGCAACGCTTCCGCACTGATTTCCGCCGCCCCGGCGTTAAAACTCAGTCCCAGGCAGACAATCGCCGCCAAAACAGGTATTTTTATCACTTCATATCTCCTTGAACATCAAAACTAAACGCTTATATTTGAAAAAAGTTCGCATCTAAAAATACTTAAATAAAGTCTGTCTAACATAGCTCACATAATAGGAAACAACACGGTAAAGTTCATCTAACAAGGATATATTAACGCCATGCAAAAAAACTTCAACGGATATTTATTCGCCCTGTTTGCAATTTTCTTCTGGAGTTTCAACGTCATCTATTCCAAATATTTATCCGGCAAGCTCACTCCGTTTGAAATTTCGTTTATCCGCTGGCTGATACCCAGTCTGCTTTTTCTTCCCTTTATCGGCAAAACTGTTTGGACATACCGCCGGAAATACCTTAAAGTCTGGCCCCTCATACTGGCTATGTCATTCACCGGTTTGGGTTTTCAAAACACTTTTGTATATTATGCCGGACACACGTCCAATGCGGTCGATATGGCATTAATCGGCGCCTCAAGCCCGGTATTTCTGCTTATTTTCTCAGCCCTTCTCTTGCACAAGAGAATTACCTTTTTCCAGATTATCGGCATAATATGCGCATTAGCCGGCGTTGCCGCCGTCATCCTTGATGGTAGCTTTACCGATTTAAGCAGAATAACCCTCACCACCGGCGATTTCTGGATGCTCTGCGCCGCCGTATCTTTTGCCGTCTACGCCATAGTTCAGAAAAAGATTCCGCCGGAGTTGCCGCCTATCGCCACGTTTACTCTGGCAATCTGTATTTCTACCATACTGTTCCTGCCGCTCGCAGCTTTTGATTTCACTAACGTTCCTCTCTCCCCTCTGACCAAAACAGACATTATGATTTTAATTGTTCTTGCCGTATTCAACTCCGGTATCGCCTACCTCTCCTGGAACAAAGCCCTCCGTCTTATCGGAACGGTCAAAACCGGAACTCTGTATTATCTGATGCCGGTATTTTCCACCATTGAAGCTTACGTTCTGTTAAATGAACAAATATATTCAAGCCAGATTTACGGAGCCGTTTTGGTTATCGCCGGAATTGTCATCAGCAACATTTCCCCTTCTTCCCGCGTAAATGCCGTCGCGCAGTCCGCTCCGTTTCAGTCCGCCCTCCCCCAAAAAACACCGCGGTCATAACATTTTCAAATGCGGACGATTATAAACACCGCTATTTTAACGCTTGCAAATCTCCCACAATCTTTTAACATAGACCTGCTGAACATTTAGGGAGATTTATAATGAAAATAACAGTTATCGGCACCGGATATGTCGGCCTCCCGACCGGTGTAGGCTTAGCCGAATTGGGCAACGAAGTCGTCTGCCTTGATATTGACGAAAAAAAAATCAATACGTTAAAATCCGGAAAAGTAACCATTTTTGAAGAAGGGCTGGAAGAACTTTTCCAAAAAAACACCGCCAACGGAAAAGTTCGGTTTTCTACGTCCTTTGCCGAAAGCATTCCCGCTGCGGATTTGGTTATTCTCGCCGTCGGCACCCCGCCAAACCCGATAACCAAAGAAGCGGACATGAAATATATCAAAGCCGCCGCCGAAGAACTCGCGCACCACCTTCAGGGATATACGGTAATCGCAGTTAAGTCCACCGTCCCCGTCAATACCGGCGACGCTGTAGAAAGTATTATTCGCCGCGAAAACCCGACAGCCGAATTTGATGTAATTTCCCTGCCGGAATTTCTGCGTGAAGGCTTCGCCGTACACGACTTCTTCCATCCGGACCGGATTATCGTCGGCGCGAATTCCGAACGAGCCAAGAATCTCATCGCCGAACTTTATGCCCCGTTTAAAGACAAATGCACTATTCTCTATGTGTCGCGCCAGTCTTCCGAAACGATAAAATACGCTTCAAACGCCTTTCTCGCCATGAAAATCCAATATATTAACGAGATGGCCGACTTTTGCGAAACATCGGGCGCAGACATTTATGAAGTCGCCCAGGGCATGGGACTGGACAGCCGTATCGGTGCCAAATTCCTCGTTCCCGGCCCCGGTTACGGCGGTTTCTGCTTCCCGAAGGATACGAACGCCATGGCTTATATGGGTAAATTCAACGGCGTTGACCTGTCGCTGATTGAAACCACCATAAAAAGCAACGAACGCCGTAAAATCAATATGGCCAAACGCATACTTGATATGGTCTCGGACAAGAAAAATCCGACAATAGCCGTCCTCGGCAGCGCTTTTAAGGGCGGAACCGACGACTGCCGGGAATCTCCCGCCTTGCAGATTATTGAAATTATGCTTGCGCACGATGTCAGCATCAGGCTCTACGATCCTGAAGCTATGCCAAACACCAAAGCAATCCTAGGCAATATAGTAACCTACTGCAATTCGGCTTATGAAGCTATCGGCGGCGCCGACGCGCTTGCCGTTCTGACCGACTGGCAGGAATTTAAAGAGCTGGATTTGGAAAAGATTAAAATGCTGCTGACCCGTCCGCAAATTGCCGACTATCGCAACGTCTTTGACTGCCGGCTGGCCAAAGAACTCGGATTTGAAATAAAAAGTCTTGGCCGCAGACTGTAATTTTAAATCCCCGCAATCAGCAAAAAGGCACCTAAAAGGTGCCTTTTCTGATATTCAAAAGCAAATATGCCGCCATTTCCCTCCAAGCGTATCTCTTAACCTTCAGCTTTTCTCTCACATTTTCAGAGATATTTCATAACATCGAACCTGTAACGAAATTCACCATAAAAATTAATATGCTTCATTAATCAGTTTCAATTCTTCCTCAGACATCAAAACCGGATCTTTGCCATGGTTAAGGCTGTATCCTTTAATCGCCTCATCTTTATTAAACAGGACTTTCGCCATCAGCGTGCCGTCTTCATTATACGCATCAAGCATACCGTGTTTTTTGCCTTTTTCATACGTAACTTCGCCCATCAGTTCGCCACCCGGATAGTATCGTTTAACTTTACCTTCTTTGCGGTTATTGACATACGGAATTTCATACGACAGATTGCCTGCCGTATCATATACCAGCGTAAGCCCTTCCAAAATGCCGTTCGCATAACTCGCCGTAGACTTAACTTTGCCGTCTTCATAAAATTCCTTGTATTCGCCGTCAAGCACGTCTTTTACATAATTGCTCTCGGCAACAAGGCGGCCATTTTTATCATAATCCTTCTGCGTCCCGTCTTTTTTCCCGTCCTTATAATTCGCCTCAGCCGAAAGTTTACCGTCCTGGTCATAAAATTTGGCCGTTCCGTTGGCAACTGCATCAACATACGTCATCTCCATTTTGAGCCCCGACGTCTCATAATATTCTCGGCCGACGCCGTTGACTATCCCGTCCACATAAGGCATTTCCGTCTTAACTGCTCCGCTCTCAAAATACTCGGTTTCGGTTCCGTTCTTCAAATCATTCTGATAATTGGCCGCCAGTTTGACTTTGCCGTCAGGATAATAGGCCTTCGCGGCTCCGTCCCGGATGCTGTCTTTATAATTTACCGTCAGGTCAAGCGTTCCGTCTTCTTTATAAAAAGCGCCTTCCCCCTCTATTTTGTCATCTTTATACGGAATAACCGCCGCCAGCTTGCCATCTTCGTAATAATTTTGCATATTGCCGTTTTTCCGGCCGAATTCATAAAGGATACGCGACTTCAAATTGCCGCTTTTATAATAAACGTTCCTTTCGCCGACGATAATATCTCCGCTGTACCGCAACTCCTCGGCAACACTGCCGTCATAAAAATAAACCGTGGCAGCCCCCTCTTTCTTCCCGTCGGCATAAGCATAAACTTCCTTCAAACTGCCGTCTTCGTAATAAGATTTAGCCGGACCGCTGCGAACGTCAGCATCATACGATATCCTTTCTTTGACATTGCCATTCTCAAAAAAAGTTCGCATCACGCCGTTTATCTTTCCGTTCCGATAAGGAATTTTCTCTTTCAGACGCCCGTCTTCATAATATACCAGAGCAATCCCTTCCGCTTTGCCGTCAACAAACGGCATATCCGCTTCTTTTACGCCTTTCTCGTTATATAGGGAACCTACGCCGTTTAATATCCCGTTCACGTAAGGCATCAGGCTTTTGCGAATATTGTTTTCATAAAAAACTTCGTATGTTCCGGTTACCGGATCGCCGTTAATATCATATAAAACGCCGTTCACCAAACGCGTATCGTCTTCCTTATAGGTATAACCGGCCAGAACCGGATTGGTTCCCAACAGCACAAAGCCCAACAACAAACAAAACGGCCGCAAATTCATGGAAGTACCCCTGCTTAAACTTACTTTTAGCTGAATTCTAAACCATAGCCCGGCGTATAATCAAGGCAAAAAGACGTTTTGACCACATCATAAAAGAATAGAAAACTTAAATATCCTCCGTAGCAGTGCCGACAGTCTATTCCCCAGGCAGGATGCCGTCATTTTTGCTGTCCTCTGGCTGCATCTTATATAAAACAAGCAAGACAACTGCCACTATTATGATAAACGTATACCAACCGGTCAGGCCAAATCCCGTCCCGACAAAGTATGACCCTAACTCCGTCACCGCAGCCGTCATCGCGCTCAGGCGCATTAATCCGCTCATATTAAGCATTTCCGGCTTTTTCATCACTTTAAGAGCAACCCGGCCGAGAAGTGCCGCCAGCCATGTTTTCAAGAGCAGCGTCAAGAAGTACATCGCCACTAAAATCATAGCTGCAAAAGAAGAAACGTAACCGACAACTCCGTCCATTATTTCGGCAAAATTTTCCTTGGTCAAAACACCGTCCTGCTGCGTCTGCAAATTTAACCGGCGGATTTGGTCTGCCGTAACGGCATAAACCGTATCGGTTGTAATAAATAAGCCTTGCGGTTCCGTCGGCACCGAAGAAACCTCATTTCTTGTATCCAGAACTACCGGAAACAAATCCTTTTTTTCTCCTTTGCCGCCAAAATCAAGCTCAATGCGTTTATACGCATTGGCAGGTTCGACGATTTTTCCGCCCTTGACCGTAATCGGCAGAAATTCATTCGCCACCAGCACCACCTCTGGCTTTATTTCCGTATAGGCGCTTTTCAGCGAAATCATCAAAAACATCGTTGCCAAAACGGCAGAGGCCAACAGGAACAAAAGCCCGATGCCCTTTCCCCGCCTTATATACAATTTGATTTTTTCCATCTGGATACTCCTTAACGTCAACCTGTGCAGATTAAATACAACTTTTTATTTAAAGATACAAGCTCTAATTAAAATTTGTACTGCATACCTGCATCAATCAACAAAGCGTCACTGCCTCCGGCTTCCTGTTCAATATTGCCGTAAAGCATGATATCTTTGTAATTATAGTTGACCCGTGCGGAAAAGACCGTCCTGTTGTCATCAGAAACATTGCGGAGTTTATACTTGCCGTTAAGCCCGTTCAGCGAGATATCTGTTCCGTCATCCGGATCCATAAACTCGACATAATAAACGCCTCCGATTTGAATTCCCAGACGGCTGTCTTCGGAAAACTTGATTTCTTTGGTCAGATACGCGCCCAGCCCGCCTTCCAGCGACAGAGCGTTCCCGCTGTCGGAATGCAGGGCACCTTCGGCATTGCCCTCATCGTATCCGTCCTGATAAATGCCCAGGAAATTCAATTCTGCCAACGGTTCAAACGTAAACCCGTATCCCAGATTCATGCTGTGCCGGACTTCATTGCTCAAACCGTACTGATATTCCGTAAAGTCGGAAGAAAATTTGCCCAGCGCTGTCAGGCGGTCATACGAACCGTCGGCATACCCCGCATACAGCTTGGAATACCAGCGGGTTCCGTTGCCGAAGTCATATCCCAACGGCATCCAAAGGCCGAAAATATTGCTCTTGCGGCTGAAACCGTTGTCATAATCGCTTTTCAAATTGGCAATGCTCGCTCCCATTCCGTATACCAGCCCATTGCCTGCCTGTCCTTTCAGCATGCCGTATGCCGCATGAACCTCGCCGTCGCTGCCTTCCAGCGTTCCGTCGGAATCCGTCGAAATGTCAATATGTTTATAGCCGCCAATATAATTTTCATCAGGACGGTTAAACAGATTGTCGTTAAACTGCCTGCTCAGGCTCCGATAAACCAAAGCGTCTTCGCGGCGGAAATTCGGCAGCACGTCTTTGCCGAAAAGATTGTCCGATGCTCCCTGCAAATCCGCTTTCGTCCCTGCTTGTTTCAAACTGTCAAAAATAGCGCTTCCGTTTTCATCGGCATAATTGTTTTCCAGAAGCTCCGCCATTTCGCCGTCAGTTAAAAGTTCGTCAAAATCCTTCCGATTCAGGACAACGTCATATCCGCCGTTCTCATTCTTCTGCGAGTTCGCTTCAAACATCGCCGATTTAGATTTCAAGTTCAAATCATTTATATTTTCCGCCTGCAGCGAACCGGACAAAACGTATTCATCGCCAAAACTGCCCATAACCGTTTTTTCCGAAACGCTCATATCTCCGGACAACGCATCGGCAAAAAAGCGTCCGCCCTGCCCCAGAATTATTTCGCCGCCCATATCGTTCAAATCAACAGACGCCCTGTTGGTACCTTCTCCATAAATATCTACTGCGGAACCGTCTTCGACAATGGCGTCCGATGTGCCGTTAAAGCTGATGTTGCCCGTATTTTCAAGCGAAGCGCCTTTTTCCAGATAAATGCCCGTCCCTTTTTCGGCACCCGTGATTGTTATGTCGCCGCTGTTAATCACTTGCGCGCCGCTTTCGGCATAAATACCGTACGCCGTCCCGCCCGTAGCGCCGTCGGGATTATGTACCGTTCCGTCTTCCGCATCGGTATGCGCCTGACGATATATGTTGATTTTTCCGCGGTTGAGAATGTTAGACCCGGCGCCGCCGTATATGCCGACTGCCGTTCCGTCGCCCAGATTGTTTATATTGATTTCTCCCGTATTTTCAATATGGCTCCTTTGCCCGCCGCGTAATCCGGTCGTCACACCGCTGCCGGTATTAACCAGATTAATCACTGACTGGGCACCGTTATCCGAGTTGTTGGCAATAATCGGCTGCTGTTCGCCTTCGGCTCCGTCATAAGCCTCCGGCGTATACATTCCGTAAACGTTTCCGTTGCCGTAATTGGCTATGTTTATCGTTCCCTTGGCTTTGCCGTCCGGATTTCCCTCTTCGTCCTGTCCGCCGTAAGACATGGCGTTAAACAGCTGTTCTCCGCCGTACATGCCATAAACATCGCCGTCTCCCTCATTTTTGATGTTAATAGTCCCTTCAACGTTGTCTCCGCCGCCGGAAGCATAAGCGTTAAACGCAAACCAGTTGGCAAGTTTCTGCCCCGTATCCGGCTGTCCTACGCCCGGAATATCGTCTTTGCTTATCATCATGCCGTAAACGTCGCCGTTTCCTTTGCTGTACAAATCAATCACGCCTGTAACATTATGCCCCAAAAATGCCGAAACTGCATTCGTTGCCGTCGAATATCCGCTGAGGCCGTATATGTTTCCGTCACCGCGTATGGTAATGGAACCGTATGCATTCCCGCCGTAATCAGCCCGTGCATTATAAGCGCGGACATCGCCGAATATGCCGAAAGTGCTGCCGCCGCCAGTATGCGTGATGTCAATATTGCCAATGGCCGTTCCCTGATAAAAAGCCCGCGCATTATACCCTTCTTTTAATTCAGTTACATCATCCACCCTGGAAAATACGCCATAGACGGAACCACTGCCTTCATCGGTAATGGTTATGTTTCCCGTTCCTTCTTTTTTGGGATTTTGTTTGCCTTCATACTCGCCGATAACATAAGAGTTATATACGTTGCCAAAACCATAAACGCCGTACACATTCCCATTGCCCTTGTTCTTCAAAAAAATCGACGCTTCATCATCAGGATATTTGGGCGAAGAATACAGGTTAAATACGTCCTCTTCTTCCGAATAAATGCCGTACAAATCATCATCGTTTTCATTATCTACAACAACATCGCCGTCAGCGACGCACAAATTCCCCTGCAGATGGGTATTCGGCGGACAAACTATCGGCACGCACTGGCCGTCTACCATCTTCTGTCCCGTCGGGCACTCTCCGTCTACCACACATTCGTTGCCCACCAGATGGCTGCCTTCCGGACATTCTATCGGCCGGCATTCCCCGTCTACAAACTCTTCCCCCGTGCCGCAGGGATTTCCCCCGCCGGAAGAACTCCCCCCGTCATCATCAGCCCACAAAGCCACCGCTGTAGCCGCTCCTGCTACCGCTGCCCCGGCTGCAACATATTTCATCGTATCGTCCGAACCGCCTGCAAACGCTGTCCGTCCTGAATTTGCAGCAACGGCATCATATCTTTGCGCCAAATCTGCCGCATTGTCGGGATTGACGCGACGCATACAACTGTGTGTTTCGTCCGCCCCTAAATTACGTATCCGGCTGTAAGCCCTGTAATCATTATTATCAACGGCAAAACATAACGCCGTATAGCCATTGGGACTGACTGCGTCAATACTGTATCCTCTGCGCAAATAATTCTTAATTCCCGCAATATTGCCTGTCTTGGCATTCTGATACACATAGTCGGCAAAAGAAGCAGCCTCAGCGCTGCCGGCTGCACATAAAAACGCCATTGCCAATAAGCCCAAACCGAATATACGCGTACTTAGTCTCATATTTTTATACCTTATTGATAAAACCGTTGTCTTACACATTGTTTATAAAACCGCTCTTTTATGTTCAGCCTGCAAAAACGCTGTCTTGCAGGCAGCTTACATAACCGTCATTTTAATTATAAAGAAAAAATCATTAACATTCGGTTTACCAACACCAAAAATCCCGCCCCGCTTTTCATCTTTTCATAAAAATCCCATCTGCCATCCGCCATTGCGCACCACAAAAAAACAGCCGGAAATATTCCGGCTGTTTCTCTGTTCCGCCAGGCAGTATGCCCGGTTGAAAACCTGTGGCTCCTGTCCTGCCCAGTTAGAAGCCCATAGCGCCCGCGCCGCCCGGCATTCCGCCGTGCCCGCCGCAGCTGCATTCTTTGGGTTCAGGAAGTTCCGTAACCATGGCTTCTGTCGTAATCAACAGGCTGGCAACCGAAGCCGCATCCTGCAACGCCGTTCTGACCACTTTGGTCGGGTCAACGATACCGGCTTTAATCATATCGGTATATTCGTCGGCCGCCGCATTATAACCGTAGTTATAATCCGTACCTTCCAGCAGCTTTCCGGCAACAACAGCCCCGTCAACGCCGGCATTTTCGGCAATCTGACGGATAGGAGCCTGCAAAGCGCGGCGAATAATATCCACGCCGACGCGCTGATCCTGATTGGACGGCTGAACCTTTTCCAAAGCCTTGGTCGCATACAGCAGAGCCGTGCCGCCGCCGGCAACGACGCCTTCCTTGACCGCGGCGCGCGTAGCATTCAACGCGTCGTCAATACGGTCTTTCTTTTCCTTGACTTCAACTTCGGACGAACCGCCGACTTTCAGCACGGCAACCCCGCCGGACAACTTGCCCAGACGTTCCTGCAGCTTCTCGCGGTCATAATCGGAAGTCGTCTTTTCGATTTCTTTCTTAATCTGCGTCTTGCGTGCTTCAATCGCCGCTTTGTCGCCGGCACCGTCAATAATCGTCGTATCATCTTTGGTAACGACAACCCTCTTGGCCGTACCCAGCATATCAACTGTCGTATTCTCAAGCTTCATACCCAGCTCTTCGGAAATAACCTGTCCGCCGGTCAGGATTGCCAAATCCTGCAAAATAGCCTTTCTTCTGTCGCCAAAGCCCGGAGCCTTAACCGCACAGACTTTCAGGCCGCTTCTGATACGATTGACAACCAGCGTCGCCAAAGCTTCGCCGTCAATATCTTCCGCTACGATAAGCAATGCGCGGCCGGACTGCAAAACAGCTTCCAATACCGGCAGAATGGCCTGCAGGTTTGAAATTTTCTGATCATAGAGCAAAACGTACGGCGCTTCGTATTCGGCCGTCATCTTGTCCGCATCGGTTACGAAATACGGCGACAGATAACCGCGGTCAAACTGCATACCCTCTACAACGTCCAGTTCGGTCTCCAGCCCTTTGGCGTCTTCAACCGTAATCACGCCGTCATTGCCGACCTTTTCCATAGCGCGCGCCAGATATTCGCCGATGCTCGTATCGCCGTTGGCGGAAATCGTGCCGACCTGGGCAATTTCTTCCGAGGTTTTGATTTCTTTGGAACGGGACTTGACATCTTCAACCACAGCTTCTACTGCCATATCAATGCCGCGTTTCAAATCCATCGGGTTCATACCCGCAGCAACCGCCTTACAGCCTTCTTTAATGATAGCCTCGGCCAGAACCGTCGCTGTTGTCGTACCGTCTCCGGCCTTGTCCGCCGTTTTTTGTGCAACTTCCTTGACCAGCTGGGCGCCCATATTTTCAAACTTGTCACTCAAAACGACTTCTTTGGCAACCGAAACGCCGTCCTTGGTAATCTTCGGTGCACCGTAAGACTTGTCCAGCATAACGTTGCGCCCTTTCGGCCCCAGCGTTACCTTGACTGTTTTTGCCAGTACTTCTACGCCTCTGAGCATTTTCGCCCGTGTGTCCGTTCCGAATTTAATATCCTTTGCAGCCATAATTCAAAATCCTTTCCTTATCTTTCAACAATCGCCAAAATATCGCCTTCTTTGATAATCAAATGCGGCTCGCCGTCAATTTTGACTTCCGTTCCCGACCACTTGCTGAACAGAATATGGTCGCCGGCCTTGACGCTCATCGGCAGCGTTTTGCCGTCCGGGGTTCTCGGCCCCTCGCCTGCGGCGATAACAATGCCCTCGCTCGGCTTTTCTTTGGCTGTATCCGGCAGGATAATGCCGCCCGCCGTCTTGTTTTCTTCTTCAACACGCTTGATTAAAACGTTTTCACGTAAAGGCTTTACTTGCATTTACATTGCTCCTGTAAAATAAGTTAAATTAAAACTAATACTTTAGTTAGTGTCGCTCCGCGGCAAAATCAAGCATTTCGCCAAAGATTTTTCTTATTTTTTGATATTTTTAAAAATGCCGTCAAAAATCTGCGCCGCTTTATCCGCCGTAAAACGCTCCAGCGTGATTTGCCGTGCCCGCTGCGCCATTTCCGCCCGGACTTCCGGATGTGCCAGATAATACTCCAGTTTTTCCTTAAAATCGTAATAATCCTTATAAGTCGCCACACTGTCGCCATAAGCTTCTTCAATCTCCGGCAGATAATCGGTCAGGACAAACCCGCCCGACGCGGTAACGTCATAAACACGATTGGAAACAAAGCCGTAATAGCGCATATCGTCGCGATGGTCGTTCAAAACAATATCCGCATTGGCGTAATAGCGGTATAAATCGTCGTTTTCAATAAAATTGCCTTTCAGCACCTCCGGCCGCAGCGTTTTTTCCCAAAATTTCCCGAATACGCTCAAATCCGCCCCGGCCAAAACCGCATAGTCGACGCTTTTCCGCCCGAACCCGCTGTGGTCAGAACCGACAAACAGCACCGGATAAGCCTTGTCGGCTTCTTTGTCCGCCGGCTTGAACCGTTCCGGGTTGGTAAACTGTGGCACATAAACCGCCTGCGCCCCCGCCGGCTCCGCCACTTCGCTGATAAATTTCTTTGAGGCGCTCGCCACAACGTCCGCCTCCTGCAAAATCTCCTGATGCAAACCTTCTACATAATAAAGATACAATATACGTTTGCGCCCGTCGTCCCGGTCTTCCGCCCCCGGCAGCCGTTTAAAATCATAATATCCCTTGAAATAAAGCACATTTCCGGCATTGCCCAACTTTATATCATCATAATCTTCGCGAAACCGGTATTCCACCGTATAACCGAGCTTTTCCAAACCTTTGCGCAAATCCTGCGCCAAAAAGAAATCGCCGTCTTTTTTATAATAGTACGGCGACGACGCCCTCTCCGAAGACGGCAGGACAAAAACAATCTTTTTATAATCATACCCGGCCGCAAAAAACCACGCCGCAGCCCCGAAAATCACCGCAATTCCTAAAAACAACCAAATTTTCTTCATCACACTGCCTTAATTTAAATATTGACAAAAAACTATTTTTGTGCTATTTTCGCCGCACTAAGCCGCTCTTGGCCGACAGCAAAACAAACTATTATAAGATATTACTAATGACTATTACCCGACTTATCTTAAAAAATCTTAAAAAATGCCGCAAACTGTTTATTCTTTTTTGTCTGGCATTCCTCCTCACCTGCATTATCCTCCCGTTGGAGGGGTGGATTGTCAGCCGTCTCGTCGGCTGTTTTGAAATCGAAGATAAAATGCAGGCATTGCAAAATTGCCTGATAATTATGCAAACGATTATCGCTTACTATCTGTTGCGCGCCCTTGTTAACGGCTTCTTCGCCTCCTATATCAAAGAAGCCTTTTCCCATACTTTTATTTCCTATCTGATAGCAGACATTTTCGCCAGTGTGCATGCCCACTCCGTCCGTTATTTTGACGACGAAATGAGCGGTCGGATATCCACCGCGGTAAACGGTTTTGCCCGCGGACTGGTTTCTGCATTTACGAACACCTGTTATATGCTGGTACGCCCGCTCTGCACGCTGATTGTATCGTTTGCCATTATCGCCGCGTTCAGTCCGGCATTAAGCCTTTCCCTGCTGGCGCTAAACATCCCGTACTTCTTTGCTGTTTATAAGGTCAACCGCCGCTTTTTCACCCTCAGTAACGACAGAACAAAAGCCGAAAATAAAGCCAGCGGCATACTGGTAGACAGCATTGCCAACGCCAGTCTTGTCAAATATTCCGGTTCATTCTTTACCGAACAGCTGTATTTCTACAAACATCTCAAACAGGCATACCGCCTGCACGCCGCACAGGGAAAATACCAGACTTTTTCCCGTTTTGCCTTTCATGCCGCAGATACGGTATTCCTGAGCGTCAGTATCCTTCTCATCCTCTTTTTTGCCAAACGCGACAATATCGCGCTTGATAACCTTTTCTATGTCTATACTACGCTTTCCGGCATGGTGCTCTCAATTATGTTGATTAATAATTTCAGCCAGTTCAGCGCCAGCCTGTTCGGCAGCCTGAAAGCCAATTTTGACATCATAAACCTACCGCCGGACATTTCCGAAAAAGAAAACGCCAAAACCCTGCACGCTTCAAAAGCGTCAATCACATTCCAAAACGTCAGTTTCTCCTATGTCAAAGACCGCCCCGTATTCCAAAACCTTAACCTGAAGATAGAACCCGGACAGAAAATCGGCCTTGTCGGACATTCAGGCTCCGGCAAATCCACCCTCGTCAACCTGCTCCTGCGCTCCTATGACGTTACCGCCGGCAAAATCCTCATTAACCACACCGACATTCGGGATTTGAAGCTCCGCTCCCTGCATCAGAACGTCGCCGTCGTTCCGCAGGACACATCGCTGCTCAACCGTTCCATAACTGAAAACCTGCGTATCGCCAACCCCAAAGCCACAACCGAACAAATCCGCAATGCTGCCCGTCTCGCCTGCATTCACGATACGATTATGAAACTTCTCCAAGGATACGACAGCGTCGTCGGCGAACGCGGCATTTTGCTTTCCGGCGGCGAAAGGCAGCGTATTGCGATTGCCCGCGCCATTTTGCAAAACGCGCCCGTGCTCATTCTGGACGAAGCAACCTCCGCACTTGACAGCCAGTCTGAATCCCTGATTGAAAAAGCCCTGCAAAACCTGATTAAGGACAAAACCGTCATCGCCGTCGCCCACCGCCTTTCCACCCTGCACCACATGAACCGGATTATCGTTCTTGACAACGGAAAAATTGCCGAAGACGGCTCTCCCGCCGAACTCCTCAACCGCCCGGACGGCATCTTCCGCAAACTTTGCCAAATGCAAAACAACGGCTACCTGACCTATGGAGAAAACCAATGACCGCCGCCAAATTCATCTTCCGCAGCCTGTGGAAAGTAAAATACTATACGCTTGCCACTTTCGGGCTTTTTGCCCTTTCCCGCGTTTTCATTTATCTGGACAATTACTGCATCGCTGCCTTGTTCGGATACGTCGGCACGCACCCCGAACAGGCTTTTTCCTCTGCTGCCCTGTCCTGGCTTGCCGTCTACGCCGCGCTCCATTTTGGCTCAAACATTGCCGACGGCGTTCGCACCTTTTTTGAATATCGTATGGACATCCGGCTCAAAAAAAATCTCCTTGTCAGCCTGTTCCGGCAAACGCACAAACATTCCCCAGCCTATTTTGCAGCCGAAATGTCCGGAACCGTATCCGATAAAATCCTCAGTCTGGAAAACAGCACGCGCACTATCGTCTGGAGGCTCAAAGGTTTTCTGGAAGGCGTCATCGTTCCCTATGCCGTGGCTTTCCCGATTCTGTTTCAGATTAACGGCAGCCTGGCGCTTACTCTGTTCGTTTTCTGCATCGCCGTGTCAATTATAGACTATGCCCATTGCCAGAAACTTAAACCGGTTTCCCGCGACGCTGCCAAGCTCGAATCCGCCGTTTCCGGAATTATGGTAGACAGCATAGCCAACGCCCGCCTGGTCAAAAACTGTGCCGCTTTCCCACACGAACGTGCCTGCCTCGCCAAAGCCGTCAATAAATGGGTTCGCAGCTGCATTCAAAGGGGAAAGGAAATGGGTATTTCTTTTTGCTATAATAATACGTTACTAATGGCACTTCATATAACTTCCTTATCAATCCTTATTTATTACTGGCAGATAAAAGATTTAAATCTGACCCAGACATTGATTGCCCTGACTTATATCAATCTATTAAAGACTCCTTGCTCATTCTTTGGCGAAGCTTCTATCCAATTCCAAAAAGATCTTGGTGCTGTAGAAGACGCGCTCAACCTCCTGTACAAACCGCTTGAAATAACCGACGCCCCGTACGCCCGCCGGCTTGTCCTTAAACGCTTCCCTGCGGACAAATCCGGTACCGCCGCTCCTGCTGCAAACACTCTCCATCCCGCAACCGGCACCGCCGCTCCTGCCGTAAATATATCTCTCCCCGCAACCGACACTGCTGTCCCGGCCGCAACCCCCGCACTCCGGACCACGCCCCCTTCCATATCTTTCCAAAACGTAACTTTCTCTTACACGCCGGATAAGCCGCTATTCTCCAATCTGAACCTGAACATTGCCGCCGGAGAAAAAGTTGGTATCGTCGGCCTTTCCGGCGCCGGAAAATCAACCCTTATCAACCTGTTGCTCCGCGCTTATGATTTGCAAAACGGCAAGATTCTCATTGCCGGACAGGATATCGCCGGCATAACCTTGTTCACACTGCACCAAAACATTTCTCTCATCGCGCA
Organism: Acetobacter sp. 46_36; assembly: GCA_001917135.1. GTDB lineage: Bacteria > Pseudomonadota > Alphaproteobacteria > RF32 > CAG-239 > CAG-267. The sequence goes on from MNTT01000015.1 coordinate 58,348, forward strand.
GGAGCCGGCTTTGTTTAACCGTTCAATCTTGGAAAACATCCGTTTCGCCCGCCCCAAAGCTGCTGATGAAGAAGTCCGCGCCGCCGCGCGGCTGGCCTGCATTCACGACACGATTATGCGGCTGCCTAAAGGGTACGGCAGTATCGTCGGCGACCGCGGCGTCAAACTTTCCGGCGGCGAACGCCAGCGCATCGCCATTGCTTCTGCAATCTTAAAAAACGCGCCGCTTCTTATTCTGGACGAAGCCACCTCCGCACTGGACAGCGAATCTGAAGCCGCCATCCAGCAGGCGCTGCAAAACATTATGCAGCACAAAACCGTCATCGCCATCGCCCATCGTCTTTCCACACTTAAAAATATGGACCGGATAATTGTTCTTGACAACGGCAAAATTATCGAAGACGGAACGCCTCACAAACTTCTCAAAAACAAAAGCGGCCTCTTTTGCCGCCTCTATAACCTGCAAATATCCGGTACTTTGCCCGTGTAATCTGAAACAACAGCCACGTTCTCAACACTCGTATCCTTAGAACCGCCGCATTTCCGCCCATTAAAAACCGCCATTCCGTTTCTGGCTTCTGATTCGGAAATCGCCTGTTCCCGCGGTCAGGCCATACCATCTCTCCGCTTTGGTTGCCAAACACTGCCTCTCAATAAAAAAATCACATTTCCGCCCCGCCCTTAACAGGCACGGCCGGCACCGGCTGCAAAGGCTGGCGTTCTTTTTTCTCCGGCAAATCCTTTCCCGTTTTAACGCGTTCGCTCTTAAGCGCGTTTTTACGCACACCGACATACGCCCGCTTATGCGCTTCCAAGAGTCTGCGTTTTTCTGCCCTTTCGGCATCGCTCAAAATTCTGCCGCCGGCTTCCCCATTCAAAAGCTCGGCCGCTTCCTGCATCGGATTGGCTCCATTGATGCTCATATTATATAGCCGACGTTTGGTTTTAATATCCTCTTTGGTCAGGAACGAACGCAGAAACTCATTTGATTTTATCAAATCCTGCGGTTTCCCGTCCGCTGAGATTTTCCCTTTTTCCACCACAACCACCCGGTCGGAAAGAGCTACTTCCGCCGGATTATGCGTAACCATAATGACCGTTTTTTCCTTTGCCATATCTTTCAACGCTTTCATAACTTTCAGGCTGAGCTGCCCGTCAAGTCCTATCGTCGGTTCGTCCATAATAACAATCGGCTTGTCTGTCAAAAAAGCGCGCGCCAAAGCCAGACGCTGCTGCTGCCCGCCCGAAAGTTTAGCTCCGTCTTGTCCGATTCTATGCGAGAGGCCGTCTTTAAACTTTTCGACGTCTTTGTCAAACCCGGCTTTGCGGCAGGCTTCCATCAGTTCTTCTTCCGTCGCTCCGGGCTTAAAATATTTAAGGTTATACCCCACCGTATCGTCAAAGAAGTGAACCTTCTGATCAACAAACGTTATCTGTGCGTTCAGCTCCCGGTCGGAAAGTTCGCGTATTTCTTTATCGCCGATAAATATTTTCCCCTCCTGCACATCATAATCATGCCGTATCAGGCTCATCAGCGTTGATTTTCCGTTGCCAGAAGTTCCGACCACTGCCGTCAAACCGCCTTTGTCAAACTCAACACTCATATTTTTGAGGACACTCTCCGTCCGCCTGATTTCGCCGTTTCTGTCCATTGCCTCAACCAGGCTCATATCCGTAACGTCCTTAATCAGCGGATACGCAAAACTGACATTCTGTACGCTGATTTTAGTATCTCGTTCCGACAGTTTCTCATTGCCTGTAACGCGTTCCAGTTCTTTTGGCGTAATCAGCTTTTTAGATGCGTCAATCAAGCGGTGCGTTCCGGCCTGCATTTCATTCCACAGCTCAGACAGCATACTGCCCGACATCATCATCTGCCAGGATGCCGAGCTGATAAGGGCAAACCGCCCGATATCCCCGGTCTTGACCACATCGGCAAACGCCGCCGCCATAATCAGCCCCTCCATTCCGATACTGATTGCCGTCTGCATTTTCAGATACGCCTTGCTTTTTTCATAAGTGATTTTCTGCGTAATCCCTGAAGAATGGTCAAGCCTGCTGCGCATCAGCCGCGTTTCCTCCTCAACCCGGTTTGTATCCTGAACCAGCGGCGTATTTTTAATTGAATCGCTGTTGTCTTTCCTGATACGGTTGCCAAACGAACGCATTTTGCTGTTTAATTTCCGGTAGGCATTATTCATAAACCCGCCGAATTCCGCAGTTACTGCTGTTACGCCGAGAACACCCGCCGCCAGCATCGGATCAACAGCCAGCAGGCTGGCGGAACTGATACCGAATATGACCGCTTTTGACAAACACTCAACCGAGGTATTCAAAAGCGTATTCTTCGCCGAAGCAATTTCCCCGGTAATTCCGCCTAACGCCGCCGGAGCATTATCTTTAAAATACGGACGCGGCTTATGCAAAATATTTTCATAAATGGAACTGGACGCAGCATTGGCGTGCGTATCATTCAAAACAATCGACGCCATTTTTGCCTTAAACCGGCAAAAGTTAGACAGCCTTTTGCGAGTAATCTCCAAAACCGCAGCGCCAAAAAACTTTGCCGCCGCGCCGCCCGTACCATTGACCAGCCCCGGCAGCGAACCGAACAGCAGATTCTGGCAATAAGGATTTAACCCGGCAAAAACCGACTCTCCCATCTTAAACCCGACTGACTTCTTGAAATCCTTTCCGGTTTTGTTCCAGGCCTCCTGAAAAACACCCCATACCGTTTTAAGCGTTCCCTGTTCTTTGGCTTTTTTCTCCGCGTCATCCAAAACGTCTCCGGCATTTCCCTCTGTTCTGTTCCCGGACTCTTCAGTTTTTTTCAGTTTCAGCACTGCTTTGCGCGCTTGTCTGGCCAGTTCCAGCAGCCGTTTCCGTTCATACTCCGCGAAATTGGGAATTTTATTGTCTTTTTCTTTTGCCATTGCCAAATCTCCGTTTTCCCATACAAAAATGATACCATAAAATTTGCACGGTGTCCAGCATAAATCTTTATGCCGAAAGCACGCCGTACCCGGCACTTCTCCGATTTAAAAACCGCACCGTGCCCATACAGCCCCGTCAATATTTATCATAGTTAATATGACTTTTCCTGTTCATTGCTTGTTTACGGAGATAATACAAAAAAACGGCGCCGACGCCGCAAAAAATCACCAGTAAATCGGAGGCAGGGCTGTCATTCTGCCGACTGTCCCGTCGACAACGCCGGCTCGCGAATTACGATAACCGCTGCGCAATGCCCGCTGCTCCACAAAATACATATCCGTTCCGCAGTTATGGCCGAATGTGCTCTCTTTATAAACACAGGGTCGGATTGACTGGTAATACAACATACTGCGCCGCCTTAAATGCTTTGCATCCAACAAGTCTGACCTGTCTAACATATCTCCTCCTCTAGAATAAATTCTAAAAAAATTAACATATCGATTACATCTTATACTAAAAATTGAATAAATCAATAAATATTTTATTTAAAATAAAAAATCACCTAATTTTATCGCCTTTTTTAGAAATTCTACACCGCCTAAACCATAAAAATAAGGGACGACTTTCGTCATCCCTTATCATACGTTCCTGTTTACATCTCATCGCCGTGGCCTTCCTTCGGTTCCTCATCTTTTACAAAGCTTTTAAGAGAAAGTGCGTTCTCTTTGATTTTGCTTTGTAAAATAGCCAGGTACTGCTCGCGGGTCAAACCCCATTTACGGGCATAAGCACCGACCAGTTCAAACAAGTTTCCCTTGTCATCGCTGTATTTAAACTCCTTATTAAGCATATACAAAAATGTTGCATCCGCAATTTTGTATTTGTCAATATAAAGAAGTTTATACTTTTGGCAGCGAAAATCCAACGAAAACAACACACCTTCGGCCGCCGGGCACAGATGGTACTCTACGGCAGTAAAAGCATCTGCCCGAACTGCCGCAATCTGCGCTCTGGCTTCCATAATGTCAGCCGCGGCTTTTTGCAAAACATGCGTCAGCTCATTCAACCGTTGTACCGGAATCATATCACCGCTGGCCAGAACGGCAAGCGCATTTTTCGCCAGCTTTTCATCCCAGCCCGCAAACGGAAATTGATTCCGCAAAAACGTCGATACGCCGCACTCCACCAACTTCTCACGAAGCTTTGTCCGATATGCCTCCTCACCGCAATTCATCAATATGTCAACATCATGCGCCAATTTAACATTATCAGCCATTAAGCCAAACAACTGGCTGTAAGCCTCAGAAGACAACAGTTTTTTCAACTGCGCCAAAGAAGATAAGATACAACCGTATATCCGTGCATCACTCAACCGGCAGACACCGATTGAGAGCCACGCATATGCGTCGGCATAATCGTCCAAATTTCCGCTTAGTGCTACCCCATAAAGGTTTTTCACTTCGGCATGACCGTCCAGATGCTTGCGCAGCTGTGGAAACATCATGCAAAAATACGCTGAAAAATCACTATACAGATAGTAATTTTCTCGCACTTTTGCATATAATTCCGGAAAGAACACCGCCATATACGGCATCAATTCCGCAATATCTTCCTTTGCTTCAAATGCCCGGTTGAAAAAGAGTTCAAAATACTCCCTTCCAATCTCGCCCAGCTTTTGCGGAACAATCTTTCGCAACTCAAGCATAAACTTGGGCGCCCAAGACGATTTCGCACAAACAAGAGCTTCCGCAAACGCCCAGCGTCTGTCATCGGCAACCGGAGCAGCTTCTTTTTCTCCAACGCCAAGAACTTCCCACGGCGCCAGAGAATCAAAAGCTGACGGCACAGCCTTAACCAAATCCAGTGCTTCCAGCCCGTATTGGTGCAGCAAACGAAGCATACCCGCCTTGTTTGGCGTATAATACTTCATTGCTTGCGCCACACGGTTGATATCCGCCGAAGCAGCAATGGTTTCAAACTCGCGTTCCGTACGGATTTCTGCCAACAAAGCGTACTCTCCCTTCCGGAAAAGCTCAATCTTCGTATCCAAAGACCAAACTCTTTCGCGAAGTTCGTCTGCACTCAACCCCAGCTTGTCAATCAACTGAAGCTGTTTTTGTACACTGGGAAGATACAATTCTGCATTTGAATTGCTCTTTTTGGTGAAACACTTTACCGCCATTTGCGGAAAAAACACTCTCAAAACAGCGGCAAAAAACCGCACAAATAAATTTGTTTTCATAACGAAAAAAAATTAAATTAAGAAATACATTAAGAAGATTTTCCCCTTAACGGCTCACCAGATTAAAGTGCCAAAACCCGAATTTTCCCCAAAGCAATGAGCTCTAAAGAACGGTATTCAAATCTATAGGAACAATAATATGGTAAACAAGATAAATATACCATATTTTTCACCTCTAGTCAACCCCGATTCGTTTAAAAGATTCTGCCGGTCTCACAGGTAACACCGAAACCGAAAACCCTGGCTTTAATCTCCTTCCAAACCCTTTGGCTCACCTCCGCGCCGCTATTTCGTACGTTGTATGCCGAAATTTTCTCTCCGACACTAAACGCCTTATCCTCCCTCGCCGCTATTTCGTGCGTTCCAGATAATCCTCCAGATACGCCTGCCATTCCGGCACCCGTACCTCGGCAAAAAACTCTTGCAAAAATTCTGCCATAAACGCATGGCGCCTTTCCGCCTCGCGTTTTCCTGCCGCCGTCCGCATCGCTCCTTTAAGTTTCAGCAGCTTGTCGAAAAAATGGTTTATGGAATGGTTGCCGGCACGGCTTTTGTCTTTATATTCCGCCGCCGTCAGATTTTCTTTCGGAAATTCCGCTTCATCAAAAAGTTTTCTTCCCGTCGCCGCCGAATACATAACTGTCCGGCAGACGCCGACCGCTCCCATTGCATCTAGTTTGTCCGCATCGGAAACGACCGCTTGTTCAATCATCTCAAATTGCGGCCTGCTGCCCGACTTTGAAAAACCGATGGCGTTTGTAACCGCCAAAACCTTTTCCCGTACATCGTCCGCCGCACCGGCTTCCCGCAGAAAACCATCCGCCCTCGCTTCTCCGTTATTCAGTTTATAATCGTCAACATCATGCAAGATTGCCGCCAGCCGCACAATCTCAACATCAGCCTCCGACGTTTCCGCCGCTATCTTCTCCGCATTTGTCAAAACCCGCCGGATATGCTCAAAATCATGTCCGGAACTGTCGCCGTCATGGCACACCTTTGCAAATATTAAAGCCTTTTCCACAATTCCGGACATTTGATTCTCCTTTATATCAAAAAATACCAAAAAAGATTAGGCTGTTTTCCGACAATGCGCAACAAATAATTCCTTTTTGCTCAATATATCCTGCCTTGTCATCGCTGATTTCAGGAAGCCCGTATTCTCTATTAAATTAAGCGGTTCTCCGTCTGCAACAATATGCTTGCCTTTAATAATCAGTACCCTGTCTGCCAATGCAATTTCCGTCGGATTATGCGTAACCAATAACACCGTTTTGTCTGTAGCCAGTTCTTTCAAAGCCTTCATTATCTGGAAACTCATAACCTGATCCAGCCCCGTCGTCGGTTCATCCATAATCACAATCGGGCGATTTGTTAAAAATGTCCGAGCCAATGCCAACCTCTGCCGCTGCCCGCCCGAAAGCTTATTTCCGTTAATGCCGATTTTATAATCAAGTCCGCCCTCAAAGTGAGCAATATCTTCCGTCAATCCCGCAGCGTCCAATACCTCTCTTATCCGCTTTTCATCTGTAACATCGCTAAAATAAGTCAAATTGCGCCGAACAGAGGTATCAAAAAAGCGGACATTCTGACCGATAAAGGCAATATGTCTGTTGATTTCCTCATCCGACAAATCACAAACATTTTGTGTTCCGATAAAAACTTCGCCCTGTTGCACATCATAATCGTGCCGAATAATCCTCATCAACGTCGATTTACCTTGTCCGCTTGTTCCAGCAACAACCGTTACCCCGCCGGCCCGCACGTCAAGAGTTACATTTTCCAAAACCGTATTTCCATATTTAACCTCAGTCAAAAAGCCGACATCTTCCAGACGTTTAAGCGCTGGATATGCAAAACTGACATTTTCCAGGCGAATAAAATTATCTGCCGCGCTTAGCCGATTATTCCCCGTAACCCTTTCTAAAACTTTGGGAAGCTGCATGCGTTTTCTAATATCGGCAATCTTATTTTTATACTCATCAATGCTAAGGTAAGAACGAAGCAATGTCTCGCAACGTATTTTCATTTGCACTGCCGCACCGGAAATTAAAGCCAATCGTCCGATATCGCCGGTTTTAATAATATCGGCAATCGCCACATAACAAACCGCAACAGCCCCAACAGCTTCCAAAACCAGATAAAAGCTTTTTTCCCCTATCCGTCTGTTACAATACTTCAGTCTTTTTAAAGCAGAACTTTTCATAAGCTTGGCATAAATCCGCCCACTTTCTTTTTCTACTTTATTTGCGCTTTGCACTAAAGAAGCCTGCCCGCTGACATCTCCTGTCTCCCGGGAAATTTTCTGCGAAAATAATCTAAACCTTTCGTCAACCGTTCTGAAAAACTTATTGTTATAGAGAACAAACTCCATGGAAATAAGCTGTAACAACACCATAAACAAAGCCAGCTGCGGAACAATGGCAAACAAACTAAACGTACAGATAACGAAAGTTATTGCTTCTCTAAAACATTGCAACAATTCATTTAAAACAGAACGTTTATATTGAAAAATTTCCTTTGCAAAAGACAACATTGACTCAACACTGTTAACCACAAACAGTGCCCTCGGTTTATGCAAAATCTCAACATAGTTTTTCGCCTGTAAAGCATTATCATACAAATCCGTCATTTCACTTTTGAAAAATCCCGAGTACATGAAAAAAACAGACCACAAATACCCGTTAATTTCACTTAATGCCATAAATATGGAAAAAATAACAATCGCTTCTGTCGTTCCACTCAAAAGTTCAGGCAGCTCTCCCATATAAAGCATTCGCAAATAAGGGGCTATCCCACTTGAAATGCCACATACCGCAGATACCAATAATAACTTCTTTAACGGTTTAAGCGCATATATTTTAAGTTCACCCAAAATCTCTCCGATAGTCTCCCGTATCGAAACATCATCACTATTCTTCCGCTCTGCCGTTTCCTTTCTCCCCCCCAATAAAAATTTAATTCTCAGAACTTCAAACTTAACAAAATTATACTTTTCACGAAAAACAGCCTGTTCTTGCATAAAAAAGTCCTCCAAAATTTGCGAGAACCTTAAAATACGCAAAAATAAGCAGAAAAATCAATAACTTATTTTAACAAAACCGCAAATAAAAAACTTGACAAAAAAATATACTTCTTTATAATAAAAGACATAAAGCAAGGGAGCGGTACTTCGCTCCCTTTTTGTGTGCCTCAACACCGGTTCTGAGCGTATTTTCTACTTCAAAACCTTCTGCAAGTTAACTTCCAATGCCTGATACCCGTTTCGTTCATAAAAGCCGATAGCCCGCCGGTTAAAACAGAACACGCTCAGCTCTATTGCTTCAACGCCCCTGTCTCGCAAAAAAACTTCCGCTTTTTTCAACAAAAGCGAACCAACTCCCTGCCCCCGGCACATCTCATCAACGCCGAAATTATAAATATAGCCGATTTTTGAATGTACATATCCGTTTCGCGGTGTCCCCTGTATAAAAAGACAAATAAAGCCGCAGATTTTTCCATCATAAACAGCCTTAAGCAAAAACATATTATCATCCGCCATCATTTTGCGGACAATTACCAGATGTTCCTCTTCCGTCGTCGGCTTAAAATAATCCGGAAGTGCCTCATCATGCATCTTCCCGACCTGGTACGACAGCCGCGCAATATCTTTCGCATCTTCCGCCGCTGCAATCAAAATTTCAGCATTTTTATTCATTTCATCAAATCCCCGCAAATCAGGGAGAGGCTTTACGCCTCTCCCGTACATATTAACCCCGCAGTGCCGTAACCAGCTGCCGAGGATTGACAATCACGCCGATACCGTCACGAAAATCGCCGGTTTCCAGCCCGATACGCCAAAATTCCTCCGCCGTCAAATCCGGCTTAACGCTCCGCGCCAGCACAAACAGCCCGCATTCATAAGGCTTAAGCGAAAAACCCGGCGCCGAAAACCGATACGCATCCAACCGGACAGAACCGACAACCGTTCTTCCGCCGCCCGGAAAACACAGAGTATTCCTTACCAGTTCCGGAAACTTTGCCATATCAAGCTGATTCGGCATAACCGTATAATCGTCAGGATTATCCAAGTCTCCGTCTGCTTTGCAACACACCCGGCTTTCACGCCACAGTTTATTCCCGGCAAAATCCAGATGCCCGGAGTTAACCCAGATTCCCAAATCCGCCGCACGTTTCACGGCAGCCTGCATTTCCGCCGCCCCGTCGTCATTTTGAAACAATTCGCTCACTATGCCCCACAAGATACACACGACATCAATGCCGCTTTTGCCCTCTTTCAGCCGTTCTTCATGCAAATCGCATATTTTTTCCAGAGCTTGCGCATAATACCGCAGCGTCCGCTGCTTGTTTTCCGTCTGCAAAGCCGAAAAATAATATATGTCTGCTTTTGGCGCTACGCCGCATGTTTTCCCGGCTAATGCAGAAACAAGTTCTCCGCCGGAAACTCCATGCCGTGGTTCACCGGAATCCACCCGTTCATACCACTTCAAATTGTCATGATATTCCAAATGGTCACATAGCAAAAAACCGTCAATCACCGCCGCTGCCCGGTTTCTGCCGTCAATTCCCTGCTTATGCAGGGCTCTGATACCTAAACCGGGATTTTTCCTTTTTTCCAAAAATTCCGCCGGCTCAAAACCTTCCGGCCTCTTGGCTGCTTCTGCCGGCCACAACGTATAGGCGTCATAATCTGCCCGCAAAACATTAAGCTTTGACAAATCATACTGCGACAAATCCATCGCATCCAAAGGCAAATACGGAGACGTTGAACCGTTTGCATATATCCTCTGAAAATTGACTAAATCCACGCCTTCACGTTCCCGTCTCAACCCGACGGTACCTTTCCCGTCAGCAAACGGATACATTGCACCCTTGCGCCCGTCTACAGAAAGCGGCGTATGCAACGTTTTATTTTTCGTCGCAATCAAAGCTTCCGCCAACTGCCAGCGCTCTGCCTTAACCAGTTCATTCCAACTGTCAAACCCGTACTCTTTGGCAACAACGTGCTGCATATTCATCAACGACAAATCCTGCCTGTCGCCAAACACCCTTTCGCATCTGGCAACTGCCTCTTTTTCATGTTTCTGGAAATTTTTTAACAAAGATTTTGCTTCCACCCGGAAGACTTCAACATATTCGCTCATGGCAATTCCTTTCCGACAACTCACCTTATCGCCTGCCCGATGAGCTGAATAAGCCGTCTCAAGAAATCTATGTAAAAAAACGTTATGGCAATGAACCCTTTGGCGGACATTCCGAGCGTTTGCCAAGCTCAAAAACAAAATATCAGACCGGCCTCGGCCTGTCAAGCAATTTCTTTACCAAGTTATTACCCGCCCTGCAAAAAAAACTTGCACAAAACTCAATACCCGGTAATATACAAACAGCAGATGACAACATCTGCAAGTGCCGGAGACGGTGCGGGCTGTCGCAAGCTCTTTACACAACTCGGTGTTCAGGATATAACATCGTAAAATTACCAGCCTGAAATCGGCTGATAATTGATTATATCCCCGACTGTAAAAGGTCGGGGAGCTTTAAGTATATGTCCAGAAGTTCCTGACTTTAAAAACTTAAAGGATCATCTTAGTTGTGTATGATTTGCGAACTTCCCGACCACCTCTCAGGTGGTTTTTCTGTATTCAGGACATTTAAAGCAAAAAGGGCTATTCGCATGAAAAAACACAACTGTATATTCCTCATCATAACTCTCTGTCTGCTTCCCGTTTTTTCACGGCCGGCAATTTCCATGGAAAAAATTTCCGAAGACGATGTCATATCATGCTACACACTGATTCAGACTTTCCCCGAATGGCAAAAGGAAAAAATCAGCGACTCTTTAATTCAGCCCGCTCAAGCCCCATACATCTGTCCCAAACTTCCCTATAAAATATATGAAGGCAGAGCATATAAATGGAAAAGAAAAAATACCGCGGCCCAAACTTATCCATATTTATGTGTCAAAGACCGACAAAACCCCAATCGTTTCAGTTTTATTCTGCTGACAGAACGTAATGCTAAACTTCTTAATTCTTTCAGCTTGGGTGAAAACTTTTGCAGCCGATTAAACACGCTGCTCAATATGCCGCAATGGACGACTTTCGCCGAATAGATTGCTTTCCTTTTCGTTCACACTCCCACCGTCAACCGTCCCTCCAGAAACGGCTATCGATATTTGACTCCCAAACGTCCCCAAAATCTATCCGAAACAACGTCCTAAAGGCCTAAAATCCATCTTTTCAAATTTATTTTCCAAATAACAGCCTATACTTTTTCACAAAAAAAGGCAGGCTACTCAGCCTGCCTTCGCTTTCTTTTATACCCGGTTAGGCATTAACGGTAACTTTGCCGCCGGCTTTTTCAACCGCTGCAACAGCCGCTTTAGACGCAGAATCTACCGTAATATTGATAGATGCCGTCAACGCACCTCTTGCCAACAGGCGGATACCGTCCAACTCTTTGGAAATCAGGTTGGAAGCAACCAAACTTTCCTTATTGATGTCATTGGCATTTAATTTGCCGGCATCAATAGCCTTCTGGATTGTATCCAGATTAATAACGGCAAAAGTCTTCGCGAACGGATTCTTAAAACCGCGTTTCGGCAATCTGCGGTAAATCGGCATCTGACCGCCTTCAAAACCGCGAATAGAAACACCGGAACGAGATTTCTGACCTTTAACGCCGCGGCCGCCGGTTTTACCCTTGCCGCTGCCGATACCGCGGCCAACGCGGATACGGCTCTTTGTGGCGCCTTCGTTATCTCTTAATTCATTCAGTTTCATTTTTTTCACCTTTTCTTCAACTCAACTTAAAATCAAAAATTTCTTGTTCGGGACACCCTCAGCCTCAAAACCGTTGGGGCTGGGCAGATTTACACCTGCCCGATGCTGCCCCAGAACAATTATTCTTCAACTTTAATGAGGTGAGCTACCTTATTAATCATTCCTCTAACGGCCGGAGTATCTTCCAAAACGGAAGTTCTGCCGACTTTATTCAAGCCCAGACCTTTCAAAGTAGCAATCTGCTCTTTGCCGTGGCCGATGGAACTTCTTACCTGAGTAACCTTAACTGTCTTTTTATTAGCCATGATTAAGCCTCCTCTTTGTCCATCTTAACGTTAGAAGTATTTTCGCGACGGCTTACAATATCACCGACTTTCTTGCCGCGCTTCGCCGCAACCATGCGTGGGCTGTTGATAGCCTGCAAAGCCGCAAACGTTGCCTTAATCATATTGTAAGGATTGTTTGAACCGAGTGATTTTGCAACAACATCCTGCACGCCCAGTACTTCAAATACTGCACGCATCGGACCGCCGGCAATAACGCCGGTACCGGCCGGAGCTGTTCTCAAAACGACTTTTCCGGCGCCAAATCTGCCGCTGATGTCGTGATGCAGTGTTCTGCCTTCGCGAAGCGGAATGCGAATCATATTCTTTTTCGCTTCGTTCGTAGCTTTAACAATAGCTTCCGGAACTTCAGCAGCTTTGCCGGAACCAAAACCGATACGGCCTTTCTGGTCACCAACAACTACCAAAGCAGCAAAAGACATTGTGCGGCCGCCTTTTACGGTCTTGGCTACGCGGTTGACGAAAACCAGTTTTTCAACCAGTTCTTCTTTTTTATCCGTCTTATTATGACGATCTAAAGATTGTGCCATCATAACCTCCTAAAACTTCAATCCGGCTTCGCGGGCAGAATCTGCCAAAGCCTTCACCCGGCCATGATATACATAACCGCCGCGGTCAAACACAACTTCGCTGACACCGTTTTTAACGGCGCGCTCAGCAACTACTTTGCCGACATACTGCGCAGCTTCAATATTCGAAGATTTCGCAATATTGTCTCTTACTTCCTTATCCAAGGTAGAAGCAGAAGCAACTGTAGCACCTTTTGCATCGTCAATAATCTGCGCATAAATATGCTTTCCGCTGCGAAATACAGACAATCTCATCTTTCCATTCGCGGCAGCTTTCAAAGCCGTTCTAACACGTGCTTTTCTTTTTTCATATAACTTTCTTGGTGTATTCATTGCTTTACATCCTATTTCTTCTTGCCTTCTTTACGACGTACATATTCGCCGTCTACGCGAATGCCTTTTCCTTTATAAGGTTCAGGCTTTCTGTATTTGCGAATTTCAGCCGCAACCTGACCTACCAGCTGCTTGTCAACACCGCTGACCTTAAGGGTCGTCTGGCTTTCGCAGACAATGGTAATGCCTTTCGGGGTTTCAAACGGTACATCGTGCGAAAAGCCCAGCGTCAAAACCAGATTTTTTCCGTCCATACGGGCTTTGTAACCAACGCCGTTCAGTTCAATACTCTTGCTGTAACCGGCGCTGACGCCTTTTACCAGAGAATTAATCTGGGCTCTGGTCGTGCCCCACAATGTCCGGGCCGTACGGCTCTGAGAATGCGGAGTAACCACAATTTTACCATCATTAATTTCTACATTTACATGAGAATCATCATAAGCAAAGCTTAATTCACCCAATTTTCCTTTAACGTTAACAACATTGCCGTTAACAGATGCGCTAACGCCTTCCGGGATAATTACAGGATATTTTCCAACTCTTGACATCCGCTATCTCCCTAGAAAACCTGGCACAAGATTTCGCCGCCGACGTTTGCTTTTCTGGCTTCGTTATCGCTCATAACGCCTTTCGGGGTTGAAACGATGGAAATACCGAGGCCGTTGTAAACTCTAGGCAGGTCTCTTACACTGGAATATACGCGGCGTCCCGGAGTGGAAACGCGGTAAATTTCAGTAATAACACTTGTACCCTCATGATACTTTAATTGAATACGAAGTTCGTCAACGCCCGGACGTACATTGGCCTTTTCATAACCGGCAATGTAGCCTTCTCTTTTCAGAACTTCCAAAACATTTTCACGCAGGCGAGAGGCCGGTGATACAACATCACTTTTCTTCGCTCTTTGTGCGTTTCTAATGCGTGTGAGCATATCGCCCAAAGGATCAGTCATAGACATAATATCATCTCCTTACCAGCTTGATTTTACCAAACCAGGAATTTCGCCAAAGCTTGCCATCTGTCTTAATTCAACACGGCTTACTCCGAACTTCCTGCTAACACTACGAGAGCGTCCCGTAATTCTGCAACGGTTTCTTACTCTGACCTTTGAAGAATTGCGCGGTAACGCCGCCAATTTCAAATTCGCCTGAAATCTCTCTTCTTCAGGAGCGTTTTTGTCATCGGCAATGGCCTTTAACTTGGAGCGGATGTTCGCATATTTTGCAACCATCTTCACTCTTTTCAAGTTTCTGTATACTGAACTTGTTTTTGACATAGTAAAATCTCCGCTTATTTCTTATATGGTAAGTTGAAAGATGTCAGAAGAAACTTGGCTTCTTCGTCTGTCTTGGCCGAAGTGCAGATAACAATATCCATACCTCTGACCTGTTCAACCTTTTCATAGTTAATTTCAGGGAAAATAATCTGCTCTTTAATGCCAAAAGCAAAGTTCCCTCTTCCGTCAAAGTTCTTTCCCGAAATGCCGTGAAAGTCTCTGATACGAGGAAGAGCCATATTAACCAAGCGCTCAAGGAATTCATACATTCTGTCTGAACGCAGCGTAACTTTGCAGCCAATCGACATACCTTCTCTCAGCTTAAAGGTTGCAATTGATTTTCTGGCGGAAGTAATCACCGGTTTCTGACCGGCAATCATCGCCATTTCTTCAACGGCATTATTCAGCTTTTTCTTGTCCGTAATGGCATCGCCGACGCCCATGTTCAGAACAATCTTTGTCAACTTCGGAATCTCATGCGGGTTCTTGTAACCGAACTTTTCCACAAGAGCTTTCTTAATGACATCATTATACAATGTTTCAAAATTTGTCATCAAATTATCTCCTAATTATCGATTACTTCACCGGATTTCCGGGCAACACGCTTCTTAACACCGTCAACAACCTTATAGCCAACCTTTGAGGGTTTGCCTTCAGCCGTTACAGCTGCCACATTAGAAACTTGAATAGCCGCTTCTTTGGTAACAATACCGCCGGGGTTGGTCTGGCTCGGCTTCGTATGTCTTTTAACCAGGTTAACACCTTGAACGACAACTTTGCCTTCTTTCGGCATAGCCTTTAAGACTTCGCCGGTTTTGCCCTTATCATCACCCGCAATAACGATTACTTTATCACCTTTTTTGATTTTCATTTTGCTCATTACAAAACCTCCGGCGCTAAAGAAATTATCTTCATAAATTTTTTCGCACGCAGCTCTCTGGTAACCGGGCCAAAGATACGGGTGCCGATAGGCTCGCCGTCTTTGTTGACCAGAACCGCCGCATTGCTGTCAAAACGGATAACGCTTCCGTCTTTGCGTCTGATGTCGCTTGCCGTTCTGACGATAACAGCACGCTGAACATCGCCTTTCTTTACACGCCCTTTAGGCATTGCATCTTTTACGGAAACGATAATAATGTCACCGACTGAAGCATGCATTCTCTTGGAACCGCCAAGAACTTTAATGCACTGCACCTGACGTGCTCCAGAATTATCCGCAACATCTAGGTTGGTTTGCATCTGTATCATAATTCATTCCTTCCTAATTAGGCATTTTCATTATTACTGATTACAGTCCAAGTCTTGGTTTTGGAATAAGGTTTGGATTCAATAATCGAAACCTGATCCCCTTCTTTGAACTGGTTATTTTCGTCATGAGCGGCAAACTTCTTGCTTCTCTTAACGATCTTCTTGTAAACAGGATGCATAACCTGACGCTCAACGCTGACAACGACGGTTTTATCCTGTTTGGCGCTTACAACAACGCCCTGAAGAATTCTTTTAGGCATCTGTTTTTCTCCTAACTATTCTTCTTACGCTCTGTTAAAAGCGTATTGATTTGAGCTACTTCCTTACGAACTTTAGAGATAGCCGACGGGTTCTGCAGCTGACCGGTAGCCTGCTGAATGCGCAAACTCAGTTGCTCTTTCTTGCACTCTACGAGTCTTGCTTCGAGCTCGTCAACGCTCATAGCTCTCAAATCTTTAATTTTCACCATTATGCTTCTCCATTATCAGAATTCAAGCGTTTAACAAATTTGCTCTTTACGGGCAATTTTGCTGCACCCAGTGCAAATGCTCTGCGCGCGGTATCTTCATCAACCTCGCCGATTTCAAACATAATGCGTCCGGGTTTAACTCTTGCTACCCAAAATTCAGGAGCACCTTTACCTTTACCCATACGAACCTCGGCAGGCTTGTCTGACACAGGAACATCCGGGAAAATTCTGATCCATAAACGGCCGGCTCTTTTCATTTCACGGGTGATAGCGCGGCGGGCAGCCTCAATCTGGCGTGCGGTAACGCGCTCCGGTGAAAGAGCTTTCAATCCGTATGAACCGAAACTCAATTCAGCACCGCCTTTGGCAACGCCGTGAATACGGCCTTTATGCTGCTTGCGGAACTTTACACGTTTTGGACTTAACATCTTAAAACCTCATTCTTACTTTTGTTCAGCCAATTTCTTGTCTTGTGCCATTGGATCGTGAGCCATAATCTCACCTTTGTAAATCCAAACCTTAACGCCGCAGGCACCATAGGTGGTGTGAGCAGTTGAAGTAGCATAGTCAATATCGGCGCGGAGAGTGTGCAAAGGCACTCTGCCTTCACGGTAATATTCGGTTCTTGCAATTTCGGCACCGCCGAGACGACCCGAACAGCAAACCTTAATACCTTCGGCGCCCAGACGCAGAGCAGACTGCATAACTCTCTTCATTGCGCGGCGGAAAGCAACACGTCTTTCCAACTGCTGCGCAACGGAATCTGCAACCAACTGTGCATCCAGTTCCGGCTTTCTGACTTCCAGAATGTTTAACTGGACTTCGGAATCGGTCAACTTTTGAATGTCTTTTCTCAACAACTCAATGTCTTGACCTTTCTTCCCAATTACAACACCCGGTCTTGCCGAATGAATAGTAACTCTGGCTTTCTTGGCAGGGCGCTCAATGACAACCTTGCTGATACCGGCCTGAGCCAGCTTTTCTTTCAAAAACTTTCTGATCTTCAGATCTTCGTGGAGGTAGTCCGTGAACTTCTCATCTGCATACCAGCGAGAGTCCCAAGTGCGGTTAACGCCTAAACGAAGACTGATCGGATTAACTTTCTGTCCCATTTAACTTACTCCCCACGTTCTGCAACGACGATGGTCAGCTTCGAGAAAGGCTTCAAAACCCTTGCGCCTCTGCCGCGACCGCGTGCATGCATACGTTTCATAACAATGCCATTGCCGGTATAAGCTTCGGCAACAACAAGCTTGTCAATGTTGAGCTTGTGGTTGTTTTCAGCATTGGCAATAGCCGATTTCAACACTTCTAAAGCAACTTTTGCAATTCTCTTCTTAGAAAAGCTAAGTTCTGCAACAGCTTTCTCGGCGCTTAAGCCTCTGATTGTCTGAGCAACAAGGTTTAATTTACGAGAGCTGGAACGGATAGAATTGCACACAGCCATCGCCTGGTTGTCGGCAAGTCTTCTTGTATCTTTAGTTTTTCCCATAATTAACCTCTCTTAACTTTTTTATCTGCAGCGTGACCATAGAAGGTACGTGTCGGAGCAAATTCGCCGAACTTGTGACCAACCATTTCCTCGGTAACCAATACCGGGATAAACTTGTGGCCGTTGTGCACACCGAATGTCAGACCGACAAACTGCGGCAGCATCGTCGAACGGCGAGACCAGATTTTAATCACTTCATTACGAGTAGATGCTCTTGCTGCATCAGCTTTCTTAAGAAGATAACCATCTACAAAAGGTCCTTTCCATACGGAACGAGTCATCTGTTTACCTCCTTATTTCTTTTTGTTTTCATGACGAGATCTCATAATAAAGCGATCTGTCTTCTTGTTAGAACGAGTTTTTGCACCCTTGGTCGGCTTGCCCCACGGCGTAACCGGATGACGTCCGCCGGAAGTACGGCCTTCACCACCACCATGCGGGTGGTCAACAGGGTTCATAGCAACACCGCGGGATACCGGACGTGCGCCCAGCCATCTTGCGCGGCCGGCCTTACCCAGAGAAACGTTCTGGTTATCCGGATTGGAAACAGCTCCAACCGTAGCCAGACATTCTTCGCGGACGATTCTCAACTCGCCGGAAGAAAGTTTCAACTGTGCATAGCCTGCATCTTTACCGACAACCTGAGCATAACAACCGGCAGAACGAACCAACTGTCCGCCTTTGCCAACTTTCAGCTCAACATTGTGTACAATCGTACCAACCGGCATACTCTTCAAAGGCATTGCATTACCCGGCTTAATATCGGCCTTTTCCGAAGAAATAACCTTATCGCCGGCTTTCAGTCTTTGCGGAGCCAAGATATAAGCCTTTTCGCCGTCCTCATAATTGATTAATGCAATGAAAGACGTGCGGTTAGGATCATATTCGATTCTCTCGACGGTTGCTTCACAATCAAATTTATTACGCTTAAAGTCGATAACACGGTATTTGCGTTTATGTCCGCCGCCGATTCTCCGACTTGTGACGTGTCCGAAATTATCACGCCCGCCGCTTTTGGTCAGACCAACGGTCAGACTCTTTTCCGGATTGCCTTTATAAAGCTCACTTCTGTCAACAATAATCAGCTGACGAAGACCCGGAGTGGCAGGTTTATATGTTTTCAAAGCCATGGCTAAATTCCTGCTGTAACATCAATATTTTGACCTTCGGCAAGCGTAATAACGGCCTTCTTGTAATCAGAACGGACGCCCTGAAAACCTCTGAAACGTTTTACCTTACCGGCTTGTTTCACGGTATTTACCTTGTTTACCTTTACGTTAAAGATAGCTTCAACAGCCGCTTTAACATCTTCTTTCGTAGCAGACAGCGGAACCATAAAGACCACTTTGCCGTTTTCGGAAGACATCATCGACTTTTCGGTAATTACCGGACGAAGTAATGTATCATACATAGCTGCAGTTACATTGTTTGCATTATCTGATTTTTTCATTGTAATCTTTCCTCCAAGCAAGCAACAGCCTCTTTAGTTAATACCAACTTCTCTTTCTTCAAAATATCGTACACATTGGCACCGATTGTCGGCAGTACGTCAATTCCGGCAATATTGCGGCTTGCCAATGCGAAATTAACATCAACTTCCTTACCGTCAATAAACAGGCAGTTTTTCAAACCGCAGACGTTCAATTTAGCCAGTAAATCTTTCGTCTTTGCGTTTTCAAGCTTTGCCTCGTCAATAACGATCAGGTTTCCTTCTTTGGCTTTTGCCGAAAGAGCTGTCTTCAGACCAAGTTTTCTGAACTTTTTCGTCAGGTCATGAGAATGATCTCTGACAACCGGCCCGAACACGATACCACCTTTTCTGAACTGGGTACCTTTGCGGCTGCCCTGACGTGCGTTGCCGGAACCCTTTTGCTTAAACGGCTTCGCAGGCGTCAAAGCAACGTCGGAACGCCCTTTGGTCTGGTGGTTGCCGCACTGGCGCATGGCAAGCTGCCAATTAACCACGCGGTGTAAAACATCGGCACGGACTTCAAGCCCGAAAATAGCATCGTTCAGCTCAATGCTTCCGACATTTTCATTATTTAAATTTAAGATGTCCTGTTTCATATTCAAAATTCCTTAATCTCTTATGCATTATCAGCTGTTTCTTCAGCTTTAACTGCAACAGGTTCATCAACCTTTTTTAAACCGGCAGGCATCGGCAATTTGACGTCGGCAGTTTTTTTGATGGCATCGGTAACGCGAACCCATGCATTTTCAGCACCAGGTACGCCGCCTTTTACCATAATTAAACCGCGGGAAGCGTCAACCGAAACAACCTTCAGGTTCTGAACGGTTACGCGTTCATCGCCCATATGTCCGGCCATTTTCTTGCCTTTAAATACCTTGCCCGGATCCTGTCTTTGTCCCGTAGAACCGTGCGAACGGTGCGTCAGAGAAACGCCGTGCGTCGCTTCCAAACCGGCAAAGTTATGACGCTTCATAACACCGGCAAATCCTTTACCGATGGAATTAGCACATACATCAACATATTGCCCCGGCACAAAATGTTCGGCAGACAATTCGTCGCCAACCGACAACAGACAGTCTTCGGAAACCCTGAATTCAGCCATTTTCTTCTTCGGCTCAACATTAGCCTTGGTAAAGTAGCCTTTCAGCGGCTTCGACAAATTTTTCGCTTTCACAGCCCCTGTTCCAAGCTGAACAGCGCTGTATCCGTCTTTTTCGTTTGTTCTGACATTAACGACTTTCAAGCCTTCGACCGCCAGAACCGTTACCGGAACATGAGTGCCGTCAGCTTCAAAAATCCTTGTCATTCCAAGTTTTTTTGCGATAAGACCAGTACGCATTATTATTTTTTCCTTTTCAATAGGTTGATTTTATCTTTCAAAAACCAACATTAAAATTATAACTTAATTTCTACGTTTACGCCGGCCGCCAAGTCTAATTTCATCAGAGCATCAACGGTCTGCGGTGTAGGATCTACAATGTCAAGAAGTCTTTTGTGAGTACGGATTTCAAACTGCTCGCGCGACTTTTTATCAACGTGAGGAGAACGGTTTACCGTAAACTTCTCGATTTTAGTCGGAAGAGGGATAGGCCCTCTGACATTTGCCCCGGTTCTTTTAGCCGTATGAACAATCTCCTTTGTCGACAGGTCGAGCAGGCGATGGTCAAAAGCCTTGAGGCGGATTCTTATGTTTTGTGTATCCATCATTTTAACACTTTTCCTATAACTAAATGGCAAATAACACCGCTATGGGCCTTGCCATTTAAAAAATTACTGCAGACTTTTGCAACAACCGGTCTGCATTATGGGTTATATTTGTTTCGCAAGAAAGTTAATACTTCCTTAACATTTGTTGCGTTGCCTTTGTAACATTTAAATTTTATAATTGCAATAAAAAAATGCACAAAAAATCAAAAAAATTCATTTATTTTTGCTTTTAAACCCCGCACAAAGATTCGGTTCACGCACATTTAGACAAAATACATGATTTTCTGTTTTTAGCCGTTGATTGTCAAAACCCACTTTATTTTAAAACGGCAGCTATTATTTATTATGCAGCATCAAACTGCATAGACCGGGGGTTTCATATGTTGACAATTCTTTTAACTTCAATCGTTCTTACCGCCGCTCCGGGCGAACCGACCGAAATAATCGGAACAGCT
Source organism: Acetobacter sp. 46_36 (assembly GCA_001917135.1). Taxonomy (GTDB): domain Bacteria; phylum Pseudomonadota; class Alphaproteobacteria; order RF32; family CAG-239; genus CAG-267. Next base: position 79,667 of record MNTT01000015.1, read on the forward strand.
GCAACGCCGGACGGCGGACGCGACGAAATCACCGTCGAACAGCCCCAAAATGCGCCAAACCCTTTTGGTTATGTCGCTCCCTCGCCAAATTCGCAATTTCGGCCGCCTGCGGCAAATTCCGTTCCCTCTGCCACCCCTCCTGCTATTCCAAATATTTCGGAACCAAGCTCGGATACGGCTGAAATTCCGTTGGTTAGCCAGTCCTCATCCGTCAATCCGCATAATATGAACCCTTTGGATTATCAGAACAAAATCGAAAATACAATCTATCAGGAAGGAGACCGTTTAATTGACGTCCAGTCAATTCCGCTCAAAGATATCAGCTCGGCCGTACAACCTAACCTCCAGCCCACCATTACCGACTATCCGTCATTCTAGTTTTCTGATTTCAACCAAACCCAACGCTTTTCTTATAAATATAGCGCATGACTTTATTAAACCAGCTGCGCCGGCCCAGCTCAAGTTTCAATACAGGAACTTCATAGTCCTCTCCGTATTTATACAAAAGATAGCAGGAACGATGCTGTCCGTCTTTCACAACCCCGTCAAAGTCCGTAATAATCACAAATTTTGCATCAAAACCGTCATTTTCAATGCTTTTTATAAGAGCATCATACTTTTCCGGTACCATTTCTTCATAATGAAGCACTTGCCTGTGCATACGGCAATAGTTGTCATAGCCGGCTGTATCGCCCAGCAAATATTTAAAAGGAGAAACTTCATTCAACGAACGCCCTGTTGCTCCGGAACCGTATTTTATATTTCCGACTCTCATCATCCCCAGTTCATAACGTTTCAACGTACGAAATTTAAGCCGGCGATTAAAAAACAATTCATCAATGACAAATCTCCTGTCCTTTAGCAGCATATCCGTACTGCCTAAAAAGAAACATCTTATTTTTTCATACAACCGCATGGCAAACCCCATCCCCAAAAAGTCCCGCACCGGCACTTCGTACCGGTGAAAATATACTTAACTATAGTTAAGTAATAGTATTTGTCAAGATGATTTATGATAGCCGTCATGAAAATACGCGAAGCCCAGACATTTAGTGATGAAGTAGTTGATTTGCTTGTTCAGGAAAGAATAAGGCAAAACATCAGCCGTTATCGGCTGGCCAAAGAATGCGGCATCACTGAAGCGGCACTGAGTTACATAGAGCGGCACGAACGCAGGCCGACGCTTTACACGCTGAAAATGATTGCAGACACTTTGAACATCCAACTGGCCGACATTATCAAAAACATAGAAAGAGAAAATGACACATAAACTCGCCGGCCCCAAATCCATATGCCGGTTCTGCCATATCCTATAAAGCCAATATCGATAAACAAAATAAAAAAGGCATCTTATACCAAGATGCCTTCTACAATGGGGCGGACGATCGGGCTCGAACCGACGACAACCGGTACCACAAACCGGGGCTCTACCAACTGAGCTACGTCCGCCATCAACTTTGCTTTGGAACTTTTACATACAATTATTTATAAAGTCAAGCTAAAAAAACACAATTTTTTTTTATTCATAACATAAAATTAACAATTTATTTTCTTTTTCATCTCTATTATATAGAAAGTCATGATAAGGAAAGGATTCGCCATAAAATGAACGCATTAAAAACGTTATGTATAGCTCTGTTGTCTTTGGGATATGCAACCGCAGCAAATGCAGCCGGAGGCACGTCTTCAATTGTTATTGACGCCCAAAGCGGAAACGTCCTGTATGCCGACAAGGCTGAAGAGCTTCGTTACCCGGCATCTCTGACCAAATTGATGACTCTCTATATAACGTTTAACGCGCTGGAAACCGGAAAGCTGAAATTTTCCGACAAATTAAAAGTATCTTCCACCGCTGCATCCCGCTCGCCGTCAAAACTCGGAATGCCCGCCGGTTCATACATCGACGTTAAGACAGCCGTTGAAGCGCTGATTGTCAAATCAGCCAACGACTGTGCCACAGTATTGGCGGAAGCCCTGAGCCCCAGCGAAGCCGAATTCGCCAAACTGATGACCAAAACGGCACGCAAACTCGGCATGTACCGCACAACATTCAAAAACGCCTCCGGTCTGCCGAATTCCGCTCAAAAAACAACCGCCAAAGATCTTGCCATCCTCGGCGCCGCCGTATACCACCACTTCCCGCAGTACTATCACCTCTTTTCCTTAAACGAATTTCAATACAACGGCATGACATACAAAACCCACAACTATCTCTTAAACGATTCGCTGGGAACGGACGGAATGAAAACGGGCTACACCGCCGCTTCCGGATTTAACATTTTGACCTCTGCCCGGCAGGGAAACTATCGCGTCATCGCCGTTACGCTGGGACATAAAAAAGTCAAAGAGAGGGACGAAAACATTTCTAAAATGATGGAAATATCATTAAATTACATGCAAAAGAATCCCAATATCAATACGGCAAGCCTGCGCAGCGCTATTAACAGTTCTCTGCGTGGCGAAAAAACCAAAACTGCATACAACCACGCTTCGGCAGGATATCGCCGTTAGTCAGTCATGAGCGAACATATTCCATACATTGTCGTCATAAACGGTGAAAAGGACACCGGACGTAAGACTGTATGTTTGGAATTGGCTTTAGTGTTGCTCTACAACCGGCAGAAAACTGCTGTCCTGCTGAACGAAGATTCGTCTCTGCGCCAGACATTCAATAACCGCCGGCAAAAATTTCCAACTCTGCCTCAGCCGGACATACTGGAACGAAACAGTTTCCCCCTCGCCGCTGCGCCGTATGATGCCGTAATAATCCCGGAAATATCTGCAACCGATGAATTGGCGGATAATGCGGCAACATTTATCACCCTGCTGCGCCATAGCCGAAGCGGTATTAAAAAATTTCAACAAAACAAAGCATACCTCAACGAGGTTTGGGAGTTAAAAAAACGCATAGCGGCCACCCGGGGACACAGCCTGAATTGGGTTGTCTGCGAAAACAATCCTGACAGTTCTCTGCCTCTCCGACAATCGGCAGAGCTGGCACAAATGTCCCGCCTATACGGATTTCGTGCCGCACCGCCGCTGAATTTCCGCCACCCTTACCAAAACGCCGTTTCCGGCATATCCGCACAGGACAAAACCCTCTCTCCCGAATTTTTTCCAGAGCTGGCAAAACAGCTGACTTATGAAGATATATGTGCCAAACGGGAAATTTTAAAACTTGCAGAATTTATTTTCAGCTAATAAATAATCTTTACAAGCGGTGCTTTTTGTTTTATCGTGGGCACCGAAATTTGACATTTTTTAACGCAAAGGCAGCCAAATGATAAAAATTGTTTCCACCTCTCCGTATACCGACCAAAAAATGGGCACCGCAGGCCTGCGGAAAAAGACCCGGATTGCTATGCAGGAAAACTATATTGAAAATTTTCTGCAAAGTATTTTCAATACGATTCCCAACTTGTCGGAAAAATCTTTTCTGGTCGGCGGCGACGGACGTTACCTGAATAAAGCCGCAATCCAAAAAATTATCAAAATAGCGGCAGCCAACAACGTTAAAAAGCTGTATGTCGGACAAAACGGCCTGGTGTCAACTCCTGCCGGCTCCCACATTATCCTGAAAAACAAACTTGACGGAGGGCTTATCCTGACCGCCTCGCATAATCCGGGCGGCATAGACGGAGACTTTGGCATTAAATATGCCACGGCTACGGGCGGACAATGCCAGCCAGCAGAGAGTCAGGCTATTCAGGAGCAGACGCTGTCCATCAGGGAATACAGGATTTCCGACTGTCCGGACATAGACTTGTCAACCGTCAGAACTGCCCGCTGCGAAAATACGGAAGTTGAAATCATTGACCCTTTTGCCGACTATATTGAAATGATGAAAGGAATTTTTGATTTCGCCAAATTGAAAGAACTGCTGACATCGGATTTCCGTTTTGTCTTTGACGCTATGAACGGCGTTACCGGTCCCTACGGCAAAAAAATTTTTGAAGAAATCCTCGGCGCGCCTGCCGGCTCGGTTATCAATGCCGTTCCGCTGGAGGATTTTGGAGGCCTGCACCCCGACCCCAACCTCATTTATGCCAAACACCTCGTTGACCTGATGTATTCGGAAGCGGCACCTGACTTTGCCGCGGCCAATGACGGAGACGGCGACCGCAATATGATTCTCGGTTCCGGTTTCTTTGTCAGCCCCAGCGACTGCCTGGCTATTTTAACCGATAACTATAAGCTCATTCCCGCATATAAAAACGGCATTTACGGCGTTGCAAAATCCGCCGCAACGTCAATGGCGGTCAAAAGGGTCGCCGATGCTTTGAAAATCGGCTACTACGAAGTTCCGACCGGCTGGAAATACTTTATTCACCTGATGGATTCCAACCGCATTACTTTCTGCGGAGAAGAAAGTTTCGGCGCTGGAGCCGCCCATATCCGTGAAAAAGACGGCATTTGGGCTACCCTGTTCTGGCTCAGCATAATTGCTGAAACCGGAAAATCCGTAAAAGAAATTGCATTGGATCACTGGCGGAAATATGGCAGAAGCTACTATCTCCGCAACGATTTTGAAGGCATCCCGCAGGAAACCGCCGACAAGCTTATGTCTGATTTGAAAGCCAAACTGCCTGCCCTCTCTGGAAAATCTTTCGGAAATTTCATTGTTTCCGACGCTTATCCGTTCGTCTATAATGACCCCGTTGACCATACTTCAACCCAAAATGGACTGATTGTACACTTCACCGATGGTTCGCGCATTGTCTATCGCCTGTCCGGAACCGGAACCAACGGCGCTACGCTGCGCACCTATATTGAACGCTATGTTACCGATAAGCTTGAGGAAAACCCCGAAGATATGCTCCGGGAACTCTGCCGCGTTTCAAGGGAAATTTCCGAAATAACTTCACGCACCGGCAAAGAGCAGCCGGACATCGTTACCTGACAGCAGGCAAAATAATTTTTCAGAAAAAGGCAGGCTTATGTTCAAAAACGACCAGGATATCCGCCCGGACAAAATTTTGGAAGAACGTCTTCTTCTTCTCGTCTTTATGCTTACTGCAACCATTGTAAGCATAGGCTTTTTATTTGCCTATCCGGCATATCTCCGTCCGGTAATTTTGGCCGTATTCATCTTTATAATCCTGAGTATTTATATTGCCATTACGATTCTCCAGTCAGGCGAAACAGCAATTCTTTATGGCGGTTTGGCCAACGAAATCCTCAAAAACCGTAAAATATGCTATACAATCGTCAATGCCGACGGCAAAACCGTCTTACAAAACGAGCTGGCTAAAAACTTTCTGCAAGGGCTTCCCGTTCTGGACTTTTTGGAAATGCACCTCGTTAATGACGAAAACAACCGCCAAAAGCTGAAACAGCTTCGCACGTCCGCCGAACATTTGAAGGAAGACCGTCTGGAAGTAACGCTTAAATTTGATACCTCCACGATCTTCTCCGGGCAGGAATGGTATCGGGTCAGCCTCCGCCCCATCAGCCTCAATGCCGACGGCGGCGAAGAAATGGACCGTGCTTCGGGATTCGACCTCAAATACAACATTTATCTCCTGTGGAGCCTCGAAAACATCACTTCGGAAAAAACCATGGACGCCATTTTTCAGGAAGAACGGCGCGCTTTTTATAATTTTCTGAATTTCATGCCCATCGGATTGTATGTCCTCAACGCCAAAGGCAAAGTCGAATATGTCAATAAAACATTAAGCCGTATGTTAAATACGTCCAAAGAAAATATTCTCGGAAAAGGCATCACGGATTTTCTGCCGCAAAGCGCCGAAGGCGAACAGCGCCTGAACAACGCCTGTTCCCAATACACGGCATACGTCCGCAGTACTGACGGCGGCATTAGTGAATACCTTGTAAAGGTCGACCGCTTTAAACAGGGAAGCGAAGTCCAAACCCGCGGCGCAGTTATCGGCGGTATCCCGACCGATGCAAGCCTGAAACAGGCATACGAAGAGGCCGTTTCCGAAACCAACAGCATTTTTAACCTTTCCCCTTTCGGAATGATGCTGCTTGACACCGAGCTGGTTATCAAGCGCATCAACCAGCGATTTATGGACATTCTCGGCATCCCCTCGTCCTCCCAGCCGTTAGATAACTACCTGTCAAACTATCTGGACGAAGACAGCATCGGAAAAATAAAAAAACAGTTGGCCGCATTTGTTTCCGAAACCGATAAGTTGCAACCTGCTTATTTTGACCTTAACCTCAAAGAAAAAAACAAAAACCGGATACTCCGTTTATACATCTGCCCGCTTTTTTCTTCTCCGGTTCAAATTCGGGAAAACATCCGCGGCATTATTCTTTTCTGCCTGGACACGACTGAACAGAAGAACCTTGAAACTCAGTTTGCACAAGCTCAGAAGATGCAGGCAATGGGACAGCTGGCCGGCGGCATAGCCCATGACTTCAACAATCTTCTGACCGCAATGATAGGTTTCTGCGATTTGCTTTTGCAAAAGCACAGCATCGGTGATTCGTCATTTGCCGACATCATCCAGATTAAGCAAAATGCCAACTGCGCCGCTGAACTTGTACGACAATTGCTGCAGTTTTCGCGCAAGCAGCCTTTGCAGCCGGAACTGAGCGACATAACCGACATTCTCGTCAACTACACGCCGCTGCTGAAAAGAACCGTCGGCGAACAAATCGAATTAAAATTCCGCCACGGCGAAAACCTCGACTGCATCAAAGTTGACAAAGTCCAGTTTCTTCAGGTCGTCCTGAACCTCTGCGTCAATGCCAAAGACGCAATGAACAAAAAGGGCGCGCTTACCATCTCCACTCAGAAAGAAACATTGCTGGAACCATACCGTTTCGGCGCCGAGACGATAGAAAGCGGCAGTTTCATCCGCATGGACGTTACCGACTCCGGCTGCGGCATCCCCTTAGAAAATATGTCGCGCATTTTTGAACCCTTCTTCTCCACCAAACAAAATGTCGTCGGTTCCGGAACCGGGCTCGGCCTGGCCACCGTCTACGGTATCGTCCGCCAAATGGAAGGTTTTATCAAAGTAAAAAGCACTGTTAACGTCGGCACCACCTTTTCGGTCTACCTGCCCGCTTACCCGGCCGAAACAGCCCCGCGCAAAGTTGACGCAGCCCTCACCCGCCGCGTTTTAAACGACAAGCGCGGCCGCGCCGTCCTGACCCCTGCAGAAATCAAATCGCCGCAAACCGACAGCGATAAAGTCATTTTAGGGCTCAGCCTGTCCGCCGCCGACGACTTGGCACAGATGCCGGAAAACATTGAAAATACCCGTATCCTGCTGGTTGATGACGAAAACTCTGTCCGGACATTTGCCCTGCGGGCGCTCCGCAAAAAAGGCTACGACGTCGTCGGTTGCAGTTCTGCTGAAAATGCACTCGAAACACTTGAAAACGATAAGAATTTTCAGCTTCTGATTACAGATATGGTCATGCCCGGACAAAACGGCATCGAGTTGTCGCGTCAGGTCTTGGAAATGCTGCCTGACATAAAGATAATTCTTGCATCCGGCTACTCGGAAGACATTTTAAAAGGCGAATTTACCGACATCGACAATTTGTCTTTTATCCCCAAACCTTTCAGCTTAAGCGATTTAACCCAAAAAGTATATGAGGTCATGAAATCATAATGGACAACCGCTTCAACCATAAAACCGGACAATATATGCTCAAGTTTTCTCCCCGAAATTATCTCGGCGAAGAAGATTTTATGGTGGCCGCCTGCAATGAAACAGCCTACCGCGCCGTCAAAATTTGGCCGTACTGGCAGCACTTTTCCCTATGTGTTTACGGCCCCCGGAGCTGCGGCAAATCCCATCTGGCACATATCTGGGTTGACCGGATACAAAAAAGCTTGCCCCGCCCGATACCTATTCCGATACTTCCCGCCCACCGCGTCAATATGAAAAACATTAACAAACTCGCCAATGAAAATGATTTTTTGGTTATTGAAGATATGGATACCGAAATTAACGAAGAAGCATTCTTTCACCTTTATAATTTCTATAATATCCCCGGAAAATACGTTCTGTTCACCGCTGAACAGCCTTTGGCCAAACTGCCGCTCCGCCTGCCGGATTTGAAATCGCGCCTGAATATCGTTCCCTGCATCGAAATTATGCAGCCCGACGACGAAATGCTGACTGCGTTGATAGCCAAGCTGTTCAACGACCGCCAGATTATTATCAGTCAGGAAATCCTTGACTATATCCTAAAACATACCGAACGCTCTTTTGAATTCGTATCGCGTCTGATTGCGGAAATCGATGATATTTCATGGACCAACGGACGCGCCGTATCCGTACCGATTATCAGAGAAGCCCTGAAAAACCTGACCCGCAACCAGCAAATGGAATTATTTATATGAGTTCGCACTATAATCAAAACGTCAACGGCTGGATTGTTTTGGACAAACCGCAAGGAATGAGTTCCAATCAGGCTCTGCGCAAAATCCAATATATGTTGCATGCCAAAAAAGCCGGACACATCGGAACGCTGGATCCGTTCGCCACCGGCGTCTTGCCCATGGCCTTCGGCGAAGCAACCAAATTAATTCCTTATCTGGAAGGAAGCGAAAAAACTTACGAATTTACCCTGAAATTCGGCACGGGTACAACCACAGACGACACCGAAGGCGAAATCTGCGCCGTTTCCTCGCACTTGCCCGACGCCGTAGCTGTCAACGGCATAATTCCCCGTTTCACCGGAACAATCAGCCAAATTCCGCCCAAGTTTTCCGCCATACATATCAACGGACAGAGGGCTTACGAACTTGCCCGCAGCGGCAAAGAATTTACCGTTCCCGCACGACAAATAACCATAAGAGAATTAAAATGTCTGGCATACCGCCCCGCTATGGCAGAAGCAGATTTCTCCGTAACCTGTTCCAAAGGCACCTACGTCCGCACGCTCGGCCATGATATTGCCGAATCTTTGGGCACTTGCGGCCACCTGACTGCACTCCGGCGCACTCAAAACGGATTTTTTAACCTCTCGGATACGATTTTGCTGGATAATTTAAAAAATATGTTATATAGAGATAACGGAGTTTTTCCTCTGTTACCTGTTGAAACATTTCTGTGCGGCATCACGGTTATTGCTTTGACAGCAAAGGATGCTCTTAAGCTTAAAAACGGGCAAACCCTTCCAGCACAAGGGGTTCCCCCTTTTGCCGGTATTGCGGCAGCCTGTTTGGAAAATAAGCTTATCGCCCTTATCGAAAATAAAGAAAACATAATTTCTCCGATTCGGGTTTTTAATCTTTAAACGTTATTAATAAGGAAAAACAGATGTCGATTACAAATGAAAAAAAACAGGAAATTATTGCACAATACGGTACCAAACCGGGTGATACGGGTTCTCCGGAAGTTCAGATTGCAATCTGGACCTACCGCATCAACTCTTTGATTGAGCACTTTAACACCCACAAAAAAGACCTGCACTCCCGTCTGGGTCTGATGAAGATGGTAAGCCGTCGTCGCCACTTGCTCGACCACTTGCGGGCAACCAGCGAAGAAAGATATCAGACATTGATTAAGAAGTTAGACTTGCGTAAGTAATGTTTGAAAACAAATAGCGGGGCAATGGGGCTCCGCTATTTGCAAAAATCCCGGTATTCTGCCGGGTGAGGTATTTTATAGGAAAGGTAAAAAATATGGTCAATTGGAATGTGTGCCGCAAAGAAATGGAATGGGGCGGCCGCAAATTAGTTTTAGAAACAGGTAAAATCGCAAAACAGGCAACCGGTGCCGTTTATGCAAGTTATGGAGATACGGTAGTTGTTGCCACGGTTGTCGCTGCAAAAGAAGCAAAAGCAGACCAGGATTTTTTCCCTTTAACTGTTAACTATCAGGAAAAATATTATGCTACCGGCAAAATCCCCGGCGGCTTTATGAAACGCGAAGGCAAACCGTCCGAACATGAAGTTCTGGTTTCCCGCCTGATTGACAGGCCGATTCGCCCGCTGTTTCCTGATGCATTCAAAAACGAAGTTCAAATCATCTGCACCACCGTTGCTCACGACAAGAAAACGGATTCGGACATTTTGGCAATGGTTGCGGCCTCAGCCGCACTCGCCGTTTCCGGCATTCCGTTCCTGGGGCCGATTGGGGCTGCCAAAGTTGGCTACATCAACGGGCAGTATGTTTTGAACCCGACAGTTGAAGAGTTGAAAAATTCCGAGTTGGAATTAACCGTAGCCGGAACAAAAGAAGGCGTTCTGATGGTTGAATCCGAAGCTAACGAACTTTCGGAAGAAACGATGCTGAACGCCGTCATGTTCGGTTTTGATAATTTCCAAGGCGTTATTGATATGATTAACGAACTCAAAGCCGAAGCAGGCAAAGAGCCTTGGGAAGCGCCGGTATTTCCGCCGGAATTTGATGAACTCTACAGCCGGATTGAAAAAAGTTTCCGCTCTAAATACGAAGAGGCTTTCAACGAGGTTGACAAACAGAAGCGCTCTACCCGTCTTGGAGAGCTGAGCGCGGAAGTCAACGCCACTATCGATCAGGAAAACGAGCTTGAAGTCCGCTACGCTCTGGATGCAATTGAAAAACTGATGCATTCGGTTATGCGCGAAAAGGTATTGTCAACCGGCAAACGTATTGATGGCCGCGATACCAAAACTGTCCGCCCGATTACCTGTGAAGTCGGTCTCTTGCCGACAACGCATGGTTCCGCCCTGTTTACCCGCGGCGAAACGCAGGCATTGGTTGTTACAACATTGGGTACGGCAGAAGATTCGCAGATTATTGACGGCCTGATGGATGAAGAACGTCAGGAGTTTATGCTAAACTACAACTTCCCGCCGTTTTCCGTTGGCGAATGCGGCAGGCTCGGTTCTCCGGGGCGTCGTGAAATCGGACACGGAAAACTGGCATGGCGCGCCATTCATCCGATGATGCCGAAAGAAAAAAGCGAATTTCCGTACACCGTACGTGTCGTATCCGACATTATGGAATCCAACGGTTCCTCGTCCATGGCCACAGTCTGCGGTTCGGTTCTTTCCTTGATGGATGCCGGTGTGCCGCTTAAGAAGCCCGTTGCCGGTATTGCCATGGGGCTGATAAAAGAAGATGACGGCAGAGTCGCCATTTTGACCGATATTCTCGGCGATGAAGACCACCTCGGCGATATGGACTTCAAAGTAGCCGGAACAAAAGACGGCGTTACCGCTTTGCAGATGGATATTAAAATAACCTCCATCACCAAAGAAATTATGAAAAACGCCCTGTCGCAGGCACATGAAGGCCGTATTCACATTTTAGGCGAAATGGCCAAAGCGTTGCCTGCACCGCGCGAAGAAATTTCTCCGCGCGCACCGCGTATTATTTCTATCAAAATTCCGGTAGACAAGATTCGTGAAGTCATCGGCACCGGCGGAAAAGTTATCCGTGAAATCATTGAAAAAACCAATACCAAAATTGATATTGACGATGATGGAACGGTAAATGTTGCCGCTGTTGACAAGAAAGACGCAGACGCAGCCATTGAAATTATCAACGGTATCGTCGCCGTACCCGAAGAGGGCAAAAACTATCACGGAACCATTACCAAGATTATGGATTTCGGAGCATTTGTCCGCTTTTTAGGCTCAACGGAAGGTCTGGTTCACATCTCAGAAATCAAAAACGAGCGTATTGCCTCGGTTTGCGACTTCTACAAAGAAGGCGACCAGATTTGGGTTAAATGTTTAGGAACGGACAACCGCGGCAAAATCCGCCTGTCCGCCAAACGCGTCAATCAGGAAACCGGAGAAGACGCATAACCCGGCTTCAAACACGTTTAAATACAGTGTTCAAATCACCCCCGGTCAAATAAAGCCGGGGGTTTTAATTATAAATATCTGCTGTTTTCCCTAACTGGCTGCGAAATCCCTGCTGCAACATACCGACAGGTTAGATGCAAAGAGGATTTTGGCACATATGCTGAATCGTCTTGTCAATATAATCTTCAAAATCATTCCGCCCCAGATAAAACCCCTTAAAGGCCGGAATATACGGATTGAGCTGGACATAATCGCCAAATCCCGCATCAACGTTCAGCCCGAGAATTTCGCCGAGGATAAGCAGCGCCGTCAGCTCCGATATTCCCCACACCGTCTTATCACAGACAATCTCCGCCGGATACCTGTGTCGGATAATTTGAAAAGTTTGCGATAGAATCGTTTCCCACAAAACGATTCTGATATGCTCGGACTTATCGGCATAAAGATAACAAAACGCATTGACGGCTATATTAGCACCGTTCCAATCCGATATACCGCCCAGCTGAACCGACAGCCTGACTTTATAATCCGGAAAACAAATCTGCATAATTTTTTCCGCTGCTTCAACATAGCAGCGGCCGTCATTATCCCAAAACCTTGTATGAAATTTCAATGACAGTTCCAGTTCCGCAGCATACAAAACATATTTTTCATGCAGAAAATCTTTCAATCGCTGCGAAACGTCTTTCTCCCGACCGCATAAAGCTGCCACGTCAGCAGGAATGCCATACTGCTTTGCCCTGGACTCAACAGAAACGCCGCTCCATTTAGAAAGCATTTCCTGTAAGACTGCCGCTTCCTCATTTTCATCACAATAAAACAAAAATTTCATAACACACCCTTCTCGGTTTTCCTATGCTTAAAACCGGCAGTATCGCAGCATTCCAAACTTCCCCGTTCCCGAAAAAAAATCACCACAAATACTTTGCATTCGCTTCCAGAAATTCTCTGGCAATTTCTTCCCCTTCGGCCGTCCCTTCATACCAGAAAAAATTTTTTCCTTCGTTTTTAAGTTCAATAACCGCCGGTTTGGTCATTTCTTCATATTCGGCAAGACGCTCCGGCAAAACCTCGTCATCTTTGCGCTTTATCAGCCGTCCGCCGCAGGGACAGGCACCATCACCGATATCATGAGCCATACCGCATTTCTCGCAAATTCTCCGGTTCTTCACCCGTTCAAGAATCAAATCAACCGGCGTATCACGAAAGATAACGGCACTGTTGTATTTTGCCACCAGCTTGTCAAATTCCTTAACTTGCCCGACAGTCCGCGGATATCCGTCCAAAATCAATATCTTTGCTTTTATATTTTCAAGCGTATCGCTTAACATCTCATTGACAATGCTGTCCGGAGCCAAACCGCCCTCTTTCATGTTCGCTGCCAGTTTCTGTCCCAGCGGCGTATGGCTTTTGAGCTCTTGGCGAATCATTGCGCCTACAGATATCGCGGCAATATCGCTTTCCTCAAAACCATAGTCATCCTTCAACCTTTTAATCAGCGATGCTGCAATGTACCCTTTGCCCGATGCCGGTGCCCCGATAAGTGAAATCACGAATTTTTTATTCATTATTACCTCTTGCCTAGTCTGTCATACTTTCCTTTAACCCGCAAAAAAGCTCCAAACCCATATTTGAAGCTTTTTTTATGATAAAACATAATCCTTAAAATTTATTTGATATATTCGTCCAAATCATCAACATAAATCTCTTCAAATTTCGGTTCATATTCCTCGCTGTTTACCTCATACGGCCGCAGTTCCTGAGGTTCTTCGGGTTTCAAAATAACCCTGTCCGACTTTACAATCGTATCCGGAGTAATACGTATCGGCTGAGCTGCATTGGCATTCTGCCTGACGCTGGAATTCTCAAACGTTTTTTCCGCTGGTCTTGCCGCAGCCCTTTCATTGTCCGCGACAGTCTCATCCGAAAGTTTCAGCTTTTCACGCGGAGCAGATACCTTTTCACGCGGCGCAGACGCTTCCACACCGCTTTGTTCTTTTGCCATACCGGATGCAACAGTTTCCCGGTCCGTGCCCTGCCCGCCATCTAAAGCGCCTTCTGCCGCCACATTCGTTTTTTCCTCCGCCCGGACTTTCAAAGCTTCGGCATTAACCTGCGGCTTAACGGATTGTTTAGGCGCTGCGGCATTTTCCGGCTCGTTCTGATTCATCAATTCCGGATTCAGCGGATGCGCGTCTTTAGGCAGGCGGATAAGCCCATACCCCGAACCGCCGCCGTTTGCAGGTCCCGACAGCCCGATTGAATAATATCCGCCGATATACCCGTAGTCCAAATCAATATAATCTATATCAAACATAACCCGGATAGTTGTCGTTCCAACACTGGTCATTTCACATTTAAACCCGTTGCCGTTCAAAACAACGTCGTTATTGCTCTTAACATACATCATCGCCGTATCCGGCTTGCAAACCGTCGGCGTCTGCCCGTTATAACTCAAATTATACCCAAGCGCCAAATTAAGCGCCGTTTTGCCTTTAACAACCGACGCGTCGACAACCTTTACACCGTCAAAAAAGACATACGCCGGCGTTACGCCGACCTTTGCCGGAACCGTCAGATACGGATTCGTACAAACGTGCGCCTGAGGATTTGCCTCGCACAGCAAGGCCGTAGCGTCAAGATTATTATCCACGATGTGTGCCAAAGCATTAAAAATATACTCGCGGGACATGGACAACTCCGCCGGAGCGCATTGTTTTGCGCGGCAGACAATCAACGAATTAAGCGGCGGCACCCGTTTGTTATAAACACGCGCGGCCTCGCCGGGATTCTCTGCCAGAAACCGGGCATCGGCAGCTGACATATACTGCCCGTCAAACATACTGTCATTGACTTCCGTCGTATATTCGTATTCGCCGTCATTCCACCACGATGACGTATTGGAACAGGAAGCCAGAGCAATCACCCCTGCCGCCAGATACAGCTCCAAAAATATTTTCTTCCGCACGCTAACTAACCTTTAAACAAATTATAAGTATATGCTGTTTAAGGAAAATTTATATTGAAAGTCCGGCAATGAAAAGAAAATTGTCAAAAATATGCACATCCTGTCTGCAGCCGACACACCTGTTTGCGGCAATTATTCTGCTGCTGGCCTCAGCCGTACCGGTGCAGAAAGTATACGCAGCTCCGTCACATGGCAAAGCCGCCCCTGCTGGCACCTCCGTTTCCGGACAATCCCCGCTTTCTGCCGCAAGAAACGAAAAAATTGTTTCATCCCCTGCAGCTCCGGCAATCGCTGTTGACGGCGACAGTCTGGAAATCGGCTCCCGACGCATCCGCCTGATGGGAATTGATGCCCCTGAATACGACCAGTTTTGCAAAAAGAACAATGGGGAACTTTATCCATGCGGACAACTGGCAGCTGATTATCTCAAAACGCTAATCGCGGGAAAAAACATAACCTGCCGGATACACAAACAGGACAAATACAAACGCGACCTCTGCACCTGTTATGCCGAAACCACAGACTTGAATGCCGAGATGATTCGCGCAGGCTACGCCGTTGTTTATCTGGAGAGCGCCTATGCCGGACAAGAGGCCGAAGCCCGCCGCAGCCGAAACGGCATCTGGAACGGCATATTTATGCATCCCCGCCTGTTCCGCCTGCTGAAATACCATCAGAAAAAGCAAAAGCGGCCAAATTAATTTAAATTTGCCGCAGATTCTTATTGACACCTTTAAAAAGTTATGTATAGTGCACAAAAAAGTTATGTTTAAATTCAATAAAAAACAGGTGATTTAAAATGTATGCAGTAATTAAAACAGGCGGCAAGCAATACAAAGTAGCGTCCAATGACGTTATCAAAATTGAGAAGATTGCTGGCGAAGCCGGAAGCGAAATAATTTTTAACGAAGTACTGGCTATGGGTGAAACCGTCGGAACGCCTTTGGTAGCCGGTGCTACCGTAAAAGGTACGATTGTTAAACAGGCAAAAGACGCTAAAGTTATCGTTTTCAAAAAGAAAAGAAGACAGAACTATCGTCGTAAAAACGGTCACAGACAAAACATCACAATCGTCAAAATTACCGATTTGTGTAAATAAGAATAACTAGGAGATTTAAAAATGGCACATAAGAAATCAGGCGGTAGCTCGTCAAACGGACGCGATTCTATCGGACGTCGTCTGGGTGTAAAAAAATTCGGCGGTGAATCCGTAATCTCCGGCAACATTATTATCCGTCAGCGCGGAACAAAATTCCACCCGGGCGAAAATGTTGGCATGGGTAAGGACCACACCATTTTTGCAACTGCCGAAGGCAAAGTTGAGTTTAAGACCAAAGCCAATGACAGAACCTATGTTTCTGTAGTCCCGGCTGAATAATTAAACTAACATAAAAAAGAATAACGGGGGTGGCAATCATCCCCTTTATTTTTCAAAAAAGCAGGATACATACAATTCTCGGCAGTTTTCCGGAAAATACCAAACAACAGGCAGGCATAAATGAAATTTCTCGACCAGGCAAAAATATACTTGAAATCAGGAGACGGCGGACGCGGATGCGTTTCTTTCCGCCGCGAAAAGTATATTGAATTCGGCGGCCCGAACGGAGGAGACGGCGGCAAAGGTGGCAGCGTTTATTTCGTCGCGGTTGAAAACCTGAATACGCTGATAGATTTCCGCTACCGGCAGCATTTCAAAGCCCAAAACGGCCAGCACGGCATGGGTTCGGAAATGAGCGGCGCCAAAGGCGAAGACCTCATCATCAAAGTTCCGGTCGGTACCGAAATCGTCGCCGACGACGGAGAAACTGTTCTCGCCGATATGGTTGAAGCCGGACAGACTTTTATGATTGCCAAAGGCGGCGACGGCGGCCGTGGCAATACCCGTTTCAAGACCTCGACCAATCAGGCACCGCGCTATGCGGAACCGGGATGGCCGGGAGTCGAGATGTGGGTATGGCTGCGCCTGAAAATCATTGCCGACGTCGGACTTATCGGACTGCCAAACGCAGGAAAGTCAACATTTCTGACAGCTGTAACCAAAGCCCGTCCCAAAATTGCGGATTATCCGTTTACTACGCTTCATCCCAACCTGGGAGTCGCTTGGATTGATGGCAAAGAATTGGTTTTGGCCGATATTCCTGGCTTGATTGAAGGAGCACACGAAGGAACAGGATTGGGCGATCGATTTCTAAAACACGTCGAACGGTGTTCTGTCTTTTTGCACTTGATAGACGCCACCTCCGATGATGTTGTCCGCGACTATAAAACAATCCGCCGCGAACTTGAACTCTATAAAGCGAAACTTGCAGACAAACCCGAAGTCATCGCCTTAAACAAAACAGATTCGCTTCCTGCTGAAGAAATAAACAAAAAGCTGAAGGCTCTGTCCAAAGCAACGCCTTCTCCAATCTTTGCCATTTCTGCCATTGCCGGAACAAACACCGCCGATTGCCTGCGCGAAATTTCCAGTTTCGTTCCTGCAAGAAAAAAGAAAAATTCCCCCGATCAGCCAAATGATTCGGAACAAAATGCCGTAACCGGCGAAGAACACCGCGCACCAGCCAAAACTTGGTCGCCGCTGGACTAAATTTAAGGAGCATATAATGAACGCCAACGACACAACACTGCTTGAACTTGTTACCAAAGTTCTGGACGATAACAAAGCTGAAAATATCGTCACAATAGACCTCAAAGGCAAAACTTCCATCGCCAACTATATGGTTATTGCCAGCGGAACATCAAACCGCCATGTCGCCTCCCTTGCGGACAAGTTAAAATATGAACTCAAACAAAAAGGCTTCCCTGCATCGTCGGAAGGCGAAGAAAAAGCTAACTGGGTACTGATAGACGCTTTCGACGTCATTATACACATTTTCTGCCCGGAAGTTCGCGAATTCTATAATCTGGAAAAGATGTGGAATTCTGTCGCAGAAATGCGCAAAAACTAAAAAAGAGCTGCTTTTTCTCTAAGCAGGTTGCAAAAACGGTTTTATTTTATTGACAGATATAAAAAATACTTGATTTATTGTTTCTAAACGTGTATCAAGGTTGAAGTAAACGAAACAAAGCCGTTTTTAATAGGGGTGTAGTTCAGTTGGTAGAGCGTCGGTCTCCAAAACCGAATGTCGAGGGTTCGAATCCTTCCGCCCCTGCCAGTTTTTATCAATGTTATTGAAATGGTTGAGCTATGGGAAATACAAGTCCGATACAATTTTTTAGACAAGTTAAGCAAGAAGTAAAAAAAGTTACCTGGCCGTCTAAAAAAGAAGTAATGCGCGCAACAATTATGGTGATGGTAATTGTTGCAATTGCCTCGACGTTTTTCTTCTTTGTCGACATGATTTTTGCCGCCATAGTCAGTTCAATCTTCAAATATTAGGAGTTACCCATGACCGCTCGTTGGTATGTCGTAAATGTATATTCCGGTTCAGAGAATAAAGTTGCTGAATCCATTCGTGAGCAAGCTGTTTTGAAAAAGATGGACGACCGCATCCTTGAGGTTTTGGTTCCTACCGAACAGGTTGTCGAAGTTCGAAAAGGTACGAAAGTAAACGCCACGCATAAGTTCTTCCCCGGTTACATCTTGGTCAAAATGGAAATGAGCGATGACGCATGGCACATTGTAAAAGACACGCCGCGTGTCAGCGGCTTTCTCGGCAGCCATAACAAGCCTCAGGCTATAAGCGAAGCTGAAGTAAAACGCATCATGACGCAGATAGAAGAAGGCGTTGAGCGTCCTTCGACGGAAGTATATTTTGAAGTTGGCGAACAGATTCGCGTTACGGACGGACCTTTTGCTTCATTTGTCGGCGTTGTTGAAGAAGTTGATAATGAAAAATCGCGCCTGAAAGTTTCCGTTTCTATTTTCGGACGCTATACGCCGGTAGAACTGGAATTCGGGCAAGTTGAAAAAATAGCCTGATAAAGCGACGAAAGCACTACAAGTATATAACAGCCCTCTAAGAGGGCTTTATTTTATGCCATTTTACAGAAAAAATCTCCCGTTAACACATCCCGTAAAGCACAAAAAAAGGAGCCCTGAACAGAGCCCCTTCTTAATCAAAACAGCAGGATTAGAATCCTTCAGTATCTAAGCGCTTACGCAACTGTTTTCTTGCTCTTCTGACAGCCTCAGCCTGACGACGAGCTTTCTTCTCAGAATTCTTTTCATGGCAGCGTCTGAGCTTCATCTCGCGAAAAATACCTTCGCGCTGCATTTTTTTCTTCAAAATCTTCAAAGATTGAGCAACATCATTGCCGATAACAGTAACCTGAACCACTTAAATCACCTCTTTTCTATTTCTCTGTCGGTTAATATTTTAGAGCCTTATACCACATTTTTTTTAGATTGCAACAAAAAACATACATCATTTTTAGATTCGTAACCGATTTTTAAGAACTTTCGCTCTACACTCGCTACAGATAATGCTGTAAAGGATATAATAATGACTGAAACATCGCAACCTGAAAAACAGGATCCGCAAAATGTTTACGAATTGATGGAAAACGACGACGGAGAAGTTATGGTTTTGCTTTTTGCCGGGGAAGGAACTCCGCAGAATCCGTCTTTTACCTTGGACGAAACAAACCGGTTGATAGAACTGTCGCGCAGTAAGAACGACATTGTGCTTATTGAGGGGCTTCTTCCCGATGCCGTTGAAAAATTAAAAAAGCTCAGCGTCCTGTATGTTTGTGAAATGAAATACAATGAAAACCCCGAAGCTGAAAATGAGATTCTGCACGCCTACGCCGCGGCGTTAAAAAAAAAAGAGCAGCCGCAGCAAAACGCCGACGCAAAACCGGCGGCGCAGGAAAGCCTCTCCGAAAAAGCCCGCAAAGCAAGAGAAAACGTCCTGAACAAAAAGGCCACTCCGAATAAATCTTAAAAAAGCTCCCGCAACAGGGAGCTTTTTCTTTTTTTTCAAACATCATACACGCTCAAAAACCGCCGAAAACGGCCCTTTTCAAACGTTGCAATGTCCGACCGGCGATTGCTCTGGCCTTTTCTGCACCGGCCGCTAGAATTTTTTCAACCTCATCAAAGTGGTTCATATAATAATTATAAACCTCCCGTTCCTGCCCGGTTTTCTCAATAATGGCTTCCAACAGCATATTTTTAACGTGTCCGTATCCAAGCTTACCGTTTTTAAGTCCTTCGGCCATCTCCTGAACTTTGTCCGCCGGAGCTACCGCTTTGTAAATTTCATAAACTAAAACCTCATCGGGATTTTTCGGCTCTTCAATCGGCTTAGAGTCGGTCTTAACCGAAAACACTGCCTTTTTCAGCGTCTTGTCATCCTCAAACATCGGAATGACATTACCGTATGACTTACTCATTTTACGCCCGTCAATTCCTGGTATTACCGCAATGTTGTCATCAAACGCGGCTTTCGGCTGCACCAGAATTTCTTCGCCGTAAAAAGCGTTAATGGCCCCGGCAATATCTCTGGCAATTTCCACATGCTGCACCTGGTCTTTTCCGACCGGCACGATATCCGTGTCAAAAGAAAGAATATCCGCTGCCATTAAAATCGGGTACGTATACAGCCCCATATTAATCCCGTCGTCATGCGGTTTCTCTGCGGCAACATTCCTGTCAACCGCCGCTTTGTACGCATGCGCCTTATTCATAAACCCCTTCGGCGTAAATGCCGTTAAAATCGTCGTTATTTCAAAAATTTCCGGCACGTCGGACTGGCGATAAAAAATGCTCTTGTCCGGATTAAGCCCTGCCGCCAGATAAATGCATGCTATTTCTTTTATTTCTTTGTTCAGAATTTCCACATTTTTCTCGGCATTAATCGCATGATAATCGGCAATAAACATAATGTGCTGCTTTGCCGTGTTCCCCATTTCAATCGCCGGCTTGATTGCCCCCAGATAATTTCCCAAATGCGGCTTGCCAGTCGGCTTAACTCCGGTCAGAACCCTTTTTCCCTCTATCATTTTGTGTTTGCCTTTCAAATTTGTGTTGTTTTTAATTTTAAATATTGATAATCTTGTTTTCAGATTTTTGCAAATAATTTTATATAAAAAAGGATAATCAGCAATGTTGGATATTAAATTCATTATCGACAACCCGGAATTGGTCAAAGAAGGCCTTGCCAAAAAAGGCTACACGCCTGAACAGATTGACATAGACGCCCTGATTGCTCTGCACAAAGACGTCAACAAATTAAAAACCTCCACCCAGGCACTGGCAGAAGAAAAAAACCGCCTGAGCAATTCCATCAAATCCGCATCGGCTGACGAACGCCCCGCCATTATCGCCAAGAGTCGGGAAATCGGTGAAGAATTGAAAAAAGAACAGGAACAGCTGACCGAAGAACAGCAGAAATATGACAGCATAATGTGGCGTATGCCTAATCTCCCGAGTCCGGAATCACCCGTCGCCCCGGACGAGTCCGGCAATGTCGTCATCAAAAAAGTCGGCGAACCGACAAAATTTGATTTCACGCCCAAAGACCATGTAGAACTGATGGAACTAAATGACTGGTCGGAAATGGAACGCATCACCAAAGTTTCCGGTGCCAGAACTTATGCTATCAAAAACGAACTTTCCCGACTGGAACTCGCTATGCATATGCTGGTGCTGGACAAACTGGCTGCGCATGGTTTCACCACGATTACCGTTCCATCTCTTTCCAAACAAAAACCGTTATATGGAATGGGCTATCTGCCGTTTTCTCAGGACGAAGTCTATTATATGCCGGCCGATGACCTTTACCTCTCCGGCACGGCCGAACTGGTGCTCAATTCGCTGCGCGCCGATGAAATTCTTTCCGAAAACGACCTGCCGGTGCTCTACGCCGGATTCTCCCCCTGTTTTCGCCGCGAAGCAGGAGCCGCCGGCAAAGATACGCGCGGTTTGGTTCGCGTCCATCAGTTTCTGAAAACCGAACAGTTCGTTATTTGCAAAAATGACATTGCCGAAAGCGAAAAATGGCACAAAACCCTGCTGGCTATTTCTGAAGAAGTATTGCAGGATTTGGAATTGCCTTATCAGGTATTGGAAATCTGCACCGGCGATATGGGCGCACCCAAATACCGCCAGTATGATTTGGAAGCGTGGACACCGTCGCAGAACTGCTACCGCGAAACCCACTCCTGCTCCAACATCACCGAGTGGCAGGCTCGTCGCACCAATCTGAGATACCGCGACAACAAAGACGGCAAAGTCAAATTTGCCCATACGCTGAACAATACCGGCATCGCCACGCCGCGTATCCTGGCTCCGTTTATAGAAAACCATCAGCAGGCTGACTTTACCGTTCGTATTCCGGAAAAACTCCAGCCTTATATGAACGGCAAAAAATTCATCGGCAAAAATGCCCGCTGATTTCCCCGTCGTCCCGGCCGGAGTCCCAAAGCTCCGGCCGTTTGGGAATCTTAACTCCGGCACTCTAAGCACCGTAGTTTCGGCATCTGGAAATATACTGTAACCAGTCTAAATTTTTTGAAAAATTATGAAAAGAATTGAAAAAATCATCAGTTTTATGCGGGCATTGGAAGAAGTCTGCATCGTAAAGAGGGACGTACTGCTGTATGAAGGCTCAACCGAAAATGACGCCATGCATATTTTCAAACTCTCGTTTCTTGTTATGCTCATTGCGCCTTATCTGAAAAGCAAAGTAGATTATACCAGAATGCTGGAAATGGCTCTGGTTCACGATATAGCCGAAGGTAAGGTCGGAGACTACACCGCCGCTAACCAGATTGTCAATCCCGAACTGAAAAAAGAAAAAAAGCAGAAAGAAGAAGAAGCAATAAAAGAACTGAAAAGCCTGCTTCCGCCACCGTTGAACCATAAAATCTATGACTTATATCAGGAATATGAAAAGAAAGAAACGTTGGAGGCAAAAATCGTTTCCGCTTTAGATAAACTGGAAGCCAATCTCCAGGCCAACCAATACAAAGACGGCGATGTTCGATATTGGAAGCTTTGCGAAAACGGCGCAGAATACTATAAGATGGCACTGCAAAAGAAACCGCTGATTGCCGAAATAGGCGAAAAAATTCTATCGGATTTGGAAAATGCCATTATTGCCCTCTCGCGTGAAAATATGAAAAAATGCCGGGTTCGTATAAAAAAATAGCCGATATTTAAGGAGCTGCCATGCTGTTATATATAGACAAGAAAAAACAAAAACGGCGGAGAATTAAAATTGCTGCGCTAACGGTAGCAGCCGTTTTGTTCGTCATATTAAATTGCACACACTTTTCAACAGCACTGCACCAGACAGACAAAACTCTCCTGACTTATCATCCCCGCCCGTCCATGGCCGAAGAATATGAACACTCGGCACCGGTTACCTTGTTCACGTTTATATCCGCTTCCGTTGCCGATTCCGCACCGGCAGTTATTCTCATTCCTTCTGTTGCAAACCGACAAAATTTTATAACCACAGCACAGGCCTTTTCCCAAATCGCGCCAGACACGACAGAAGTGCAGTTTACACCTGAGATAAAGGAAACCTCGGCTCTTTTGTCCCTGATACAAATTTTCGCCCCCGCCTGCCGCATAACCGAAAGCAGCCATACCGCAGTAAACCAGCCGGGCACGATACCATCGGATACCGAACCTTCCTCCTCCCGCTCAATTATCATTTCATCAGACATCAATGCCGTAAAAGCTGTCATATCTGCACAAAATCTCTACCCGCATACCATTAATTATACCGCCGCACTCAAAAAATTTAAAACATCAGAGGCCTTCTCTTCGGTAAAACCATTGCTTGACCGTCTATTTCCCCTCGCCCCAAAAACGCAGGGAAAACTTGCCGCTGAACAGAACGCCCTCCGCAGCTTTGCTTTTGAACATAAAAAAGAACTGCTCGCTGCATTTTACCTTGAAGCTCTCTCACCGACGACATTTCCTCAAGTTGCTTCTCCCGCCCGGCTTTCAACCGACAATCTGCTGCTGCAAAATGCTCCGCTTTGCCTGACCACCCGTGAAAAAACCGCTTGCAGTCTTGATTTAAACGCATCATTGGAAAAGAATCTTAAAACCGCTCTGCACCGGCTGCCCCCCGGCCAAACGCCGTTCCGATTAAGCCTGCTGACGTCAGCCATTGAAATAACTCCGCAAACAATATTGATGCCTGACGAGGGGCTGATGTTTCGTTTTGGTTCCCGTGAGAACCTGCTTCTTCCTCTGGAAATTGCCGCCTTTCGCAAAAGCCTCGCTGCCCGGAACCGCCAACCGGTTCCGGCTTCTGCCGACAATGCCGAAATTTTCCGCTTTTTGCAATTGCGGTCAGGATTAAACCCGGATTATCATAACGATCAGATGAAATTTTACAAATTTAAAACAGTGGAGATAAATTTAAATGACAACATATAACGGATTCGCATTAAATTATTCAACTGACGAACTAAAAAAAATGACCACCGAAGAAATGACCGACATTACGCTGCTGTCAGAAACCTCTCCTGCATGGCAGGCTCTTTCCGAAGGAGACCGCAAAGCTCTGCAGCACCTGGTTCAGGCCGCCAAGATACTGAACAACGTCTGCCTGCAACAGGACAACCCGCACAATATTTCTTTGAAGCAGGCGCTTGAGCAAGCTGCAAAAAACGATGAACAAGCTGCATTGACTTTAAAAATGTTTAATTCCCTGAATGGCGTATCCGGCTTAAACGGAATTGACCCTGCCCCAATCTGCCTGTTCAAAGGCCTGACAACATCAGCCGGAAAAAATTTTTATCCGCAAGACTTAACCGTCGACGAATTTCATCAAATCCTGTTAAACATGTTCGCTGGCGGAGAATCCGAAGAAATTGCCCGCATTTTGTCCGCCCGAACCATGATTGTCCGCAACGGTTCAAAATTAAAGGCCGTTGATTACACCGAATACTTCAAAAAAGAATTCTCCGCTATGGCAAACGAACTGGAAGTCGCCGCCCACTACTGCTCTGACGATTTGTTCCGGGAATTTTTGTCATGGCAGGCACAAGCCTTACTGCAAAATAACGAAGATATGGATATGCTGGCCGATAAACACTGGGCTATGATGCAGGATTCGCCTCTTGAATTTACCATCAGCCGCGAAAACTATGATGATGAAATGACACCGACAGTCTTGGAAAATCAGCAGCTTGCCGCTTTGATTAAACAGCATAATATTGATGTTATCGCCAAAGATATGCTTGGCGCCCGGGTCGGCATCGTCAACAGAGAGGGAACCAAACTGCTGCTGCAATTCAGGGATATGATGCCCAAATTGAGCGCCCTTATGCCTTATGCCGGTAAATACGCACAAAGCATCAACGCCGATGCAGATTTAAAGCAAACCATGGTTGACGTTGACTTAATCAGCCTGACCGGAGATTACGCCCAATGCCGCGGCGGTATTACTGTTGCTCAAAATCTGCCCAACAACGACAAACTCGCCATCAAAACCGGAGGCGGACGGCGCAACGTCTATCATCGGCAGGTACGCCAGGGACACGACCCCGAACGGACGCAAAAGATGCTGGACGTTTTTCTTCACCCCGATTTTCACAAATATTACGACTTGGAAGCCGACCACCTGTTTGTTATCGGACACGAAAACGGACATTCTTTAGGACCGAACAGCGAATATCAGAACTCCCCGGGTATTTGCAAATCCATTATTGAAGAAAATAAAGCCGACACGATTTCAATCGCTTTCATGCCGGAATACGTCAAGCAGGGCATTCTCAGCGAGGAAAGGTTAAAACAAATCTACACCACTTGGATTTTTCGCCTCCTGCTGCGCGCCAAACCGATATTCCCGACCGAAACCTACAAAATAGTCGACTTAATAGAATTTAACACTCTTTTGAAACACGGAGCCATAACATTCGACGCTAACATGCTGCTGCATATCGACTTTGCCAAAGTAAGCCCGGCTATGTATGAGCTGCTGGCTAAAGTTATTGACATTCAGCTCTCTAAATCCCCGCAAAAAGCGCGGCAATACATCGAAGAAAACACATCATGGGGCGAACTTCATGAATATATCGCCGCTGCCCACAAACAACTTGGATTAAAGAAATATAAGAATATTGTAAGTTTCTTCTAAAAAGCGGTTGCATGCCGCAAAGCGATACGATATAAATACGACAGATACTTTTTAAGGAGATTGATTGATGTTCGGACGTTTTTTTTACGGACAATGCTCTTTAGCCGAAGCATTTTGGAAATTTTCATTTCTGGGTCTTGCCGTTTCCGGTTTTGTTACCCGTCTTTTAATGATATTCCTGAAGCAGTCGGCAGGATACGAAACCCGTTATCTGCAGGTTCTATGGAACAACATTTCCCTTCTGAGCATGAATCCGGCTGCTTTTACCTGGCTGTGCTTTTATACCGCAGCATTTTTGGCCGTACTGACCTATTCCGTCGTTTGTATCGTCGGAATGTGGAACACGTACAAAGAATACGAAAAGAGCAAAGTCCTCGCTTTTATCTGTATGCTTCTGGTCTGGGTAATGGTTTATTTTGCCGTTAAATTCTCCATTTACTAATCTTTCAACCTGCTAATCGCTCCGTATGTTATTATCTGATAAAAGCTCCTGAAATCAGGAGTTTTTATTTTTCCGGTTTCTTTTCTCCGTTTTTCCACTTTCCATCAAAAAAGGGAGCCAGCTGCTCCCTCTTAACCGTACAATTCAAAATAAACCGGCTAAATATCCAGATTGACCACATTAAGGGCGTTTTCCTGAATAAAGTCTTTACGAGGCTCAACCACATCGCCCATCAAGGTAGAAAAGACCTCATCAGCCTCTTCCATCTGGTCGATTTTGACCTGCAACAGCGAACGAGCTTCCGGATCCAGTGTCGTTTCCCATAACTGCTCAGGATTCATTTCGCCCAAACCTTTATAGCGCTGCAAGGTAATTCCCTTCTTCCCGGCAGCCATAACCGCATCAACCAGCGTAACCGGCCCGGCAATTACCGTTTCGTCGCCGGTTTTAGACACCAGCTTTAACGGCTGGGAAAAATTTTCCGCCAAAAATTCTTTCATAGTATTCAGCATCTTTGCCTCACCGCTTTCCAAAATCGAAGCGCCGACAATATGTTCTTCCCGAACGCCGCGCAATGTGCGATAGAAAGAGATGCTGCCGTTTTCCAAAATATCTGCTTTCCAGCCGCGGTCATATTCCGCTTCCAAATTGTCCAACCGCGCCGTCAGGTTGTCCAGAGCTGGTTTCAGCCGATTCGTATCAGCCAAAATCTCCTTGTCAAACAACCCGCTGATAGCCATCTGCTCCACAATATGCTCAGGAGCTTTGGTACTCAACATGGAAACAAGGTTCCGCGCTTTCTTTGTACTTTCGACATACGCCACCAAATCCTGTCCGAGGATTCGCTCACCATCGACTTTTTCCAAATAAGCGTCATCGCATCCACCGTTAATCAGATAATCTTCCATCTCGCGGTCATCTTTCAGATAAATAATCGAATTCCCGCGTTTGGCCTTATACAGCGGCGGTTGGGCAATATACACGTACCCGCGCTCAATAAGCTCCGGCATTTGCCGATAGAAGAACGTCAGCAACAGCGTCCGGATGTGTGCGCCGTCGACATCCGCATCGGTCATAATTACAATCTTGTGATAGCGGCATTTGTCGGGATTAAAGTCATCACGGCCGATTCCCGTCCCGAGCGCCGTAATAATCGTTCCGATTTCCGCCGAATTCAGCATCTTGTCAAAACGTGCCCTTTCAACATTCAGGATTTTGCCGCGCAACGGCATAATCGCCTGATTCTTTCTGTCACGCCCCTGCTTCGCCGACCCGCCCGCAGAGTCTCCCTCAACAATAAACACTTCCGACAAAGCCGGATCTTTTTCCTGACAGTCTGCCAGTTTTCCCGGCAGGGAAGAAATATCAAGCACGCCTTTGCGCCGCGTCAATTCGCGAGCTTTGCGCGCCGCCTCGCGCGCCGTTGCAGCTTCAACAATCTTGCCAACGATAATCTTGGCTTCTGCCGGATGCTCGTCCAGCCATTCCTTAAGCTTATCGCCCATAATGCTTTCTACAACCGGTCGTACCTCAGAAGAAACCAGTTTATCCTTAGTCTGGGACGAAAATTTCGGATCCGGTACCTTAACTGACAAAACGCAGGTCAGCCCTTCGCGCATATCGTCACCGGTAATAGCCGTTTTATCCTTTTTCAAAAGCCCGTTTTCCAAAATATAGTTATTGACTGTTCTTGTAAGTGCTCCCCGGAAACCGGCCAGATGCGTTCCGCCGTCCTTTTGCGGCACATTGTTGGTAAAGCACAACATACTTTCGTTATATGCTTCCGTCCACTGCATAGCGACATCGACCTGCATACCGTTCTGTTCGCCGGAAATGCTGATAATACTTTCATGCAGCGGAGCTTTCGCTTTATTCAGGTGCGTAACAAACGCCTTCAATCCGCCTTCATAATGAAAAACCGTTTCCTTAGGCTCATTGCCGCGATTATCAATCAATTTCAAATAAACGCCGGAGTTCAAAAAAGCCTTCTCGCGGATAGAACGTTCCAAAACGTCATAGCTGAATTCCGTCTGTGTAAATGTTTCAGGAGACGGCAAAAAAGAAACTTCTGTCCCGTGGCGTCCCGGCGTCGAGCCGGTAACATGAATATGCTCCACGACATTACCGTTTGCAAATTCGGCTTCATACTGCTGGTCATTGCGCCAAATCTTCAGCCTCAGCCATGTAGACAAGGCATTGACTACCGACACCCCCACCCCGTGCAGACCGCCGGAAACCTTATATGAATTATTGTCAAACTTGCCGCCGGAATGCAACTCGGTCATAATGACTTCCGCCGCCGAAACGCCTTCTTCCTTATGCATATCAACCGGCATGCCGCGGCCGTTGTCGCGAACAGTTGCCGAACCGTCAGGATTTAAAATAACCTCGGTTTTATCGCAATATCCTGCCAACGCTTCGTCAATTGCATTGTCAAGAACCTCATAAATCATATGATGCAGGCCGGATCCGTCATCGGTATCACCGATATACATACCCGGACGTTTCCGCACGGCATCCAAACCTTTCAACACTTTGATTGAATCTGCGTTATATTCTTGTTCGCCCTTAATAATTTCATCTTCCGTAAATTCAGCCATTATAAACCTCTGTTTTCGTAAATCTCCAAGTCTTGTTTAATATAGCATACCTGAAGATTTTACCAAGCAAAATTTACAAAAATATAAGGGTTATCAACAAAAAACATCCCCCTCAACCGGAGTCGCACAGCTGTCTGAAACAGAAAAAACAAATTTCGTCTACACATTCTATCTTGGCGGACAAGCATGTTTATGGTATCATCAATCTATAACTATACACAAAAAGAAGGAACGGCCATGACCGACAACAATCTTATGGATAATATGTGGGAAATTTTTAAAATCAGAGTGGAAGCTCTGCAAAATATCAACCCCAAAATGTTCGTCGACAATCAAAAACCTGTATCATTTTTATCAAATCTTGAAAAAGACGGCCCCAAAGACGCCCTGATTAAAGCCTCTCTGGTAGCCCAAGCATATATAACCACCAAAAAACCTCAACTGTCAGACAAGTTTGACCATGCATACGGCGAAGCGCTTGTAGACCGTAACATTCACGCTGATATCAACCGTTTTTTAATACCGAGTCTGGTTAACGCCTATCTGCAGGATAAACAAAACGGCATAATCGATGAAAACGGAAAATTAACCGGCAACCTGAAAAAATCAAAAATTATGCAGATTCCCCATAATGACTCCCAATACGGCATTCCGGCACAAGCGCGGGATGTTATAAACAAATATTCCAACACTTCAAAACTGGCAGAACTGCGCAGCAAAATTGCCCAAACGGCAGACAAATGCCTGAATACAAATTTGGAAAAAAAGAAGTTGCCAAAAACGCTTAAGAATATTGAAACAATAATATCCGACAATCTATTCGACAGATAATCGCTGCCAGAACAAAACAACAATACTGTTTTGTTCACTTCCAACGGGGCTCCTCTCATATTTTTTCAGAAAGTTCCTCAAAAAGCAACAAAACTCCAAAATCAAACGTGGCGTTTTTCTGGCATCGTACTTCCTGCCCCACCAATACCCCCGCAAATATGCGTACGAAAACTCTCGTCAAAGCTTAAATATCTCCCCTCCGCTGTTCCTGCGTCTAGAAATGTCTTTTGACATTTCCGCAAATGGTTTTACTTAATGTTGCACCTAAATAAATAACTGCTAAACAGCAAACACCTAAAACGAGTAACGGAGTCCCAGAGACATCTCCATAATGTTTTTAACATAATCATTGCTACCGGTCATCGTAACATAATGTGCCATCGCCCGAACAGCCCAGTTCCTGTTCAAATTAAACTGCAGTCCCAATCCGGTACGCATGCCAAACGACTCTTCTTTAACGTTGCCATTAACGCTATATCCCAATACATTTGCTGCAAGATTTATATCAAAATCATAATACGCGCCACCCAATGACATCAAAATATCCAATTGCTTGTCTATCGGCTGATAAAATAAAAAATCCACCCCGTACGCCGCATATTTTACACCGACATCAATGTTATTGCCATTAAAACGTGTCCCTTTATTCTCTTTTCCCGCCTGCTGATAAAAAAGTTCCATTCCGACTTTCTTATTAAAGCGAAATCCCAGCGTCGGCTTAAAAAAGTTATATTCAGTTTCAGCTATACTCTTATACTTAAAATTTCCTTCCTTCTCCAAATCAAGATGATTTCTGCCGACATCCAGCCCCAGTGTATAGCGCGGATGCTGCGTTTCCTTCCTCGGCAACGGGCGCACATAATTCGCCGTCACTGTTCGAGAAACAACGCGCGTTCCAGGCTGACGATAATACTCCGCCCGCGCAGAGCCGCAAATTAAACCGAAAAAGACTCCGGACAAGAGTAAGAACTTTCTCATATCACACTTCCCTTTTTTCCCAATGGTTAAAGAAAAAGCCATCTTGACTAGAAGATGACTGGAAGTTGAAAGTCTGCTAATGAACAGTGCGGTATATTCACCGCTGAGGCTTATTTTACCGCCTTCCAGTCCACGACTGAAGGCATGTAAAGTTTCGCCTTTACATAGTGCGTCATTAGAGAGGCTTTCAAACCCCGAAATGTCCTCCGGACATTCCGACTTGAGACTAAAGCACCCTCGCTTAACATTTAGTAAATATCATTATGTAAAGAATAATATGTTATATACTTTTGCAAATTAAAACCGATATTACGCAAAAACGATTCCACATATTACGCCAAAAATAACGCTGCCGAATCACCTTCCCGGCAGCGTTGACATTCAATTTTTAACAAAAAGATTAAAAAGCTTTTCCGCAATTCAAAACAAAGTTTCCCTTATTTTCGCACATCAAAAACGTCAAAGCATCCCTGCAAATACGCCAGCAGTGCAGTGTCTTCCACCAATGCCAGGCATTGACTCTCCGTCGTATCCGTATCGGAAGGAACTTTTCGGTATTTCTGTAAATAATATTCCTTAACGCCAAGCCCCTTCAAAGTATCTGCAATCGTATAAATATCTTTAACCGAAAGAAAGCGCGGATCACAAGTCGTCCGGCATTCAAATGGCACCCCTGAATTAATCAGCAGATGCAGGCTTTCCCGAACCTTCTCCACATCTGCGATTCCCCCGGTAACATCTTTATACCGTTCGGCCTCCAACGGCGCTTTAATATCAAATCCGACCCAATCGGTTTTGGACAAAACCTCTTTAAGATGTGCCGGACGATATCCTCCGGTATGGAGTCCGATTTGATATCCCAAAGCTTTCACTTCGTCCATTGCCGCCCCCAGGGTATCCTGAACCAAAGGTTCTCCGCCTGAAAAAACCACGGCATCAAGCATTCCTTTTCTCTGCTCAAGAAAATCCGTAAACTTCTTCCAGACGATATTCGTCTCGGCATTCACATCCTGAAGATGCGTATTATGACAGAAAGGACAACGCCAAGGACACCCCTGCATAAAGACAACAGCAGACATCCGGTTAGGAAAATCGACGATACTGAATTTCTCAATACCGCCGATTCTAATAGCACTCATCAACAGACCGCTAAACTGGTTAAACCCCGTTTAACCGCTTACTCGGCAGCCAAAGCCATCGTATTGTCTCTGCAGACGCATTCACGGGCTTCGCATCCCATAACGGCCTTCTCTTCGCAGAAACACAAGCGGGATTTATATTCGCCTTTCTTGCCGACATTAAATTCCGTCGTCGGGCGGATATATCCCATAACTCTGGTATAGACTTCGCAACGCTGTCTTTCAGAATCGTCTAATTTAACATCATCAATATTAATAATATTGCTCATCTTTCTCCCTTTCACTAATATAATATTCTACGCTACTTCTTGCTTTTTTGCAAGCATTTTTAACTTTTCTGCCTTCTTTTCCTGATCGCAAATCGGACAGAACTCATGTTCTCCGGCAATATAACCGTGTTTCGGACATACGGAAAACGTCGGAGTAATCGTGATATACGGAAGGCGGTAATTTGCCAAAACCTTCTTGATGAAATCACGACAAACTTTTGCGGACGAAATACGCTGGTTCATATAGAGATGAAGCACCGTACCGCCGGTATATTTGGACTGCAGGCGCGCCTGCAAATCCAGCGCTTCAAACGGATCATCGGTATAACCGACCGGAAGCTGTGAAGAATTCGTATAAAACGGCGCATCGGGCGTACCGGCTTGAATAATACCGATATAGCGTTTCTTATCCTCTCTGGCAAATCTGGTTGTCGCACCTTCCGCCGGAGTCGCTTCCAGATTATACATATGCCCGGTTTCTTCCTGGAATTTTACCAGCCTGTCACGGACAAAATCCAAAAACTTCTCAGCAAATGCCTGTCCCCATGTATCGGCAATGTTATGCTCGTCATTGGTAAAATTCCGTATCATCTCGTTCATGCCGTTGACGCCGATGGTCGAGAAGTGATTGCGCAGCGTACCCAGATATCTCTTGGTAAACGGGAACAGCCCGTTATCAATCAGGCGCTGAATAACCTTACGCTTGATTTCCAGCGAAGAGCGCGCAATGTTCATTAACTCGTCAACCCGCGCAAACAACCCGGCTTCATTGCCTTTGTAAACATATCCGAGTCGCGCGCAGTTAATCGTAACCACACCGACAGATCCCGTCTGCTCGGCAGAACCAAATAGTCCGTTTCCTCTGGCTAAAAGCTCTCTCAAATCCAGCTGCAAACGGCAGCACATTGAACGAATCTGTCCCGGTTTCAACGACGAGTTCAGGAAATTCTGAAAATAAGGCAAACCATACTTGGCCGTCATTTCAAACAGCAATTCCGTATTCTCGTCTTCCCACGGAAAATCCCATGTCATATTGTAAGTCGGAATCGGAAACGTAAACGGCCGCCCTTTAACATCGCCGCCCATCATAACATTGATATAGGCTTTGTTAATCATTGCCATTTCTTCGCCCAAATCGCCGTACGTATAATCCTGTTCCACACCG
Organism: Acetobacter sp. 46_36; assembly: GCA_001917135.1. Lineage (GTDB taxonomy): Bacteria > Pseudomonadota > Alphaproteobacteria > RF32 > CAG-239 > CAG-267. The sequence goes on from MNTT01000015.1 coordinate 112,838, forward strand.
GCAATAATCGGATGCTGATCGCGCAAATCTTCCGGGCAGACCCAATCGAAAGTAAAGTTCGTAAACGGAGTCTGCGAGCCCCAGCGGGACGGAACATTCAGATTGTAAATCAGCTCTTGCATACTCTGTTCAACCTGCTCGTATGTCAGCTTGTCATTCCGGACATAAGGAGCAAGATATGTATCGACTGAAGAAAACGCCTGCGCACCGGCCCATTCGTTCTGCAACGTTCCCATAAAATTGACCATTTGGCCAACCGCCGAAGACAAATGCTTCGGAGCTCCGGCCTCAACTTTTCCCGGTACGCCGTTAAACCCTTCGCGCAGCAGGTTCTTCAGCGACCACCCGGCACAGTATGCTGCCAGCATACTTAAATCGTGGATATGGATATCGCCGTTTCTGTGTGCTTCGCCGACCTCCGCCGGATAAACGTGCGACAACCAGTAATTGGCCGTAACCTTGCCGGAAACGTTTAAAATCAATCCACCATTGGAATACCCCTGATTCGCATTTTCTTTAATGCGCCAGTCCAAATTCTCCAGATATTCGTTAATTGAACTTTCCACGTCAATAACGGTTTTGCCGTCGCCGCGCAGTCTGTTTCTCTTATCGCGATACAAAATATAGGATTTCGCCGTCTTAAAATAGTTGGAAGAAATAAGCACCTGTTCAACAACATCCTGAATATCTTCTACCGAAGGCAGGGATTCGTCAAACTTATGCGATAAAATTTTCATCACCTGAGCTGTCAAAAGCCACGCATCGTCGCCGTCAAATTCAGAAGTAATCTCGCCGGCCCGCAATATTGCATTATAAATTTTATCGCCGTCAAAATCAGCGAGGGTTCCGTCTCTTTTTGTTATGCTTTTAAACGGCATTTTATATTTTTTTGCCGTCGGCATCTGCAACTCGTTATTTGCCATTTTATTATTCTTCCCTTCTCTTTATTTAGTAAGTTTATGGGGTTTCGCCCTTAGCAGCACCCTACTACATATAGTATTAACAAACCGTAAAGATATACAAGATGTAGTAAAAATACTCTTTAAAGCGCCAACGCTTCAACTGCCCCTATCTTAAAAAAAACACTCCTTTTGACAAGTCGTCATCCCCCGTTTTTTTTTAAATTTGTATATCCCCCTAAAATTAAAACACTTTTTTTTTTTTAAAGGGTCTATAACCGCGCTGCCAAAAATTTTAAACCTGTTACTAACAGCTTTTTAAAATTTTAATTTCTGCCAAAACGATTTTTTTAACACAAAAAGATTGACCTTGCTTTTATACGCCTATATTATATTTGACGGATTAAATTTCAGGGAGAGATAAAGTTGCGCAAAACCATAATTTGGGATCTGGACAATACCCTTTATTTTGAAACGGAAGAATATAAAAACAAACTTAATGAAGCCACGGCCGCAGCCGCCATCAAAGAGTTCAACGTTCCGCTTGACTTTAAGGAAGCTACGAAAAAAGTAAAAGAATCTTACGCGACATACCGGGACGGATTGGAAATATTTTCCCGTGAATATGGCATTCCGCACAAAGACCTGTACGTTTCCTACCACAATTACAAAAGCGAACTGGTAAAAACCATTGCTCCGTATGAAGGATTGCTTGAAAACCTGAAGAGCCTTCAGTGTCCGCAGTACGTCTTTTCCACATCTTCCAAAGATATCTGCGAAAAAATTCTGAAGCATATCGGGCTGTATGATTTCTTTACCGACAAATTCTATTCCGTAGAAGATTTTGACGTGTATAAGAAGAACGAAAGCCCTGACGTATACACCCGGCTGTGCCAGACCATAGGCATTAATCCTCAGGAATGCATTTTTGTAGACGACAGCTATTCCAATTTGGATTTTGCCAAACAATGCGGCATGACCACAATCCGCATTTATTACGGCAATAATTCAGCTAAGGATATGCCCTTCATCGATTCGGCATACAAAGGAATTGAAGAATGCATTGCCGGCCTGAAAAAAGATTACGGCTGTTAATCCTCCCAATAATATCCCCTAAGCGGCACAGCCTGATAGCAGCTGCTCGACATGAGCAGACGCCGCCGCTCTGCCGGATTTTGCTTAAGATTTAAGACCCAAGCAAATCCGCCGGTTTCCGCTACTCGGAAGCCGGCTTATCCTTCCCTTCACAAAGTTTACTCTCCAAAATATAATTTTGCGGCGTATCAAACTTCATCTGCTCCTGTTCAACTTCTCTGCGCCAGTGTTCCACTTTCTCTTTCATATCATTAAGATAAGCTTCGTTAAGCTCCCGCGCCGCATCGTCCGCCGATTCGCCCGGTCCGACAACGCGCACGCCAATCCTGTCAAACTGCCCGACGGCCGCTTTTTTAAACTCCGGCAGAAAATAGTCCAACGCCTCAATATAAATTTGCATATGTGTCTTCTCATGGCGCAGAGCCACTTCATACAGGCAAGTACCTTTCTGTAAATCCTTCAAAATATAAATTGTCGGAACATAATACCCCAAATGCGCGTTAATTTCCTGCGGATAAAGGCACGAATACCCGTGGCTGATTTCTATATGTCCCACCGTCATGTTAAAGTCAAACCCGTCCCTGACTTTAGTCAAACCGACCGGTACCAGGTCTTGCGGCATCTGCTGCCCCGATTCCTGATATTTTCTCTCCGTTTCCCGGCGCAGATAAGCTCCGTCTTTATCAAAATTATATTTCAGTTTTCCGTAAGATGACGTAACCACAACCGTTGGCCGTCCAATAACGGAGAGGCATTCCTCAACATACCTTTCCTTCCCGTCATCTCCCTGCGCAGAATTAACACCCGCCAGCCCTAAAATTAATGCAAAAAAAACTTTTTTCATCTATAATACTCTCCAGATAAACATCTTTGGCACGGAGGCTCCCCATGAACTATCTGTATATTATCTGTCTGGCCTTGTCCAGCCTTTTTACATATAAGCCTTTATCTGCGGAAACCCATCCTTTGCAATATGCTTTTTTTATCCCGGGAGGTGCCTTTCAGCAAAATACACGTGTCCAGGATATCCGTTTAATGAAACCCAGACATGCCAAACCGGACGAAGAGTCAGAATCCTCCGCCGCCGTTTCATTCTCCAAACGTCGCAGCACAGCTGATTTTTCTTCCAATTCCGTCTCTTCTTCCGATTCTATTCCATCTTCCGCTGCCGCCAAAACTTTCGCGGAAAGTCCTTCTGTAACGTCATCTTCTACACTCTCTGCCCCTAAGGCATCTGAACCGCAATACACCTTGCCCATTGTCGAAAAGAAAATTGTTACCATCAAAAAAATCTCCGCCAATCCTGTTGCAAAAGCCGATATGTTAAACTCATCTCCGGCAAAAAACGAAACCGCTGCGGATACCCGGCTTCCCTCTCCCGACAGCACCGAAATTGCATCTAAACTGCAAAAATATAAACTTGATGAAAATATAACGGTTCAGGCAGCAACGCCCGAACCGGCCCTTGCTGCCGCACCAGACGCATCACCGCTGGAACAGTTGCACCGCAAAAGCCTGAATGAACTGCTTCAGGCAATTCCATATCCGGACGCCAAACTGCCAAAATTTAAACAACGATACGCCCTCTACGGCCTGGAAATGCGCGTTCTTCAACGCCGAGGCAAATTTCCGGCCAATCCCGAACAGGAAGAAGCACTAGCCAAAGCCGACTCACTGCGACGTTTTGAAGTAAAATAAACATCTTTTAAACGTTTTTGTCTGCACCGAATTTTCTTCTGACTGCCAAGCGACTGTCCGACGCCCCGGCAAAAGGCAGCCGAACACGCTTTATTCGCCCGAAACATTGCCCACGGACACATTCCAAATATGCAACGGGGATTCCGCTTTGATAAGTTGCCTTTTACGAGGGCAGAACATTAGTCATCGCCGATTCGCAACGCTTCAATAAACGCCGACTGCGGCACCTCCACCTTGCCAAACTGGCGCATTCTTTGCTTGCCTTTCTTTTGCTTGTCCAGCAACTTGCGTTTACGGGTAACATCGCCGCCATAACATTTCGCCGTAACATCCTTGCGCATGGCCGAAATCGTCTCCCGCGCCACAACGCGCCCGCCGATAGCCGCTTGTATCGGAATCTTAAACAGATGCCTCGGAATTAAATCTTTCAAACGCTCGCAAATCTGCCGTCCCCTCGATTCCGCCTCGCTTCTGTGGCATAAAAATGCCAGCGCGTCAACAGGTTCTTCATTAATTAAAATCTGAACCTTGACCAAATCTGACTGTTCATATCCTGTCAGTTCATAGTCAAAACTCGCATATCCGCTCGTAATGGATTTCAACCGGTCATAAAAATCAAACACGATTTCATTAAGCGGAATCTGATACACAACCATTGCCCGCGACCCGACATAGGTCAATTCCTGCTGTACGCCGCGACGCTCCGTGCAAAGTTTCAACACGGCACCAAGATAAGTGTCCGGCACCAGAATTGTCGCCCTGACCATCGGTTCCTCAATTGAAGCTACCGTCGACAGGTCAGGCATATCCGCCGGGTTATGGAGCATTATCGTTTCACCTTTGGTCAAATTGATTTTATACGCCACGGACGGTGCCGTTGTAATAATGTCCAAATCAAATTCGCGCCCGATTCGCTCCTGTATGATTTCCATATGCAGCAATCCGAGGAAGCCACAGCGAAAGCCGAGTCCCAACGCTGCCGAATTTTCATTTTGATAGTCTATGCTCGCATCATTGAGTTTTAACTTTGCCAGAGCGTCTTTCAACGCTTCGTACTGGCTGCTGTCTACCGGAAAGATTGAACAGAAGACAACCGGAATAGAAGGTTTAAATCCGGGAAGAGCTTCTGTGCAAGGACGCTTGTTATCCGTAATCGTATCGCCGACCCGGCAATCGCCGACGCTTTTAATGCTGGCGGTAATATAGCCGACTTCCCCGGCAGACAATTCTTCAACTTCTTGCATTTTAGGCGTAAACACGCCGATTCGGTCAACCGTATAAACAGCATTGCTGCTCATCATCCGGATAGCCTGCTTTTTGCGCAAAGTCCCATCCTTAATCCTGACAAGGATAACCACCCCCAAATACGAGTCATACCAGCTGTCAATCAGCAGGGCTTTCAACGGTGCACCGGCATCTCCCTGCGGTGCCGGCAGCTGATGCACGATTGCCTCCAACAACTCGCTTATTCCCTGTCCCGTTTTACCCGAAGTTTCCACCGCACCGCTTGCATCAATCCCGATGACGTCTTCAATCTGAGCTTTAACTTTTTCCACATCTGCCGACGGCAAATCCACCTTATTAAGCGCCGGTACAATCTCATGGTTATTGTCAATCGCCAGATAAACATTGGCCAGCGTCTGCGCTTCCACTCCCTGCGTTGCATCCACAACCAGAACCGATCCTTCGCAGGCCGCCAAAGAACGCGAAACCTCATAAGAAAAATCCACATGTCCCGGCGTATCAATCAGGTTCAACAGATATTCCTGCCCGTCCCGCGCCTTGTATTTAAGCCGCACCGTTTGCGCCTTAATCGTTATTCCCCGTTCGCGCTCAATATCCATCGAATCCAAAACCTGTTCCGACATCTCCCGGCGTTCAAGTCCGCCGCAGGTTTCGATAATACGGTCGGCAATCGTCGATTTGCCGTGGTCAATATGGGCAATAATCGCAAAATTTCTGATTTTGGCCAAATCCTGCATCTATTTAACTTTCCTTATAACATTTTCCAGACTTATTACTTCCGAACCGATTAACCGCACACCGGACAAATTTGACCGCCGGCCAACCTGCCTCACGACATGTCAGACATACCTTCCCCTCCATTACGACGGGCACACATCCTACATAAACGAATTTTTGCCGGAACGCAACAGATTTTATACTTTCCTGTTGCAACTCTTATAAAACTGTGCTTAAATATAAGGCATAAAATTATTTTGCTCATTACGGAGGCTGTTATGATTAAATTTATTGATGTCGAATTCGGCTCCGGCCGTTATCAGGAACTGTTGGATTTGCGTTACAGAATTCTGCTGCAGCCCCTCGGGTTAAAATTTCTTGACTCTTTCCGCGAACAAGAAGCAGGCTTTCTCCACATCGGATGCATAGATTCCGTCAGCGACAAGCTCATTGGCGGCTTGATTATGGTTCCGGTCGACAATGAAGAAATCCGCATCATGCAGGTTGCCGTGGACGATACGCGCCAAGGCGAAGGCATCGGCAAAAAACTGATTGAATATGCCGAAAAGACAGCCAAAGAAATCGGCTATTCCCGTATGGTTATGCACGCCATGCTCTCCGTCGTCGGCTTTTACGAAAAGCTTGGCTTCAGACAAGACAGCGATTTGTTTGAAGAAAAAGGCATTAACTTTATCCGTATGGTTAAAAACCTTTAAACCGACAGGTTCCATACACTACCAGCAAAAACACTTGTACAGTTGTCCGTTTTTACTTACACTGCTTGCATATTCGGCTTGCAGACACAGGAAAATGCCGCTCTAGCCGTTTTCCTGCGTCTGCAGAACTGTTTGCATGAATAAAAAGCTTATTACTCCAAATAAAGCGAACTCTGCTTGTAGCGTTTAATCATATTTCTGACCAGAACGCCGATAATCGCCGCAACCGGAACGGCCAGCATCAAACCGAGGAAACCCAGCAAAACACCGCCGGCCAACAGGGCAAACATAACCCATACCGGATGCAGCCCGACACTGTCGCCCACCAGTTTCGGCGTCAGAAAATTGCCTTCAAGAAACTGCCCGCTGAGGAAAACCGCCACCACATACATAACGTGTGTCACATCGCCAAACTGGGCAAAAGCCAAAATAATTCCCAGTACAAATCCGGTAATTGACCCGACATACGGGATAAACGAGATAACACCGGCAATAAAGCCGACCAGCAGCCCCAGTTCCAGCCCGACCAGCTTCAGCCCGATGGAGTAATATAGCCCCAAAATCAGGCATACGCTCAGCTGACCGCGGATAAATCCGGCAATAATGACATTAATTTCTTTCATACTTTCCATAATGCCTTTTTTCGACTTTTTCGGCAGCAGCCCCTCAAACTTACGGACAAAGGTATCCCAGTCCCGCAGCATATAAAAAGTAACGATAGGCGTAATCAAAATCAATGAAATCAGGTTAATAAAAGCAAATCCGTTGGCAATCAGCCCTTTGAGCAGTGCTCCGGCAAACTTGACACCATTGCCGATATTGCCTTTTATCATCTCTTCCAAATTCCCGCCAATCAGTCCGGGGAACCGTTCTGCCAGCCTTTGCAAAGCCGGCCGGGCCTTTTCCAGAACCAGTGCCAGATACTTTGGCGTAGCCTGTACCAAAAGGGTAACTTGGCTTTCAACCATCCCTAAAAATAAAAATATTGCCGGCAGGACGATTAAAATCATCAAAAAGCAGACCAGCACCGTAGCCCATGTCCGTGACATCTTGCACTTTTGCAGTTTCAAAGTCAGCGGATCCAAAAGATACGCCAGCAAAATGCCAGCAACAAAAGGCATCAGCACCGAACGCAACAGATACAGCAAAAAGAAAAACACAAAAAAAATGACAAACCACATATACGGATTAACGTAAAAACGGCTCTGTGCCTTAATAGATGGCATAATACCCTCCTTCTTTCCTCAATTTGTACCCGCTCAGCCCCAAATTGGCCTGAAGTTTCTCAATAACGCCGCTGTAAAGAAAATTAAAGTGCACCTTTCCGTTCGCCATGGAAACGACTTTTACCTCCTTTACCTGAGGGTATCCTTCCAACAGCCGTTTTAATGCCATCCATTGCCCCAATTTCGGGTAAGAATAAACCGCTTCGATTTTTTCTTCGGCAAAAGTTTCCGGCAGTGTTTCCCCGACAGCTTTCTTGACATCTTTAAAAAACGGCAGCACTTTGTCTATAGCAGCCGCAGGTTCCAACCCGGCAACATCTGCCACGCTGACTTCCCGCCCCGGAAAAGACCTGACATAAACCTTGCCGTCTTTCAGCGAATACTTCAAGACATATATCCCCGTAACATTGTTAAAATCCGCCAGTTCATTATATTCGCCGTCAGTCATGTCATAAATCCGATTGGCTTCAACCGCGGTAATATTGCCCAGATTTTTCTCAATATCGCGAATAACCAGATTACCCTTGCGGATATCGCGTCTCTGCTGAAAAGCCTGCCTCCAGATATTTTCATCGCTCCATAAATCCAGCGTCCCGTCTTCTTTTTCCAACAAAGGGACAGCCAAGACATCTTGCTCTTCCCCTGCCACCAGCGGCATATTGTTTTCAGCCAGATAAGCCTTCAAAATATCCTCATTCACGCTGATACGCAAATCTGCAATATAGCGGACGTCCGACGATTTTTCCATCAGAACCATAATCCCTGAAACAAAATGCTGCAGCTGGTTATCGTTTAGTTTGTTAATTTCATCAGCACTTTGCGCCGTGCTGATACTCAAAACAACTTCATTCAAACCGTCGCGCACCGCTTTGGCCATTGCCTGCTTTTTGGCTTCCGTAACCGTAGCCGCCGTAACGTCGACGTTAACATCAGCCTCATAACGGGGATCTGCCGCCGCAGGAATTGCAAACAACACCATCGCCGCAAATTTCAAAACCAGTTTTCTCACGTTTGTCAAGCTCCCTGTATCCTCTTTATTTTTCTGTAACCCGGTCATTTTCCGTTCTTATTCCAATTGTTTTCTATTCTTATAACCTAAAAGCACAAAAATCAAACTTTTTTATTGCCTTTTAAATGCTTATGATATTAACTGAAGAAAATTTTTTGATATTGTTTTTTATTTCATATAAAAGGAACTTAAAATGAAAATGACCAAATTTCTTGACAGCCTCTTGGAGCGCGCCTCTAAAGAGCCGAAAACGATAGTATTGCCGGAAGGCGAAGACGAACGTATCCTGCAGGCTGCACACGCCGTTGCCGCAAGAAAAGCTGCAAAGCTCATCATTCTTGGCAATCCGGAAGAAATTAAAGCTTATTTTGCCCAAAATAACTGGGATATGGAAGGCATTGAACTGATACAGCCGGAAACCTCAGAAAAACTGGAATCCTATGCAAACCTTTTATATGAACTGCGCAAAGCCAAGGGTATGACCCCGAATGATGCCCGCAAGCTGGCTTTAAACTACAACTATTTCGGCACATTGATGATAAAGTCCGGCGACGCTGACGGTATGGTGTCTGGAGCCAACCATTCGACGGCGGATACCGTCCGTCCTGCACTGCAGATTATCAAATCTGCCCACAAAGAGCGCAGCGTTTCTTCGGCTCTGATTTTGGTCGCCAATGACAAACCGTACATTTTTTCCGACTGCGCCATTATCATCAACCCCAGCGAACAGGAACTCGCCGACATGGCGCTGGCAAGCTCCGAAACTGCATTAAAGTTCGGCATTGAACCCAAAGTTGCCATGCTTTCTTATTCAACCCGCGGTTCCGGATCCGGAGGAATGGTCGATAAAGTACGCAACGCAACCAAACTGGCGCAGGAGATGCTTCAATCTGAAGAATACAAAAACCTGCCGATAATTATTGACGGCGAAATGCAGGCTGACGCCGCGTTGGATTCGGTTGTCGCCAGAAAAAAAGCGCCGGATTCGCAAGTCGCCGGTCAGGCAAACGTCCTGATTTTCCCCTGTTTGGAAGTCGGCAACATCAGCTACAAGCTGCTGCAGCGTCTCTGCGGATGCGAAGCCTACGGTCCGATGCTGCAGGGCTTAAATGCACCGGTCAATGACCTTTCCCGCGGCGCCCTGACTGAAGATATCGTCGGAATGATTGCAATTACCGCCATTCAGGCTGCCAAATAACCCGTTTAACTTAAGTAAGGAACTCCACAATGAAAAAAATTCTTGTTTTAAATTCGGGCTCTTCTTCGCTGAAGTACCAGTTGTTTAATGTTGACGGCGACAAATACGATGTTGTAGCCAAAGGCAAGGCTGACCGTATCGGCATTCACGGCTCTTTCGTCGAAATCAAAATTACCAATGGTGAAAAAAGAACCCGCGAAGTAGCTCTGCCGACGCATAACGAAGCAATTGAAGAAGTTACTAAAGAGCTCCTCAACGGTGCCCTCGCCTCAATGGAGGAAATCGACGCCGTCGGCCATCGTATCGTTCAAGGCGGCGATATTTTCAAAAATTCGGTTCTCGTAACCGATACTGTTATCGAACAAATAGAAGAATTGTCCGAACTGGCTCCGTTGCACAACCACGCTCACGTTTTAGGCATTAAAGCCGTTCAGAAACTTTTGCCGAACGTACCGCAGACTGTTGTTTTCGATACGGCATTCCACCAGACTATGCCCAAAGAGGCATTCCTTTATGCCCTGCCGATGGAACAATACACCAAACATAAAATCCGCCGCTACGGATTTCACGGCACCTCGCACGCCTATGTATCGCAGAAAGCTGCCGAACTGATTGGCAAAAGAGGAAAAATCATAACCTGCCACCTCGGCAACGGCGCATCTATTTCTGCCGTCGATAACGGCATCTGCTTGGATACATCCATGGGATTTACCCCTCTGGCCGGCTTGGTTATGGGCACCCGCTGCGGCGACATTGACCCGTACATTCCGCTCTATATTTGCAAAACCCAAAACAAAACGCCGGACGAAGTCAACGAAATCCTGAACAAAAAAAGCGGCATGTTCGGCCTCTGCGGCTATTCCGATAACCGCGATATTGAAACGCTTTACGGCGTCGAAGAATGTGCTACTGACGCCCTGAATGCCTATATTCACAGCATTATCCGCTTTATCGGCGCCTATATCGCCGTCCTTGGCGGCGTCGACGCTATTGTCTTTACTGCCGGCATCGGCGAAAACGGCTCTCTGGTCAGAAAACTTGTCATCGAGCGCCTTGCCTATCTGGGCATTACCCTTGATGAAGAGGCCAACAGCAAACGCGGTGACATTACCGAAATCTCAACCAAAGATTCCAAAGTTCGCGTCTTCGTCATCCCTACCGATGAAGAATATATGATTGCCAAAGACACGATGAACATCGTTTTTGGCGCATAAAGGCTAAAGCCACATTGCTGAAATTCTGACATTTTATTGCTAAAAACAAGCAAAATGCAGTTATAAAATCCCCCCGGAATTATATTCTGGGGGGATTTTATACCACGAACAGCCCAACCGGCGGAAAGGCTGTCCTTCTGTCTGCCGACTTACTGCCTGTTAATCAGGACAATCTCAACGCGGCGGTTCTGTTCTCTGCCGGCCGCTGTCGCATTGGACGCAATCGGATTTGAAGAACCATAACCGTTTGAAACGATTCTGTTACCGTTAACGCCCCTTAAACGCAGATAATTCGAAATAGAGTTTGCACGCATCAGCGACAATGAATTATTTGTTGCCGCACTGCCGGTGCTGTCCGTATAGCCGTTAACCTGAACCATCGTCTTGCTGTATTCGTTAATCACTTTGGCAATCGAATTCAAAACCGGCTGAAAAGCTGGCTTAATATTGGCATCGTTACTGTCAAACGTAATATTTCCCGGCATAATCAGATAAATCTGCCCGTTAGCTTCCTGAACCTGAACGCCCGTATTCAACAGCTCCTGTCTCAGTTTGCGTGCCTGCACATCCATATACGCCCCTGTTCCGGCGCCTGCTGCAGCACCGACGCCCGCTCCGATTAAAGCACCTTTTTCACCGCCGGCCAGCGCTCCGATTCCCGCTCCGGCCAACGCTCCGATTCCCGTTCCCCATGCCGTTTTGGAAACCTTGCTTTCTCCTGTATAGGGATCCGTCGCACACGCTGTCAGCATAGAAACGGCTAACAAGCTGCAAATAAATGTTTTTTTCATAAAATCACCTCATGTCAAAAAGTTATTTTCTTTTTGATTATATAGGCGCGACTGCTTAAAATACTCTTAACGTTTAATCAGCTTTTTGACCACATACCGGATAATAAGCAGCAGATACAAAGCTCCAAGCCCCCAAATCAGCCAAGTCTTCAATTCCCTGTCGCTGATAGCTTTGGTGATTTCATTCACATTCAAAGCACTTCCCGCAACTTTAATGCCGTCCGTCGGTTTTTCGTGCAAAATATTGACCACATACTGATAATCCGGATTCAAAAAATCAAAATTAAGAATCAAATCTTTTCCATACGGCACAACTTTTGCCGTTATGGCATTAGTCGTCTCATCATTGTCAAGATTATAATGCTGCATAAGCGCCTCTTTCGGAACTTCTATCCGAATAGGATCATGCCCGATATGAGAAACGTCAGTTCCTGACAAGGCCTGTTCTCCCTGATTATACAAATAGACCTTTGTCAAATACAGGTCTTTGTATTTTTTTCCCTTTACGTCAACAGCATATTCATTGGTATTGCTGGAAGAAATCAGTTTGACCGTATTGGTTTCATAACGCAAAATCGGCCGGCTGATATAAAACTGGTAATACCCCAGGGCAATCGCCGAAACGGCAAGGATAAACGCCCCGGTCGGGCTGGTCCAAAAATTCCAGATGCTCTCAAACGTATCCCTGAAAAAACGGCGTTCCTTAACTTTCTCCTGATGCGTAAACATAAAGCCTCCTTCCATACATCTCCACAAATATATGCTCAAAACCGCATATTTAAAGCACCGGAAGCCCGCTTTCGCTGCCCCTGGCATCAACCGGCCTATCCAACCGCTGTTAGCTGATACTGATGCCGCCGGCAAAAACAATGCCGCTTTCTCTATAGAAAGCGGCATTGTTACCTGCACAATAGAATATTACAAAGCTTCGTTCCGAGAACGCTTGCGCAAAATCGGATCCAAAATCTTTTTGCGCAACCGCAGCGACTTCGGTGTAACTTCAAGCAGTTCGTCCTGCTGAATATAAGATAACGCCTGCTCCAGAGAAAGTTTCCGCGGCGGAATCAAGTCAATCGCCTCATCCTTCCCCGCCGCCCGAATATTCGTCAGCTGTTTCGACTTGGTCGGATTAACTTCCAAATCATTGGACTTCGTATGCTCGCCGATAATCATACCGACATAAACCGGGCTGTTGTGCTCAATAAACATCGGTCCGCGATCTTGCAGTTTCCACAGGGAGTAGGCTACGGCCGTACCGTTTTCGCTCGAAATTAAAACACCGTTGCGATGGCTTTCAATCTCGCCTTTATACGGTTCATACGCAAAGAAAATCCTGTTCATGACGCCGGTACCCCGCGTATCTGTCAAAAACTCGGAATGATAGCCGATAAGCCCTCTTGACGGCGCATGAAAAATCAAACGCGTTTTATTGCCGACCTGCGACGGAATCATTTCCATAAGTTCCGCTTTACGCTGGCTCAGTTTTTCGACCACCGTGCCGGAAAACTCATCGTCAACGTCAATAACGACTTCTTCAACCGGCTCCAGCAGATTGCCGCTCTCATCTTTATGAAACAGAACCTTCGGCCGGGAAATAGACAATTCAAACCCTTCACGGCGCATCGTTTCAATCAAAACGCCGAGCTGTAACTCGCCGCGCCCGGCTACTTCAAATGCGTCGGTGGTTTCCGTACGAGAAATTTTCAGCGCAATATTGCACTCTGCTTCTTTCTGCAGTCTATCCCAAATCATACGCGACGTAACCTTGTCGCCCTCGCGCCCGGCCAGCGGCGAATCATTAACCGAAAAAGTCATTGCCAGCGTCGGCGGGTCAATCGGCTGCGCCTCAATCGCTTCCGTAACTTCCGGCGCGCAAATCGTATCGGCAACGGTGCCTTTGACAATGCCGGCCACCGCCACGATATCACCCGCATGCGCTTCGTTCAAAGCAACTCTCTCCAGCCCCTTATAAGCCATAATCTTCGTAATACGTGTTCTTTCGACCTCGCCGCTATCGTTAATAACCTTAACCGCATCATTAACTTTCAAAATGCCGCTGTGAATCTTACCTGTCAGAATACGTCCCACAAACTTGTCTGCCTCCAGTGTCGTCGCAAGCATTGAAAACGGCTTGTCTTTTTCACAGACCGGCTCGGGCACATAAGACAAAATCAGTTCAAACAACGGCGTCAGGTCTTTTTTCTCGTCGCTCAGTTCTTTTACCGCCCAGCCGTTGCGCCCCGATGCATACAATACCGGAAAATCAAGCTGCGCATCATTCGCATCCAAACTGACAAACAAATCAAAAATTTCATCCAAGACTTCATCGGGGCGCGCATCCTGTTTATCCGCCTTATTAATGACGACAATCGGCTTCAACCCGATTTTCAGAGCTTTTCCCAAAACAAATTTCGTTTGCGGCATCGGCCCTTCCGAAGCGTCAACCAACAGAACAACCCCGTCCACCATCGACAGGATACGCTCGACCTCGCCGCCGAAATCCGCGTGTCCGGGAGTATCGACAATGTTAATATGCGTTCCGCTCCAATCCACGGCCGTACATTTAGAAAGGATGGTAATTCCTCTTTCCCTTTCCAAATCATTGCTGTCCATAACGCAGTCTGCAACTTTCTGATTGTCCCGGAATGTCCCGCTCTGGCGCAATAGCCCGTCAACAAGCGTCGTCTTGCCATGGTCAACGTGGGCAATAATGGCAATATTTCTAATATTCATGCTCTGTTTGTTCCTTAAAAAAAGCCCCTAAAACAAGCTTAAAGGCAAATTCTTGCTATAAATTTCCCTCTTTATAGCAAAAAAAATTTAAATAGCAACCCCCTGCCGCAAAAAAACTGTCGCAGATTGCCTCTGTCGATATGCATCGTCTCAATCTCCCCCTGTCAGAAACGCCCATCATATCTCTGGTACTTATGCCCGTCTTCTATCCTGCATTTCCTCCCGCAACAGCCGTATCGGCGCATCAACGGTTAAGGTTTTCTTCCCCGTCATAGTAAAATATGTCGCCTATGTCTGCGTTTTTCTTCGTTTCAGCAATATTTCCCGCCGAATATAACATTGTCTGTACCCCTTTTTCCCTGATTTTCCGGACATTCTCCGCATGGGTGCGGGCAAACTCCAAATTCATCGTTACCAGCCTGTAACCCTTTTCCAAAACCAGTTCAAAATCTTTGTTATTTTGAATATTATATGCAATATAAGGAAATCCTTCCTTCTCCGCCTGACTATATTTTTCCGGAGAAAACACTTCCACCACCATACGATTTTTCACAGGAGCAAACATCTTCGCCAAAAGCCCAAAATCATCAATTTTATCCGTAACCAGATAAACTCCAGGGTGTTTAGCAAAAAAAGCAAGAATATCCATATCTGCCAAAAAAGTATGGATACCCCCCCCGGTATATAAGGGCAATATACTGCTTAAATCCAGCTTAGACAATCCCTGATTTGGACTTGCCCCGGCCAATTCTGCCAGACGAAACCAGTCATGAGCGGCAACAATTCTGTCATCAGCCGTCTTCAGCAAATCCAGCTCTATATATTTATATCCTCTCTCTGCCGAAGCGGTTATCGCCTCAAGAGTGTTAAGATAACGTTCTCCTTTAACTTTTCCCCCTGCGTGCGCAATCAGCTTTTCCCGCAGCGGCACCTTAAGCAGGCTCAGCCCGTTGCTGAAAGGCGACGGAAACATTTTCTCTTTCTGCCACAATTTCTGATAAAAGCGGTCTATTTTGGAAAACGTTTCTTCCTGCTGTTCATAAGTCTGCCTCTCGGCCAAAGTCTTGTCTGTCCCGAACAATGACGTTCCCATCCCCGCTTTTCGCCGCGGCAAATCAAAACCGGCTATTTCCAGCACCGTCGGAAATACATCCGTCTGATTAAAGCTTCTATTTAAATTTATGCCGTTCAGCAAATGTGTCGGAAGGTTAAAAAACGCATTATACAACCCGCCGCCTGCCTCCACCCCGGCTCCCATCCGCTTATGGTCAGCCAAAATTACCAGCGTGGTATTGTCATAAAAGTCCTGTTTTTTAAACCATGCAATAAAATCGTTGATATTGGCAACCGTCGCTTCCCTGATTTCGGCATCGTCCCGATAAAAAGGATTATCTCCGCGATGTAAATCAAGCGTAAACATCACCGCCAAAAACGGAGTTCCCTTATCCAGTCCGGCAATTTTTTCCTTAAACAGTTCAAATACCGGCTTATCGTTCACGCCCCACCAATACTTTCCCCGTTCATACGCAGGCGTACCCTTGAATGCGTCCAAATCATAAACGTTTTCTTTCTTAAAGCCATGTTCATACAAAAACTTTGCCGTTCCCGAAAAATCCAGTCCGCCGCCTTGGATAAACAAATTTTGATAACCGTTTTCTGCCGTCATATCGCCTAAAAAGCGTATATTCGGCGTCAAAAAATCAAAATCCTGCCCGGCATAATTTGAAATCATTAATATCCGGTCTTTCTTTTCGTTATATTTCAGCTTGTCAAACAAAGCATAGCGGAAAAAGTCAGACAAATAATGAATATGCGTCCCCGTAAATGCGGAAAACAAGGCGCCCTGCGTCCATCGCTGAGCATACCCTTCCGTAAAATCTGCAAATTTAACCGCATCTTTATCGTCAATATATACCCCCCCCTGTACACCAGGTGTTACAAACTTTTTTTCCAGCGATTCTCCGAAAACGATAATCACGTTCCGCCTCTTTTCCGGTTTCAATTCAGGATTGCCGACATAGACATATTCCCGGGCATAAAAATCCGTTTCCTGAAAATCAAAGCCGGACATAACCAGCCGTTCACACCCGTTAACGCGAATAACGATAAAGACCACCGGCAAAAATAACAGCAGCGTAAAAGTAACTGCCGCACGGCTGAAATTGCGCCACTGGTTCAGCAGATAAAAAGCAAACAAGATAATATAAAGGACATACTGTTCATCGGTTTTTAACGGCAGGCAGTAATTGATAACGCCCCATAATCCTGCCAGATATAGCGCAAAAAATAACCGGTTGCAAAACAGCACTTTCGCTTTGGCATATTTCTTAACCGCATACAGCAGCAGCCAGGTTAAAGCAATGGGCAGCGCAAGGCAATATCCGACAATTTCAAATATCAGCCTTTGCTCAATTCCGTCGGCTGTCCCCGACTGCGCAAAAAATATCAGTTGCGGAAGACTGACCGTTCCCCAGGTATGTTTGGTATACAGACAGCAACTGATAACAAAAAGAACCGCCCAAAGAAACACTGCATTAAAAACCGCCCCTAGGGCATTGCCGCTTTTACGCATATAGTCCAGCAGTTTCATACCGTTTTAAGCCCTCTTTCCGTACTGCACCAATTTATTGCGGACAAATCCGCGCAGGGAAACTTCCGGCCTTGCACCGTAGTGCCCGATAATCTCCGATGCGGCAATGCTGCCGATAATGGCACACGTTCCCAGGCTTCGTCCTTTGGACATCCCGTACAGAAAACCAGCCGCATATAAATCCCCGGCTCCCGTCGAATCAACAACCTCATCGATTTTTTCCGCCTCGACAAATATCTTTATACGGTTCTTGACGATGACGGAACCGCGGGAATCCCGCGTAATAGCAGAAAGCTCCACAATATCCTTCAACTGCTCCAACGTCTCCATAAAATCAGTCTGATTAAACAGGGTCAATATCTCCTCCTCATTTGCAAAAAGGATATCGACATGAGTTTTAACCATATCCATCAATTCCTCCCGGTGTCGTTTGACACACGCCGCGTCAGACAGGGCAAATGCTACCTGCCGGTTATAGCGGTGCGCAATATCCGCCGCTTTTTTTACCGCCTCTTTCGACTGTTCGTCATCCCATAAATACCCCTCAATAAAAATAACGTTTGCCGAACGGATTAAACTCTCGTCAATATCATCAACCGTCAGCCGGCTGGAGGCTCCGAGGTAAGTAAACATGGAACGCGTTGCATCCGGCGTTACCAGAACAATGCTGCGCCCTGTCGCCGGCCCTTCAAACAACGGTTCCGTAAAATAATCGATTCCCGCCGCAGCCACCTGACGTTTGAAAACCTGTCCCAGTTCATCGTCATGCACCTTGCCGATAAAAGCACAATCCGCCCCCAGCGAAGCCAGACCAGCAACTGTATTTGCCGCCGAACCGCCGGAAACTTCCCCTTCGGGAATAATGTCCCGGTATATTTCGCCCGCTTCCCTTGCACCCAACAGCGTCATGCTGCCTTTGTTCAAACCCCGCTCCGTCAAAAAACCGTCGCCGACTTTTGCCAGCACATCGACAATTGCATTCCCAATTCCCAGAACATCATAAATAATTTCATCTTTTTGCATAATTTCCTCTGTCGCATATTTTCCCTGTTACACGTTTTCCTGCCGCGCGTTTTCCTGCCGTACCGGCAAATTTCGATATATTATAACAAATATTTCTTACAAATGCCTTAAAGTTTTAAGGCTACTCCTAAAACGGCCGCAAGAATAATATAAAAAATCGGGCTTCTCTTATAAAAATAAACCATCGCAAAAAACACCGCCGCAAAAACCCCGGAAACATAATTCGTAACGCTGAGTTTAAACAGTTCTGCCCCCGCCAGCAAAATCAAAGCTACAACTGCCGGACGTATTGCCGCCATAATTTCGCAAACCAGCGGATTCTGCGCACAGCGCTTCAAAAGTTTGGAAATCCAGATAACAATGACCATAGACGGCAGCGCCAAACCAAACGTGGCTATAATGCCGCCCCAAACGCCCGCGGCCTGGAACCCCGCATACGTAGCCATATTGACGCCGACCGGCCCCGGCGTCGACTGGGAAACAGCTATCATATTCGTCAGTTCTTCTGCCGTAAACCAATCAAACTTTCTCGTCAGGTCAAATAAAAACGGAATGGTAACCATCCCTCCGCCGACGGCAAACAGGCCAATCTTAAAAAACTCCCAAAAAAGCACACCGTATGTCAACATTTGCTCCTCCGGTATTTCAGTATGCCGGCACCTGCCGCCAGCAGCACAACTGCAACGGCAGAAAGATGCAGCCAGAACAGCAGCGCCAAAACCGCAACAAAAATAACTGCCTGAAACTGCGTTGCCACCGCTTTTCTGAAAAGCAGGACAACCTCATTCAGGATTAACGCGATAACGCCGATTCTAATTCCCGCAAAAGCATGAGACACTATCTGATTCTCAAACAAGGTATTTAAAATCCCCGCCAATGCCATAATAATCACCAGCGACGGCAGATTAACCGCCAGCGTTGCGGCAATCGCTCCGCTGACACCCTGAACTTTATACCCGGTAAACGTCGCCACGTTAATGGCAATAACACCGGGAAGACACTGCCCGACCGAATAATAGTCTATCAGTTCGTTTTCGCTGATGTAACCGCGGCGTTCGATGAGCTCTCTTCTGAACAAAGGCATCATCGCATACCCGCCGCCAAAGGTGAACAGGCCGATTTTAAAAAACGAAACAAAAATTTTCCCGCATTCTGACATTGATATTCTTTTGCTGCTGGTTATATATCAAACCGATAATAATGTATAATTTCTTAAAATAAAGGTTTTTTTATGATTATCGGCTCAATAAAAGAACAAAATGCTGACGAAACCAGAGTTGCCCTCGTTCCTTCCGTCGTAAAAAAACTGACGGCAGGCGGTTTCACCGTATTGCTCGAAAACGGATTCGGGCAAAAAGCCGGATTTACCGACAAGGAATATATTTCCGCTGGAGCAAATATACGCAGCACCCCCGGAGAAATATATGCCGAAAGCCTGTTGTTGTTGCAAATTCGGCCTCCATCGGCCGATTTTCTTGCCATGCTCACCCCAAAACAGCTGATTGCCGCCGATTTTCGCAATGCCGAACTTTCAGAACTGCCGCAAAATATAACCATTCTGCGTTTGGAGCGTGTGCCACGGACATCAGTTGCCCAAAGTATTGATATTCTCAGTGCCCAGAACACCGTCCGCGGGTACGCTGCCGCCTTATACGCTCTGGCACATTCCTCGCGTATCGCCCCGCAGCTTATGACGGCAGCAGCCTCGCTCAAAGCGGCTTCGGCACTTGTCATCGGTGCCGGCGTAACCGGCCTGCAAGCCGCCTCCGTATTCAAACGCCAAGGCTGTCGTGTCACAATCCTAGACATAAGCCCCAATGCCGAAGAGCTCGCCAAATCCGTCGGAGCTGGTTTCTCCATGGCTCAAAGCCGGGACGAGCTTGCTGCCCTTTTAAATGGCAAAAGTTTCATCCTTGCCGCAGCCGCAGCACCGGACGGAAATTCGCCGCAAATTATTTCCAAAGACCTGCTTCCATCGCTGCAATCCGGAACCGTCATTGTAGACACCACTGAAAACAATGTAGAAATTCAGGAAAATCGCAAAACAACCGCAGCATACCGTTTTTATCGCAATCCCCTGGCCGAACGTCTGATGCCTCTTACCGCTTCTGAATTATGGGCCAATAATATGTATAACCTGATTAGCACCATCGCCGCACCGGGAGATTCTTTCAGCCTTAATGCCGATTATATCGTTCCGATGCTCGACCAGTCCTTGCCGACAGCCCGTTCCGATTCAGGCAAGGACGCTCGCCGAGCTTCGCCTCAAATCCAAACGCCGGTTGGCATCTCCGCCGTGCAGACATCAGATAAAACGGCCAACATCCCCGCCGGGTTATAGGAGAAAAACAATGTACCTGCTTGATATCCTCGTTCTGTCATGTTTCATCGGTTATTTCGCCATCTGGCATGTTACCCCCGTTTTGCATTCGCCGCTGATGAGCGTCACCAATGCCGTATCGGGAATTGTAATTGTCGGAGCTTTCCAAGCGTTGCGCGACATTGTCCATCCCGCCGAACCATATATTCTGTTTCTCGCCATCTTTCTTGCATCAGTCAACATTTTTGGCGGATTTTACGTTTCCGCCCGTATGCTGAATATGTTTAAACAAAAGGGCAAAAAACATGATTAGCTTTTTGGAAATAATTATTTACTCGCTGTTCATTCTTTCTGTCAACAGCCTGTCTGAACCCAAAAAAGCATACCGGGGAAACCTGATGGCCATAGCGGCAATGGCTGCGGCCGTAACTATCGGCTTATGGGGGCTGGAAACAAAATATCTGATTCTTGCCTTTTCCGCTTTAGGATTGGGAGCAATAACGGGAATCATCGCCGCCCGTAAAATCAATATGCCGGACTTGCCGCAGATGGTTGCCCTCCTGAATGGCTTCGGCGGTATGGCCTCCGGGCTCATTGGCATTGCCGAAACCACAAGCACAACTCACCCTCCGTTACTGTTAATATGCATTATCGGCATAGGTTTCATGACTTTCAGCGGGTCTTGCGCAGCGTTTCTGAAACTGGCCGGTTCCCGGCTGTTCTCCGACCGTGAAACGATAAGAGCCGTAAGCTTGATTATCTTCATCACGGCAATAATCAGCGGATTTTATGCCTACAGCGGCGGTTTTGAATATGTTTTGGGGTTTGCTCTGTTAATGTGCTTATGGGGGTTCTTCTTTACTCTGCCGATAGGCGGTGCCGATATGCCGATAATCATCTCCGTGTTGAATTCCCTGTCAGGATGGTGCACGGTTTTAGTTGGTTTCAGCCGCGACAATACTTTGCTGATTATCGTCGGAACACTGGTCGGCGCCAGCGGAACAATCCTCTCATATATTATGACCAAGGCGATGAACCGCAATCTGCTTAAAGTAATTTTTACTCCGCCCGAAAATACCGCCGAAGATGCAGAAAAATCTGTCAGAGCCATTCATCAGGGAACTGCCCGCGACGCCGCGTTTCTCATGGAAAATGCCGCCAAAGTCATCATCGTCCCCGGATACGGCATGGCCGCGGCTGGCGCTCAGCACGAACTGGCCAACATGGCAAAAATATTAAAAATAAAATATCAGGTTGATGTAAAGTTTGCAATACACCCCGTTGCCGGACGCATGCCGGGGCACATGAATGTTCTGCTGGCTGAAGCTGACGTCAACCCTGATGATGTTTTTGAACTCAAAGACATTAACCAGGAATTCCAAACCGCCGACGTTGCCTATGTCATCGGCGCCAACGACACAACCAACCCGCTGGCAAAAACCAAAACCGACAGCCCGATTTATCAGATGCCGATTTTGGAAGTCGGACAGGCCAAAAAAGTCCTGTTTGTAAAAAGGTCGCTGGCTCCGGGATATGCCGGTATAGACAATCCCCTGTTTTATGCTGATAATACCATTATGCTGTTAGGCGACGCCAAAGATGTAACCAAACAAATAGTCGCAGACTTGGAATAAAGCCGCCTCTCCCGGATACTAATCTTTCCCCAAGTACGAAAGTCCGGCAAGATAAGTGTTAAACAAGACGCGCATCACATATTTTTTTTCCAGCCGGGCAAAGTCTTTTTCCGTCGTCAACAGGGAACTGAGGGCAAATACGGTTATGAACAAAACCTCCGCCGAAACTTTTCGTTCTTTGTCAGGAACATCGGCAAAAAGCTTATGCAGATTGTTTTCCAGCAATTGGACAATTTTAATAATACGCCTCAAATAAAAAACCTCATACGTTTCTATCGTATTCTGAAAATGGGCATTATAAAGCGTAAACCACAGATTTTTATTGCCCAAAACATAATCCACAAATTTTTCCAGGAGCTTATTCAGATTTTTATAAGCATCAGATCCCATATCTGCAGTTGTCAGCGCACCGTACAGCTCATCCAATGTCTGACAGTTCTCCCAGACAATCAGGTTATCCATACTTTTAAACTGATTATAAATTGTTCCCACCGAGTATCCGGAATAATCGGAAAGTTTTCGCGCCGTCAAAAAATCAAGTCCCTTGTCTACAAGCAACTCCCTTGCTTTGACAATCAAATCAACTCTTATTTCCTCTTTTGTCTTCGCCATTTCAACCCGTCTGTTATAAAATTCAGTTCATTGCCGTAAAATCCGGTTCATTCGCAGTAAAGCCGTACACCGGCATTTTACTACATTTTAACTGTTAACAGAATAACCCATTTTTGAACACTGTTCAAGCACTTTTTTATACAAAAGTTAACCTTTCCGCTTTAAAATCGTTTCAAACAACAAACGCACCCGCAAGGATGCCCTCTTTTCATAAGGACGAAAAATATGGCAAAAGTAGGTTTTTGCGCCGTTTCCGGCAGCGGCATGAGCGCATTGGCGCAGATTTCAAAATATATGGGAAACGACGTTTACGGTTCCGACCGCAGCTTTGACCAGGGCAAAGACCTACACAATAAGCTGGCGCTCGAAAACGTCGGCATAAAAATCTTTCCGCAGGACGGTTCCATGCTGGATAGCGATTTTGACGTTCTTTATGCATCTACGGCCGTAGAAGACACCATTCCCGACATAAAAAAAGCCCGCAAATTAAATATCCCCGTTAAGCGCCGCTCCGACCTGCTGGCCGAAATTTTTGCCTCCTATCCTCACAACATTGCCGTCGGCGGAACCAGCGGGAAATCCACCGTAACCGCCATGATTGGCTATATTCTTGACTGCGCCGGAAAAAATCCCCTTGTTATCAACGGCGCTTTGTTAAAAAACTACGAAAAGCGTCCCGGAATTCCTAACGTTGTTCTGAACAACGGCCGCTGCTGCGTTATTGAAGCTGATGAAAGCGATGGTTCCATTGAAAAATATACGCCGTACATTGCCGTCATAAACAACATTTCTCTGGACCATAAGCCCATCAATGAATTGCAGACACTTTTCGGAGATTTTGCCCGCCGTGCCGTCAAAGGAGCCGTCATCAATCTGGATAATATAAACAGCCGGAACCTTCCGGGACTTGCCCCCAAAACTGTTACTTTCGGCATAACAGACCCGAACGCCGATTTATTTGCCGAAAATATCACCGCCGTATCCGACGGAACCGCCTACGTCTTCCGCGGTAAAAATTACAAATTAAGCCTGATTGGCACATTCAATGTCGCCAACGCCATGTGCGCCGCCGCCGCCTGCTCGCTGCTTGACATTCAACCTGAAGTTTCCTGCAAAATCCTTGAAGGTTTCCTAGGCACCAAACGCCGCCTTGAAGTCTTAGGACAGGCCAGTAACATCACGGTTATTGACGATTTTGCTCACAATCCGGACAAAGTCAACGCCTCCATGTCCGCCCTGAAAAGTTATTCCGGACGTCTCCTGATTATGTTCCAGCCGCACGGTTTCTCGCCGATGCGTATGATGGGCAAGGAAATCATGGACGCTTTTGCATGCCATATGGATAAAGAAGACATACTCATGCTTCCGGAAATTTTCTTTGCCGGAGGAACTGTCAAACGCGACATCTCTTCATTAGACTTGGTAAAATATGCTCAAACTGCCGGAGCCGGCGCATTATACTTTTCAACCCGGTCAGAGCTGAAAGAACACCTGTTAAAAAGCGCCCGCCCCAGAGACCGCATCGTTCTTATGGGCGCCCGGGACAATTCCATAACTGATTTAGGGTACGAAATTTTGGAGAAATTAAAATGAGCTTATTGCAACCGGGAGACACCGTCGGTTTTGTCGCCACCTCTTCAGGACTTGAAGGCCGGGATATCGCACCAGCCGTAAACTACTTTGAACAAAAACTGCATCTTAAGGTCAAACTGGCACCGAACTTGTCATACGCATACCGCTATATGGCCGGAACCGACGTAGAACGCGGAAAGTGTCTTACCGAAATGTACCGCAACCCTGAAGTCAAAGCCCTCTTTGCCATTCGCGGTGCCGGAGGATCTTCCCGCATGCTGAATTTTTTGGATTATGATATCATTGCCCGGCATTCAAAACCCCTGTTCGGTTTAAGTGACGTTACCGCGGTACAAAATGCCCTGGTTGCCCGTGCATCAACACCTGCATACACCGGTTTTCTGCCTGTTTACGATATAAAAAACGATTCTCTTAACTCGGAACTGGAAACCTCGCTCAAAAACATCCTTTTCGCTCCGGTTCACTGTTTGAAAAGCGGAACATCACTGTATCCGGGCAAAGCAGAAGGACAAATCATCGGCGGTTGTCTGACGTCCTTCCTTTATCTGGCCGGAACAAACTATATGCCTGACCTTGCCGGGAAAATCCTTCTTATTGAAGATACCGATGAAAAGACCTATAAGCTTGATTTGATGTTCAGCCAGTTAAAACAGTTGAAAAATTTTGATAAATTGCACGGCATCATCATCGGCGCTTTTTCCGATTGCATTGTTATTGACAGTTTTGACGGCGATGTCGATACCTGTATTAAGGACTTTATTGAAGGGCTGAACATTCCTGTCATCTCCGGTTTCAATTACGGGCACATACCTGACCGCAGCATTGTACCCTTAGGCATCCCCGTCAAAATGACTTCTGCCGCAGCAGGCTGCTCCATAAGTTGGTAATCCCGTCTCCTGTCTGCTTCGCCCCTAAGACTGTAAATCATATGTATGTCCCGCCAACATCAACCGATAAAATAGCTCATAATTTCGGTAATATTTCGCATGTTCAGCTTATAAACTGCCGTAACATATTTTTCAACGCTGAGCCACCCGCCGTTGTTAAAAGCCAGTACTGCCGAACATGCAAACAAATTTGCCCCAGGCAGAAACAGCCAGCAAAACGGAAAACCGACCTCCTGAAAATCCAGTTGCTCCCCATGAATTTGCACCAGAATACTTTCCAGATGATACGCAAAAAAATAACCGAAAACACCGTTAACCATCAGGCTGTCGGGAATTTTGCTTGAAAAAAAGGTAACTGCCAGCATCATAAAAAACAAAAACAACGGAAAAAAATATGGTGCGATTGTAATCAGCCAGTTACCTTTGCCTTTAAATCCCATCGCGCCGCCGGACTCGTCCATATTCAGATGAATATGCACAACCTTATGAAACGTCAGCAGAGCAAAAAAAGTATGCGTCAGCTCATGTGCCAAAATCTGCATGGAAATATTTGACCGAGCCGCCGCAATAATTTTTAGCGCCAAATACAAAAAAGCACCGCCCGCAAAAGCAAAAAAACGCAGATTTCCCAATTGCAAATAGTGCAGAGCCTGCACCAGTGCCGGCAAAGACAAAACTGCCAGCAGCGCCGCCGGCCATTTAGCCAGCCCCAGCAGCAAATCCATCAGGCGCGCCATTTTGTCCCCTTTCCTTACGCAAAAACAAGACAGGCAGAATACAAAGTGCCCGCTCTGTCTTCCTTTTTTAATAAACTCATCGCTGATTGTAAGGTCTGTATTTATTTTTGCAAACAAAAATTGCCCCTACTGGAAAAATGCCGTTCCGTGATTATATAAAAAACACCCTAAAAAGAGGAGAAAACTTACATGTTCATATTTTGGAAAGGTAAAACGATGGTAGATTACAGAGATGACAACGCCAAATACGGCAACGAAGAAACCAATCGCGAAAACGGATATGGCGAAAACAAATACGGCGAAAACGGCCACAACGGCTGCGGTTCAAACTGCGGCTGCGAATGCTGCCAATGCAAAAGAATTTTTATGATGCTGGTTGTTCTGATTCTAGTTTTCATTGCCGGTATCATGGTCGGCAATTGCGGACGCTGCCGCTATGCGGACAATTATTACTACGGTCCGATGTTTGCCCGGCACCATAACAATATGTCCAAACCAAAGAAATTTCACCGTGGAATGCAGGAAATAGCGCCGACAGCAGATAATGTTGCCGCAAAAAACCGCCAGGGAAAACAGCCCGGTGCCAAACGTCAGGGATATCCGGACGGTCAGGCATACCAAAACGGCCAGATGTATCCGAATGGACAGACCTACCCGAATGGGCAGCCTTATCCCGGAAATCAGGCTTATCCGGACGGGCAAATTGGCGGATTTATCATAGAAGTCGACCAAGGATACTAATCCCGCATCATACTTTCGCAGGCAGAAAAATCTGCCTGTTTTTTTATACCCTCTGAGCACCGCTCGCCCCCATTTAATCGTCTGCGTTATTGACTGCCAGAATATTTTCCTGCGCTTGCTGTTTCGCTCATGTGCACGCTTAATAATTATCCACGCATGCTTTTAACGCCTCCTGTTATTAGAGTTCCAAACACCCTGCAATTTTTGCACAAAAAACTCTTGACAAAAAAACAAATATATGACATATTTTGCAAAGTTAAAATTTAAGATTTAGATAAATGGCTGTTTTAATTATACATATTGCCCTGCGTCTGCGCAGATTGACATTGCGACGATGACTTGTCTTTCGCATACGGATAAGTTAGTCGCAAGATTTGAGCTTTCTCAAATCTTTTTTTATTGCAGATTTCAAAAACGCAGAGGTATTTTTAATGAACAAGAAACATTTAATCGTAAAAAAACTGGATGGCAGCAATTTGCAGGACGTCATGAACCTGCAGCAAAAAATTATCAGCGGTTTACACCCCGATGAACAGCATTTCATTTTACACAGAACAGAAGCCGACTATATGAAATCATTAAACGGCCAAAGTTCAAACATGCTGGGCGTCTTTGACGGAGACGAATTGATTGCCCAGACGGTTTACGGCATGCCGCACAACGGCGAAGAAAGAGATATGCCCGAATTTCGGCCGGATCTGCCCAACGAAGACCTCGTTTTATATGAAGCAATTTTGGTCGACCCGGCTTACAGAGGCTCCAGCCTGATGAAAAGAATGCTGGAATACATTGAAGGGCACGCTATCGATAACGGCAGAAAACACGCTATCATCCAAATTGCCGTTGACAACCCTGCCAGCTGGATAAATGCCCTGCACCACGGAATGTCCATCACCAAAGTCGACCAAGATCCTTCCGACGGCGTTAAGGTTTTATATCTGGAAAAAAAGATAACACACAAAAATGAAGAGGATAAATCCCTGCCAGCCTTATCTAAGACCTACAGTCTGTACCTCGGAGAAAACATCCACGCCAGAATTCCCGCTCTGTTTAACAAAATGCAGTACTTAATTCGCAGCGGATATCATGGCGTCAGCCTGAACAAGGAAACGCAAAGCCTGATTTGGCAGAAACAAGATACGCAAAAAACAAATATTCTGAATTTCAGCAACCTGTTGCAACAAAAGAAAGTCAGTTCATTCTGAAACACAATCAAGGCGCCTATAAATGGCGCCGTATTTTTACCCGTCTTTTCATACTGTACGGCTTTATATAGCCGAACCAAGATAATACCACTCTGTTCCTAAATCGGCTTCCAGATTAGGCAGAAGGATATATCCGTCATCAGGTGCATACAAAGCCTCCCCGTCATCATAAACGGCCAGCCTCTCGCCCTTGCTTATTTTATCCAGATGTTTATAAGCACGGCACAATTTTCCCTCACGTTCCTTAATAACAAAACTGTCCATTCTGATACGCTGCTTACGGCATGAAAACGGCAACTCTCCGTCTGTCATGCCAAATGCGGCCAGTGTTCCGACAATCGCACGGTAAGCCAATTCGGCAGCTTCGGGCGCCTTATGATATCCGCACTCCAGCGTTGTCGCTGTTTTTCCATAGACATGGGCGCAATGCTCCGTCGAATAATCCGTTATCTGCTGCTGTCTGCCGTATATTTCCGGCCATCCTTCCAATACATATTCCACATCAAGCGCATTAATGAGCGTCTGGTTATATTTATCAGGATAATCGCAAAAAGCAAAAGGAACGTCGCCGGGACAATGCGTCGAATGCAAATCAAGCGTTACCCGGCTGCGCTTAATTAACGGACAAATTTCATTAGCCAAACGTTGTTCATATGTTTGAGGATTTTCATGAAACGTCATAACCCGGTTCAGATTCTCTTCCACACACCGAACATCTTTGCGATATGCCTCGGGATTGCAAACCGGAACAATGGTCAAAAAGCCTTTTTTAAGTGTAACCATTCCGCTGTTTAATTCTGCCATAAGCCTGTTGCAGGCTTTCGTTCCCGCTGTTTCATTGCCATGCACCGCCGCCAGAATTAAAAGTTTTATCCCTTCTTCCGGCGCTTCAAATTCATATTTCGTAATCAACGACATCAATATCCTCCGTATGTCTGATTATTCCACGATTTCAATAAACTTTTTATATCTTTCGGCATACTGCCCCTCATATTTTCCGGCAATCTCAACCAAAGACTTCTGTTCACGAAAACGGTTTAATAAAACCTCATCTGTTCTTACCGTCAAAATTTCCGCTTTCTCATCATAATCCAGTTTCAGACGGATAAGCTGAGCCTTCAGCGGAAACGCCGTTATTTCATCATAATAACTCTTAGCCAGTTTAAACCGTACCGCAATATCGGCAGACTCGCCGGACAGGCATCTTGCAACCGTCGTCTGACGAATAAACTCCATAATCAAAATCGGAGAAAACGGAACTGTGTCATTGTTATTGTCCATCACACCCTTCTTTCATCTGCCTAATGCCCGGCAGTTTTTGAAAACACATTAACCACAACTACTCCGGCAATAATTAATGATAATCCAATACACGCGGGGACATCAAGACTTTGCTTAAAAACAAAAAAGCCGACTAATGAAATCAGCACAATACCCAAACCGCTCCATATTGCATATGCAATACCTATCGGCAGCGTCCTTAGCGTAAGCGAAAGAAAATAAAATGCAGCTGCATATCCAGCAGCCATAGCCAACGTCGGCCATAGCCGCGTAAATTGTTCAGACTGTTTCAGACATGAAGTAGCAATAACCTCACAAACAATAGCCAAAAACAAATTCATATATGCCGCAGCCATACAGTCCTCCTAAAATTTAAATACAAATAAGCATATAATTTTCAACAACACTTTGCAATAAAAAACTTTTTCATCAAAAAACAAGAACAGTATTTTTGCCTTCTTTTTCCCACAAACAATAACTTGCCATATTTATCCAACCATAACAAATGAAGCGACGAACATGTATTGTATTAATCATAGTTGCATTAATAATTTCGAAGAAATACCCAAAATGACATTTTCAAATTTACAACATTAGAACTCAGCTAAGCTCTTGATTTATAAAAGAAAAACAGCAGTTTTATACCTGCCGTTTGAATTGGTGATCCCAACGGGATTCGAACCCGTGTTGCAGCCTTGAGAGGGCCGCGTCCTAGGCCTCTAGACGATGGGACCATCTAAAAGCAAGTTACTTGATAGTACAAATATTTTTAGAATGCAAGCTTTTTCTGCTTTTTACAAAAAATATACATAACCGTACTTTACAATATAATCAGACTATTGCCAAACAATTCATTCAATATAAAAAGGACGGCTCCAATTAGCCGCCCTTTATCTCCTGCCCTATTCCTGAGTTTCCCGTTTATTACGATCAACAATCGTCTGTATCATTATATACAGAAGCGGAATAACGACCAACCCGCACAATGTTCCGACAAGCATTCCGGCAAACACAGGAACACCCACCGCTACACGCGAACCGGAACAAGCGCCGGTAGCCCATACCAAAGGTACGACACCCAGAATAAAAGTCAGCGCCGTCATCAGAACCGCTCTAAACCGCTCTTTCGTACCAGTTACGGCAGAATCCACAATAGAAGCCCCTTTTTCATGTTCCTCTTTTGCAAATTCAACAATCAGAATAGCGTTCTTCGCCGCCAGACCTACCAGCAAAACTAAACCCAACTGGGCATAAATGCTAAGCGGCAAGCCCGTCACAAACATTCCGACAAATGCGCCAAGCATTGCTGTCATAACCGAAAGGATAACAGACAACGGAATCGTCCAGCTTTCATATTGAGCCACCAAAAACAGATACGCAAACAAAATAGCCAACGCGACCAAATACCCGATTTGCCCTTGGTTGCGCTTTTCCTGCAAACTCATACCAGACCATTCATAAGCATACTTATTGGACAGCACTTCGTCTGCAAGTTTCTCGACTGCCTCCATGGCCGCACCGGAACTGGAACCTTCTGCAGCCATGATGTTAATTGTTGCTGCCGCATATTGGTTATAACGGTCGATTGCACGCGGCAAAGTAACACGCCGGATTTCAATAAGGCTGCCCAAAGGCACCATGTTTCCCGTATTGCTCTGAACATATAAGTTTTTAATGCTCTCCAGGTTTTTACGGTACTTCCAATCTGCCATGACCATAACCTTATTCGCCTGCGTTCCGATATTAACGTCATTGACATACAGCGAACCAAGATATGTCTGCAATGTAGAATAAATATTGCCGATAGATACGTCCAGAAGCTCTGCTTTTTCACGGTTGATGTCTAAATAAGCATGAGGCGTTTTTGACGTAAATGTTGAATATGCCATTGCAACTTCCGGCAGCTTATTCAACTTGACCAAAAACTCGTTAAGTGTCTTTTCCAGTGCCGTCATATCCGAATTTTCAATCGACTGCAGACGCAAATCCATACTGTTGCTGTTACCCAGCCCCGGAATGGCCGGCATTTCAAACAGCATAATATTGGCTTCGGTAATTCCTTGCAATGCAGCATTCAGACGGGCTCTGATATTGGAAGAATAATCAATAATATCTTTTCGCTGCGCCCACGGTTTCAAAGCAATAACATTAAACCCGACATTTTCACCCTGTCCGGCCAAGATACTGAAACCGCGCAAATTCATTACCGATTCGATTTTGTCTTCGGTTTTCATAATATCACGGGTCTTGTCAATAACATCAAGCGTCCTTTGCCCTGCAGCACCTTCGGGCAACTGAATGTTAGCCATAATCATGCCCTGATCTTCATCAGGAAGGAACGACGATTTGATGTGAGTTATCGAAAAGAGATTCAAGGCAGCCAAAGCCAAAACCAAAGCAACAATAATTGCCATTTTCCGTCCCAGCCAGGCTACCGTTTTAATATATTTGTTTTTCGTCGAATTAATAAACCGTTCAAATCTGAATAACAATCCCGATGTCCTGGGCTGAATTGGCTTTAACAAAGTAGCGCACAGAGCCGGGCTGAGCGTCAAGGCATTAACCCCGGAAAACAGAACTGCAAATGAAATAGCTATTGCAAATTGCTGATAGATACGACCGGTAACCCCGCCCATAAACGCAATCGGCACAAAAATAGCCAACAGCACCAGCGTCGTCGCCACAACGGCCGATGACACCTGCTCCATCGCCTTTTCGGAAGCCGGTTTCGGTTCCAGATTCTCCGTCTGCATCAAATAAAGCACACGCTCAACAACCACGATAGCATCATCCACCACCAGACCGATAGCCAAAATCAAACCGAACAACGTCAGAATATTCAGGTTATATCCCAACGCCAGCATAACGGCAAATGTCGCCAAGATTGAAACCGGAATAGCAATAGATGGAATCAATGTCGCCCGCCAGTCTTGTAAAAAGATGTAGCAGACAAAAATAACCAGCAGGAACGTCAAAAACAGTGTAAAGACAACTTCTTCAATAGATACCCGGATAAATTCGGTCGCATCAAAGAAAATTTTTACCTCAAAATCTTCCGGATAGTACTTGGAAAGCCTTGCCAGTTCAGTATTAACCGCCTCCATCGCCTTTAGGGCATTTGCACCGGAAAGTTTGTTTAACATAATGGCAACGTTTGGCTGCCCGTCGACATCGGAAACCGTCAGATAACTTTCCGGCCCGATTTCAACTTTGGCAATATCTTTCAAACGAACCAAACCGCCCTCTGCTTCAGTCCTGACAATGATATTCTCAAAGTCTTTTGCCTCGTTCAAACGGCCTTTCGTTTCCAGAGAAAATACGATTTTGCTGGTTCCGTCATTCGGTTCTGCGCCGACTGACCCCAGCGATGGCTGATAGTTTTGACTTGTAATCGCAGACTGCACCGCGCTGATGGGAAGATTCAACGCCGCCATTTTATCCGCATCAAGCCAAACACGCATGCTCAAATCGGAGCCCATAACATGGACGTCGCCGACACCGTATTGACGACCTAGGTTATTTTTAATATTGTTGGTAACATAATTGTTTAAAAAATTACGGTCATGAGTACCGTTAGGTGATACCGCCTGCAAAAACGCCAGAATTTCAGAAGACCGTCTGGCAACGTTTACACCACGTTCCTGAACTTCGTCCGGCAAGCTGTTTAACGCTTTTTCCACACGGTTTTGCACCTTAACTTGCGCCAAATCCGGGTCCGTCCCGATTTCAAAGCTGATAGTCAGTTCATAACGGCCGGAGTTATACGAAGAAGATTCCATATACATCATATTGTCAACACCGTTAACTTCCTTTTCAATCGGAATAGCCACGGTATTGGCCACCGTTTCCGCACTTGCACCGGTATAGTCAGCCGTAACAGAAACCGTCGGCGGCGTAATTTCCGGATACATCGCCACCGGCAGGGTAAAAATCGCAATCAAACCGGCCAGACTCATAACAATGGCAATAACCACTGCAAAACGCGGCCTGTCAATAAAGAACTTAGAAAACATGCTTCGTTCCCCTCTAATTATTTCGCTTCAACAATATTAACCGTTGCACCGGATCTCATCATTCTGTTCTGCTGTCCGCTGACAATAACTTTTTCTCCGGCTTTAAGCCCGCTTAAAACAACCTGTTGACCGCCAAAAGCGTCTCCGAGGGTAACGTTTCTCAAAACGGCTACATTATCGGAATTGACAACATATACCTGCGAAACTTCGTCATTTTGCATAACCGCAACTTCAGGAACGACAATACCTTTCTTCGGGTTAGCCGACGTAATGAACATCTTGACATAAGCGCCCGGTTTCAAAAGCCCTTTGTCATTGTTGATGTCCGCATAAACGGCAACAGTCGCCGTCCCCTGATTGATTTCATTGCTCGCAAAGACCTTGCTCAGCTTTTCTTTAAAAATTCCGCCGTCCGCCAGTTCAATATTAACGACAAAATCGTTCAGATTTTTATCCCCTACGGCTTGCATTTCCAAAAATTCCTTGTCCGTAAGCGAAAAGGCAATCCTGATTGGATTAATCTGTACGACTCTCGCCAGCGGCTCTGCCGATGCATTGACGTAATTTCCGACCGTAACTTTCGTTTTGCCGATATAACCGTCAATATAGGCTTTCACCTCGGTATTGTCCAAATCAATTTTCGCCAGATCAAGCTGCGCCTGAGCCTGAGAAACCGCCGCTTTTGCCTGCAGATAAGCACTTTCTGCCGTATCGTATGTCGCTTTGGACGCAATATTTTTGGCGCTTAACTGTTTTTGGCGGTTGTAATCGCGCTCGGTTTTCGTCAAATTTGCTTTTGCACTCTCCAGCTGTGCTTTTGCCAGATTATAATTCGCCTGATACGTATCCTTGTCAATAATAAACAACGGGTCGTCTTTCTTCACGAAACCGCCTTCGGTAAAGTTTACCTTGTCCAAACTGCCGCTGACCTTCGCCACAACGTCAACGCTGTTAATCGCCTCCACCAGCGCTACATACGTTTTCGGATTGTTTATAACCTCTTCTTTTGCCTCGGCAACGGTAACGTTAACCGCCGGCATTCCGGCTCCTTCCCCCTTCTGTCCGTAAAAATGGCATCCGGCAACAACCGCAAGCAAAGCGGCCGCCCCGGCAAACAAATAACTTTTCTTCATAATTTTTATCCCCTCTGATTTCTCTGTCTTAATTATTTCTGCAACTTTTTTCATCTGTAATTCGACCCTTATTTCCTTTTTATGCTTTCAAACAACAGACCCAGTCCGGCACGAACCATATCTGCTACATTATAATCAGCTCTTTTGCTCAAAGTCGAAAAAACGATTCCCATATAGGTCGCCACAATAATGTGCTGAATCATATTAATGTCCAAATCGTCTCTCAACTCATTTTTTGCTTTTAATTCTACCAAAACCTGGTTAACTTTTTCTAAATGAAAATTCTTCGTCAGAGCTAAGGCTCTGTCAACACGGTCAATTACTGCCTCCGACCATTCCATCTGGCACATTATAAACCGGTTGAACCGGGAAAAGCGCAAGTCTTTTTCTCCGGCGTCGGCCCATAACACAAAATATTCAAGCAGATTCTCCAACGTATTGCCTTCCGGTACATTCGGCATAAGTTCTTCGCGTTTGCGCCCGACATACTCAATAATCAGCGCCGCAACCAAATCCGCTTTGTTTCTGAAATACCAATATACCGCCCCTTTTGTAAATCCGGCTCGGGCGGCTATTTCGTCAAACGTTGCTTTAGCATATCCTTTTTCTGAAAAAACATCCAATGCCGATTCCAGAACTGCCTGTCTGGTTTTTTCGGCATCTTCCTTGCATTTTCTTGCCATATCACCCTCAAAGAAATAAATACCAACTAAAATGTATGTTAAAATCAGAAAACAAAAGACACTATATTTAAAAAATTGTCAAGAGGATATTTTTTATTTTTTTACAGATATTTTTATATTTTGCTAAATCGCAGATTCGCTTGCAGCCACTCGAAATTTTTATAATTGAAACAAAACATTTGCCCCAAAATCGGTCTGCCCCTACGCCCCAAGATTCAGCCCCGAAAGTTCAGCGCAAAAATTGTCGCCGTTCGGAGCCGCTATATACGCTCCCGCCTTGACTTCCTCATAACTTTGCAGATAAAACATTCTTGCTTTGGCAAAAGCGATGCCGTCAAGCGAATAAGAAAATATGTAATCGTCACCCACCCGGTTCAGCCGATACCAGATATCATGAACCTCCCGACCAAGATTTATGCCTGCCCAGTCGGAATGTCCACCGGATGTAACCGAAGACGCCAGAACATTGTTTTCCGGATTCTCATTCATTAACGACGCCTTAAACCAATTGCGTTCATCAATCCGCAGCATAATGCCGCATTGCGAAAATTTTTCAAGCCTGTCAAAATGCCACTTCAACGTCAGAAAAAAATCGCCCTCCTGCCGGCAAAAGAAAAAATGACCGTCATCCTTTTTAAATCCCCGATGCACACTCTGCCAAAAATCCGTCCCCTGCCGGGCATAAATAATCATTGCATCATTTTCAAAACGTACATTTTCGGGATCATTATACCATTCAAAATTTTCCAACGCCTCAAAATGCATTAAAAGCTCCTCAGCTGCTCGTCAGGCAGATTATTCAACGCAGCTTCCAACCCCGCATCTTTCGCTTTCGGCGCCATAATAACGAGATTGATGATTTCATCACCGGCACTGTCTCCCGTTTTAATTCCTTTGCCTTTCAGGCGCAGTTTCTCCCCGCTGGAAGAATAAGCAGGTATTTTCACGCTGACTTTGCCGCTTATCGTCGGAACAATCACCTTGGCACCCAAAACCGCTTCTTTCATCGACACCGGCAAATCCATAACTATATTCTTCCCTTCTGCCCTGAAATACGGATGCGAACGCACATTAATCGTAATCAAGGCATCACCGTCAGTACCTCCGTTGACGCCGGCAAACCCCTGCCCTTTCAAGCGCAAGACTTGTCCGGACGCCGTTCCTGCCGGAATTTTGACATTTAGACGTTTGCCGTTCATCATAATACTTTTTTCAGCACCTTTGGCCGCATCAAGAAAGTCCACATCCAGCGAATATGCGACATCCTGTCCTTTCTGCGCACGGTATGCACCGCGCCCGGTACTGCCAAATCCCGTTCCGCCGCCGTTGCTGAATTGGCTGAAAATATCCTCTCCGAATAATGACGAAAAATCAAAGCCGCCGTTTTGTGCCCTTCCGAAACCGCCTGCCGTATAGGTTCTGTATGTCCCTCCGCCGGGGTTAAATCCGCCGTTGCCAAAACCTCCCGCGCCAAAACCGCCGGAACCAAACCCTCCGGCTCCGAACCCGGTTGGTTTGCCTTCCGCGTCAATTTCATTATTGTCATATTTTTGACGTTTGTCCTTATCGCCCAAAATATCATACGCCGCTGAAATTTCTTTGAACTTTTCCGCGGCGCTTTTATCGTCCTTATTCAAATCGGGATGATATTTGCGCGCTAATTTGCGGTACTGCGATTTAATTTCAGCTTCCGTTGCCGTTTTGGCAACGCCCAATATGTCATACAGATTTTTTGCCATAATATATTCCCTTCAAATACAATATAGGGAATGGTATTTTAGATTGCAAGGCTGACGCAGTCAAACGTAGCCCGCATAAAACCGTTATGGTACATGCTGACTTCACGAAGGTACGGCGAACCTCCGTACGCGATATCGGCGCAATACATGGAAGCCAAAGGCGAAATTTCGTCAACTCTGACATTTTTGTATTGATAGGTTACAAAATCAGCCCCTTCGCCGACAATAAAAACATCGTTGGCCGTAATATATTCAGCCAGTTCCATATTTTCAACGCCGGATGTTCCCTCTGTATTTTCGGTATAATATCCGCTTTCAACCGGATTTGCATTTTCATCCATCAGAATATATTCCGTCGTGCATGCATTTAACAGCAAAAAAGCTGTCATACCCAGTATCTTTTTCATAAGCCCCCCTACTTTAATTCATTATAAACTTCTTTGCCCGCTCTTTCCAAAATACGCATGATTTTTTGGTTTTTAGCGCTGTTCGGGCGGGAATTGTCCAGCTTTCCGAGCATCTTAATCAATTCTTTCTTAAAGCGCTCATTCTCACGCAGCCTGTCAACATCCGGCTCCAAATCCGCATCTTTCATCTTATGGTCGGTTACAACTTTCAGCGTCGTAATATATTTTGCCTCATCAAGCGCCGCTATCTGGGCTTCTGCCGAAACCGCAAAGGCTGCCATTGCCGCCAGGCCGAAAACTAAACTCTTTATCATCGCTCACACTCTTTAATAAATAAAATTCTGCTTGCATATATGCCATTATCATATATAACTTAATAAAACCTAAAAATATCGTTTTCACCGGACAAAAAGATTAAATTTATGAAAAAAAACATATGGATATTGCTGGATAACCGCATTGGCAGCCGCCATCAGGCTGAAGGAATTGCCGACTGCCTTGATAAAACCCGGTTTACCATTACAGAAAAAACGCTGGAGTATAACCGTTGGGCGGCACTGCCCAACTTCATTCGCGGAACAACTTTGCTCGGCTTGGTTTCCGAAAGCAAAAATACAATCAGCGCCCCATATCCCGACATTGTTTTGTCCCCTACCAGAAGAACTGCGCCAATTGCCCGTTATATTAAAAAAAAGCATCCCGAAACAAAGCTTGTGCAACTCGGGCATATCGGCCGCACCGGCATCAAAGACTTTACATTTATATTCGCCCCTGAACATGACAAGAATAAATTTAATGCCCCTAACATTCATTATACTGTTGGCTGTCCGCATTTTGTCACTCGTGAAAAACTTGATAGTGCATACCAAAAATGGCATGACAAATTTTCAACTCTGCCGCATCCGGTTACGGCGGTAATCATCGGCGGCGCAATCAAAAAGCACCCGTTCTCGCTTGAGAATGCCGAACAGCTAGCTCTTGCAGTCAAAAGCCTTAAGAAAAAGGAGGGCGGTTCGCTCTTGATAACAACATCTCGCAGGACCGGTACTGCTGCCGAAGAAAAAATCATGTCCACCCTGAATGCTTTTCCGCATTATGCATATCTCTGGGGCACAAAAGACGAAAACCCCTATCTTGGATTTCTGGCATGCGCCGACAACATCGTTGTTACGGGAGATTCTGTTTCAATGTGCAGCGAAGCCACCGCCACCGGAAAAACATTGAGAATATTCACCGGATCTGACTGGCTGACGCCGAAACATCTGCGCTTTGTTCAATCTCTTTGCTCCAAAGGATATGCCGCAGACATAGCAAACGAAGACTATACGCGGCAGCAGCCCCCCGATACCCCTCTGAACACGGCTCAAGAAATAGCGGCAGTCATTGCAACTTTATAAATCCGGGGTTCCGCAATACTGTAAAATCCCCCGTTCATAATAAGTCGTAATTTTAAATGGCTAAAAGACTATCCGCCGCCTGAAAATTTCTCCAGCAACCGCACAATTTTAACCGGAGGCGCATTCTCTTCCAGCAAATTAAGAATTTCATTAAATATCTTTGCTATAATCGAAAAACCAGGTTGTTGCCTTTGCTCGCAATATGAACTGGCCGCCTGTAAATCCCGGTAAGGGTTCTCATCTTCGCCCCATTCCAAAAACACCGCCGACTGTCCGAAATCAATATAAACGGGATTTTTTGGCATAATGTCGAATACGTCATATTTAACAAATTTATTGCCATCAAGCCTCCAACTGTGATAATATGCCCTTTCGCACGCCCAGTTTATCTCTTTTTCGCTCCATTGCTCCGCACCGGTTCCTATATTTGGAGATTTTCTATACAAACCGCGGTTTCTTTTCCAGCCGTATTTCTGCTCAGAGTCGTTTCCGTCGTAATCCTCCGGCTCGAACAAAGTTTCATCTTTTTTACCCGCAACACTTTCAAGCAGCTTAAAGCTGACTTTTATGATGTTTTCATAAATTAAGGCATCTCGTTCTGTAGCATGCTTAAAATATCCGGCAATACATTTGACTTTGATTTTATCGCACAGCTGCCTCAAATACAAAATTTCTTCACTAACGACAATTTGTTTATCCATTTTGCCACCATCTCATATCTTTATGGCAATACTATACAATTATTTTTTAATAAAAATCAAGAGTTCGCGTAATAATTATTTAAACAGAAAGCAGCCGCTGCCGCGAACTGATTTTCAAATAACCCCTCAAAATTTAAACATCAAAATAATCATTAACCCCACAAAAACAAAATTCCTGCACGAACTTTTACCTTATATATGGATAGAAAATGCCTGATTTCATACGTTTATAAATGCCGCATTGGAACAATCTATAAAAAAGGTAACAAAATAAATAAAACAAATATAGGTTGCATATTAAATTTTAGTTTTATATAATCCCAAAAGAGAACAACTTTAGAGGAAACAAATATGGCTTCATTATCTAATCGCGTTATATCTATCTATAACCGCAAAACCAGCATGAGACTTGCCCCGGCCGAATGGGAAGCTATTGATACAATCTGTCGGAGAGAAAACATTAAGCGCAAGAAATTATTTGAACTGATTGATGCAAACAAAGATGAAAAAATGGGGCTGACATCTTCTGTCCGCTTATTTTCCCTGATATATTACCGAAAATCGTTTCTAAGCCAAATGACTTCCGATTCCAGCCGTTCCAGCCCAATATTCGAGGCGATAAAGGGAATAGTTTAGCCTTTTCCCGACAACAATATCACCTGCATTTCAATATACGGCATACGGACATATTTATTACAAAATCCTTTGCTCTGCCTGTCTGGCAAGATTAAAACAATACCGCCTCGGAAACATTGCCATCAGAAAGGGTTTTATCTTTTAAATCATTTCGGAGAATGAAATCCCCGCGTTGATTTTTATCCTCATACCAAGCTGGCGTACCGTTCTTTTTTTCTCTGACATACACGGTTCCTGTCTTTTGAAAATCCTCTTTCCCCGCCGTTTCTGCTGCCTCAGCGCGCCCTTTAACGTAAACGCCGATAATATCACCCTCGTTAACCATAAATATAAACGGCCTGTTTGCTCGAAATTCCTTTACATCTTTTCCCGAAAGTCCCGTAACCACCGACGGCTTAACTGTTTCCGCTGCCCCGTTTCCGCCGGCACCGCCGCTACGAACCCTCGTTTCTCTTACCCTTATTTTAGTTTGCAAAGCAACCTCTTCAACATAAGCCGGAAAGTCATAATTTATCATTTTGGCAAAATCATAATTGTCCGGCAA
Organism: Acetobacter sp. 46_36; assembly: GCA_001917135.1. Lineage (GTDB taxonomy): Bacteria > Pseudomonadota > Alphaproteobacteria > RF32 > CAG-239 > CAG-267. The sequence goes on from MNTT01000015.1 coordinate 153,255, forward strand.
AAATATTTTCTGCACGCCAAACAACGCATACAGGCTTCGAAAATCGGAAATTTTATAAAACAACTCAAATTGCGGCAGGCTGACTTCAACCCGTTCTCTGTTAAATTCAGGCTTGAGCCGACGCTCACCGATATTTGCCGCAAACTTATTAAAATCAGAAGCTGCCCGGGGCAGAAAAACAGTCAGATAATCCCCGGATGCAAAGTACAACCGCACAGCCTGCATCACCGCATCTTCATAATAATCGGTTACAAGCTCTTGCGACATCATCATAACTTTGCCGATGCTGCCATCCATATTATAAAAATTCAACAGCTTTGTGTTTTCCTCTTCAAACGGAAACTTCCATTCACCATCAAAATAAGCAGCTCCCGTCAAAAACAAAGCCCCTTCCGGCACAGGCCTGATTTCAACTGCATTATTAAACGCACCTCCTGTCTTTTCCTTTAACCAGGCATTAATTGGTGCAGTATCTTCCTGTAGGCTCCAGATTTCCGTCCCCAGCATATTGTTCATCTGTTCCCGGTAACGTTTACTGAACACCTTCCCCCACAAGGAATTAACCAACATTATCCCTTCATTCTGAGATTTAAGATATTCGGCAAGTTTCGCATCGACATCGCGAATGCGCAAAACAGGAAACATTTTAGAAAATTCCAACAGAGACTCATCCACCACGCCGTTGGCAATTAAAACTGACAAAATATAAAAAGACAGCGGGGAAAGGATAAAATTCTTTCCTTCGGCCTTCAGCATCTCCTGTTTCAACCATACTGCCGCCAATCGAAGATTCTGATTATTTAACGAAAAATTCTCCCGAAAATGCCCCGTACCGGCAGGTTTCTCATCAGCCGGATGCTTCATATGCTCTTTTCCCGACAAGGAAACATAAGATTCTTCTGCTCCCAAAACAATATCAGCTTCAGGTTCTTCCACTTTATCCGCTCCATGCTTTTCTGCTTCAAAATTTCCGTCGGCACCTTCAACTTTATCGACCACAAACCAGCCCGGACGCACATATTGCGCAGCAGCAGGCAAACCGAAAAAGTTGATCCACATCAGACAACACATCAGAATTACCATTTTTTTCATAAACATTCTCCCGGCTGAAAAGCTGGGTTTATAATCGCACAAATTACTTAATTTTAAATTACCGAAACAATCCAAGTCCAAATCCTGAACGTTCGCCACAACATCTCCATTTATTAGATATAAAAAAATAAAACCCTTATAAAACGAATATAGCTCAGTAAAAAAATCAATTAATTATTGTAAAATTAAAACTTAATACTATACTTTCAAAAAAAATCAACAGGAGAACGATTATGACTGAATTGTCAAGCAAAGTTATTTTCATTGATAAACGTAAAACAAGTATGCGCCTGGCTAATGCGGAATGGGAGGCTATTGACAGTATTTGCAAGCGCGAAAACATAAAAAGAAACAATTTACTTGAAATGATTAATGCCCGCAAAGACGCCAAAATGGGACTTACCTGCTCCGTCCGTCTTTTTTCACTAATATATTATTATCGTTTGTTGACCAAAGAACCCATGCCCAGAGCCGGCAGTTCTGCTGACGCCTCCTCTCCGATTTTTGAAGCCATCAAAGGCATTATCTGAAAGAGCAAAACATTCGCCAACGCCGCGCTCCAACACAATCAAACCAGCTTTCCTGCAGATTTTAAGAGCTGTACTCTGTTTCTGCGCCGCATGCTTATATCAATTAACAGACTCGCAAATATCCGATATTCCGCTATCAGACAAATGCAGACTACCCGTTGCTTGCAATTAAATATCTGCATTCTGTCTGCACCTTATTACTTACGTCTGAACGCCTGCTTCTGTCGTCTGTATCCTGTTATTTGTGCCCGAATAAGCGTTCCCGTTCCGCAGCCAGGCATTTGTTCCGTTTATAAATGTCTACACTGCCGTTCGCTACGGCCTCTGTATAGTAAGCAATTTTAAAATCAATTTTTTCCATATATTGCCGGAAAACAGCCATCTGCTGCTCCAGCTTTTCTTTTTGCCGCTTAAACAATTCCAGCCGTTCGCCAACTGTTGCATCGCCCTGCTGGCACAAGTCCATATATTTTTTAATATCTTTTAGCTGCATCCCCGTCCCTTTCAGGCACTCAATGATAATCAGCCAGTCAACATCCTCGTCCTCAAAAACCCTGGCGCCTGAAGATCCTTTTCTGACAAAAGGAAGCAGCCCTTCCTTGTCATAATAGCGCAGCGTATGAGCCGTCAGCCCGAGTTTCTTCGCTACTTGTCCTATTGAATAACGCATAATTTGCTCCTTTTTTTATTATTGTGGCCGCAAATACGCGCAATGTCAATTAAAACATTAGGGATAAAGTAAACTCTAATCCATATTATTTTCTGCATATTTCATAAAAGTACGCCCTAAACACTCAAAAATACACCTTACTTATAAAAAATATCTTGACTTAGAGCAAACTCTAAAAATTATGCTTAAGCAAGGTCGAGTCGTTTTCTGCTGCGAAACAGTATAATCAAACAGCTGTATCCCTGCATTAACCCCTCCTGAACCTATATAAATAAAAGCAGAAACCGTTATCAGCAAAAAGGAGAGAAACTTATGAAACTTTCCCCAACTTTCACTTTCATAACGGCCATCGCCGTTTCTTTATTGGCTTTAACAAATTCCACAGGAGCTGTTGAAATGAAAAAAGCACCAATTGACACCATTTTCCCGCAGGGAGAGCCAAACCCTTATGGGAAATTTTTTACCGGTCAAACTTATCTCAGCCGGCTAAGCGCCAAAGACGACGTCTTCAACGCGCCCCTCGCCAATGTAACGTTTGAACCCGGAGCCCGAACCAACTGGCATAAACATAGCGGAGGCCAGATACTTCTTGTTCTATCCGGAGAAGGACGCTATCAGGAAAAAGGCGGAAAACTAAACATCCTGCATAGAGGAGATATCGTCCGCATTGCTCCGAACATAGAGCATTGGCATGGCGCGGCTCCTGATTCATGGTTTACCCACATTTCACTTGAAACCAATGTGCCAAACAATTCTACCGAGTGGCTTAACCCCGTAACTGATAAGGAGTACAAATAATGAACAAACAAATCTTAGTTCTGTCTGCCAGTTTCCGTAAAGGCGGAAATTCGGACACGCTTTGCGACCAATTCATCAAAGGAGCCGTTGAAGCAGGAAACCGTGTGGAAAAAATATATCTTAACGACTGCAAAATAAACTTTTGCCGCGGCTGTGGAGTTTGTAATACCACTCACAAATGCGTACAACACGACGATATGGCCGAAATACTGGACAAGATGGTTAAAGCCGACGTTATCGTAATGGCAACCCCCGTTTACTTTTACAGCATGAACGGCCAGATGAAAACTTTGATAGATCGGACAGTTCCGCGGTATGAAGAAATTCGTAACAAAGATTTTTATTTCATCGTTGCCGCTGCAGACACCAGTACGGCCAATATGCAAAAAACCATTCAGGGTTTTAAAGGGTTTACTGAAGACTGCCTCGACGGAGCCAGAGAAAAAGGGATTATATACGGAACCGGCGCATGGCAGATTGGGGACATTAAAAATTCTCCCGCCATGAACGAAGCTTATGAAATGGGAAAAAATGCATAAAGGATTGTCTTCCATATCTCAAAACAAAACCGCCGTTCAGGCCGGACAGCAGCCGGATTTTCCGGCTGCTGTCTAATCTCAGCTGTTTAAATATAGGCTCATAACCGTTAAAACTTCTTGATTAACGTCAGACAAAAAGCTATTCTGTACAAGAACTCTTTGAAAGAAAGACAGATAACATGCTCCGTCCGAAACCTCTTCAAAAAATCAGAATAACTGCAGCGCTGATAGTCGCAATATTATGTATCGCCGGATTTCTGGGACTTTTTTATCCCGTAAAAATTTTCAATTTCAATTTAGTCCCCTTAATCCAGAAAATAATTATTGATTTCACTGTAGTCTCCGGGATTCTTCTGCTACTGCTGATTGCAATTACACTTATATTCGGAAGAATTTACTGCTCCACAATATGCCCGTTGGGATTGCTTCAGGAATTCTTTTTGCTGTTGTTCCGCCGCAAAAAACTTCCCGCGCAAAAAAATACGCCCTTCAAATACTTTTTGGCAGCCTTAACCTTCGGTTCCCTGCTCGGCGGAACAGCCGTACTGATGCGGCTGATTGACCCCTACTCCGTGTCCGGAACTGCCGCCGGAGGAGCTCTGTACGGAATATGCATTCTCACAGCTATAGCTCTGTTGACTTGGCTAAAGGGGCGTTTCTTTTGCACTAATATTTGCCCGGTCGGAGCTGTTCTGGGACTCATGTCCCGATTTTCGCTCAATAAAATCAACATAAACCCCGACGCCTGCGTAGCCTGCGGGCTATGCGCCCAGAAATGCCCCTCTGGCTGCATTGACTTCAAAAATAAAACCGTCGACAACGAAACATGTATAAAATGTTTTAAATGCCTGAGCTTATGTCATAACCACGGAATTTTCTACGGTTCAACGCCCAAACACCGCAATTCCCAGCCTTTTAATCCCGGGCGCCGCCGTTTTATTGCCGGAACCGCAGCCATGGTTCTCTTCGCAACCGCTTTTAAAGGAGGGCTAAACTTAAGCAAAGGCATAGCCCGCAAAGTTAAAAACATAATCGTCCCTCCCGGAGCGGTTTCCGCAGACAGACTCGCCGAAAAATGCCTGAACTGCAATCTCTGCATAACAAACTGCCCAATGAAAATCATAAAAAAAGCTGATAATGAATTTCCCGCTGTGCATATAAAATACCAAAAAAGTTTTTGCGATTACAATTGCAATAAATGCTCGGAAGTCTGCCCTTCCGGCGCAATCAGAAGCATATCTCTCCCCGAAAAACAAAAAACGCAAATCGGGCTGGCTGCCGTCAATGAAGATTCCTGTATTCAATGCGGACTGTGCGTTATGGAATGTCCCCGTTCGGCAATCACCAAACCGCAGGGGGAGTTTCCGCAAATAAACCCCGGCGAATGCATTGGTTGCGGCGCCTGTCAGGCTGTTTGCCCGGTTTCCGCAATCAAAGTCGGAACCGTTAACCGGCAAAAAATCCTCAATCATAAACAAGATGGCAGACTCCCTTCTGCCCCGACCCAAGGAGATTAATATGTCAATAGGTTTAAGCGAATTAGTACTGATTTTAGTCGTCGTCCTGCTGCTGTTTGGCGGCAAAAGGATTCCTGAATTGGCGAAAGCATTAGGCAAAGCTTCCTACGAATACAAAAAAGCCAAAGAAGCGCTTGAAAATGAAGCAGCCAGCTTCAAAGAAACCATAGAAAAAAGTATTGAACAGGAAAATGACGACAAAAAAAACAACAAATAACGCAACGCATATTGCAACGGATTCCGAAGGAGAGCTGATAACGCATTTGGAAGCTTTGCGCACTACGCTGATGCGATGTCTGTTGGCATTGGGCATTATGCTTTTTCCGTCATTTCTGTTTACGCCTGCCTGTCTTGATTTTCTGGTAAAAATATTGCTTTCGGGACAGCAGGTAACGCTAAACTTCTTTTCTCCCGCGGAAGTGTTTATCCTGCAAATTAAACTGGCGCTGGTATTGGATATCTTAATCTGCTTTCCGTACATAGCCCGGCAGATTTGGAATTTTGTCCTTCCCGCATTGTATGAAAACGAACGCAGGTTTATCAAATCAATTATATTCTCTTCCAGTCTGATGTTTATTTTAGGCGTCATATTCTGCCTCATCTTTATTCTGCCGCTTATCATTAAATTTGGCCTAAGTTTCCGCACCGCTGATATAAAAGCCGTTCTGGGAATTTCAAATGTCATCGGATTAAGCCTGCAGCTTGCTGTAATCTTTGGCCTGATGTTTCAATTTCCGCTGATAACCTATATGCTTATCCGTTCCGGCATAACATCTTATACCGCCGTCGCAGCAAAAAGGCCCTATGTCTTTACGGCCATTCTGATTATCGCGGCAATTTTAACGCCGCCCGACATCGTCAGCCAGTTAATGCTGGCAGTTCCCACTTATATTTTGTTTGAACTGGGATTATATTGCTCCCGCAAGTTTGCACCCTGACTTCATTCCCAAATACTATGCACAGCCAAAATAACAGTTATCGCCCAAAACAATACAACACTATCTGAAAACAGCACATTTTTTACCATACCAGCCTCAAATATTTTTTTTACCCACAGCCATAAAAAACCATTGACTTAGAGTTAACTCTAAAAACTATATTACCTTACGGAACAAACAAAAGGAGATACACATTATGAAATTTAAACTACTCACATTCATTGCCGTATTAGCAGCATCTGCTGCGGCTTTAACTGCATTCAACAGCTGCAACGCACAGGAAAAAAAGGAAAATATCATGCCAAACGACAAAAAAGTTTTGATTGCTTATTATTCTTTGTCCGGCAACACCAAAGACGTTGCCGAAGCAATCCGCAGTAAAACCGGCGGAGACATCTTTCGCATTGAAACCGTTCAATCCTATCCGGAAGAATATCGGGCAACAACGGCACAGGCCAAAAGGGAGATTAACGAAGGTTTCCGCCCTGAATTAAAAGGAAAAATCGACAACATCGCACAATACGATATTATTTTTATCGGTTCGCCGAACTGGTGGGGAACAATTGCGCCCGCCGTCAGCAGTTTTCTTGCCGATTATGACCTGAAGGGCAAAACCGTTATCCCGTTCATTACGCACGGGGGCGGCGGTGTCCAAAATACAATTACCGATTTAACTGCCCAATGCAATGGCTGCTCAGTCAAACAAAACGGCTGGGTCGGTTATGGCAGCCGAACATTGGGCGTTTCCGGCTGGCTTGAAGATATGGGGTTCAAAAAATAGCGGATATCACCAGAATATTAGGCAAAAGTTCTGCCAAAGTGCAGAACTTTTTTTTATAAAAAATCCTTTACCTATTGCCAAATTTAACATAAAGATTACATTAACGTATAGTCATTTTTTGAAAGGAAAAAATAATGTCAAAAGTAATCGCCTCCATTTTTCTTGCACTCGGCCTTGTTATCGGCGGATTTTTCCCGGGATACTACTACTATCAGGCCAAATTAAACAACAACTCCGTTACGGTCAAAGGACTTGCCGAAATGAACGTCAGAGCAGACCTTGCCATTTGGAAATTAAAATTTGTCATCACAGGCAACGAACTCGTTCCGGCTCAACAGAAAATTACCTCTCAGGCAGCAGAAATTAATGCCTTTCTCAAGAAACAGGGATTTAGCAATAACGAAATCAGCCTCGGCAGAATAGAAACCAACGACCTGATGGCAAACCCCTACCGTAGCAACGACGCCAATGCCTCTCGTTTCATTCTTTCGCAAACCATTACGGTAAGAAGCAATAATGTTGACTTGGTAGAAAAATCTCTTCCGCAGACAGACAGCCTTATTGCCAAAGGCATTATCTTCGACAGCGCCTCGTATGAATATCCCGTTTCTTACATTTTCACAAAACTTAATAATATAAAACCGCAAATGCTGGAACAGGCAACCAAAAACGCCAAAGAAGCCGCATATGAATTTGCTAAAAGTTCTGATAGCAAGGTTGGAAAAATCCGCCGGGCAAATCAAGGGGTTTTCTCCATTCTGCCGCGGGAACAGGCGCCAAACAGTTTCGAGTCGCAACAAATAGACAAGACTGTCCGCGTCGTTTCAACCATTGAATACTGGCTCGACTAGTGCCCTTTATCTGCAAAATAAAAATAAGATTTGTATTTCCTGACAGGCTGTTTTTCCGAAACAGCCTGTTGCTTTAAACCTAAAATTGTCAGAACAGCTTGACTTAAAACCTTTTTCACCATACAAACAATTGCAACACATACCACAAATGTCAGGCAGTACCATGGTTGATAAAATAAAGATTCGCGGCGCAAAAGTACATAATCTGAAAAACATTAATGTAGACATTCCCCTAAACAAAATCGTAGGCATTGCCGGTGTTTCCGGTTCAGGCAAATCATCACTGGCTTTAGGTGTTTTATATGCAGAAGGTTCCAGACGCTACCTTGAAGCCCTCTCTACCTACACCAGAAGAAGGATGACTCAGGCGGAAAAAGCACTGGTAGACGAAATTCTTTATGTTCCTGCCGCATTGGCCTTACGTCAGCGGCCTGGCATTCCCGGTATTCGAAGTACCTTCGGTACCGGAACTGAACTGTTAAACAGTCTCAGACTGATGTACTCACGGCTGGCAAGTCATCGCTGCCCAAACGGGCATTATCTGGCTCCGACACTTGCCGTCGCAGCCGGACAGGAACTGGTCTGCCCCGAATGCGGTGCAAAATTTTATGCGCCATCTGCCGAAGAGCTGGCCTTTAACAGTCAGGGAGCATGCCCAACCTGCGATGGAACCGGAATGGTAAGAACCGTAAATAAAGCCGCACTCGTTCCGGACGAGTCCCTCACCATTGACGAAGGAGCCGTTGCCCCATGGAATTCGCTTATGTGGTCGCTGATGACAGATGTCTGCCGAGCAATGGGTGTTCGAACCGATATCCCTTTCCGCAACCTTACGGAACAGGAAAAGGATATCGTTTACAATGGTCCCGCAGTAAAAAAACATATTTTGTATAAAGCAAAAAACTCCAATCAGGCCGGTGAATTGGATTTTACATATTACAATGCAACCTATACCGTCCAAAACGCCTTAGCAAAAGTCAAAGACGAACAAGGAATGAAACGGGTGGAAAAATTTCTGAAGCAGGATATCTGTCCCGATTGCAAAGGAAGCCGCCTTTCCGCCGTCGCCCGGGCACCGCTTTTATGCGGAATTTCATTGGATAAGGCATGTAAAATGCCTTTAGGAGAACTGGTCGAATGGGTAAATGGCATTCCGTCATTTTTAAACGAAGAAATGCGCCCCATGGCTCAAAGTATATGCGAGGCTTTTCAATCAGCGGCAACCCGTCTGATAGATTTAGGGCTGAGCTATCTTTCGCTCGACCGTGCGGCATCAACACTTTCGACCGGTGAGCGGCAAAGAATGCAGCTGGCTCGCGCTGTCCGCAACCGTACAACCGGAGTACTGTACGTCTTGGACGAACCATCCATCGGTCTGCACCCTTCCAATATAATCGGCTTGAACGGCGTTATGCGGGATTTGGTTGCAGACGGCAACTCTGTCATATTAGTCGACCACGAAACACAGATTTTGTCTGCCGCGGACTGGCTGATTGAACTGGGACCACAGGCAGGAGCCGCCGGAGGGAAAATTGTAGCCGAAGGAACAATCTCTGATATAAAGAAAAACCCCAATTCCATAATAGCGCCGTTTCTTTCCGGAAAAGCCAAGCTGCGGCGCACTTCGCGTCCTGCTCTTAAACAGATGTTCGACAACGGAATCATCAAGCTTGCCACTCGGAATATCCACACTGTCCAACCGCTGGCCGTTAATATTCCTAAAGGAAGAATGACCGCTGTTACGGGAGTATCTGGTTCGGGCAAAACAACCTTAATCCTGGAAAGCCTGATTCCGGCGCTTGAAGCCGCCATAAACGGAAAAAAGCTTCCGGAACATATCGTATCCATTGAAGCAAACGGATTTAAACAGATAAAATTGATTGACGCAACGCCGATAGGCATCAATATCCGTTCTACAGTCGCAACATATGCTAATGTTCATGACGAACTGCGCAAAATTTTTTCCAAAACCGACGACGCTAAAAAATTAGGATATAAAGCCGGAGATTTTTCTTATAATACAGGAAAGCTGCGATGTCCCGTATGCGATGGCACCGGTATCATCAACCTCGACGTTCAGTTTCTTCCAGACGTGGAAATCCCTTGTCCGGACTGCAGGGGGGCAAGATATGCCAAGCTCGCCGACAACGTAAAATATATCAGCAAAAGCGGGGAGGCATTTTCTCTGCCGGAACTCATGGAAATGGATATAAACTCGGCTTTGAAAGCCTGTAAAGACTTAAAAATCGTTTCCCAGAGGCTGAAAGTCCTGCAAAACCTTGGGCTTGGATATCTGACTCTCGGCGAAGAAACACCGGGACTCTCCGGAGGAGAAGCACAGCGGTTAAAACTGGCCAGTGAAATGGGAAAAGGACAAGCCGATTCCGTTTTTGTATTCGATGAACCAACAATAGGCTTACATCCGTTAGACGTACAAACATTGCTGGATGTCTTCCAAACTCTTGTCAATAACGGAGCTACCGTTATCATTATTGAACATGATTTAGATGTTATCCGCAATGCCGACTATATTATAGATATGGGTCCGGGCGGCGGAACGGACGGCGGCTGTATTGTAGCCACAGGAACCCCGGAACAGATAGCCGCAGCTCCCGCAAGCATCACTGGAAAGTTCATATAAGACTCGCTGCTCCAGACTGTTTTCCTCAAACGCCTGAAAAATCCCTCGGCAATCTTTCTGCCGTTCTCTGGTGCCAACCTTCAAGAACAGATAAAAACTTGCAACAAGAAATCTCCTTCTCTGCTCCAATATTGCCAGAATTTCTCTCCCGAAAATCCTTTTCTTTTAAATGGATGATAGCTGAAAACATTGACTTTTAGAAGAAACAGCCATAACTTTTACCAAAATTCATCATTATGTTTAATCATTAAAACCCAATAATTATGGTACAAAAAAGTTCTTTCTCTATGCGTATTGACGATGTATTCTATCGTTACGGCATTTTCGTAACTGGCAAAATTCAAAGCGGATGCATAAAAATTTTTGACAAACTTATGGTCATAGGTGAAAACGAAGAAATGGAGAATCTCTGCATATCTTTAAGTAAACATCACCCCTATGATAAAACGCAAAAAACATCTGTTAAGGAAGCCGTCGCCGGAGATTACGTAAGCATCTGTTTGTTGCAAGGGTCTAAACTCCAAATTCGAAAAGGAATGATGTTAACGGCACGAGAATGAGTGCTGACCCTAGAGCAAAACCGATTAAGACCAGTGGCTATTTATAATATCAAACCGCTGACACTGTAACCTTTTACCTCAACATTGTTCTGGCTTAACGCTATATAAAAAATGCCTGTCTATACAAACAGGCATTTTTTATAATCAAAGACATCTTGCAATCCACGGACTAATTAATCTTAACGAATATTTTAGTCATCCGATTCCATTTAACCATTGAAGAACTCCCACAAGTCGTATACCTCTGTCGATTTTTCAATAATTACATCTTTAACTATAGGCTTGTGCTGCTTATCAAAAAACACTTCCAATGTTATCATATCTCCTGGAAAAAGATGCAAAATTTTTTGATACAACTCTTGGCTTGCTTGTTCAATAAGAAAATAACAGTTCTTTCCAAAGTTTATGTATGTAAGATAACTTCCGTCAGCCGCTGTTCCTCTGAAAAATTCTATTCTCTCTGCACCAACCTTGAGATGGCATCTAGCAACACAATTTTCTCTAGGATCAGGTATAACATTAATCACTTTTGCATAAACCCGAGCTCTTATAATTTCTTCCATAATTAGTAATTTTTAAATTTGACATAATTGTATTTTTTATTCTTTACAGCTAAACTCTTTTGTAACAAATGTCAAATTATATTGTATTTGAACTAAAAAATTAATGCAATTACCAATACTTCTTCCTTAAATACCAATCTGGACTATCCTCACATTACTAATAGTTGAACCAGCAAAGTTCGTTTCGTATCCGCAGTATTTAAAGCAAAAAACCACCTTAAAGGTGGTTTTTTGCTTTATGGTCGGGACGAGAGGATTCGAACCTCCGACTTCTTGCACCCCATGCAAGCGCTCTACCAGGCTGAACTACGTCCCGACAACCTCTTTTCTATATATCTGCATACTGTAAAATGCAAGCAAAAAATTTATTTCTTTCATTTATACTGCAATATCAGGCGTTTTAACCGCAACAATTAATTACTGTATCTAAAACATCTCTTCCGAATAAGCAATTTAAAACAAAACACATCCCCCTCTTTACAACAAAAACAAGCTCTTCGCCTGCGGTTCTTCATCTGAAGACTAAGATATTGAAACAACGCCTGTTTCTTCAAAATAAACAGAATTTTAATAGAAAAAACATGACTGGTACTCACAATAAAAAAGGCTGCAAATGCAGCCTGTAATAACTTAAAATCCGGAAACAATTATGCCGTTGCCTTACCTGCAATCACCTTTTTAATTTTTTTCGCTTCCGCTGTCAATTTCCCGTCCGGAGTAGACATTAAATATGCATCCAAACCGCCTTTATGCTCAATAGAGCGCAGCGTCTTCGTGCAAATTTTCAACTTATAAACCTTCCCCAGAGCTTCGCTCAACAGAGAAACAACTTGCAGATTCGGCAAAAAGCGGCGGCGGGTTTTATTGTTAGCGTGGCTTACATTATTACCGCTCATAACGCCGGTGCCGGAAATTTCACATTTCTTAGCCATTTTTTTATCCTTTACTCAAAAACTTTTGCTCATACATACAAACTTAATCCATATAAGTCAAGCAAAATCTTCGTAAAAACTTAAAAAAAAGCTGGATTATTTAGAAATTACGTTGTATAAGCATAATTCGCAAAATGATTTGCAGCATGTACCCGTAGCTCAATTGGATAGAGTGTTGGCCTCCGACGCCAAAGGTTGCGAGTTCGAACCTCGCCGGGTGCACCATTTATAGCATTAAAAGCGCCCTTATTGCTAAGAGCGCTTTTATTTCAGGCATAAATTATGCCTACTCCTCTTCCGTATCCTCTTCATCGCTTTCTTCATCTGCAATTTCAAGATCATCATCTTGCATCATTGCCTTAATCATCCACGACTTTTTAGCATACATATCCAGATATTCTTCCATCAGATTTGCCACCTGAAAATTATCGGCTTTATCTGCCTCATCCCTTACCTCCTTGGCCGATGCGATTAAAATGTCACAATCAGCAGAAAGCTCCTCCAAAACTTCATAGCCGTGATAATCGCGGGCTTCTAATTCGTCTATCGTCGTTTTATCCAGATATTCCGCCATTGAAGCCGCCGGCATTTTGTTCTGCATTTTCATTACTTCTGCCACTGTATCGAATTGGCATTGCAGCATTTTATAAATTTTTTCGGTCATTTTATGAATAAGCGGAAATTGCAGTCCGACAACATTCCAATGCAAATTATGAACTTTAATATTCAAAACAGCAAGATTTGCCAGAAAAACGTTTAGTTTATCAGTCTTATTAGCCATAATATCTCTCCTCTATAAAAACAACACAGACAAAATAATGCGCATTTCCTGCTTTTTTAGAGGATATAATCCAAAGATGAAATATTGCCTCCGCTGTTCACACGAAAAAGCCGCCCCGAAAGGCGGCTTTTTCAATCAAAAATCTGAACAAATTTCTTTGTTTCCAAATCATACTGCAAATGCAGCACCGAACAGTTTTCATTTGGTGTCTTTTTCAATTCCAAGCCACATTTCAGCGCGCTCAGCACCCCGGCATGACAAACCACGCCAATAACAGAATCCTTCTTGCAGACAATTCTGTTTAAACAATGCAGAACTCTTCCGAAAATTTCACGCTTACTCTCGCCGCCAGGAAAGTGAATATCCCAGTTATCAAAACTCGGCCAGCATACATTTTCAACAAAAGTATCCCCGAATCTGGCCCGTACTTCGTCAAAAGTCATTCCTTCAACTTCGCCGAAGTCGCCTTCGCGCAAATCCTGAAGAATAATAATCGGAAGCTCCGTCGCACTTCTGCAGGCAATTTTGTTTGCTGTTTGTACAGCTCTGACAAGCGGCGAACAATATAATACCGTCATTCCCAGCGACAGGACTTTCTCTGCCAGTTTTCTTGCCTGCTCTTCACCATTTTCATTCAATACTGCATCCAGGCCGCAGCCCTGCCATCTGTGTTCCAGATTATAATCCGTTTCACCATGGCGAAAAATGTACAAATCTTTTTTCATAAATATAACTGTTTTATAATAATAGTAAATCTATCCCTAACTTACCCGTAAATTTTATTTATGCAACAAAAAACCGCCTGCCTTTCTCCGGACAAGCGGTTTTCTGACTCCTGATGCTTATTTAACAAGCAATTCATCCGCCAGTGCTTCCAATTGTTTGATATCCGCTTCTTTCATCGCCGATTTTATCGAAACCGTCGTATCTGCAAATGCAAGATTTTTTAAGCCTTCAAGTTCTGCCCGCATTTTTTTGGCTGCGATTGGTGCCCACGAACCGTTTTCAATAAACGCAACTTTCCGGTTTTGATAGTTTTTGCTCTTCAAATGCGCAATAAAGCTTTCCATACAGGGAAAAATGCCCCCGTCATATGTAACAGATGCCAATACCAGGCGGTCATAACGAAACGCATCTTCCACTGCTTCAGCCATATCGTCCCGCGCCAAATCGGTAATCGCAACTTTCGGAGCGCCTTTAGCCTCCAAAATTTCTTTAAGTTTTTCCGCCGCCTGTTTGGTATGCCCGTAAACCGACGCATAGGCGATAAGTATGCCTTCATCTTCCGGCCGGTAACTGCTCCAGATATCATATTTATTAATATAATATCCCAAATTCTCCGTCAGCATCGGCCCGTGCAAGGCAAAAATCTTCTGAATATCAAGAGTTGCCGCCTTTTTAAGCAGCGCCTGTACCTGTGCGCCGTATTTGCCGACAATATTGATATAATAGCGGCGTGCTTCGCAATCCCATTCGTCCTCAACATCAAGCGCGCCGAATTTTCCGAAAGCATCTGCCGAAAACAGGATTTTTTCTTTTTTCTCATACGCAACCATAACTTCCGGCCAATGTACCATCGGAGCCATAACAAACGTCAGCGTATGGCTGCCCAAAGACAGTTCGTCGCCCTCATTGACAACAACTTTGCGCCCTTCCAAATCCAAATGCTCAAAAAACTGCGGAATCATATTAAAAGTTTTCGGATTCGAAACAACCTTTGCTTTTTTATATTTGTTCAAAAAGTGCTCAATATTTGCAGCATGATCCGGTTCCATATGCAAAATAACCAGATAATCAGGTTCTTTGCCATTCAAAACTTCTTCCAAATTCTGAAACCATTCGTCGGTCGCCCGCTTGTCAACCGTATCCATCACGGCAATTTTGTCATCCATAATGACATAGGAGTTATAGGAAATCCCTTCAGGAATAACATACTGTCCCTCAAACAAGTCCAATGTCTTGTCATCGGCACCGACATAATAAACGCTTTCGGTCAACTTCTTATTCTGCATATTTTTACTCCTTATCGCAAATGCTTACTCTGTTTTGTTTATTTAACCTTTTCCTCAATAATTGCAACTGCTTTTTCAAATACGTCTTCAATGCCCATCCAAGATGTATCCAGAATATAGGCGTCTTCAGCCGGTTTCATAGGAGCATCTTTTCGAGTCGCATCACGCTCATCGCGGGCTTTGACATCTCTCAAAACGTCATCGTAATTCGCAGCTACTCCTTTCGCCACAAATTCGTCATATCTTCTTTTCGCCCGCACTTCTGCCGCCGCCGTAATAAAAAACTTCACCTCTGCCTGCGGACAAATCACCGTTCCCGTGTCCCGGCCGTCATAAATAACGCCTTTCGCCGCACTTCCGTCGGCAAAAACCGGATTCGCCGCAAAATTGCGCTGCATATCAAGCAGCCGCCTCCGCACTCCCGGATAGCTGGAAACGACCGATGCGGCCTGCCCTCCTTTTGCCGAACGAAAATCTTTATCATGCGACAATTCCGCCATTTTGGCAAAAGTCAGCCCAGCGGCTTCTTGCTCTGCCGCTGTTGCGTCTGCCAAATCATTCCCGTTTTGCAGCATCAGCAGCCCGACAGCCCGATAAACCATTCCCGTATCAAAATATGCAAGGCAGTATTTTTCCGCAAGTTTTTGTGAAAGCGTTCCCTTTCCCGCTGCCGCCGGCCCGTCCACCGTAATAATCATTATCCTCTGCAACCTTTCTAAATTAAAAATTTTATCTATTCTTTAACATATATTCGCTAATATCATAGTATAAAATCACTTTATACAAAGAATAACATAATGGCAAAAAACTTTCGTCTTTACATTAAGGAGCCGCTCGCTCCGGGCAAAACAATCATACTTGAAGAAGAGCAAACCCATTATTTGAAAAATGTGGTAAAATATACCGCAGGAGACACCTTCTCCTGTTTTGACAACGAGTCAGGCGAATTTTCCGCCCGGATTACCGCATTCGAAAAAAGACACACCAGAATAAACATCCTCGCTCAAACCGAACCGTTCACCCGTTGTCCGGATATCTGGCTGCTGTTTGCCCCCCTGAAAAAGGACAAAACCGATTTTGTTATTGAAAAGGCTACCGAACTTGGTTGCCGGAAAATTCTGCCCGTTATCACCCGCCACACAAATTCTGGAAACGTCAAAACCGAGCGCTATGTCGCTCAAAGCATAGAAGCGGCCGAACAATGCCGCCGGACAGACCTCCTGGAAATCGTCCCGGCACAAAAGCTGGAAGATGTCCTTTCCGGCTGGGACAGTCAGAGAACGTTGTTTTTTATGGATGAAACCCGAAACTGCCAAGATTTTTTTTCCGTCTTAAAAGAAAATCCTGCCTCTAAGGCAGCCGTCCTAATCGGCCCCGAAGGCGGATTTTCTCCTGAAGAATTAAACTTATTACGCAACTTACCTTTTGCCAGAGGCGCAGCTTTAGGGCCGAGAATACTCCGGGCCGAAACCGCTGTTGCCGCAGCTTTGTCCTGCTGGCAAATGATTTCCGGAGACTGGAGCGACAAATGAAAATACTGATTGCCGATGACCACGAACTTTTTCTCAAAGGGCTGGAATTTATTTTAAACGAAAATTTTCAGTATCCTGAAATTACCACCGCTCAGAGCTATACGGATATTTTTTCCATTTTGGAGCAAAAGCAGGATTTTGACCTGATTATCACAGACTTGGCTATGCCCGGCGCTGCCTGGCTGCCGGCACTGACCAAGATTCACACTTTGGTTCCGGATACGCCCATTACGGTCATCTCTGCCGTTTTTGATAAAGAAATTCTCCAACAGACGCTTGATATCGGCGTTGCTGGATATATCCCCAAAACAGCGTCAAACAACCTGATTGTCAGCGCTATCAATCTGGTTTTGGCCGGCGGCATATACATTCCCCATGAACTGCTTTATTCTACCAAGCTTGAACCTGCCCATAACGAAAGCAAGCAAAAAGAATACTACTCGCCGCTGAAAACGCTTGAAAAATTTGCCGAAAACACCCTTGATGCACCGCAAAAAGGCCTGACGGAGCGTCAGATAGATATAGTTAAATGTATCGCTGAAGGACTCTCCAACAAGCAAATTGCCTATAAACTGCATCTCAAAGAAGGAACCATCAAAGTGCATATTACCATAATTTTAAAGGTTCTGAACGTTAAGAACCGTACCTCCGCCGTAATTGAAGCAGCCAAACGCGGCTATATTTCGGATAATATGTCTGACAACGGATAAATTAAGAGGACGCCATGGCTAAAACAGCAAAAAACATCCTGCCCGCCTATCTCACTGATATATATGGTTGGCTGTATCTGAATCCGAAACTTTATAACCTTCTAGATAATGCGTTCCTGTTAAATTTTCTAACTTTGGGATACCACAGCCTTTTGACCGAAGAAGTAAAAAAGGAAATCTCTCCTCATTCGCATATCCTCCAAATCGGAGCAACACTCGGCGGACAAATAGAAAAAGCATATTCCGGCCTGGGTATGCTCGGTTCATATACCATTGTGGACATTCTGCCGGACATTCTTGAAAACTGCCGGGAAAAGCATCTGGAACAAAAAATAGGCTTCGTTCACGCTGACGCCGCCAAAACCGTCAAAGGAAATTACGATATCATCATCTGCTATATGTTGCTGCACGAACTCCCCCCTTTAACGCGAACCCGTGTTATCGATAATATCCTCAAAGCATTGAAACCCGGCGGTAAAGCCGTTTTTATCGACTATCACCAACCTTCCTCCTATCACCCTTTAAAATACATAATTCGCACCGTCAACCGCCTGTACCAGCCGTTTGCGGAAAGCCTTTGGAAAAATTCCATCAAAGGCCTGGCATCGCACCCGGAAATATGCCGCTGGTCGCAACAAACCTATTTCGGCGGCGTTTACCAAAAAGTCGTCGCCACAAAAATGGACGGCACATCTCTCTGAAATTCGTCATATAACCTGCCGTCCCGTCCTTTGCCCATACGCTTGCGGCAACATTCCGGCATATGCAACACACCATACACGACGTACGCGACACACCATACACGGCGTACACAACACGCTATATCCGGGTATGCTTTTATCAACACAAAACACCGGCCGCCCTCCCAATGAGAACGACCGGCAAGTCCCAAGCAGACGGTTTAAGCATCAAGATTTAGCAACACTAATCTTCTTAAACTTCTGCTTTTCTGTCTGGGATTTCGGAATAGAGACAGTTAACACGCCGTTGTTGTATCTGGCGGTAGTTGCTTCATAATCCAAATCCCAGGGCAGCTGTATGGTACGTCTGAACATACCATACGAGATTTCAGAAAAATAATTATCTTTGGTATTTTCTTCAGATTCGTTCTTTTTCTCACCGCTGATGCTTAAATAACCGTCCGCAGAAACCTTCAAATCAATGTCTTTTTCATCAATTCCCGGAATTTCCGCCGTAACTTTTACCGCATCTTTATCTTCAGTAACCTGAATTTTAGGTGATAAATCCGAATATTCCGAATTTGAACTATCCATAAAATTCCAAAAATAATTCATCAGGCTTCTGAAATCCGTCGGATTGTGAGAAACGGACAAATCATGATTGTTCAGATTTGAATTTGTTACCGTATTTCTCATCATTCTTCTCCGCAAAATTATTTTTCTTCCATTTCCGAAATTTCTACTTCGTCAATCTCGTCAGAAAGTTTTGAACCGCAGCAGCAGCCGGAAGAAGAACTGGAGCTGGAACTCGGTTTGGAACTTGAACTGGACTGGGACTTTTCATTAGAAAACTTAGACTGAGAATTTTTCATATTTACCTCCAAAATATATTTAGCCAATTTTTAAAAGCATTCTTGCAAAACAAAAAGCTCTTCGGTTTTCCGCCTGCAACGCCGAAGCTCCACAGACGTTCCGCCGTCGGCACCTGTAAAATTTCATTGCAAAATTTACACCTGAAAAGATAATCTCTACCCTGCCGAATTTAAGCTAAACTTAAGGGCAGTTTCCACTGCCCTTATTGTCTAAATGCAATATCTGATATTACGTTTTTAGAATTCCGCGGTAATATTTTTACCCATATTCAAAAACTTTTCCGTCCTCTGCCTCTTTAATTCATCGGGAGACAAACTGGAAAGTTCCCGCAGCTGGCGTGATATTGCCTCTTTAACCGCACCAAGCGTCTGTTCCGTATTGCGATGGGCTCCGCCCAGCGGTTCCTTAATAATTTCATCAATAATCCCCAGCGCTTTCAAATCTTGTGCCGTCAGTCTCAACGCCTCCGTCGCCTCTTTTGTCTTATCGCCTGAACGCCATAAAATGGAAGCGCATCCCTCCGGCGAAATAACGGAATAAATTGAATGTTCCAGCATCAACACCCGATTCGCCGTTGCTATTGCAATCGCGCCGCCGGAACCTCCCTCACCGATAATTATGGAGATAATCGGTATTTTTACCTGCAAACATTTCTCAATGGACGAAGCAATTGCTTCAGCCTGCCCGCGTGCTTCCGCATCTACCCCAGGATATGCTCCCGCCGTATCGACAAAACTGATAACCGGCAGGTGAAACTTGTCTGCCAGAGCCATCATACGCTGCGCTTTGCGGTACCCTTCAGGTTTTGCCATACCGAAATTATATTTGATACGGGTTTCAAGGTCGTTTCCTTTTTCCTGCCCCATAACAACTACAGCATAACCGTCAATCTTGCCGATACCGCATACCATCGCCTCATCATCGGCAAAACAGCGATCACCGGCCAACGGTGTAAAATCTTCAACAAAAGCCTTTATATAATCCAAACAGTGCGGTCTTGCAGGATGTCTGGCTATCTGCGCTTTCTGCCAGGCTGAAAGATTCATATATGTCCGATTGACGTGTTGGCTTAATTTACGCTCCAGACGCCTGATTTCCCGGGTAATATCCATATCCTCGTCTTTGGCAAGAAGTTTCAGATGTTCGATTTTTTCTTCAATTTCTAAAATATCTTTTTCAAAATCAAGCACAACGGCTGTAGATTCATTCATTTTTTATACCTTTAAAAATTAAACATTGACCTCTCTATATCACAAAATAAAAAAAATTCACCATATTTTTTGCATATATACCAAATAACCGCCCGGATTTGCAGCAAATAACCGTAAAATCATAAACATTTAACACATTTTTTATTTGCAAAATAAGGCTTTTCCGCTACAATAGCCAAAAATTGTAATTGGGAGTCGGACATTGTTGAACATTTCGTTTTTCATAGCTGCATTTTCAAGCATATTTTGGTTTTTCTACAGCCTAAGATTTGTCAATGTAAGCAGTATTTCTGCCGCCGGAGGAGCCGAAGCCCTGTTTCAGGCGGTAATTGTCATTTTGTTTCCGCTCGCCGTAATTTGGGGAATGTTTGCCGTCATAAAAAGTTTTTATGCTGAAAAGCAGACGGCTGTACAAAATCAAACCCTTTTAGAGCAGTTGAAAAAAAATGCCGAAAATACCAATGCGCTGAGCTGCGCTTTGATAGCCGCGGAAAAAGAAATAAAAAACGGCTTTATTCTGCATGAATTTGATACGCTGATTGCCGATGCAAACGAAATCTTGTCCGACATCATCAAACGCAGCAATTCCATTTCCAGCGCCCAGATGGAACATTTATGGAACCGCACTGCCGGCGGTGAACGCTGGCTGATAGCCAAAACCTTTATCGAAACCTACAATTTTCAGACCGGTTTTGCCGGACATCTGCTGCAAAAAGCGCAGAAGGACAGCCTCCTGCGAGGCAGCATCCTTGAATTTGAAGCCAGAATAAAAAGCCTTTGCCGGCTGCTGGAAATACACGACACCCAGCGCATATTCTACAATATGGTCGAATACGGCGCATTAGGAAAAGTTTACGGCATCATTTCCCCAATCGCCAGCCAACTTTCTCCGGACACAAATTCGTCTCAGATTGAAAAAGACTGTCCCCAAGACAAAACCGTACAACAGCCCCTTCGCCGGGAAAAACATAGTTTCACCTCAGACGAATTGTCCCTCTCTCCCCGGCAGGATGAGAACTTTCCGTCTTTTTTAAGCCGGCCGGAAGAAACATCGTTGCACTTCGCACTCTCCGAACCAAAACCGGAAAAATTTGAAGAAACATCTATACGTCCCGAAACCGGTTCATCGCCGGCTGACGAAAAAAGATTAAACATAGATGCCGGATTGAGAGCTATCCGCAACGAGATTCTCTCAACGGAAGCCTCTGCTGCCGTTCCTGCGACAACGGCGCCGGCCGACGATACAAATGCGACACCGATAATAAAGTCGTTTGCACACACTCAAACGGCATTGCGCAATCTGAAAAAAGAGCCCGTATTCAGCAAAAATAATGAAAACACACAAGCAAACACTCCGGGAAAATCCGGCACAGAGCCCCTCGCGCCTTCATTTTCTCCCCGCCGGGAAATTTCCGCTAAACAGCCTAAATCTGCGGTTTCACCGGCAACACAAACCACACGCAGAGAAAAAAACAAAAAAATTATTTCGCTTGATGAACTTGAAAAAGAGATTGATGCGTCACCGGATAACAATTACGACGAATACGCATACCCTTTCGGAGCCTGGCTGGATGATAAAAACCATAAATAAGCTGTTTAAGCCAGCCATCTTGCCCTTATTTTTAATGCTATGCACTTCTCTCCCACCTCAGTCTCTGGCGGAAGATGAAGATGTATTTTCAAACAATTCGTCAATATTATCTTCTTCTGTCGCAATAAAGGAACAAACACCTCCGCAAATAACAATTACCGACAATATTTCTCTAAGCGGCGCACCCAAATACGTACCGGGCTTCACTCACTTTGACTACGTAAACCCCGATGCCCCCAAAAAAGGACGCATCGTTCTCCCTGCTTACGGTACCTTTGATAATTTTAACCCTTACATTTTCAAGGGAACCGCGTCAACCGAAACCGTCGCTCTGACTTTGGACAGTCTCGGCTACACGTCTGCCGACGACCCGGAAACGGTGTATCCGCTGATAGCCGAAAAATTTGAACAGCCTTCCGACAAAAGCTTTATCGGCTTTTTCATCAACCCCGCCGCCCGATTTCAGGACGGAACCCCGATAACCGCCGACGACGTCGTATTCAGTTTCAATTCCCTCATCACCAAAGGCTCACCGGTTTATAAATTTTACTATGCCGATATTGATAGGGTAGAGAAACTTGCATCCCGCCATGTCCGCTTTTATTTCAAACCCGGAATAAAAAACCAGGAATTGCCGCTAATCATTGCCTCTCTCAAAATTTTTTCTGCCAAAGACTTTGCTAACCGGGAATATGACAAGCCGAGTTTGACCCCGCCTTTAGGCAATGGCCCGTATAAGATAAAGAACTTTGACGCCGGGCGTTACATCACGTTTGTCCGCGACCCAAACTACTGGGCAAAAGACCTCCCCACCCGCAAAGGCTTTTTCAACTTCAACGAAATAAAATACGACTATTATCAGGATACGACCGTTACCCTGCAGGCTCTGTTCTCCGGCAATATTGATATGCGCTATGAATACATTGCCAAATCGTGGGCAACCGGACACAACAACGAACTCATCAAAAAAGGCAAAATCAAAAAACAGGCAGTCAAACATAACCGCCCGGCAACAACCCAATTTTTCGCTTTTAACACCCGCAAGGAAAAATTCAGCGACCCACGCGTCCGGCAGGCAATAGACTACGCTTTTAACTTTCCATGGGCCGACCGAAACCTCTTCTATAACCAATACCAGCGATTAAAAAGTTATTTTGCCAACACGCGTTTTGCGGCAACGGACACCCCGAAAGACCTGGAGCTGGACATTCTCCTAGCCCTTCGGGACAAAGTTCCGCCTGAAATCTTTACCGTTCCGGTGGAAGCGACGTTTCGCGACGATTCCCTGTCCGACAGGGAAAACCTTAAACGCGCCGTCAAATTGCTCAACGATGCCGGTTACGACTTTATCAACGAAAAAATGTGCAATTTAAAAACCGGTGAACCGCTGGAGTTTGAAATAATCATAAATTCGGCCAACGGTAACTCCTTTACCCGCGTCTTGCTTCCTTTTATTGAAAACCTGCGCAAAATCGGCATAAAAGCCACCACCCGCGTACTGGAAATCAACACCTACAAAAACAAGCTGGACAATTTTGACTTTGACATTATCGTCGGCGGATTTGGCGGCCTTTATATGCCGGGTTCCGAACAGAAAGACCTTTGGGGCAGCCAGTCGGCAGACATTCGGGGCAGCAACAACATTATTGGAATAAAGAACCCTGCCGTGGACGAACTCGTACAAAAGCTGATAGAAACCGAAGACAATGAACTTTATACCGCATACGTCCGTGCCCTTGACCGGGTTTTGCTGTTTAACCATTACGTGATTTTCAATTGGTATTCGGATTCGGACCGTATTGCCTACTGGGACAAGTTCTCTTTTCCCGAAAACAACGCCGGCATCGGCGTTGACATCAACACCTGGTGGCTGAAGGATTAAAACTATGCGCAACTACATTGTCAAAAGGCTCCTGCTCATACCCGTAACAATGTTCGGCATTTTGCTGATTAACTTCGGCATCGTCCAGCTTGCCCCCGGCGGCCCCGTTGAGTATATGCTCGCACAGTATAAAGGTATGGACACCGCCGCAACCGGAAACATTAATGCCGGCATGCCCAATATGAACGAGCAGAAATATCAGGGTGCAAAAGGCGTTCCCGACGACCTTGTAAAAGAACTGGAAAAACAGTTCGGTTTTGACAAGCCGGTACATGAACGTTTTGTTAAAATGCTCAAAGACTACATTTCTTTTGATTTCGGCAAAAGCTACTACAAAGACAAAACCGTCCTGCAGCTTATCAAAGAACGACTTCCCGTTTCAATTTCTCTCGGTTTGTGGTCAACGCTCATCATTTACCTGATTGCAATCCCCCTCGGCATAAAAAAGGCTCGCGAAGATGGCGAAGAATTTGATGTTATCAGCTCTTTCGTTATCTTCATCGGCTCAGCCATTCCGGTATTTCTGTTTGCCGTCCTGCTGATTGTCCTCTTTGCCGGAGGAACGTATTTTCAGCTGTTTCCGCTGAAAGGCCTGACGTCCGACGGCTGGGAAAATTTTACATTGCTGCGCAAAATCGGCGACTACTTCTGGCATCTGGCTCTGCCGATAACCTGCATCGTCATCGGCGGTGTTGCCTCATTAACTATGCTGACCAAAAATTCTTTTATGGATGAATTAAGCAAACAATACGTTTTGACTGCCCGCGCCAAAGGACTCTCCGAAAACCGGATTCTCTACCGCCATGTTTTTCGCAACGCCATGATGATTATCATCGCCGGGCTTCCCGGATTGCTGATGAAAGTCCTCTTCACCGGCTCCCTGCTCATTGAAATTATTTTCAGCCTGAACGGCATGGGGCTGCTCGGATATGAAGCAATTATGACCCGCGATTATCCTGTCGTATTCGGAACACTATATATATTCGCCCTTCTCGGGCTGATTCTGAAATTACTCAGCGACCTGACCTATTCGTTGGTTGACCCGCGCGTCAATTTTGACCGAATATAAAATTGATTAAACATTCATCTTCCGCCAAAGAATTTGCCAAGGCGGGAGGTAAACAATGAAACAGCATCAGCAAAGGCTCGTGCGCCGGCAGAATTGCCGCGGCCGCCCTGCAAAACATGGTTCAATTCCTTTTCATAGCCGCCGGAAACCGCCAGTTTCTTACCCAGAACGACTATCTCGTTCGGCTGGTCGCGCTCATCCCTTTCTTTATCAAATACAGTCAGCACCACATCTTTAAACTGCCCCTGTTCCTCTTTGGGAAATGCGGCAATGAGCTTCAGCAAATCGCGCATAAACGGCGGCGCATTGGTGATATCGACTATAGCGCAGGCTTTTTCAGGGGTAAACGGCTGACCATCCTTTCCCGCCGGATAAAATTCCTTATTGTTTTCAAAACCGCTCACATAATTGCTGAAATAACGGTTGCGAATCGCCAGACGAGACAGGGTTTCCGTAAATTCTTTTTGTGCTTCCATTTCCTTTGCAAAATGCTTTTGCAGATAATTATACATCGTCGTATTGGCAAAATTGCCGTTGTATTCATTTTTGGTATCAAACTGGATGCCCGCAAACAGAGCCTGTCTTGAGACCCAGGTACCCTTGGTATCCATCAGCCATTCTATCGGCTGAACCTCAAACCAATACGCCTGACCTTTCTGAACCGATGTGCCGTCGGACATGACAGAATTGCGGTCATAAGGTTTCCCCTTTATGCGAACATATCTTTTACCGTTAAACATATACTCCGCACAGTTTCTCGGGGTAAAACCGGTACTGTAGGCATCCAGTTCTACCGAATCGAAAGTATAGTTTTTGCCGGTGGTTTTAAGGGCATTTTTCTGATACTGAGCTTCCAATTCCTGACTGATAGATTTGGGCGCTACGGTTTGCGGATAGGCCCCGTATTCGCAGATTTGTACCGTCTTGCCGTTGGCAAGACGCATTGTTTTCATGTTGTTCGGGCAAATTTTAGATGTTGCTGAGAACGGCAAAGCGGGACACCCGGCGGCTATTCGCCTGTTAGGGTTAAAGCAGTTCTTGGCGCCGTCCAAGTCGACGGTGCGGACGTTTACATTCTTGTAGGAAGACGCCGACCAGGCATATCCGGAAGCCACGCCGGCACTGTTTTTGGTGCCGCTGCCCATGCATGTTCCCAAGGCAATCGCAACATCCGAAACGCCGACTTTTGTGCCATACGCCTGCATTACTTCCAATGCGTTATTACCCCAGATGTCTTCTTCCCTTAAAAACGTTACTTTCATTCCCCCCCCCGATATATATCGCTCTTTTATGCCTTATATGAACAATTTATCATATTTTCAGCTCTTTGTCAAGCCATTTTTTGCCGGACGATTCTCCAAGATCACATTTTTCTCCTCAAAAAAACGGCAGCCTTTCCGCTGCCGTTCCCTTTTACCAAAATACGTCAGTTAAATCTCGCCGACATACATTCCCATATCAACAGCCGCTCTGACATAAACGCTGTCTTTGTTCAGCAATGTCGTTCCCTCGGCAACAACTTCTTCCAGCGGATAAGTTTTAAGCTTATCGCCGTTCAGTGCCACCATAACATCCGTCTTTCCGGCTTTCAGCAATTCTACCGCTTTCGCTCCGAATGCACAAGCCAACGCACGGTCAAATGCCGTCGGGTCGCCGGCACGCTGTACATGCCCCAGCTTGGTAACGCGGGTCTGGAATTCCGAATACTTGGCATTGATAGCTGCACTCAAATACTCACCGATACCGCCGTTAATTTTTTCGCCGATAAGATTCTTGGTATTGGAAACCATTTCTCCGCTTTCGGTATGGACGCCCTCGGAAACAACAATAACCGCATGATTCCGGCCTTTTGCCTTAACGCTTTTCAGTTTATTGATAATCCCGTCAATCGTATAAGGGATTTCCGGCACCAGGCAGACATCGGCAAAACCGGCCACTGCGGAATGCATAGCCAGATGTCCCGCATCGCGTCCCATAACTTCCAATATCAGTGCCCGCTGGTGCGAACGCGCAGTCTTCCACAAAGCGTCAACCGCCTCAACACAAACCTGACAAGCCGAGTTAAACCCGACCGAATATTGCGTCAGCGGCGTATCATTATCAATTGTCTTCGGAATGCCGACCATTTTGACCCCCGCATTACGGCAATAGTTGCTGACGATGTTCATACTGCCATCGCCGCCGACAACCACAACCGCATCAAGTCCGAGTTCGGCAACGCCTTTGCCGAAACGCGCCGAAATTTCCGCCTGCGATTCCATTTTTACGCCTTTGTTCAGTGACCCGAGGTATGACCCGGCCAGACGCGGCCACGGCGTATCAGAAAAATTCTTCTCCGTCAGCAGTTCATACGACAGCGGCGCCTCGGTCAGCCCGTCCGTTCCGTTGTGTATGCCATAAACTTCCCAGCCCAGCTTGGTTGCAGAATTAACCACGGCCAAAACCACCGCGTTAAGCCCGGCACAATCGCCGCCGCTTGTCAAAATACCGATTTTTTTAATTTCAGTCATACCTTAATTTCCTGTTTATAATAAGTTTCGTTTCATTTTCAGCAATAGATATCTGCATAATCTCCATATTACTAGCACAAATTTATTTTTTTTCACTTAATTTTTTAAATTAACCCTCAAAATAGCTTGATTTTTAACCTAAATTAATATATACTGCGCACAAATAATAAGAATCGCTGTCAAAGCGGCATAACACTATTTTCGGAGCGACGCTACAATGGTTAATTCAAATTCTTTCGGTAAACTTCAGGTACAGCTCTGCGAGTTGAAGCTTGAGGAAAGAAGGGTAAAATCAGATATAACCAAATTGGTAAAAAACAAACAGATGATTGATTTCTATCAGGCTCAGCAGCTGAACAGCCAGAAAGCGAGCCTGAAAAATAAAATTCAAAAACTGGAAACACTGATAAACCCGAATATTATCGCTTAACTCCGCTTGACGGATTAAGCAGTGTACAACTATGTTTAAATCCGAACCGCAGAAACAGGCCGATGAAATGAAAAGCAGCAAATACAAACTCCTGATATTAAGTGTATTTGCTGCTTTTATTTTATGCGCGGCAGCCTATATCCTTTTCATCTGCAAAACAGACTATTTAAAAATCTTCGTTGTTTACTACAAGCCGGCACCATTAATCAAAACGGAAATTTTTGAACCGATACAGGGCGGCCGCGCCGTTGCCGAAACCCCTTCCCGCCGCGGAACGTTCACACCTGAGGAAATAAACTGGCTCAAAGGCAATATGATTGGCGATAATACCGGAAATAACATTTCGGAACTGAACCGGTACTTTGCCGAACTGACTGCATTGTACTGGATATGGAAAAATACCGATTCGCCATATGTCGGAATGTTCCATTACCGCCGTTTTCTCAGCCTGAACGACAACGCCCGCTACCCGATGCTGGAATTTCCCTCTATGCGTTTCCGCCATCTGGGATTACGGCACCTTAATGGATTCGCCAAAGAATTTCTGCACGATTTGGAGCTGGAAAAAAAATATATCCTGCCGTGGTTTGCCACACACGATATTCTGGTATCCGAGCCGATAAGGGTAAACGCCTACGAACAATATAAAAAAGAGCACATCATTTCCGACCTTGATGCCGCTCTGGAAATTATCCGGCAGAAATACCCGCAAATGTATGATTCTGCTGTTAAGACACTCCATGGTAACGAAGGGTTTTATCCGACAAATATGTTCATTGCCCGCCGCGAAATACTAAACGATTACGCAACCTGGCTTTTTAGCATTTTGCTCCCGCTGTACGACAGCATAAAAGAAGAAGTCGCCGCCCGCAACACCGAACAAAAACTGGCTTTTGCCTATCTGACCGAGCGCCTCTTTACCGTATATTTGCGTTACGAACAGCAGAAGCACGGACTGCGCATAAAAGAATTTCCGTTTGCTCTCGCCTCCGATTTCTTTGAACCGCCGGCAGGAATGCCGTTTATCATTCTCAAAACGCCGCAATGGCAGGATATTTTCATAGACCAGCAAAACAACCGCATTTGCAGTTTTAACAACCCGTACCGCAACTGCGGAAAATTTGCTTTCAAACCGCAAAACCGTCTGCAAGTCAACTGGGACAATGGGGGAACCTCATATTTCCGACACTCCGGTGCAAATGTATTTGAACTGGAAAAATAATAAACGGCTCTTATTTTCTTAACAGGTTAACGCAAATTAAAGAAAATCTGTTTTATATTTGCGATAATATAGTTTTTAATCCCGAAATTTGGCAAAAGCAATGCACGCAATACATTCTCTGATTGTCGACCTGACATTAATAACCATCTATGCCGGAATTACGACGCTGTTATGCAAAAAGTTCAAACAGCCTATTGTTTTGGGATACGTTTTAGCCGGAATTTTTGCCGGTCCCTACTTCGATTTGCTCCCGACTGTCCGGGATAAGGAAGACCTGACCCTTTGGGCAGATATCGGCGTCATATTTCTGCTGTTTGGCCTTGGCCTGGAATTTAGTTTCAAAAAAATGCTCAACGTCGGTAAAGCGGCAATGATTACCGCCAATGCCAACATCATTTTTATGTTGTTCATCGGCTATAACACCGGACTTATGCTCGGCTGGTCAACCATGGACAGCTTTTTCCTCGGCTCCATGATTTCCATGTCTTCAACAACGATTATTATTAAAGCGTTTGACGATCTGAACATAAAAAAACAAAAATTTACCGACCTTGTTTTCGGAGTTTTGATTGTCGAAGACCTCGTCGGCATCTTGCTGCTGGTACTGCTCCCCACTATCGCATTGGGCAAAACGATTGATGGCATAGAGCTCGGATTAAGCACGCTCAAACTTGTCTTTTTCCTCATTTTATGTTTCATTACCGGAATTTATCTGGTTCCGACGTTTCTGGCAAAAATCCAAAAATTCTTAACCGACGAAATGCTTCTCCTCATCACCGTAAGCCTCTGCTTCGGTATGGTTCTGCTGGCAACGTCCTCCGGCTTTTCCTCCGCACTTGGAGCATTCATCATGGGGTCTATTCTCGCCGAAACGGAACTCATCGGCAGAATAGAAAAGAACCTCCAGCCGCTCAAAGATTTTTTTGGCGCAGTATTTTTCGTTTCTGTCGGCATGATGGTTGACCCGGGCATGTTCATCACTTACGCCGAACCGATTATCGTCATAACTCTGATTGTCATTATCGGCAAAATTTTCTTTTCCTGTTTCGGCTTCGTCGCCTCGGGACAACCGCTCAAAACAGCCGTTTACGGAGGATTCTCATTGGCTCAGGTCGGCGAATTTGCATTTATTATCGCATCATTGGGAATGAGCCTGCAGGTATTGACCCCTAAAGTTTATCCGATAATTGTCGCCGTTTCCGTCATTACGACATTTTTAACTCCGCTGATGATAAAAGCCGCCGAACCGGCTTACAAAACCCTTAACCGGATTTTGCCTGAAAAATGGCTTAATTACATCAACAAGTATGCAACGACTGCCGCTATGACGCACAATGAAGAACGCTTATGGAGCGCCCTCTTCAAAAATTATCTGCTTCGTCTGACCCTTTTTTCAATCATCCTTTACAGCATCATCGCTTTTGCTTCGGCAATCCGCCCGTTTATCCGGGAAATCATTCCCTATCGGATTCCCGCCAACATCATCATGACCTGCCTGACATTCCTCCTTATGGCACCATTCCTCAAAGCTCTGATTGGTTGGAACATCATTACTACAAAATTCATCAAAGACAAACTGGGTTGGCTTTTTCCCCACAAACAGGCTGAAGAAATCGAACTGGCCGTCAAATGTGCAAAAGAAGAACATGACAACCCGGAACACTCCGAAAATACGGCCGCCGGCGGAATTTGCACAACACTGGACGACAGAACCATACGTCTGCGCAACTTTTTCTCCGGCACCAGCCAGGTTTCAAAAATTTATTACAAATTATGGATGGCCAAAAAGGCCAACCGGCTGCCACTGATAGTTTTGACCAGTTTCCGTATTTTGGTATCATCATTCTTTATTGTAACCGTCGTTCATAAATTCCTGACCGAAAATCCCAAAGTAACATTTCTTCTTTTGTTACTGACGATTTTTTCGGTATCGCGGTCCCGCTGGCTGCTTGACCAATACCTTAAAATAGAAGCCCAGTTTCTGAGCAATCTCAAAGGACAAAGAAAAACATCCGCCCCGCAGGCCTCTGTACCCGATGAAGAAGCTGAAACCGCAAAAAACAATAATGCCGCCCCCAAGGCCGGCAAGGCGGAAATTATCCAATAATCAAATTTTATACTGATTTTCCCAAATGCTTCTAAATCAGAATCCTATGTTCTTCCACTGCCGGTTCAGGTGTATATTTTGCCATAAACCGCGACAAAGTCAACCTGTCCACCCCTAAAATCCGGGCAATCTGCGACTTCGAAATCTTTTCCCGGCGCATGGCAACAATTTTATCCTCTTTCCCTGTCAGCTTGAGTTTATCGTTTTTTCTTCCCCGCGGGCGCCCCAGCACCCGTCCCTCCGATTTCAGCCGCAACAGAGCTTCTTTCGTCCGCTGCGATATCAAATTACGTTCTATTTCCGCCGACAGGCCAAAAGCAAATGCCAAAACCTTTGATTGAATATCCGCCCCCAGCCGATAATTGTCTTTTATCGTCCAAACCTGCACTTCAGACGCCATACAATGATGCAGAATACTCATAACCTGCAGCAGATTTCGCCCCAGCCTGGACAATTCTGAAGCGACGAGAATATCTCCGGCTTTAAGCTTTTTCAACAACTTGCCCAATTTGCGTTTATCCAACTCCTGCGTGGAACTGATAGTTTCCATTATCCATTTGTCGATAACCAGCTCATTCTTTATGGCAAATTCTTTAATCTCAAAGCGTTGATTCTCTGTTGTTTGCTTATCCGTACTGACACGTATATAACCATAAATCATAACATAGTCCCTTTCATATTTTTGGTTTACAGGGATTCGCTACGCTATTTTGACAATAAAAACACCTGTTTAAATAATTAAATAGTTCTGAACCAACCTTTTTAAATAATACTTATGATAGATACTCTTGCTTCTAAAGTTCCCCTTTGCAAACAGCACTTGTTCTCCGCCAATACGCTGTCGTTCAGTCTCTAACCAAAAATGGCATTACAATTAAGCTGCCGCAATATGTCATTTTACTCCGTGCTTTTTTAATTTTTCCACGTAGGGCTGCATCAAATCGTCGTAAATATCATTACGATCCCATTGGTCGAAGTATTGCCTCAAATCCTCACCAAAGGTTTTAAAATCTGCCCGCCCTCTTGCAGCTTTCCGGTTATAAAACTCTTCCCAGGATTTTATCACATAATGATTTATCTGCGCTTTCTTTACCGGCACAGACTTGTCTTTTCCGAACTCCGCACCGTTTTCATTTACCCATTTGCCGCAGACCCACATATAATGCGCTCCGCAGTCAACAACCGTCCGCGGATTAAAAATAGATTTCGGACTGAAATCCGGAACGGCCGAATGTCCCTTGAAATTTTCCAGCACCAAACCATCAGGCCGCTTTTCATGCCCCGAACTGCCATATATAACCCAATGCAGGCTTATCTGGCTGCAATCGGCATATTCCGCCATAAAATCACGCAAATTATCCTTCTCATGCAAAACGATAAACTCGTCCAAATCCACCACCGCCATCCATCTGGTTTCCTGCCCGAAATGGGCTGTTGCATGACAATATGCCGGATCTTGCCTGTCCCTTCCCGGAAAATAAATATACGTAACATCTCCTGCGTCAATATACGGCTGAAGAACTTCTTTCGTATTGTCCGAACTTTCATTGTCATAAACATAAAAATGCTCAACGCCGATTAATTTATGATATTCAAGCCATTCTCTAAGATACGGGCCTTCGTTTTTAATAATGCAGGCAATAGACATAAAATACTTAAAAACCCTGTTTTCACGGTTTTCTTCAGAGCTCAGGCGGGAAAGCCGGCGATATTCCGCAATACCGGTCTTTGGCAAACATATATAAAGCTGTTTTCTCTTATGTTTGTTACGGATAACCCAACGAAACAGAAATTTATAAAAACACTTTTTCAACGCAGCCATACCAACCTCCCGGGCTTTCCTGATGAATTTAAAGGATCGTTTAAAATCTACAATCGCAGCACCGCAAAAACCAGCAATTTCCATAGGTTTTACACAACCGTACGTATATGAAATAAAACGATCGTTTTATTCACACAGGACAAACCTTTCCATAACATTTGCCAGGTAAAACGACCATGGGAAATATCTCCCAAACTTCAATTTTGCCAAATAAAAAAAATCAAGAAGCCTTTACTTCTTTACATTAAAAAACAAACGGAATACATTATCGGCAACCCAACAACAGAGGCAAAACATGAAATACATTTATCCAATCATTCTTCTCGCCGTGTCCAACATATTTATGACATTTGCATGGTACGGGCACCTGCGTTTCAAATCGCACGGCTTATGGAGTGTCATTTTAATCAGCTGGCTGATTGCTTTTTTTGAGTACTGCTTTCAGGTTCCCGCCAACCGCCTCGGACACGAAGTCTATTCCGTAACCCAGCTCAAAGTAATTCAGGAAGTCATCACCCTTGCAATTTTCATAGTTTTTTCCATATTTTACATGAAAGAAGGCTTCCACTGGAACCATGCTGTCGGATTTCTGCTGATTTTGCTTGCTGTATTTTTCATATTCAAAAAATGGGATTAACACATCTCGGTTTTTCCTTGTCGTCAACCGACATAGCATACAAAATAATACCTGATGCCGCGAAAGATATTTAGCCAAATATATCTTCCCAATCCTGTTTTAGCCGTTCGCCTTTGTATTTAAGGTCATAACGCCGCTGTTCCCAACGCTCTCTGGCTCTGTTTTTCCAATAGTCGTCGCCTTCATTTTCATAGCGCCTGTATTCTTCCTTCGTCTCCTTGATTTTTTGTGCGGTACTGTGAATGTCGTCTAAAGATTGGGACAGCTTTTGATAAGAATTTCCGTCATCATAATACCCGCCGTTACTGGCACACCCCGCCACTAATAAAACGACAGCAAACAAACACAATTTTTTCATATTTTATCTCCCGGCAAATCAACTTATTGAAGCTTACTCTCCCAAACAATAAAAATCAACCTTCAATAACGTCTTAACCATAATTGCCTGCCCCGCCTGACAACATCATCTTATCTTAATTCTGCCAGATTATAAGCGTTTAATTTGAAAAAAAAACGCTCTTAAAAGAGCGTTTTTAATAAATGGTGCGCTAGGCCGGAATCGAACCGGCACGGGATTGCTCCCAACAGATTTTAAGTCTGCAGCGTCTACCTGTTCCGCCACAAGCGCAAATCATTTTCGTAGAGTTTTATACAAACAAAAAAATATAAATGCAACATAAAACTTGTTTTTTTTTAATTTGCCGCTAAACTTTCCGTGTTTTGGATATGCAGCGCATATCGCTTATTAACATACCGTTTGTGCGGCAGAAACAACGTTTCGGCACAAACATGACAGAAAGGCAAATTTTATGAAACCAATCAATCGGAAATTAAAACTTTCCAAAAACAAATTTTCGGAAGTTCCGTTCCGTAAACTTGTTCCTAATATTGTAACCATGCTGGCTCTGTGCTCCGGCATCACGTCTATTCGCTATTCCGTACAGGAAGACTGGAGTAAAGCTGTCCTGTTTATTTTTCTCGCCGCCCTGTTTGACGGGCTGGACGGTCGGTTGGCCCGTATGCTGAAAGCATCATCAAAATTCGGAGCCGAACTGGATTCTCTCAGCGATTTCGTCAGTTTCGGCGTTGCCCCGGCTATTCTGATGTTCCAGTGGTGCCTCTTTGACCTGCCTAAAATCGGCTGGTTTTTCTGCCTGCTTTACGCTATGGGAATGGCTATGCGGCTGGCTCGGTTCAATACCATGCTTGAAGATAAAACTATTCCGCCCTATTGGTCGCATTACTTTACCGGCGTTCCGGCTCCGGCAGCTGCGGCAATGGTGATGATGCCTGTTTTAATCAGCTTTGATTTCATTGAAGCAGAAAATTACCTGCGCACGCACCTGTTTTGCGGCTTATGGATGTGCATTGTTTCTTACCTTGAAACCAGCAGAATCCCCACCATTTCATTGAAAAAAACCAAGATTAACGCATCTATGATTATTCCGCTGTTGATAATCGTTGCCCTAATGGCAAACTTTCTCTTCACACAAACCTGGCTGACCCTGGGAGTACTGACAGCTTTGTACACGCTGTCAATCCCGCTTGGCGTCCTGAAATTTCTCAAAGACAAACGGGATTTCCAGAAAGCTCAGGCTGTCAGCGAACAGATATAACGGCAAAGGAGGCTGCGGCCTCCTCTTTTTTTCCAAAAAAGCCTTGATTTTTAAAACAATAAGCGCTATAAGACTCCCACCAACCGACACCCCTGGAGGCCGTTTGGTATAAATTTAATTTTATAAAGGATTAAAACATGTCAGAAATTACATTTAATGCAAATTTGCGTGAAAAAGCAGGTAAGGGGGCAGCTCGTGCATGTCGTAGAGAAGGCCGTATCCCTGCAGTTATTTACGGTGGCAAAAAAAATGCCGTTAACATCAGTCTGCACCCGGTAGAACTCGAAAAAGCTCTTGACCTTCGCGACTTCTACAAATCGGTAATTACCATTTCCTTAAACGGCAAGTCAGAAAAGGTTGTCTGCAAAGACGTCCAGTTTGACCCGGTATCCGATATGCCTATTCACGTTGATTTTATGCGCAACTAAGGCTCAAGGAACGCAAAATGTTTTTAGTGGTCGGATTGGGCAATCCTGGTGAAGAATATGCAAAAACCCGCCACAATATAGGATTTATGGCGGCTGATGAAATATACAGCCGCTATAATTTTTCCCCGTACAGGGCAAAATTTGAAGGATTGATTGCCGAAGGAAACATTGACGGCATCAAGACGCTGCTCTTAAAACCTCAAACCTTTATGAATCTGTCAGGAAATTCTGTTGGCAAAGTTGCCGCTTTTTATAAGATTCCACCGGAAAATATTATCGTCATCCATGATGACAAAGACTTGGCACTCGGCAAATTAAAAGCCAAAATCGGCGGTTCAGCCGGTGGACACAATGGGTTGAAAAATATCGATTCCCAAATTGGGCAAAACTATAACCGCATCCGCATTGGCGTCGGTTCGCCGCAGGAACATCATACAGACACTGTTAACTTCGTTTTATCGCGTTTTTCTAAAGCCGAAATGACTCTTCTGCAAGAAAGAATAGATTTCATCGCTTCAACCATAAACGAACTAATCAAAAAAGGCATTACCCATTATTCTAACATAATCGGCATGCACAACAGCAAATAAAGTTTTCAAACTATTATTCTTCTAATTTTTAAATCCTATCATTATGAGCTTTTTCAAAACAGTTATTGCAAAAATGCGGCGTAAACCTTCCTGCTCAAAACTATCAGAAATCCTGCTTTCTTGCAGCAACAGCGAAATAAGGTTTTGCTTTCGTTCTGATAAAAATAAAAACAAGTATTTTGACTGTTGCACAACAGCCAAGGAAGCAACAGAAATCTGCAGAATTCTCGGCAATATTAACTTATGCTGCCCGGAAAAGGATAAAAATTTTATCAAATATATTCCGGTCATGCACAAGTACGGCTTTGCACTTGAATTCATCAACCGCTACGGCTGGCTCTCAGAAGCTTATGCCCGGACAATTGTCCAATCCGGCATTATTCAAGACGCAGAGCCGGCGATTCTCTCTCTGGAACGCCCGAATTTGCTCTATTACATTCACAAAACCGGACATCAATGGAGTGAAACCGGAAAAAAGGAAATACACCAAAAACACCCGGTAACTTATCGGCATTTTTTTGGTTAAAAACTGCTTCAGAGATTGTTCCAAACAAAATATACCGCCCGTTAATGCGGTATATTTTTTTATTGCAAAAGCTGCACTTCTTTAGTATAACCCTCTTTATTGAACAAACAACCATCTTTAGGAGTTATAAAATGGGATTCAACTGCGGCATCGTCGGCCTCCCCAATGTCGGAAAATCAACTCTTTTTAACGCTTTGACTCAGACAATTGCTGCTCAGGCGGCAAACTTTCCGTTTTGTACCATTGAACC
This sequence comes from Acetobacter sp. 46_36, assembly GCA_001917135.1. Classification (GTDB taxonomy): domain Bacteria; phylum Pseudomonadota; class Alphaproteobacteria; order RF32; family CAG-239; genus CAG-267. Next base: position 190,146 of record MNTT01000015.1, read on the forward strand.
GAATACCGGCCGTGTTGCCGTACCCGATAAACGATTGCAGGAACTGGCAGCTATCGTCCACCCGAAAAACATCGTACCGACCCAGCTTGAATTCGTTGATATTGCCGGCTTGGTAAAAGGAGCCTCCAAAGGTGAGGGACTCGGCAACCAATTTCTTGCCAACATCCGTGAAACCGACGCCATCATCCACGTCCTGCGTTGCTTTGAAGACAGTAACATCACTCACGTTGAAGGCAGTGTTGATCCGATTCGCGATGCAGAAATCGTAGAAACGGAACTGATGATTGCTGATTTGGAATCCCTTGAAAAACGCTTTGAACAGACAAAAAAGAAAGCGCAAACCGGCGGCGACAAGGAAGCCGCAGTTCGTGCCAGGGTCATGGAACCGATTATAAATGCTCTCCGCGAAGGCAAACCCGCTCGCACGGCAGCACCATCTCCGCAAGACAAAGATGCATGGAAACAATACCAAATGCTTCAGCTCCTAACCTCAAAACCGGTTCTTTACGTCTGCAATGTAGATGAAGACAGTGCCGCCGCCGGCAATGAATTCTCTCAAAAAGTTTTTGCCAAAGCAGAAAAGGAAAATGCCAAAGCCGTAGTTATCTCCGCCGCTATTGAATCAGAAGTCGCCCAGCTTGACAACGAAGAAGAAAAGAAAGAATTTCTTTCTGCCCTTGGTCTGGAAGAAACCGGACTGACAAAAATCATTAAAGCCGGATACGAACTTCTTGGATTGGAAACTTATTTTACCGCAGGTCCCAAAGAAGTTCGGGCCTGGACTTTCCTTAAAGGCTCCAAAGCACCGCAATGCGCCGGAATTATTCATTCCGACTTTGAGCGGGGTTTTATTCGTGCCGAAACTATCGCTTATGACGACTATATTAAATTTGGCGGCGAACAAGGCTGCAAGGAAGCCGGAAAGATGCGTTCCGAAGGAAAGGATTATGTAGTCAAAGACGGAGACTTGCTCAACTTTCTGTTCAACGTATAAGAATGAAAAACATTCTGAAATATCACCTGTATATTATAGGCTTTGCCATTCTAACCGCAGCTGCCGTTTGGTTAAACTGGGATTGCCCGCCGAATTATGACGAAGCTCATGCGTGGAATATCGCCCGACACCTTTCTACTGCAGAAATTTTTACTGTGAGCAAGACTGAAGGGCATCCGTTCCTTTGGTATTATCTGCTGATGCCCTTGGCAAAAGCAAATCTGCTTTATCCGTATTCGCTCTATTTCCTCAATCTGCTTCTCGTCATCGGCGCGTTTTACCTGCTATACCGATATGCGCCGTTTCCCGCGTACGTCAAATATCTCATTACGCTTTCGGCACCTTTTCTCCAATTATATGCAGGCTTCGCCCGCAGCTATACGCTCTCCGTTTTCCTGCTTTTCTCTTTGCTTAGTTTTTATCCTTCCCGCCAAAAACACCCTGTTTTCTATCTTTTCCTACTGCTTTTGCTGGCTAACACCAATCTTATGGGATTCTGGACAGCCTTTCCTCTGGGATTTATCTATTTTACAGAAAATCTCTGCTCATCATTCCGCAATAAACGCCTGTCATTGCCGCTGTTTTTAACCATAAATGCCGCACTGTTGGAAATTTTGCTCATTGTTTTACAATTCTATGGTTATAACGCAGATATCCCCAAATACACGCCTGTCTTTCATTCCCTGCAGGAAGACCTGAATATGGCATTGTTTCCATTGAATATTCATGTATTTTTCGGCATAATCTTATTATATTTTTTCTTCTTTCTAAAGCGAAAACAATTCGTTGCCGTTTTTTTTCTTGCTTCGACAATGGTTACTCTTGCTCTGACTTTCACATTCGTCTATCACGGAGCCATACATCACCATAACTTCTTTTACATCTGTCTGATTGCAGCCTGCTGGCTGGAAAAAGAAAAATCCGCGGCACATTCGCCCTCTGCAACTCTCCTGCTGGGCATTATAGCCCTGCTTCTCATCTTCAATCCTTATAACCAATACAAAAAGAAAGACTGCGCATATTTGCGCAGCCTCCAAAACAGCGCCGTTGCCATAAATCAGCTGTTCCCCGGCAGTAAACAGCAAATTCTCGTTTTAGAACATTTCGATGCCAATATTATTAAACCCTACCTTTCGCCAAATATCAAATTGCTAAACCAAACGATGACAGATTTTTCTTCTTTAAAGGCTTTTCAGGAAACTCTTTACCATTTCTACAGACAGATAAACCGATATAAAATAATTGAAACAGTTGCCCAAACGCCAAATACTCTGCTTTATCGAACCTGCGGAGAAAACACATACCGCAATGACCTGCTCGCCTTTCGCCTAAAATACCGGCTAAATTCAAAATACTGCCTATATACGATAGAAATCAGATAAAAAATTTCGGCCGCAAATTGCAGCCGAAAAAACATTCTACTCAACATCCAGATATTCTATCGCATCCATCGCTGCCATTGCCCCGCTGCCCGCAGAAATAACCGCTTGCTTATATTTGGGGTCTTTAACGTCGCCTGCGGCAAAAACGCCTTCGATATCCGTTGCCGAACAATTTTCATGCGTTACAATATACCCCTTGCTGTCCAAAACCAGATTTCCTTTGAAAATATCCGTATTCGGCTGATGTCCTACCGCCACAAATACGCCGTCAACCGGAATTGTCTTCAATTTATCATTTTCGACATTCTTAATCTTAATACCTGTTACTTTTAAAGGATTGTCCTCACCGACAATTTCTTCAACAACACTGTCCCATTCAACCACAATTTTCTTATTATTGAAAATTTTATCTTGCAAAATTTTATCAGCCCGCAGTTGATGGCGTCTGTGAACCAATACGACCTTATCTGCCAAAGTCGCCAGATATAAAGCTTCCGAAACGGCGGAATTGCCGCCGCCGATAACCGCAACTGTCCGTCCCCGGTAAAAGAAACCATCGCAGGTCGCACATGCTGAAACCCCATACCCGAGATATTTCTTCTCTGACGGAATATTCAGCCATTTTGCCGAAGACCCCGTCGCCACAATAACTGCTCTTGCCTTATAGGAATGCCCGTTTTCGGAACTGCATACAAACGGACGATTGCCGAAATCCACCTCGACAATATTGTCATTGGCAAACTGAACACCCAATTTCAACGCCTGCTGTTTCATCTTGTCCATCAGTTCAAAACCGCTTATTTCTTCAAAGCCCGGAAAATTTTCTATACTGCTTGTCATGGTCAACTGCCCGCCTTCCTGATTGCCGGAAACAATCATCGTCTTAAGTCCGGCTCTCGCCGCATAAATTCCCGCCGTATATCCGGCTGGCCCGGATCCTAAAATAAGCAAATCAGTCGTATACAGTGCCATTACAGCCTCCTAGTTTAACAGTTTCAACGTACTTTCGCGCAGTTTTTTTACCCGCAGCGCTTTTTCTTTTTCCCCCTGAAGCTCATAAATTGCCGCCAGTTGGCTGCATATATACAGCGTATCCTGATACTTGGCATAAAAGCTTTCATCCTGTCCCATAACTTCGTTCAGGGCCTTCTCCAGAAACTGAGCTTTTACCTGAGGCGTTTCCGCATTTTGAGCCAGCAGCATATACGCTGCAAATTTATCCTCCTTGTCATGATTCTCCGCCCATGTTTCTTCTACCCGAACATAAGCATCTTCATCATTGAGATAATAATAAATGTCTTTCAGGGCTAAAAGCACGCGGCTTTTTTCTTCCGCACTGCGCGCATAAGCCAAAGACTGGTTATAATATTCTGCTGCCAGAAAGTATTTACTATTATCCTGATTTTGTAAAGCGTCTTCATAATAAATATCGCCAAGTTTTGTATATGTCCAATACAAAATAGCTGCAACATTGGCCGTATACTCTTCCTTTTGTTGTAAAAATTTCATAAAATAGCGCAACAATGCGCTATACTGTACCACCAATGCCTCTTTGCTCAGATACTTTTCCCGTTCCTGCACAATTTTATACAAATGCAGAAAGCGGCTTTCCGCATTGTCCGTTTTCGTCACGGCCGGTTTTAACATTTTCAGGCTCCGATTGATAAAAATTACAATATGCCGCCCGTATTCAGGCAGTAGTCTTCATTATTCAATGCATATTTTTTATGGACAGGACATTTTTCGCATAAACACCCACGATTCTCATGAATGCAATTGCTTTTTTCAAAAGCGCAAAACATAAGCTCCAGATGTTCCAAATGTGATACGTCATACGGAATATCCTTTCCGTTCTTTAATTTACAGGTTGTTGTATAAGACGGACATGATAAACACATACAAGCCCGAACATTTTCCACGGTTTTATCGACATGCATATTCTTTCTCCTCATAATACTTTCTCGCCAACGTAGTAAAAATATGCGCTAATGCCGGCAAAACAATTAACCAACGCCCTAGATTTAGGTTTATAATGCTATATGCGAATAAACCTGTCTTTCTGAATTTGTGGCAAAAAATAATTACTAACCCCAGGAAGAAATGAAATTTTATCAACCCTTGCAAATATTGGACCGCGATAACACGATTTTATCATTTCATCAATTTTTTCTTCATCACCGCTCATCAAAATTTCTACGCTGCCGTCATCTTCATTTCTGACCCAGCCAGAAATTCCGCCGATTTCCAATGCTTTGGCCACGGTCCAGCGTCGATACCCGATTCCCTGAACTCTGCCTTCAATTTTCAGATAAACTTCTCTCATAGCAAAATGTTTCCCATCTTTTTAGTTTTCGCTTTACATCTTCTTGCCGCATAACTGTCGCCTCGTCGGTTCCCCATTGCTTCTGCTGCTCCAGCTCCTCACAAAAAGCCAGCCGAAAAACCGCTTCTGCCGACGCTATTCTTTCGGTAAACAAAATACCGAGCAAGACCGAACGTAACTCCGTTGCCGTCAAATACAAAATGCTCAGCTTATCATCGTCCAGCTGCCGCAGATATGCAGCCATTTTTTCCTTCTGCAAAGCATTTGCAGCAATAACTGAAAGTCCTTTAGTCATCACAAAAGCAGTGTTCGACAGCAAATTTGCCTGTTCAACTGCCGCCGCCGCATCTCTCAATATACCGGCGTCCAAATCGTCCGGCAGATACAAAAGCGTATCCGTTTCCGCAAATTTAACCAAAACCGAAATGAAACACTCTTTTTCTGCTGCTATTTTCTTTATAATTTCCGATTCAGGTTCCGATACGGAATTAGTTGGTTTTACCACGTTTTCCTACTCCGCCCGAAAGTATATTCAAAATCCCTTTCGTCGTATCCTTTACAACGCCGACGCTGTCGTCAAGAATTTTCCCGACATCGCCCGTCGTCTGAGTAACAACATTGTCCGGTTTGGGAAAACGGTTTTCATACCCCGTTCCTTGCAAAGCCGTATAACACGGAGAACCGTCATTTTCCAACAACATCTGTGTCCCAAGATATACAGGCCCGCCCGTCGTAACGCCCACAATCGTCTTAATGGCATTGGCGCTGTCTACGCCGATTCGCGGATTTTGAATTGTCCCTGTCAGTTTCACCAGCGAAGATAAAGCCTTTGCAATATTCGTATCCGTCAGTTTTCCCGCAAAAGGTTTAACGCTCATGCTAACGCTATCATCTCGCAGGTTGACATCGCCGCTTGCCACAATCGTAAATTTATCGGCATTGACAACAACCCCGTTCGGAAAGCTGGCTTTACCGTTTTTCAAATCAGCGCGCACAACGGCACAACGCAAGTTCAAATCATCATTGCCTTTAGTAATTTTCAACGTATTAAGAAGCTGGGAAACGATATTTCCTTTCATCACCCCGATATTGCCGAGATGAACCTGCGACTTATCGACAATCGCAACAATACGCCCGTCAAGGCTGTCTGCCACTGCTGCATAAGTATCTCCCCGCCCGTTCAGGCTGACATAAACATCGGTATCGCTCCCGTTTATAAAATTAAAAGAGGATGAAGTCTTGCCCAACGCCTGAAGCAGTTTCTGCATATTTAACTTTTGTACCTCCGCCTGCAATACCATTGATTTTGACGCAGCATTCAGCGAAGCGTTTGCCGTAACGCTGCCGTCGGCAACCGTCCCTTTAATCACTTTCAAAACTGCCGTTCCGTTTTTAACCTGAACATCCGCAACAATATTGTTTGCAATCTCTGAATTTCCGTTAACCAATCGGGAAACCGACGCATTAACATCTGCGTTGATACCATAAAGAGCCGAATACGAAATAACGTCAGCCGGAACGAGTGCTGTTGCCTGAGCTTCCTTTATCAATGAGAAATTTACTGCCGCCTGTTGCTTTTTCGCAAAAGTTGCCAAATCAAACCTGCCTGACTGCAATTTTGCCTTAACCGTCGGAATACTTGCAGCAATATTCGCAGTTGCCGTACCCTTTATCTCATTTCCGGCTATTCTAAAGCTCTTGATATCGGCTTTGATTTCCTTCAAATCGCCTTGCAGCATAATATCCGCAAATTCATTATAACCGCTGTTCTCGCCCAAAAACCCGCTCGCTTTGACTGTTCCGCTGAAACGGATATCAGTTAATAAATCATACAGCATCATTGCCGCCTCGGCATGTATGCCGGCAACATCAAACGTTCCGGACAACGGATATCCGGAAGCACTCTCAAGTTTATTTAAACTACCCAAAATACCGCTGCCGCGATACAGTCCGTGATTAACATCAAAATTAAAATCAATATCGCCTCTGTCGTTTTCATCAAGTGCCAGTTCTGTAATATCATAACTTTGCTGCTTTGCTTTCTTATCCGTATAATTTATCTTCACATTGCTTAGCAAAACATGTCTGACTACCAGTGAAGACAGCAGCTGTGATACGCTGCTTCCACCTGTATCGTTATGAATTGCTCCCGCCGGCTCTGCATTTTTTGTTTCGGCATCTGTTTCATCCACCGCAGCCTGAGCACTCTTAACCAATTCAAATTTCATCAAACTAAAATTCGCAGCCTTTTTCCCTTTTTGTATTGCAGCACCGACCTTATCGGCAGAAAATTCCCAATTCGCCTCACCTGATGCGTTTTCTTCAAGGTTTATCACCGCATCATTCAGACGAAACGTATCAATCTCAATGTTTTTATGCAGCAGTGGAATTACGGCAAAGCCGAGTTCTACCGATTGCGCCGATACCATTGTCGGCGTTTTTGACCATTCTGCATTGGAAAAAGTAACGTCTTGAACCTCTATTACCGGGTTAAACGACGGTTTCACCTGAATATCGCCGATAGTCAGCTGCCGCCCTGTCGCATTGTAAACGATTTTAACAATGCTTTCCTTATAAGCGTTAAAATCTATCTGCGTCAGCAGCACATAAACGGCAGCAACCGCCAACACGCAAATACTAACCAACGAAATAAGTATTATCTTTAATGCTCTTTTCATTTTCTGCTACTCCCTAACCCCTAAAATTTAATCCAAGCGTACTTAGGCTGTCTTTAAAATACCCGGGCAGCTTTGCCTGTACAATCAATTTTCTGCCATAAACAGAAGATAAATCTATTTTATAGGCATGCAAATGCAGTTTATGGACAAACATTCCGCTTTTTTCCCGCTCTGTGCCGAAATACTTACCATCACCCAAAATCGGCGTCCCGATAAATTCAAGATGCGCGCGAATTTGATGGGTTCTCCCGGTAAGAGGACTGGCTGCCAGCAAAGCATATTTATCGCTGACACAGTCCAAAACCTGATATTCCGTCACTGCCGGTTTTCCCCCTTCCAAAACCTGTACCCTGCCGTCCGCTTTTTCCAACGGCGCCTTAATCTCTCCATATTCTTTCGCAGGAACGCCGCGGACAAGAGCCAGATACGTTTTTTTCAAAGTATGCTCCCGAAATGCCTTTGTCAAGAGATCCGCCGTTTTTCGATTCCGCGCCAAAACCAAAACACCGCTCGTATCCTTATCAATCCTGTGCACCAGTTTCGGCCTTTCATCATTGTCGAACTTAAGGGCATCAAGCATACCGTCTATATGTCTTTGGGTATTTGTCCCTCCCTGCACAGCCAGCCCGGACGGCTTATTCAGAACGATAAGATTATCATCTTTATAAATAACCATATCTTCTATAAATCTTGCATCATACGCAGAAATTTCCGTATGTTCCGGCATTTTTTTCTCATTATCAAGCGGCGGCACACGAATTTCCGTTCCCGCTATAAGCCGCGTATTGGCCTCGGCTCGCTGCCCGTCAACTTTAATCTGCTTCGTCCGCAACAGCTTTTGCAGCCGTCCCAGGCTTAACCCCGGATAATATTTCAGAAACCAACGGTTTAGCCGGATTCCCTCGTCTTCATTCTTTACCTTGACAATTTCAACACCGCTCATTTGTTTTCGTCCTTTTTCTTGAAAGCCCGCTGTTTTTCTGCTCTCAATTTATCAAAATAATCGATTCTTTTCTTAATTTCCCGCTCAAATCCTCTGTCCACCGGATGATAAAAGCGCCGCCGCCCCATTTCTTCGGGAAAATAGTTTTGCCCGGAAAAACCGTCCTCCAAATCCTGGTCATAAACATACCCGTCATTATACCCCAATTCTTTCATCAGCTTGGTCGGTGCATTCAAAATATGCTTCGGCGGCATCAGGGAACCTGTCTTCCGCGCTGCATCAAACGCGCTGTGCATTGCCTTGTAAACCGCTGCCGACTTCGGCGCCGTCGCCAGATATGCCGTCAGCTGCATCACTGCCAAATCCCCCTCGGGAGACCCCAGACGCTCATAAACTTCTGCACAGGCAATCGCCTGCGTTACGGCATTGGGATCCGCCAGCGAAACATCTTCAACCGCAAATCGGACAAGCCGCCGCAGGATATAACGCGGATCTTCACCGGAAACAATCATTCTCCCGACCCAGTAAAGCGCCGCATCTACATCCGACCCGCGCAGCGATTTATGCACGGCGGAAATCAGATTATAATGTCCGTCCCGCCCCTTGTCATAAACCGGTGCCCGCGACCGGATAATTTTCATCAGCTTTTCTTTGTCAAAAATCTCCCCCGGTTTGGCATAAGCCCAGACGCTCTCCGCCAGATTAAGAATATACCGCCCGTCGCCGTCTGCCACATTTTTCATAAATTCGCGCGCTTCTTCGTCAATCGGCAGTTTCATCCCTTCTTCGCGCTCGGCTCGCTGCAGCAGCTCCTCAAAATTTTCCGGCGTCAGACGGCTCAATACAAAAACCTGACATCTGGACAACAAAGCCGCATTCAGCTCAAACGACGGATTCTCAGTAGTTGCGCCAACCAGAATAACCGTTCCGTCCTCCACATACGGCAAAAAACCGTCCTGCTGCGATTTGTTAAAGCGATGGATTTCATCAACAAACAACAAAGTCCCCTTGCCTTGGGTTATTTTGCGCTCCTGCGCATATTGAAAGACCCTCTTTAAATCGGCCACGCCCGAAAAAACCGCCGAAATCTGTTCAAAGTACAGATTTGTATGTTCGGCAATCAGCCTGGCTATCGTCGTCTTGCCGCAACCCGGTGGTCCCCAAAGGATAAATGAGGATATACGCCCCGTAAAAAGCATTCTGCCCAAAGGGGAATCTTCTCCTAACACCTGTTCCTGCCCGACAACCTCCTCAAGTTTTCGGGGACGAAGCCGGTCGGCTAAAGGCCGTTTAACCCTGTTTGAAAAAAGCGTTTCTTCCATGGCTCCCGCTGAACAAAATTAAAAACAAAACCAAAACTGCCTTATTTTTTACAACAAAGATTCTAAAAAAGCTATTTCTTTTTAACATAAAATTTCTCGCATTGCCCGCCTCCCGCAAATTTTCCCATATTCTCTGTCCTCTCCCTCTTGTTTTTTTGCAAATAAACAGGCAAATGCATATATAACTCTTGACTCTGCACAATAAAGTTATAGTATTCAAAAGATTAAAATAACCAGCAATCGGGAAAGAAATATGAGTTTTAGAGATTTGGGGCTAAGCGAACAGACCATCCACGCGATAGAAGACTTAGGCTATCAGGAGCCGACAACCGTACAAAAAGACGTTATCCCGTCGGTTCTCTCTGGAAAAGACATCTTCACCATCGCTCCGGCTGCCTGCGGCAAAACCTGCTCTTATATCTTTCCGCTTATTGATATTATTTCCAAAAAAGAAGGCCAGACAATTCTGATTATTTCTGCCGACAGCAAAGAAGCCGTTAATATTTCCGATAAATTTTCTATTTTTAACAAATATCACGAAATAAACGAAACAACCATAAAAGACGGCGACACCGAAAATATGATTGACAGCGAAGCAAACGTCATCATCGCCTCACCGGATTTGCTGCTTGAAAATCTGGCCGAAAACCGCATTGACGTTTCCAATGTCAACATTCTGGTTGTTGACGATATTAATCTGATAAAAAAGAAACGGCAGCTGAATAACTTGGATAAAATTTTAGCCCTGCTGCCCGCAAACAAACAAAATATCGTTTTTACGACCCGCCGCTCCAAAGAAACGCAGGACACGCTAAACAAGATACTGAAAACGCCGGCGGAAATCAAAGTTGACAAAGCCAGAGAAAGCGAAACTGCAGAAATCGGGCAGAATATTCCCGAAATCCCGCAAAAAGAAATTCGCGCTGAAGAAAAAGCCTCTGCCGAAAAAGCTGCAAAACGGCCGGCACCGAACGCAAAAATTGACTTAAAGCCTCCCTTACTGGATAAAAAAGCATTAGACTTGTCCAAGCGCTACAAGGTTTTCGGCAAAAAAACACCAACGTTCTTACTTGCCGATACCAAGCTTGTTGAAGAAGCCGAATAATACCGCAATCCTGTAAACACGGATTTTCAGGATTCGCAAAATAAACAATAACATCAAAACTAACTTTTTTATGGAGATTCTACAATGTCTGGACACTCCCAATTTAAAAACATTATGTATCGCAAAGGCGCCCAAGACGCTAAAAAAGCCAGAGTTTTCGCTAAACTCGCCCGTGAAATTACCGTAGCAGCCAAAAGCGGCCTGCCCGAACCGGATAAAAATCCCCGCCTGAGACTGGCAATCCAAGCCGCCCGTGCGGAAAGTATGCCGAAAGATAACATTGAACGCGCCATCGCCAAAGCAACGCAGGTTGCCGGCGGCGCCGATTTTACTACCATGCGTTACGAGGGTTTTTCTCCCAACAAAGTTGCCGTTATTGTTGAAGCTCTGACTGATAACAAAAACCGTACGGCCAGCAACGTCCGCTCTATTTTTGGCAAACGCGGCGGAGCCATGGGCGAAACCGGTTCTGTATCATTTAACTTTGAACGTATCGGCTATATTGAATATCCGCAGGCTGTTGCCGATGCTGACAAAATGTTTGAAGAAGCATTGGAAGCCGGCGCCAATGAAGTCGTTTCCGAAGAAGACATTCACGCAATTGAAACTCTGCCGGACGACTTGTCTGCCGTAACCGACGCTTTGGAAAAGAAATTCGGCACACCGTCAGCATCTCGTTTGGATTGGAAACCGACTGTAAAAACCCCAATCACGGATTTGGAAACGGCAAAGAAATTTCTTGAATTCATCGATGCGCTGGAAGAAGACGAAGACGTTCAGCACGTTTACCACAATGCAGAAATTTCTGACGATATTATGGCTCAGTTGGAGGCCGAATAATGCGTATCCTCGGTCTGGATCCGAGCATTTCCTCTACAGGCTGGGGAATTATTGAGATGAATGGAAACCGTCTGTCTTATGTGGCAGACGGTTTCATTCCGACTTCTGCCAAAGACACTCTCTCAAACCGTCTGCACTCCATTTACACAGAACTCCGGCACATTATTGAATTATATAAGCCGGACGAAGCCTCCATTGAAATAACTTTTTTAAACACCAATCCGGAAACATCGTTGAAACTGAGCATGGCGCGCGGCGTCGTTTTCCTGATGCCGGCAATTTACAACATCCCTTTGTTTGAATACGAACCCAACAAAATCAAAAAAGCTCTGACCGGAGTCGGCAAAGCAGACAAGAAACAAGTGGAGACAATGGTAAAGATTCTCCTGCCTGGTTGCCAACCAAAAAACAACGACTCCTCGGACGCCTTGGCTATCGCTATCACGCACTGCAACCTGCGCAACTCCTACAAAGATCACACCGTATAATCTTTATTGCCATTCATACTGTCTCTCACATTAACAAGATACACTGTCGTCATGTTATTCGGACAGATTTATGCCTTTTGTTGGAATATTACCGTCTCTCGCTTTTTCTTGAAAAATTAATCATTCTCACATCAAAAGACCTTTGTGCAGTAAAAGAATTTTGTGCAGTATCGGAATAATTTGTTTCGTTCCGTTTCCCCTGCAAAACTTGGTTCAACTCTTTTTCATAGCCGCCGGAAACCGCCAGTTTCTTACCTAGTAGAACTATCTCGCTCGGCTGGTCGCGCTCATCCCTTTCTTTATCAAATACGGTCAGCACCGCATCTTTGAACTGCCCCTGTTTCTCTTTGGGAAACGCAGCAATGAGCTTCAGCAAGTCACGCATAAACGGCGGTGCATTGGTGATATCAACGATAGCACGGGCTTTCTCCGGTGTAAACGGCTGACCGTCCTTCCCCGCCGGATAAAAATCCTTATTATTTTCAAAACCGCTGACATAATTGCTGAAATAACGGTTGCGAATCGCCAGACGAGACAGGGTTTCCGTAAATTCTTTTTGTGCTTCCATTTCCTTTGCAAAATACTGTTGCAGATAATTATACATCGTCGTATTGGCAAAATTACCGTCATATTCCTCTTTAACATCAAACTGAACACCGGCAAACAATGCCTGCCTGGTCACCCACGTACCTTGGGGATCCATTAACCACTCTATCGGCTGAACTTCAAACCAATACGCCACCCCTTCTTGAATCTGCCTGTCGTCAGACAGAACAGTACCGCTGCTACAAGGTTTCCCCTCAATACGAACATATTTTTTACCGTTAAACATATATTCTTTATGGTTTCGCGGGGTAAATCCGGTGTCGAAGGCCTCAAGTTCCGCTGAATCGAAAGTATAATTTTTACCGGTCGGTTTAAGGGCGTTTTTTTGATACTGAACCTCTAATTCCTGGCTGATGGATTCAGGTGCCACAGTTTGCGGATAGGCTCCGTATTCGCAGATCTGTACCGTCTTGCCGTTGCCAAAACGCATTTCCCTCACATTGCTCGGACTAATTTTGGATGTTGCAGAAGCAGACAGTGCCGGACGAACCGCTGCTTCACGCGTACGAGGGAAAAAGTTGAACTCTTTACCAAAAGCCCCCACAACGCAAAGACTGCCGCCTTCGAGGAAAGATGCTGTCCAGACACATCCGGAAGTAACGCCGGCACTGTTTCTAGACCCATAACCTACAAAGGTACCCAAAACGATTGCCGCATCCGAAATGCCTGTTCTTGTACCATACGCCTGTATTACTTCCAACGCGCTGTCGCCCCAGACGTCTTCTTCCTTTAATAAAGTTATTTCCATCCTGCATTCCCCGCTCAATTCATCATATAATTATTTTACTACATTCACCTCCCCTTGGCAAGCGATATTTAGTCAACAAAAACGCCCCCTCCGGGGCGTTTTGTAAATCAGTCATCTACAAATCGGAAATAACCTGAATACTGATAATCTCATCCGGTTGGCTGACCATTCCGTTATAACCGCCACCTTTTTTAATCTTGTCAACATATTCCATACCGGAAACGACTTTTCCCCAAACCGTATATTGCCCGTTCAAATGCGGACAATCGTCATAACAGATAAAAAACTGACTGTCTGCCGAATCCGGACTCATCGCCCGAGCCATGGAAACAATACCTCTCGTATGCGGAATTGTATTAAATTCAGCTTTCAGCTTCTTGCCGCTTCCGCCGGTGCCGTTACCGAGCGGACATCCCGTCTGTGCCATAAATCCGTCAATAACGCGGTGAAATTTTAAACCGTTGTAAAACCCCTCGCGCACCAACTCCTTTATTCTTGCCACATGGTTTGGCGCCGCATCAGGATACATCTCTATGACAACTTCCCCGTCTTTCAGTTTCATAACCAATGCATTTTCGGGGTCATTCACATTATATGAATATTTCATTTTCTTTCCCCTCGTTTCACTGACACCGAGCTTCTTTTTTTCCTCCGCTGCCAAATTCTTCGTATCGCTTTTATTCAGGCTTTTCGTTTCGCTTTTCCCTAAAACATTAGACATCTGTAAACTCCTAACATATTCTTTCCGCAGTAACTCGCTGCTTTTTTCTTCTGCCTTATATTTAGGTTTTTATTTTCCGCTATTCAAGACAAAATCTACCCTTTCCTCCGCCGAAAGGCCGGTCGGATAAGTTTCGTCAATTTCTTTCAGCCTGTTCTTCAATCCTCTGCCGTTGGCAATTTGAATCGCCAATCCCGGCCGTGCATTAACTTCCAACATCATCGGTCCCCGGTTCTTATCAAGCACGATATCTGCTCCCAGATATCCCAAACCGGTCATGTCGTACGCCAATGACCCGATAATCAGATGCTCTTTCCAAAACGGAACGCGCAAATCCATCAAATTCGCTTTTGTATCAGGATGCTGCAAAATCGTTTTGTTATGCATAACAGCATTCAGAGGCTGTCCCGTCCGAACATCCAGTCCGACACCGACAGCCCCCTGATGCAAATTAGCCCGTCCGCCGGATTCTTTCGTCGCCAGACGCATCATCACCATTGCCGGAAACCCTTTATAAACAATAACCCGGACATCCGGTACGCCGTGATAGCTGAAATCTTTAAATACATCGCTGAAATTGACAGCTTCCTCAATCAGCGCCACGTCATATTTGCCGCCCAGACTGAACAGACCGCTCAATGTATTGGAAACATGCTGATAAACGTCTTTAAAGCTCAAAACATCTCCCGAAGCGCTGTAAAAATGCTCGGCATCATATTCCTTTATAACCAAGACGCCTTTGCCGCCGCTGCCATGCGCCGGCTTTATAACAAACGTATCATAGCCTTTAACGATATCCAACAGATTTTTAACCTGATATTGGTGTTCAATAATTCCAATCATTTTCGGCGTATTGATATTAATGCTGTTTGCCAGCCTTTTGGTTTTAACTTTATCGTCAACAAGCGTATAAAGCGAACGCCTGTTATACTTGGCAATAACCGAATAATTGCGGTCATTCATTCCTAATACGCCGTTTTCGCGCAGTTTTTTGCCGTTAAAAAGCCATTCAAACATTCTGCCCGTCCTTATTAATCAGCGGCGCAAAACGGGTCAGTTCCGTCAACCGATATCCCGTATACGTACCGAGCAGCATAACAATAAACATGATTACCAGATTAAGCTCGTTAAATGCAAACATAACATGGCGGACATATTCATTACTGATAACAAAATAAGTAACCATCGCTGTTAAAAACGTAAACAAAATTTCTTTAATCGTATTAACAGCCCCTTCCTCTTCCCACGTTATGGAAGCCCGTTCGATAATCCATGCCGTAATAATAATCGGGAAAAAGATTGCCGAACTGACAATCGTATAATCCAGACGGTAACCGATAACAGTCAGCGCCTGTATCAACAAAATAACAAAGATAACAACAAAAGATATCCTCGGAACTAACAACAGATTAAGCTTTGCCACCAAAGCGCGCATAACCAGCCCCAGCAGAATCATTACCGAAAAACATATCAACCCCGGCCAAAACCCGGTCTTAACCAACGCCATAGCCAACAACATCGGCGTAAAAGTTCCCATTGTCGCCACGCCTATAACATTGCGCATAATAACGACCACCAAAATTGCCAGAGGAAAAATCATCAGCCATTTCAAAGTGTTTTGTTCCAAAATCGGCAATGTATAAATGGAATATTTATAACTCATCAACGTATCATTGGCTTTTGCCCGATGCTCAGCCATTTTCATCGGCGTCGCAACTGATTTCAAAACTGAAAACATAACTTTTGAATCTTCCCCGCCGCGAACATCCAGCAGCGATACGCCACCACGCTGAAAAATAACCCAGTTTTTCGGCAGCCCTATTTTGGCCGTATTCAAATCATATAATGTCCACTTCCCGTCCAAGTAAGCTTCCAGCATAATATCCGGACGTTCTGTTTTTTTCCCTTCCTCAAGCTTGATAGTCCAGGCAATACGCGCCGGAATTCTCTTATATGCAAGAATTTGCATAACCTTTTCCGCAAATTCCTTGGATGTATGATTTAACGGCAGCACCGGGCTCATAGTCGGGCTGGAAAGCTCCTGATTAACCGTCAAAATGGCTTTCTGAACTTTATCTCCTCTTTGCAATTCAGACAATTCCCAGATTTTCCGCATCTGTATCCGTTCTTCTTCCGATAAGACGGGTCTTTCTATTTTAACCATAGGCATAAAATTTGCCGCCCTGTTTTGCGCATCATCATAAATGCTCAACCGGTAATATAAATTCTGACGCCCGCTCTTATTTTTTCCCGTCATAACAATACGGCCGTCTTTTTTGTTTCTGCTGACTTCATATCCCTTGGCTGTAATTTCTTCATTCAGAATTTTAAATCCGTCTTTGTCGTTCGGTACTGCCAAAGATACGCTCGTATCGCCGCCTGACGCATTAAAAGAAACCTTGGCCTCCACCGTCCAAACGTCTGTAATTGCCCGCGGCGACAAGGTAAATCCCCAATACTTAACCTTGTAATAAATACCATACGCCGCATATCCGACAGATAACATCAAAAGAAAAGTCAGAACTTTTCTCACCGTAAAAAAATCAGCCAATTTTAGTCTCATAATCACAGCCTTGTCAGTTTAGTGTACCCTGTTAATTTAATGTATATGATGTCGACGTGTCTACCAAGAATCTTCCGGTCAGAATATTCCTGCCCACCAGCCCCTGATAATCAAAATTAGAACGGTCGGCTATGGAAAATACGGCGCTGAACACTTCTCCGCCCATTTTAACATCCATTTTAATGGCTTTGCGGCTTTCGTCTTTTCCGGCACGCTTAACCTTAAATGAACGTTCGACTTTCTTTTCAAAAACATGTTCCTCGCCTGTCTTACGGTTTTTAAGTTTAAACGCAACCCATTTTTCACCGTCCCGTTCAAAATATTCGACATCTTGGCAATCCAGCGAAGATGTCGTCGCACCGGTATCTATTCTGGCAGCAAAAGGAGATTTCATCGGCAAAAAATAAATCGGTTCCACCTCTCCGATAATCGGCAGATGAGCTTTTTCCACGACAACCTCCTCCGTTGTGCTGACATTATGTACCACCGCAGGAACAATCACCTGCTTGGATTGGCATGCAGAAACCGTAAACAACACAATCAACAAACATAATTTTCGCATATAAATTCACCCCGTTATTTTCGCTTTGTCTTCAAATCTGCTTATGTCCTGTTTACATAGCCTCTTTTTACAGAAGAAACATCAACAAAATAACACTAATACACAGCGAAAAAAAGACCTCCGGAATGTTTACCCTTCATAATTTATTGTAAACATCGTATTTAAATTTTAAACAGTGAATTTAAACAACGTATTTAAACCCGTCGTCTGATTTGTCGAAAGATTTATCTTTTGTCGGCAACCGGTTATATAAACGGAATGTCGCAATAAAATATTTGCTAGAAAAACACTGTCGCGCGCAAGCTGGTAACCACGCCGTAATCTGATTTCTGATTAAGTGCCGGATTGATATACAGCTGAACATCCGGCGTTATCGTGAGCATATTGCCTATACCCCATGCCCAATAGGCCTCCACAATCTGTTCAGCCTTATGTGCCAGAGGTTCGCCGACCGCTGCCTCGTCCAATTTATTATAGGCATAAGCTAATCCTATTTGGTCCAAAGGATTTCTGTCCAGCGGATTATTATATACACCACCTATCACCCACGACTGACGGATTTCTTCCGTACTTCCGCTTACTTCGTTAACACGGGCAAAAACACTGAGTTTCTCGCCCAAATCCTGCGATAAGTTCAGCGACCACCCGTTCGTCGTTTCCGGTTGTTCCGGCACTCCCGGCTGATTATACGCCAGCAGGGAAATCTCCATATCCCCCCATCCCTTAATTGTCGGCGTATAAGCAACATAGCCGAATGTAGTGTAATGTCCGTCGTCCAAATGGTTAAACCTTATGCTCGGCGCATCAACGTTTGTGGCATCTTGCCCACCGAAAGTAAAGTTCCACTCGCTGTTTGGCGTAATCTGAACATAGCCGCCCACCCCGGCCGTAGAATAAGATGAAGAAGCATTTTGCGCCAAAGCATCATTTAAGAAGTTAACCTGCTGGTTGGCATCATATTCCGTTCCGTCAAAGTTATACAGCGGAAATTGTCCGAGAGCCACCGTCAGCCAGTCCCATTTTCCGCCCAACTGATAAGTATAATACAATTCGTCAAATTGGTTTTCGCCGTCGGTATAATCATTAATTCCTGTTACATACCCCGAGTTATTTGCCAAATCTGCAGCATTGTGATTGCCGTACCGGATAACCGTATATGCAAAATTCAATGTTCCCGTACCATATTTGTTATCAAACGTCGTCCAGGCAAATTCAGGATATATATACGCCTGAACGGCGTTGTTTTTTCCGCTCGGACTGGTGCGCTGCCCCAAAACCGAAACGTCTAGATTATAATCAAAGCCGTATTTTTTATTCAGGCTGTTTTTAAAATCCTGATAATCGCTGCCTACGCTGTCCGCATAAGCATTTAAGGCCAACAATGTACAAAACGTCCCCAAAAGCATCGCTTTGCTGTTTATCATCTCTTTATCCTTCGGCTATATTAACACCCCTTTGGATATAACCTCTCAAACAATGAAAAAAAGGGGGATTTACAAAAAAACTCTTGAACCGTGTAGCAAAAGAATTTAGACTGTTCTGCAACAAAGGAAAAAAATATGATTGCAAAATTAAAAGGCATAATAGACAACATCGGTGAAGATTGCTGTATCATAGACGTGAACGGCGTCGGCTATCTTGTCAATATGTCTTCTCGTTCTCTCTCCAGATTGCAGCAGGGTGAATATACAGCGCTGTTGATAGAAACCGTTATCAAGGAAGACAATATTACTCTGTTCGGATTCCAGACCCCTTGGGAAAAAGAATGGTTTAACACGCTGACCAAAATTCAGGGCGTTGGCGGCAAAGTATGCCTGAACATTCTGAGCGCCCTGTCTCCTGCCCAGCTGTCGCAAGCCGTCGCCGCGCAGGATAAAAGCTCTTTTCTGCGTGCGGCAGGTGTCGGTCCCAAACTGGCCGCACGTCTTGTTACCGAGCTGAAAGACAAAATCGTAACCATTCCTGCTGAATATCTGACCGGAGCAGATTTAAACACTGTTTCCGAATCGGAAACCACCGCTGACACCACACCGCAAACCAAAGGCAAAAAGAAAAAAATGCCCGAGCAGCCGGAAGAAACTGACAACACCTACGCCAAAACCGAAGATGTTACGTCCGCATTAACCAATCTCGGCTACCAAAAAATTGACGCTTATCGGGTCGCTGCCGAAATCTGTCTGAAAAATCCCGATGCCGACCTTGGAACGCTGATTCGGCTGGCATTAAAGGAATTTAACCAATAGGAGAAGCTGAATGTCCGAAGATAAAGAACGTATTGTCAGTGCGCAAAGGCTCTCCACGGACGAGGCCAATTCTCCCGCCGCCGTCAATCTGCGCCCCTCAACACTGGATGAATTTGTCGGACAGGACAAAGTCTGCCAAAACCTGAAAGTATTTATCCAGTCCGCCAAAAGCCGCGGCGAAGTCCTTGACCACGTTTTGCTTTACGGCCCGCCCGGACTTGGAAAAACCACTCTTTCCAATATTATTTCTAAAGAACTCGGTGTTGGCTTTAAAGCGACCTCAGCCCCGATGATAACCCGCTCCGGCGACCTGGCAGCAATTTTAACTAACCTTGAAGCACGCGACGTTCTGTTTATTGATGAAATCCATCGCTTAAACCCGGCAATTGAAGAAGTCCTGTATTCCGCCATGGAAGACTTTCAGCTTGACATCATTATCGGCGAAGGACCTTCCGCCCGTTCGGTCAAAATTGACCTCCAGCCGTTTACGCTCGTCGGTGCCACCACGCGCTCCGGGCTCGTATCAACCCCGTTGCGCGAACGTTTCGGCATACCGTTGCGGATGGATTTTTATAATCACGAAGACCTGCAAAAAATCGTCTTGCGCGGCGCCCATCTCTTAAATATGCCGATTTCCAACGACGGGGCCATGGAAATAGCCAAACGTTCGCGAGGAACGCCGCGTATTGCCGGCCGCCTTTTAAAACGCGTGCGGGATTTTGGCGCCGTTGCCGGAAATGTGGAAATAGACTCGGAAATTGCCGACAAAGCTCTGCGCCTGCTGGATGTTGACGCTTATGGGCTCGACGAATTTGACCGCCGCTATTTGACCTGCATCGCCAAGAACTACGGCGGCGGCCCAGTTGGTGCCGATACGTTGGCAGCAGCCCTTTCCGAAGAACGCGACACAATAGAAGAAGTGATAGAACCTTATCTGCTGAAACTGGGCTTTTTGCAGCGCACGCCCCGCGGCCGCGTCCTTTCTGAACAAGGGTGCAAATATCTGGGCGTCAGCAAGTTCAAAAATAACAACAACCAGTTTAGTTTTATGGAAGACCTAGGAATTTAACCTATTTGAGGATAACACGATGACCTACGAAACAGAAACTGTCAAAGGCAAGCTTTTTGAAGACAAAACCTTTTCTTTTCCCATTCGCATTTATTATGAAGACACCGATGCCGGAGGCATCGTCTATTATGCCAATTACCTCAGATATGCCGAACGCGCCCGCACCGAATATTTACGCCATCTTGGCATAAACCAGCAGGAAATGTTGAAAAGTCAGGGAATGGGATTTGTTGTCCGCGATTGCCACATCAGTTATAAATCTCCGGCAAAACTTGACGACGCTCTGAACATAACCTGCAAAGTAACCGAACTTAAAGGCGTTTCGCTCAAAATGGAACAAAAACTCTACCGCGGGGAAAACGTCATTTGTGAAATAGAAATTACATTGGTTTTTTTGAGCCTTCCTGCTATGCGTCCGACAAAAATTCCCGCTGAAATATCAGCCCTGCTGTCAACTCCGCTCTAAAAAACTTCCTATCTTTTCGGATTTCTAACTCTTTATCATCCATCTCGCCCGTACTGCCCTCTCGCTCTCATATACGAAAAAACGGCCTACCGAGAGATGGAAATATGATGAATTAATCTATATAAGGCATAAATATCCGCATCAAATAAGGCAAAAACCGCAAACTGTTTTATCTTTTTTACTCTTCCTTATGCAGATAAACCGATATGCTGATTGAAGCCACAATAATTGCCGGTACCCACACTGCAAACCAAGCCGGAATATAAGAATTTATACCAAAAGCCGACACTACTTGTGAAGTAAAATAAACTGTAAACCCCGTTGCAATACCCGATACAATCATCAGCAAAACGCCTCCCTGCCGCTGGCTGGCCTTGAGCGAAAAAATACCTGCCACCAAAACCATTGCCATCAAAAAGAAAGGCAGTGCAATCAGACTTAAATATCGCATTTTGTATCTCTGTACCGAAAAACCCGACGTTTCATAAAACTTTATCGTATCCGGCAGATTCCAAAACGAAATTGCTTCCGGATCCACAAAGTTATCTTTTATCCGCTGCAAGTTCATCTCCGTCGGATATTTCAGGTTATTCAATATTTCCGCCTGTTCTCCGGCCCTATAAATCCGCACGTCGCGCAAATTTAGCTCCCCGTCTTCAAGCGTCGCAACAAATGCTTCTATCCGCCGTTTCACCTGCGTCCTCTCATCAACCTCAATAATACTGACATCACGCAGCCACAATACATCATCCTGCAAATTCAGACTGCCCGCATTAATTATGGCAATCGTATCATTCCCTTTACCTTCGCGTATCCACAAGCCTTTGTTTGAAAAAAGAAAAGCATTCGGGTTGTCCGTTGATAACCGATATGACAGCGTTTCTTTTAGTTCATACAATTTAGCCGAAATCGGATTAAACACCGCCACCCAAAACAATCCGATACCAAACACGGCCAAAAGTACCGGTGTCAATACTCCCCAAATGGAAACACCCGACGCCCGGATAATAACAAATTCATTCGTTTTGCTCAACCGCCAAAAAGCTATCATCGTTGACACCATAATCACAAAAGGTACCACCTTATCCACCGTTTCCGGCAGTTTCGCTACCACATATTGCAGCAAAAAACCTACTGACACATCATGCCTGCCCGACGTTTTACGCAGTATCTCTATCATATCAAACATCATAATAATCGCACAGATAACTGCCAGAACAAATAAAAAGTTTAATATTGTCTGTTTGATTAAATATGAGCCTAAAATTGAATTCGGTTTCATCATCGTCCTGATTTCCTAAAAATAGCCGGTAGACAGATATCGTTCCACGCTGTCAGGCAAAATAACCACCAGCCGCTTGTTGACAAACTCATCGCGCTTCGCCAGTTCCGCTGCAGCGGCAATGGCAGCTCCTCCCGAAACGCCAATCGGCAGTCCCTCCGTCTTAGCAACGGTTTTCGCCATCTCTATAGCTTTTTCATCACCGATTTTAACCACTTCATTAACCAGCGATTTATCATAAAACGGCGGAACAAATCCTGCGCCGATTCCCTGTATTTTATGCGCACCTTTCGATTCCCCACTCAAAACGGCGCTGCTTTCCGGCTCCACCGCCGCCACATATAAATCCTGATTATACGTTCGCAATACCGAAGCAATGCCCGTCAAAGTGCCTGACGTTCCCACGCCTGCAACCAACACGTCAAAATCGCCGCCGGTATCTTCTAATATTTCCATTGCCGTTCCCATTCTGTGCGCATTCGGATTCGCCTCATTGTCAAACTGGCTCAAAATAACCACATTCGAATTACGCTCTTTCAGCATCTCCGCCTTATGAATGGCTCCGTTCATGCCATCTTCGGCCTGAGTCAGAATAACTTCAGCTCCCAGATGCCGCATTAAGCTGATTCGCTCTTCCGACATATTCTCCGGCATTACGATAATCAGCTTATACCCTTTAGCGGCGCAAAAAGCGGCTAAAGCTATTCCCGTATTTCCGGAAGTTGCTTCAACAAAAATTGTTTCATCATTTATGCCTTTTTTCTCCTGACGTTCCAGCATGGCCAGCGCAATTCTGTCCTTAATTGAAAACAGCGGATTATACATCTCGCACTTCGCCAGTATTTCTGCGTTGAGCCGCAGTTTTGTTGCCAGATTTCCCAGCCGCAGCAACGGTGTATGTCCGACAAGCTCCGTAATTGAATTATAAATCTTCTGCATTTATTGATTCTCCACAACTTGCTCTATAAAACCCGCCAACCCGCACATATCTTTCCGCTCGGCACGCGCCGCCAGAATAATGGCTTTTGCTTCGGCAACCGCAGCATCCAAATCATCATTAACAATGACATAATCATAAAAGACGCTTTCCCTGACTCTTTTTTCCGCCTGCGCCATCCTCCGATTGATAACATCCATAGAATCCGTCCCCCTGTTAACCAACCGTTCACGCAGAATTTTCAAAGACGGCGGAACCAGCGCAATCGCTTTAACTCTGTCGCCAGCTAATGCACGAAGCTGCTGTACGCCGGGATAATCCAAATCCAGAATAACGTCTTTCCCTTGGCACAACAAGTCGTCTACCGGCTTCTTTGGCGTTCCGTATTTTGGCCCGAAATCGGAATCGACATATTCATACAGTGCTTTTTTCTCAACCAGATCTTTAAATTTATCATCATTAATAAAATAATAATCCCTGCCGTCCGTTTCGCCTTCGCGTTTCGCACGCGTCGTTACCGAAACTGACAGTTGGATATTGTCAAGTTCCTTCAGCAAACCCTTAATAAGCGAGCTTTTGCCGCCACCGCTCGGCGCCGAAAAAATAAACATCGTACCCTGTCTTTGGATTCTGCAACTCTGCCCCATCATAAATTCCCTCACAAAACTTTCAAGAATACATTGCTCTTTTTAATTTTCCTGCCCTATAATATATATTATAAAATGCATAAATAAAGCTTTATTTTAAGGATTACACCATGATTGTCAAAAACATTCTTTTAACTGGCGCCTCTTCAGGAATCGGCGAAGCGCTGGCTCTTTACTATGCCAAACAGCCGGAAACCGAAAATATTTTCATCTGTGGACGTAACCAACAACGCCTGCAAGCTGTTAAAGAAGTATGTGAAAAGGCCGGAACGGCAAAAATCCACGCCCGGATATTGGACGTTACCAACCGCCCTGCTATGGAAAGATGGATAAACGAAGCTGAACAGACCGCACCACTCAACCTTGTTTTTGCCAACGCCGGAGTCGCCACGCTGGAAGAAACGCCCGAAAATATTTTCAACACTTTCAACATAAACGTCATGGGCGTCGTCAATACGGTTACCCCTGCCGTAGAAATTTACAAAAAACGCTCCGGCAAAGATAAAATCATTGCCATAACCGCTTCCATTGCCGGCTATCACGGCCTGCCTGCCTGCCCGTCTTACAGCGCAACCAAAGCCTGTGTCAAGGCTTACGGCGAAGCCCTGCGGCTTAACCTTCTGCCTTATGACATTCAGGTCAACACGATTTGCCCTGGCTTCGTCCGTTCCCGCATTACCGACAAGAACACCTGCCCGATGCCGTTCTTTATGGAAGCGGAACCCGCCGCTGCCCTGATTGCCCGCCGTATACGGAAAAATATCGGCCTGATTGCATTTCCCTGGCCGATGCGCTTCGCCGTCTGGCTCGGCAGCATTCTGCCCAATGCACTCAGCGATTTTATATATAAACGTTTGCCATACAAAGTCTGAGAACCAGGAACAAATCCATTTACAAATTTCATCTTTTCCCACTTTTTTCTTGACTTTCCCGCCGTTTAAAGCTAAAAAAGCAGTCAATTCTCTATGCGGTGCAGCATAAAGAAAGTTTTTAATATGCACAAGTCCGCCTCCAACCGAGGGTCTGGCATTTTTTGAAAATAATATAATGGCAAATACTGCAGAAATTAAAATTCCCGAAATGACCGAAAACTTTGAAGACCTGCTGAACGAACAGTTTGGCGGCAAAGGCATTGTCGGCACGGTCATGAAAGGAACAATCATTCGCTTAACCGATGATTTCGCCACCGTTGACGTTGGTTTGAAATCCGAAGGACGCATTCCTTTGCGCGAATTCGGCAAAAACGACGAATTGAAAGTCGGCGACGTTGTTGAAGTTTTGGTCGACAGATATGAAGACAAAGACGGCAACATTGTCCTGTCCCGTGAAAAAGCCCGCCGTGAAGAAGTATGGCAGGATCTGGAAAAGATGATGAACAACAACGAAAGAGTAAACGGCGTTATCTTCGGACGCGTTAAAGGCGGCTTTACGGTTGACCTCAACGGCGCCATCGCGTTCCTGCCGGGCTCGCAGATTGATATCCGCCCGATTAAGGACATTACCCCGTTAATGGGCATTTCTCAGCCGTTCCAGATTTTAAAAATGGACAAGGTTCGCGGCAACATCGTTGTATCCCGCCGTGTTGTTCTGGAAGAAACCAGAGCTTCTGCGCGCGCTGAACTGATTGACACCATCAAAGAAGGCTCCGTTCTTGAAGGTATCGTCAAGAACCTCACCGATTACGGCGCATTCATTGATTTGGGCGGCGTTGACGGTCTGCTACACGTTACCGATATTTCCTGGAAGAGAATCAACCACCCGGCAGAAGTTCTGTCTCTGGGTCAGACGGTTAAAGTACAGGTTATCAAATTCAACGAAGACACCCAGCGCATCAGCCTCGGCATGAAACAGCTGGAAAATGACCCGTGGCAGGCAGTTGCTGACAAATACAAAGTTGGCGAAGTCTACAAAGGAAAAGTTACCAACATCACCGATTACGGCGCATTCATTGAACTGGAAGACGGCATTGAAGGCCTTGTCCATGTTTCCGAAATGAGCTGGACCCGCAAAAACGTACATCCGGGCAAAATCGTTTCCACTTCTCAGGAAGTTGAAGTTAAAGTTCTGGAAGTCGATCCCGAAAAGCGTCGTATCAGCCTCGGCATCAAACAGTGCACTCCGAATCCTTGGGCTGCCTATGTTGAAGAACATCCGCTGGGTTCCGTCATTGAAGGCAAGATTAAAAACATCACCGAATTTGGTCTGTTCATCGGCCTGTCTGACGAAATCGACGGCATGATTCACTTGTCTGACATTTCTTGGGAAAAATCCGGCGAAGAAGCCGTTAAGGATTACACCAAAGGCCAGACAATTGAAGCTAAAATCATTGACGTTGACGTTGAAAAAGAACGTATCAGCCTCGGCATCAAACAGCTGTCTGAAAACAATATCGCCATGACTTTGGATTCGCTGAAGAAAGGCGACATTGTCAAAGCCGTTGTAACCGGCGCTGACGAAAAAGGCGTTCAGGTAACGGTTCAGGGCATCGCAGCCACTATCAAAAAGGCTGATTTGTCTAAAGAAAACAACGATCCTATGAGCTACAAGGAAGGCGACGTTTTGGAAGCGAAACTGACTTCCGTTGACCGCAAAAACGCTAAGCTTGGCGTTTCTGTAAAAGCTTATGAGATTGAAGAAGAAAAGAAAGCTCTGGAAGAATATTCCGGTGCCAACACTTCTTCCGGCTCTGCTCTGGGCGAAGCTCTGGGCGCAGCTCTGAAAAATAAAGAATAATTTTCTTTGCCCAAAGAAACACCCCGTACCATCGGTTCGGGGTGTTTTATTGTTTTTACAGCCAACGTTATTGTGCGTTTTCCGTCTCTCTCCCTTTTCCCGGCTTAGCTGATTTACCGTATCTCAATACGAAACAAACCGTATACGATAATAAAAATCCGCATCGTCATTTTTCGATTTCGGTTTTTCCTTCCACAATTTAAACAGCATTTCTGCATTTTGCCGCTTCAACACAACATCCAAGCTGCCATCTTTCGTATAGCAAGTGCAAACATCATCTCGTCTTTCATAACAAGGATTACAAACGCTGACATCTTCATTCAACGCCCAGACCGCCCCCATTGCACTCTCCAACGTTTTCCTGTCCCGCCTCCCGCTGGAAGCCAGGCCTTTGCTTTCAGCCAAACTGATATAATTAAACCCGACATCATAAGCATTAATCGGAAAAAGCCCGAAATTTAAGGCTCCAAACGTATGCGACCCTCTGCCTAACAAAATATTATAAGCCTTATAGGTCGTTGTTATTTCCTTTTTTTCTTCATTATAAACAATGCTTTTAGGTTTAAATAACAACTGTTTCGCATACATGCAAAATACCGGATTATTCGTTTTTCCGTAATACATGTGGTATATCGTCCCTGCAAAAGGATGCACGAGAATATTTGGATTTTTCAACCAAATGCTTGCCTCCGAATTTCCGTCATAAAAACGGTTTCGATAGCAACTGTACCTGTTGCCAATCCACTTTTCTTTCGCATCATAACGGTCAAATATTTTCGGCTGATAATCATAGCGGTAAAAAGCCGAATAAATCATACTTTTTTCCCGCAGCTTAACCAAATCGTCTTTCGTTTTCCCATCTAAGTCGCACATAGGTTGTAGCGAAACTCTCTCTTCTGCGGCAAGACATATTCCCTGCAAGCAAAGCAGCATCAGACACCCGGCCGCCAAACTCAAAATACGATACATTTTCCCTCCGTCCGATAATCATATTTAGAGTCTAGGATAATAATGTAAATAATTTCTAAACGAAAAACTTCTGTATCTCTTTCAGAATATGCAGCCCAATCCCCAAAAACATCTCGCTCAAAAAGCACCTATAAGAAGGCAATCCCTCAAAACACATTCTTTACAACACAAAAAACGCCGCTTAGAAAATAAACGGCGTATTTAAATAGTGTATTTAAACAATGTATTTAAATTATTCCCCGTCCTCTGTTTCCTGTACCAAAACATCTTCTTCTTCAACGACAACCGGCTGACCGGCAGTTGAATTTACCGGTGCAACTTCAACGCCGGGATCTCCGGGAAGCGGCTGCATATCACTATTGTTCCCGGCAGCGTTTGCATTGCTGTTGGAATTATAATTTCCCGGAACTGTTACTGCTGAAGCCGAATATGTTTCAATAATCATAACGCCGCCATTGTCGGCATTGGCAGGAGCATTGCTCGCATTGTTCGTATTGCTTGCGCCCGCAATCGCCTGGCTGACAATCAAAGCCAATGCAGCCACCGCCAGAAGCCCCATAAATATTTTATTCATCTTTATTTCCTCCAAAATTAAAATGATACGATGAACATATAATCCTGCCAATCCGCCTTTCAACCCCGGCACAAGACAAAACCAGTACCTATGCTCTCACACTCCGCCCCTCCACGCACCTCTATCGTCGCATAGAACAAACAAAAACGGCAGGATTTCTCCCGCCGCACTAAACGAATAATTAAAAATAAAACTTAATTCCTCCGGTAAAGACGCCACCCCACTTGATTTCGCCACGTCCGTCAATCGGAATTGACTGATAACGGGCTTCGCCAAACAATGCTATCCGTGAAGACAAATTTACCGAGCCGTTAAGTCCGACTCCGAAATAATATCGTCCGTGATAAGCATGCCCGTGGTGATAATCATAAGGATAATCCCCGTGGAACCACTCTTCCTGGAGAGCATATCCCGTATGAACCATCAACGCCAAATGCCCATAGCTTGAACTCAGAAATTTAACCCCCAAATTCAGCCCTAATGTCATAGTCGACAAAGTATTGGTTTCCGCGCTGAAGCCATCATCATAAAGAGAATTGACCGACAGATAGCTGCCTTCTATCTCTCCGATAAACAACCCGGCTTCTGCTCCGACCCGGACGCTAAATGCCGGCGAAGCCATATCGTTCACCAAAGCAGCGCCTGCTCCAAATCCGGCATAAAAATCCACGCCGTCTCCAAACAAGCCCGCTCCCCTGTCATAATAACGAAAGCACTGGGCATTAACGTTATTCACACATACTGCACAGATGACAACTATCGTCGCCATTACTGTAAAAAGTCTTTTTTTCATATCTTAATAATTTAGTTTAGTAAGATAATTATACCCTATTTTTCCGTTACGTGCAACAAAAATTCCGCTGCAAAGTTTAATTTACTCCGATTAAATTTGTCCATCATAACAAAAAAGCAGGGAAAGCGAGAGCATACGCCCCCAATCTTTCCCTGCTTATCTTCAATACGCCAGAGCCTTGACTTCACTTTTCGACATCCCCGTTTTATTGCGGAAGACGCCGAAGTTGAAACCTACAGATAACATCAGAGCGTTATATCGCTCCGACGAACTGTTCTGGATAATTCCAGAAAGTCTTCTCCACTGGGCAGTCAAATAAAGACTGTTTCCCGTAGAGAAAAATCTGTGTTCAAATCTCACACCAGCTGTCGGGTACATATAATTTCCCCAACTGCGGAATGAGACCTTATTCCCGGCATCATCGGTTGTTTCCTTTGAGTCGGTTTCATAGGATTCAAATCCTATACCGCCAAAAAAGAATAACCGATTCTGGTTGTAAGCATCAAACTTAAACGGCTGAACAGCCGCCCAGCTCTCTGCCCGGAAACTCCAATAATCCTCACCAGCGTTAACTGCATTGTGAGTATATTTGGACTTTCCGACTTCTCCCTGCAAACCTACGGCCCACCATGAACGGTTGTATTCCAAACCTGCTCCGATGACGGGAGAATTAACATTTTCAGCCAGCTGATAACCGGCATAAAAGTTAACACCCCAGCCGTACTTATCAGCCGAGCGAAGCACAACCTTTCCGGCATCAGGATCATCTTCAGAAACACCCTTTACACTATCACAGATAGCGTAATAAGTATCTCTTTTAGAATCCCTGCCTACCACTGCTTCGGTAAAGCGTGTGTCAACACTCGTTTCTTCCAAAGCCGCAACAGTCGTCGGATTCATTACCGTCTTTTTCACAATTGTGGGACGGTAAATGACCGTGTCCTGCCGGGCCGTCAGCTTTTCAGCCGCGGACAAAAATACCACACGTCTTACAACGCATGTATCTTGCCCTTTAATAAAAGAAGACACTGACGCGATAGTGTCTTTCTGATTTTTAACTAGGTATTCCATACACGCTTTTGCGTCACGCGTATTAATACCGTTAACAACTCTCTGAGCATTGGAAGCTCCCGCAACCAGTGCAAAAACAGCCACGAGGACTGTCTTAAAGAAAAACTGTCTCATATTATGAAAATTTAATTATTTCACATAAAAAAAGACGTTTTGAATTCTTCCAGAGAGTGTATGCAAATAATCCCGAAAGACCACTTCATAATAAACCCCAAAATAATTCAAAACGCCTAAAAATACTTTTACATTCTCACTATAACATTTTTTACACACCTTTGCAATACTTTTTTGTGGATTCCGTCCATTAAACCCGTATTTTTTCTAAATTTTTAAACAAATAGACTCTAATCGCTTACTCCACTTATCTCGTGTTATATTTTTTGAACTTTTCCATAAAAAAGGAGCAGCAAATTTAGGGGTTACCTAAAATTTACTGCTCCAATAACGTGGTCTTTCTCTCTAGAAAGACATGTTGACACCGAGGTTCACAAACGGTCCCCCGTTGTCAAATTCTTGCGTACCGCCATCATGCTCCACTTTCGGCAGAACACGATATCCGGCCTCGCCTATGAGCTGGAAACGTTTTCCAAAACCCCAAGCTCCACGCAGGAATGCGCCAAACGTAAAGCCATAGTTCTTTGAAAAAAGCTCGGCATCGTCCTTATCAGACTTCTGCATGGCATAGCCGGCAGTACCGAGTACGGCAATATAGGAACGATAATCCCTGTCTTGCCAAAACTTCCACCCCAGATTTCCGGCTGCTACAAAAGTATTGTAGTAGCTGTTTAAAGTCGGATACTTAGCCCTGCTGTAAGAGCCCTCCAGCTCAAACAAAAAATAGCAGGTCTCATACCCCAACCGGCCGGTAAACACAGGATTCACTTTCCCGTCAATATAATTTGCTCCACCGAGCAAAGATACATTGACACGGTGAACGTTCGACTTATCTGCCCGTTGGTGTTCAGGCAAATAAGCATTTTTTTCACCGCGAAGATATTCTTTTTTGTTCTCTTGAGATATGTCGTTTGACATCTTCTCAAAATACAATACAGTATCCCGACGGGAAACAAGTTTTCCTTCAATAACGTATCCAATACGTGTTTCCACATATCTTATCCCGTTATCTCTAATTACTTCCGACACTGCCAAAATAACAGTATCAGACGGATTACTAACTAAGTATTTTCCAGCTTGTCTTGTAGACCAGCCTTTATCAATACCGTTAACAACTCTCTGAGCCATAGAAACTTCTGTAACCATAGCCAAAACAATCACGAGGACTGTTCTAAAGAAAAAATTTGTCTTCATATGTTAAAAAATTTAATTATTTCACATAAAAAAAGACGTTTTGAATTCTTCCAGAGAGTGTATGCAAATAATCCCGAAAGACCACTTCATAATAAACTCTACAATAATTCAAAACGCCTAAAAATATTTTTACATTCTCACTATAACATTTTTTACACACTTTTGCAATACTTTTTTGTGGATTCCGTCCATTAAACCCGTATTTTTTCTAAATTTTTAAACAAATAGACTCTAATCGCCGCCTTCTGTGCTTCACCTACTAAACACCTTTTCTTTAACCCGCTAATCTTACAATATTTTAATCCTTTACTTTTAAATCCGCCTTTGTTAAAATCATTCCCGGTTTGATTTTTATTGGAGTGAACGAAACGATGTCTTATAAAGAAGAACAAGGGTTAGACAAACAATTTAATGCTGAAGAAATAGAAAAACGCTGCGACGCCTACTGGAGCGCGAATGAAGTTTATAAATATGATGCCACCCAAAGCAGAGACAACAGCTTTGTGATTGATACGCCGCCGCCGACCGTTTCCGGTTCGCTGCATATCGGGCACATCTTCAGCTACACCCAAACCGACATCATCGCCAGATACCAGCGTATGCAGGGAAAATCTGTATTCTACCCGATAGGCTGGGATGACAACGGCCTCCCGACCGAACGCCGCGTTCAAAACTACTATAACATCGCCTGCAACCCGAAAGTTGCCTATGACCCGGCATTTAAACCGGTTCATGTAGAAAACGCCAAAGACGAGCGTAAGGAAATCTCTCGCAAAAACTTTATTGAAGCCTGCGAAACCCTGACCGCCGAAGATGAAAAAATTTTTGAAAACGTCTTCCGCCGCATCGGACACTCCTACGACTGGAACCTGACATATTCCACTATCAGCCCGTCATCCATAAAAATCTCTCAGGCTTCATTCCTTGACTTATACAAAAAAGGCAAAGTCGTTGCCGTAGAAGCGCCGATTATGTGGGACGTTACGTTCAAATCGGCCGTTTCTCAGGCAGAAGTAGAAGACAAGGAAATGGAAGGCTTTTTCCATGACATTCGCTTTAGTGTCAAAGACAGCGATGAAACCTTTACCATCGCCACCACCCGGCCGGAATTGCTGGCAGCCTGCCTGGCCATTGTCGCCCATCCGGATGATGAACGTTATAAGCATCTGTTTGGCAAAACTGCTGTTGTCCCGCTGTTTGATATTCCGGTACCGATTGTTCCGTCCGAACACGCCGAAAAAGACAAAGGCACGGGCATTATGATGGTCTGCACGTTCGGCGACGCTGCTGACGTCGCTTGGTGGAAAAAATCAGGACTGCCGATTAAACAAATTATCGGCTTGGACGGCAAAATTATGAACATCACTTATGGCGAGGGCGTCTTTAATACGCTAAATAAGGAAGAAGCTCAAAAGAACTTCAGCCAGATTATCGGCCTGCCTGCGCATATTGCCAAAAAGAAAGTGGCCGAAATGCTGAAAGAACAGGGATATCTTATCGGCGAACCGAAAAAAATCGTCCACCCCGTAAAATTTTACGAAAAGGGAAATCTGCCGTTGGAATTCGTATCCTCCCGCCAGTGGTTTGTCAACCTGATGGATATGAAACAGGAAATGCTCGCTGCCGGACGTAAAATCGAATGGCTGCCGGCATATATGCAACACCGCTATGAAACTTGGACCGAAGGGCTGAATCAGGACTGGTGCATCAGCCGCCAGCGTTACTTCGGCGTTCCCTTCCCCGTCTGGTATAAAGTTGACGCTAACGGCAATATAGACTATAATCAGGTTATCCTGCCGGAAGAAAATCGCCTGCCGATTGACCCGATGGCAGATACCCCTACCGGATATGCCGAGTCGCAGCGCAATCAGCCTAACGGTTTTGCCGGTGACCCTGACGTTATGGACACTTGGGCAACGTCTTCCCTAACCCCGCAAATTGCTATGGCAATGGCCAAAGACGGTTCCAACCTGTCTATGCCGTTTGACATCCGCCCGCAGGCACACGATATTATCCGTACATGGGCTTTCTACACGATTGCCAAAAGCCTGATGCACGAAAATACGATTCCATGGCACAAAACGCTTATCAGCGGCTTTATCCTTGACCCTGACCGCAAAAAAATGAGCAAATCCAAAGGCAACGTCGTTACCCCGATGCACCTGATTGAAAACCATTCCGCCGATGCTGTCCGCTACTGGGCAGCCAAGGCCAAACTCGGCGCCGATACGGCTTTTGAAGAAAAAATGATGCAGCAGGGGCGTAAACTGGTCGTTAAAATTTACAACGCCAGCAAATTCGTCTTTATGATTGTCGGAAACTCAACTTCCGCCGATTATGCCAAAGACATAACCGCCGCTATGGACAAATCCTGGCTCAAAAAACTTGCCGATACCGTAAAATCCGCCAAACAAAGCTTTGAAAACTACGACTATTCTCTGGCTTTGGATGCAATTGAAACCCGCTTTTGGGATTTTTGCGACAACTATGTTGAAATCGTCAAGAAACGCGCTTATTCCGCCGACAACGCTTCAGCAATCGCTACGCTTAAGCTTTCTCTGGATTCATTTATCAAACTGCTGGCGCCTTTCTGCCCGTTTATAACCGAAGAGGTTTATCAGGCACGCCCGTGGAAACAGAATTCGGAAATTTCCGTCCATAAAGAACTCTGGTCGTCGCTGAATATTCTTGAAACAGCCGCTGCAGATAATTCGCTGCTGTACGACACCGTGTCTGCCGTTTCAACCGAAATTCGCAAACAAAAGACGATAGAAAACAAATCGCAGAAAAATCCGGTTCTGAATTTGACCGTTAAAGCTGACGAAAAAACAATTTCCTGCCTCAAAGACAATGATGCAGACCTTTTGAATGTCGGCAATATCGTCGAAAACGGAATTTCCTATCTTCCGGCACAAGAATTAAGCATTGAAAACATTGTGCTTGACCAAAATTTCGTTCCTGAAAAGAAAAAAGCCGGCTAACAAATTTTTCTGATATGCAAAACCCCGTGCATTTCTTCCGCACGGGGTTTGTTTTTTATATATTCTCTTTCAAATTACCACCGCTCGAAATCAAACAATTTTCTATGTCCGGCATCAAGCTTCTTCCGCAGCAAAATATATAAGGCGCCTGCCCCTCCTTTTGCTTCCGCCGGATTTTTAAATCCCAAAATCAACGGGCTTATTTCCGAATGCGAAAGCCAATTCGGAACAGATTTGCGCAACACACCCTTTGTACTGAACAACATATCGTCAATTCCTTTCCCGGTTACAATCAGAACACACCTCTTGCCGGAATTATACGCAGCTTTAATAAAATCGCAAACCTGCTCAAAAGCTGCCCTTTCCGTTGTTCCATGCAAATCAAGAACAGCCTCTACTTTAAACTCTTCCCGTTTAAAACGTTTCGCCAACGCCCCGTCCATTTGCGAAAAATCGTCTTTAGCTACACTTTTCCCGCTCTTCAGGATTTCAAAAGTTACCGTTACCTCTTTATCTTTTCTGATTTTAATTTCTTTCGGTTCAATATCGTCTGTATGGCGGTTTGTCCGTATACGCCTGACTCCTTTAACCGCCTCCTGCCAAACATCACTATCGGCCATTGACTTTAACCTCGGTTCCTTTAGGCAATAGAATAAAATAGCGCCCCTTTGAATTCATCCGCCCTGCATATTTTAATGCGTCTTCTCCATGCCCCCAGAAATAATCGCCGCGAATGCCCCCTTTTATGGCACTGCCGACATCTTCTGCCATAACTACACGGTTCAGCGCCTCTCCGTCCGGCCCGGAAGTTTCAAGCCACATCATTGTCCCCAACGGAATATAAGATTTATCTACCGCCATGCTTCGTCCTGCAACCAACGGCAGCCCCATCGCGCCAATCGGACCGTCGGCATTCACGATTTTATGAAAAATATACCGGTCATTGAGAAGCATATTCCTCTTCGCCTTATCCCCGTTTTTCTGCAGCCAGTCACGAATTTTCGGCATCGATGCCTCTCCTGGCTTAATCAAACCTTTTTCCAGCAAAATTGAACCGATTCCCCTAAACTTATGCCCGTTATTGTCAGCATATCCGACGCGAATCTCTTTTCCGTCAGGCAAAGTCGCAACTGCAGCTCCCTGAATCTGCATAATATAAATATCAACAGGATTATCTCCCCACAATATAACCGGAGCATCTAATCTGCCTTCATCAATTTCCTGCCGGGTGTAATACTTAACCAGTTTTCCGTTTTTAACCCGTCCTACCAGCCGCCGGTCTGGCAAACCTGCATCAAAATCCCGCAAATTAACCTCTACCAAATCTTTTGGTTTGCCATATATCGGATATTGATACTTCCCTTCGCGTATAAAACTCGCTCTCAGATTAGCCTCATAATAAGACGTAAATTTACCATAGGAAGAACCGTTGACAATAACGGCGTAAGGCTCAAAATTTTGCCGGATATACGCTTTTAGCTCATTAGAATCTTTAATCTGCGCCATTTTTCCGCAATGTTTGCGATAAGAAACCAGAGAGTATTCTAAAACGCCGCTCTTTAAACTTTGCTGCCGCATTTTCTGCAATGCATCACAGACATCGCCCAAAGCTTTCTCAAACATACGAAAATCATCTTTTTCCCATCCTGCCAATGCGGAAAAATCGCTTCTTTTAAGCTCAAAAGAAGAAGGAACAACCGGTTCAACCGTCTTGTCTTCCCCCGAACAGGAAACAAGAAACAATCCTATTGCAAAAATAAGTCCCCGTTTCAGCATTTTTTAGTCGAACAAAGCAGCCAGTTGTTAACCCGTGGATTTAACGGTTTTTCAAACGTCCATACGTCCGAAATCGTCTGAACATAATTTTCATCGCCTTCAATAACTTCCCCTTCAGCGTTTTTCAAAAGATTTACCTGTTCGCTGACAAACTTCACAACTAGGTTGACCTTATCATCGTCAACAAATCTGACCGATTCGACTTCCGTTTCGACAAAGCCAATTAAATCCGTTTCCGAAATTATTCCCTGTTCTTTCCTGTCATTAATAACTTTTTCAAACTTTTTCAATAATTCGCTGTTAACCAGCTTGGCCAGCGTTCCCGAGTCCCCTTTGCTGAAAGCGGCTAATATCATTTCAAACGCTTTCTGCGCCCCTTTTATAAAAACATTTTTATTAAAATTCGGAATTTTAATCAATTCTCTGTCAAGTGGTGACAAATTCCCCACATCAGGATTCTCGCTGCCCTCATTTAATGCATTTTTTCGCAGCTCTTTATAAACCTTTTCAAACTGCTCTTTCGGTATCATAATCACTTTCGCATCATCGGCTCCTGTTCCCAAGACGCTCTTCAGTTTGCTAAAGATAACAACTACCAAAACCAGTAAAAATATAATATCCAAATATCCTGACATTTCCTCACCTCTGTTAAAATTACACATAATATAGCGCCAAATATCTTTATTATCAACTATTATATTTGACGTATAAAAATAAAACCCTATATTATAAGCAAAAAGTAATTTTGATGAAAGGATGGCAAAACGATGACCAACACTTCCGAACCGGCTGAAGTAACCCTAAATATGCAATACATCAGAGATATGTCTCTGGAAGTTCCTCATGCCCCGGAAATTTTTTCCAAGCTTAATTCCCAGCCAAAGCTCAACGTTGATTTAAACATAGATGTCAATAAATTAAATGAAAATAACTTTGAAGTAACGCTTAACCTGCGCATTGATGCTGACATAAACGAAGAAAAGTTGTTTATTTTCGAACTTGCTTATGCGGCAGCCTGTACAGTTCAACTTCCGGAAGAAAAACTTGAACCTGTCTTATTCATCGAAATCCCCAAGCTTCTGTTCCCGTACGCCCGGCAGATTATATCTTCCAACCTGGCTAATGCAGGCCTGCCGCCGCTTATGCTGACACCCGTAGATTTTGCCGCTGTCTATAGAAGTAAAAAAGAACAGATAATAAAGCCGAACTAAGATGAGATTAGCTTTATTCCAACCGGATATACCACAAAATACCGGAACGCTTTTGCGTTTGGGGGCATGTTTGGATTTGCCTATAGATATTATAGAACCTTGCGGATTTATATTTAATGAAAAAGCAATGAAACGCGCCGGAATGGACTACCTGAATATGGCATCATACCGGCGCCATAATTCTTGGCAGGATTTTCTGGCCTGCCGTATTTCTCATCCCGAAGAATACGGAAGAATCGTTTTGCTGACAACCCATGCTGAAAAACCATATACAGAGTTCAAATTTGAACCTAATGATATTATATTGATGGGCAGAGAAAGTGCAGGTGTTCCCGAAGCCGTCCATCAGGCTGCAGATGCCAGGCTTCTGATACCCATGAACAAAAATGCACGTTCAATAAATGTTGCAGTTGCAGCAGTAATGGTGGTCGGCGAAGCTCTTCGGCAAACAGATTTGTTTCCCAAATAAATTTCCTCCTCAAATGATTTTACGCCGATTTTAAGCCTGCATCGGCGTAAAATTAACAGACCTCTTTCCTTATTTCTGACGCTCCGTTTTCAGATTATTTAAAAAATTTTTAATTTTTTTTCATTTTAGGTATAGATTTGTTGCAAAAAATGTGATATAGTCACTTCGTTTTCATAATAACACTTACAAATACCTAGGAGGTCAATCCAACATGAAGAAAAGCTCAGTTGTCACTTTCAACTCTGGAGAATATGTCGTATACCCGACACATGGCGTCGGCAAAGTAACCAACATTGCCAAACAAACTATTGCCGGCAGCGAACTCGAGCTCCTGGTCGTTAATTTCGATAAAGACAAAATGACGTTGCGCGTTCCGATGGCAAAACTGGATCAGGTCGGCTTACGCAAAATTTCTGACGAAACGACGATGAAAGAAGCCCTTGCCACATTAAAAGGAAAACCCAGAATCAAAAAAGTCATGTGGTCCAGACGTGCACAGGAATACGAAAACAAAATCAATTCCGGAAATCCCGTTGCCGTAGCAGAAGTAATCCGTGATTTGCACCGCAGCGAAAATCTGGCCGACCAGTCTTACAGCGAACGCCAAATTTATGAACACGCGTTGGAACGTCTAGCCAGCGAAGTAGCTGTTTATGATAATATTTCCCTTGAGGAAGCAAACAAAAAGCTGCTGGAAACGGTTGCCAGCCGTAATCTGTAAACAGAAAAAGTATCATCCTGTCAGGATGCCAAATAAAAAGAGGGTCTTCTTGCCCTCTTTTTTTTACACTCTCCTTTTTTCACCCTTAACAAAAGAGAAGAGCCCCTTGAAAGGGGCTCTTCTCTAAAGAAAATCCAAGCTTACTTCTTTTCAGGAATAGGATTCCCGTCCAAAGTAAACTTTTCAACCTTGGCGTTATTGCGCAAATCTTCAAAAATCTTCGCAATAACCTGCTGTGTAACCATATTTTTCAACTGAGGTTCAATTTCTTTCAGCTCCAACGGCTTAGATGCTCTAACATCTTCAACCAAAATAACATGATAGCCGAATTCTGTCTTAACCGGGGTTTTGGAAAATTCGCCTTTGTCCATGCTGAACGCAGCTTTAGAAAATTCAGGAACCATCATATCTTCAGTAAAATAGCCCAATTCAACCTGATCTTTAGAATATTCGTTAGCCAGTTTTACAAAATCCTCGCCTTTTTTCAACTTGGCAATAACTTCTTTGGCTTTGGCTTCAGAATCTACCAGAATATGCTTAGCTTTTACTTCCTTCTGGCTTTCAAATTTGGATTTATAGTCATTATACAAGTCTTGAACAGCCTTGTCTGTAACTCTCTCATCTACCGTTTTTTCAAGATACAATTTGCGAGCCAAATCTTCCTTTGCCGTAACCAGCTGTCTCTGATACTCCGGTGTCTGCTCAATATTGGCAGCAGTAGCAGCCTGATATACCAGCTTGCTGTTTACAAATACATCAAGCGTCTTCGCATAAAATTCTTCAAACGGAACCTTGTCCTGAATCTGCGGATGGTCAGCATAACTCTGCTTCAAATCGTTGATATAAATGATTTCCCCGTTGACTTTTGCGGCAACACCTTTATCAGCGCCGGCATTGGCATTATACACCTTAAAAGACACAAAAGAAGCAACGGCTACAACGACTACAGCAACGGCAGAGATTGTAAAACCTACGATTCTCTTTTTCATAAAAACCTCCAAAATAAAAAGTTTATCTATACTCATTTACTCATATATACTTATTTATAAAATATTCCAAGTATTTTTTATTTGGCGTTTATAACTTCTGTTGATAGTATTGACTTTATTACATATAAACACTAAATGTAGCTAAAAGACAATATATAAGGTAATGATAATGTTAACAGACATCGCACGCAAAATTTTTGGTACCGCCAACAACAGATTCATAAAAAAACAATACAAAATAGTTGAACAGATTAATGCTCTTGAAGATGATTTTATAAAACTTTCAGACGAAGAACTCAAAAACAAGACATTGGAATTCCGCTCCCGATTAAAAGAAGGCGAAACGCTGGATGATATTCTGCCTGAAGCGTTTGCAACCGTCAGGGAAGCAGCAAAGCGTACATTGGGGCAACGCCATTATGACGTTCAGCTTATCGGCGGTATCGTCCTGCATAAAGGCATGATTGCCGAAATGAAAACCGGCGAAGGTAAAACATTAGTTGCAACACTTGCAGCATATTTAAATGCCATAGAACAAAAAGGTGTACATGTCGTTACTGTAAACGATTACCTTGCCAAACGCGATGCCGAATGGATGGGACAGGTTTACCGTTTTCTGGGCTTAACCGTTGACTATATCGTTCACGAAAAAGACGACGTACAGCGCAAGGAAGCCTACAATGCCGATATCACTTATGCGACAAACAATGAACTCGGTTTTGACTATCTTCGTGACAACATGAAGTTTTCCCTTGACGAACGCGTTCAGCGCGATTTCAACTACGCCATTGTCGACGAAGTCGATTCCATCCTTATCGACGAAGCCCGCACTCCGTTGATTATTTCCGGTGCGGCTGAAGATTCTTCCGAAAAATACGTTCTTGTTAATAATATAATCAAACACATCAACGCTTCTGATTATGAAAAAGACGAAAAAGCCAAAAACGTTACCTTAACCGAAATCGGAATGGAACACGTTGAAGAACTGCTGAAAAAAGCCGGATTAATTACGGACGGCGGCCTATATGACATCAAAAACGTACAACTTGTAAATCATGTCAATCAGGCATTGCGGGCAAACATTATGTTTACCAAAGACGTCGATTATCTGGTACGCGACGGCAAAGTGCTGATTATCGACGAATTTACCGGCCGTATCATGGAAGGACGTCGTTACAGCGACGGACTGCATCAGGCACTGGAAGCGAAAGAAGGCGTCGAAATCCAATCTGAAAATCAGACACTCGCCTCCATTACTTTCCAAAACTATTTTCGTCTTTATCCCAAGCTGGCCGGTATGACCGGTACGGCAATGACGGAAGAAACCGAATTTGGCGACATTTATAATTTGGCCTGTGTTGAAATCCCGACCAACCGCCCGGTTATCCGTAAAGATGAGCATGACTGCATTTACCGTACCGAGCGCGAAAAATATAAAGCAATTATAGACACTATAAAAGAATGCCACGCTAAAGGACAGCCTGTTCTTGTCGGCACGACATCGGTTGAAAAATCCGAAGCCATTGCCAAACTGCTGAAAGAACAGACCGACATAAAATTCGAAGTTTTAAATGCCAAACACCACGAACGAGAAGCAGCCATCGTTGCCGAAGCAGGTGTTTATGGCGCCGTAACCATTGCAACCAATATGGCCGGCCGCGGAACCGACATTCAACTTGGCGGCAACCCTGAAGTTGCTTTGAAAAAACGCCTGAACGGAAATGAAACGCCTGAAGAAATATCCAAACTAAAAGAAGAAATCAAAACCGAAATTGCCGAACAAAAAGAAAAAGTCCTAAAAGCCGGCGGTTTATACATATTAGGCACAGAAAGACACGAAAGCCGGCGTATTGATAATCAGCTGCGCGGAAGATCCGGACGTCAGGGTGACCCGGGAACATCAAAATTTTTCCTTTCGCTGGAAGATGATTTAATGCGCATCTTCGGTTCTGAACGTATGTCAGAAGTCTTGCGCCGCTTGGGTTTGCCAGAAGGTGAAGCATTGGTTCACCCCTTTATCAGCAAAGCGCTGGAAAAAGCACAACAGAAAGTTGAAGAACGCAACTTTGACATTCGCAAAAGCCTGTTAAAATACGATGATGTGATGAACGAACAGCGCAAAGTAATCTATGAACAGCGCAAAGAATTAATGTCCACTGACGACATATCCGATACGATATTGGATATGCGCCACGACTACCTTTCCGCATTAATCGGCAACAGCGTTCCTGAGGGAACAGCGCCGGATGAATGGGATATTCCTCGGTTAAAACAGGACCTCTTCAATATTACCGGCATCAATCTTCCCGTAGAAGAATGGGCTGAAAAAAATGGTATCGACAGCGTAGATATGGTCGAAATGATTACAAAAGAAGTCGATTCTCAGATTGCGGCCAAAAATGCAGCCATACCGGAAAGCATTATCCGCCTGGTCGAAAAAAGCATTATGCTGCAAACGCTTGACCAGCTGTGGAAAGATCATATTGCCACGCTTGATTTGATGAGGCATACAATCGTTCTTCGTGCATACGGACAAAAAGACCCGCTGAACGAATACAAGCGCGAAGCTTTTAATATGTTCTCAGATATGCTGGACGTCTTAAAAGAAAGAGTAACGACAATTATATGCCGGACAACTATCCAGCAAGGCAGTGATCAGGATGTAAAGGAGCAGGAACAGCGCAGGCAAAACCTGAAAATGGAAGCTGTCCATGAATCTCCTGACGGTAGACCGCAGCCTGTTGCCCCTGAAAACAGAACAGTTTTCCCCTCAACAGCAACAGAACATCCCGAATGGAAAAACATTTCCCGCAACAGTCCCTGCCCTTGCGGCAGCGGCAAAAAATACAAACACTGCCATGGAAAAGTAGCCTAAGGATATCCTGATGACCACACCGTTACTTGAAATTAAGAACCTGCATGCCCGGGTTGAAGACAAGGAAATCATAAAAGGATTGGATTTAACTGTTAATGCCGGAGAAGTGCACGCCATAATGGGACCAAACGGAGCGGGAAAATCCTCCTTGTCCAATGTTCTGGCCGGAAAAGACGGCTATGAAGTAACAGACGGCAGTATTATGTTCAAAGGCCAAAACCTTTTGCAGATGTCAACGGAAGAACGCGCCCGCAGCGGGCTGTTCCTGTCCATGCAATACCCTATTGAAATTCCTGGTGTTATGGTTTCAAACTTTTTAAAACAGTCCCTGAATTCTGTCCTAAAGCACAGGGGAGAACCTGAACTGGACACAATAGGGTTTATGAAACTGCTGAAAACAAAAGCTGCAGCGCTGGGTATAAATCCGGAAATGCTGAAAAGATTTGTTAACGTCGGCTTTTCCGGCGGTGAAAAAAAACGTTTTGAAACTCTGCAAATGGCTCTGCTTAAACCAGAATTCTGTATTTTGGACGAAATCGATTCCGGATTGGATATTGACGCGTTAAAAACGGTATCTGACGGCGTAAATTCTCTTCGCTCGCCTCAAAACGCATTTTTGGTAATCACCCACTACCAGCGTCTGCTAAATCACATCGTTCCCGATGTTGTTCACATTTTCGCCGATGGCCGGATTATCAAAACCGGAGACAGCATGCTCGCCCAACAATTGGAAAAAAGCGGCTATGCCGATTTCCTCAAAGGGGAATAGACCATGCCTGAAACGCCGCTTTTGCAAAATATCAGCCTTTTTTTAGACGATAAGCCGTCTGTATATGCCCTTCGCGAAAAGGCTCGACAATTGCTGCTCCAATGTGGCTACCCTACGGTCAAAACAGAAGCTTGGAAATATACCGATATCCGCCCGATTTTAAACAGCCGCCTTAAAGTTGATGCCTCTGAACATATTTGCGGACATGACTGCTGCCAGCATAACGATAAAGCTCCCTCTATTGAAATAAAATTTTGCAGTGGCAAATTGCATATAGAAGAATACAATCTGCCGGACGGAATAAGCATTACCCCCCTTCCCTTGGCTTTGTATGAAGACTGTTGTAAACCATATCTGTTTCATTCTTTTAATCTTGAGAATCACCCGTTTGCTGCCCTAAACGGCGTATATTTAGAACAGGGAATTTACATCCACATTGAAAAAGATATCCGAATTACTCAGCCGATTGTCATAAACTATTCTCAAAACGGCTGCATAGATACCCAATGCCATATTCACAATATTATTGTTGCAGAAAAAAATGCACAAGCCGAAATCTTCGAAAAATTTTCATCAGATAAAAACAATTGCTATCTGCTTAATATCGTAAATGAAATTTATTTAAAACCCGACAGCAGACTGAATCATTATAAAAAACAAAAAGAAAGCTTGTCCGGATACCATATTGCCTTAAATGCCGCAAAAATACAGCAAGGCGCAACATACAAACAATATTATCTTGCTGAAGGCGGAAAAATCTGCCGCCAGGAAAACATTATCAATTTGGAACAAGCTCAGGCCTCCGCTGAAATATATTCAGCCTACACCGCAAAAAAGAACTGTCTGAACGATATTACGTCCGATATAAATCATCTGCATTCGGAAACATTCTCGAATCAATACGCAAAAGCCGTTCTGGAGAGCGATTCCTCCGCTGTTTTCCAAGGAAAAATACACATTGCTCCGCTCGCTGTTAAAACGGCTGGGCATCAATTGCACAAAGCTTTATACCTAGATGGCAAAGCCCAATTAGATTGCAAACCTGAACTGGAAATATTTGCCGACGACGTAAAATGCTCACATGGAGCAAGCTGCGGCGAAATAAACAAAGAACAACTGTTCTATCTGATGT
Source organism: Acetobacter sp. 46_36 (assembly GCA_001917135.1). GTDB lineage: Bacteria > Pseudomonadota > Alphaproteobacteria > RF32 > CAG-239 > CAG-267. The sequence goes on from MNTT01000015.1 coordinate 234,436, forward strand.
CGCGGGGAATTGACCAGGCTTCCGCTATTCGAATTTTAACCGAAGCCCACCTTAACGAAATTATTGAGCTTATCCCCAACGAAAAAATCCGCACCGAATTTTGTGCTTAAACTTACTTCTGCCTGCGATTGCCGAAAATATATTTTGCCTGATATGCCAAAGAAGAAATAAACACTGCAACACTGGCATAAATAACAAAATAGAAGCAAAACTCTCCGGCCAGGCTGTTCACCCAAAAAGGAAACCATTCATTCTGAACCCAAAATACGGTTACCGAACGAAAAAAATAGGCAAAAACCAGAAAATAAAATAAAAACCAGCCTAAAATCTTATACAGATTATCAAATACCGGCCAAAAGGAACAACGAAGATTTAACCATTTTTTGCCTTGTAAAAACCGGATAAACAACACGGAGTTAACCAATAAGACAAAAACAGCCAGAATAATCATGGTAAAAACAAAAAAGAATAACAGTTCTTCACGCCAATCCTCAACCGGCTTTCGTATATTCAATGAATACGCTGCCCATCCGGCAACGGCCCAAAGCCCCAAATAAAACAAAATAAAACCAACGGTTTTTACATCTTTCAAATTAAGCTTATAAACTATCTCCCCGCCGCTTTCGCTAATAGAGTACCAACGGTTTATATACCAGGCCAATCCTCCGATAAAAGCTAAAACAGAGCCTCCCAAAGCTAACACATTTGCCGAACAATAGAAACCCGGACCTTCAATTCCTAACCCGCATAAAAAATTTCTTCCCAAAAATGAAGAAATAACCACGTTAAACAGTGCCGCCACGAAAGTCAGCCACAAAAAACCTTTAATGTGGCCGTCTATTTGCCTGACCGGATATGTAAGCCCGCCGATAAAAGGAATAACAACTTCCCCGTCTTCGTTAACCCCGTTTTGAAATTGCTTTAGATCATTCATTCCTACCTCCGCCTGCCGTACTAAATCTCTTTAACCGATGATACGCCCGGAATACTTTTCAGCTTCGTCAACATCATATTGTCTGAAAAGGCAAAACCGCCGTCCAGTTCTATCCGGACATCCCAATCATTAAGTTCAGGTTCCAGATAAACTTTATTCAAGCCGCGCATATCCGTATATAAGACCTTCTTCACCTCAGTAACAGCTGCAATATTATCAATAGAAATAACCAGCCCTTTGGCTTGTTCGGCAATTGCTTCGTCAAGCGTTTTGACGCTGTTTATCATAACCCGGGGATTTTCTTCTTCCGATTGTTTGTTAATCGTAACTTTAACCAGTAATGGGCATCCGGTATTAATAGTATCCTCATACTTCGCCAGCCCGTCAGAAAACATCATACCCTCAAAATTGCCCGTCGTATCCGACAAACCCACAAACGCGTATTTATTGCCATTTTTACTGATTCGCTTTTGAAAATTCTCTACACATCCGGCTATATTAGCCTTAATGCTGTCTCCCACCTTAATATTAGCCATCACTTCCTGACAGGTTTTAACGCCAAGCTTCTTCATGCTCTCTGCATAAACGTCAAGAGGATGTGCCGAGAGATAAAATCCGATAGCACCAGCCTCTAACCGTAATTTTTCCAAATCCGGCCAGTCAGGAGCATCTGAAAGCTTAACTTTAGACGAATATTCTTCTGCACCGAACAAAGAAGATTGCGCACTGGTCTTCATTTCCGTCGCTGAAGAAATATTTTTCAATATCGTGTCAATATTCGCAAAAAGCTTGCCCCTTTTCTTCTCAATACTGTCAAAAGCTCCGGCTTTGATAAGCTGCTCCAGCTGCTTTCTGTTTAACTGCTTGGCATCAACCCTGTTGATAAAATCTGAAATATCCTTAAACTTACCGCCTTTTTCCCGCGCCTCAACAATAGCATTCATATTCGATTCGCCAACACCCTTTATGGCACCTAAGGCATAACGCAGCTTTCCGTTTTGCACGCTGAATTTTGCCAGCGATTCGTTCACGTCCGGTTTCAGAACCTCTATGCCCATCGCTTTGCATTCGGCTTTAAACCCGGCAAGCTTATCCGTATTCGTAATATCCAAATCCATAACGGCACACATAAATTCCACCGGAAAATGTGCTTTCAAATACGCTGTATGGTACGACACCAGCGAATAAGCCGCCGCATGCGACTTATTAAAACCATACGACGCAAACTTTTCCATCTGGTCAAAAATACTCTTGGCCACTTCCTCGTCAATACCGTTCTTAATCGCCCCCTCGGTAAACATAATGCGCTGCTTTGGAATCTCATCACGCATTTTTTTACCCATAACCTTCCTGAGTTTATCAGCACCACCCATTGTATAACCGCCCAATTCACGGGCAATCATCATGACCTGCTCCTGATAAACCATAATGCCGTAAGTTTCTTTCAAAATCGGCTCCAATTTTGGATGCAGGTACTGGATTTCCTCTTCTCCGTGCTTGCGCTTGATAAAAGTCGGAATATTGTCCATCGGTCCCGGACGATACAATGATACAATAGCTATCAAATCTTCAAAACGGTCAGGCTTAATCTGTTTATGCACGTCTTTCATACCCGCCGATTCAAACTGGAAAACTGCCGTCGTTTTGCCTTCCTGAAGCATTTTATACGTTTCTGCATCATCCAAAGGAACCGCTTCCATATCCAAATCAATTCCCTGCGCCCGTTTTATCCAGTCCACCGCCCGCTGGATAACCGTTAAAGTTTTAAGCCCCAAAAAGTCAAACTTGATTAAACCGGTTTCTTCAACATATTTCATGTCATACATCGTAACCGGCATATCCGCCCGCGGGTCTTTGTACAATGGAACCAATTCTTCCAGAGGCCTGTCGCCGATAACAACGCCCGCCGCATGCATACCCGAATTGCGATACAGCCCTTCCAGCTTTATCGCTATTTCAAACAGCTTGTTCACCTGCGGATCATTCTGGCGCATTTCTTCCAGTTCAGGAACCTGCTCCAAAGCTTCCGGCAAAGTTGGATTCTTACCCTGGGCACCTGCCGGAATCATCTTGGAAATTCTGTCCGCCTGCGAATAAGGCATCTGCAGCACCCGCGCTACGTCGCGGATAACGGCCTTTGATTGCAACTTGCCATAAGTAATAATCTGTGCCACATGGTCAAAACCATATTTTTCCTGAACGTATTCAATTGTTTTGTACCGATTCTCCTGACAAAAATCCACGTCAAAGTCCGGCATGTTAACGCGTTCGGGATTTAAAAAACGCTCAAACAGCAAATCAAGCTTTAACGGATCAAGCTCCGTAACTTTCAACGACCACGCCACAATTGAACCGGCACCGGAACCACGCCCGGGACCAACCGGAACGCCATGTCCTTTTGACCATTTGATAAAGTCCGATACGATTAGAAAATAACCCGGAAAGCCCATCTTTTTGATAACGCTCAGCTCATACTCCAAACGGGCATAATACCGCTCGTCAATCTCAGCTTTTTCCTCGGCTGTCATACCTTCAAAATAAACCGCTTTCTCCAACCTTTCATTCAGGCCTTTATAAGCTTCCTCCGTAATAAATTCATCTTGCGTCTTACCTTCCGGACATTCAAAAATCGGCAACAGCGGATCTACTTTTTTAGAAAGGTAGTTACATAGTTTGGCAATTCTCACTGTATTATTAACGGCTTCCGGCAAATCGGAAAATAATTCCACCATTTCCGCTTCTGAACGCAGGCGGTTGTTTATGGAAAACTTGCGCCGGTTTTCATTGGCAACATATTCCCCCGCTGAAATACAGACCAGCGCATCATGCGCTTCATACATATCTTCGTCTAAAAAGAAAACTTCATTCGTTGCTACCAGGGGAATATCATATTTATACGCCAAATCAATAAAAGCTTCTTCGGTCAGGCGTTCTTTTTCTGTCCCGATTCGCGAAATTTCCATATATAAACGGTCTTGAAATATTTCCTTCAGCTTAAGCGTAAAATCTTCCGCTTCCTGTTTCCGGTTTTCCAGCAGCAACCGACCGATTGTTCCCTCCGGTCCGGCCGTCAACGCTATCAGACCCGCATTAAAATCCTTCAGGTTTTGCAAAGTCAGCTGCGGAGCCCAGCCTTTTTCCGTATTGTCCAGATAAAACCGTTTCATAAGCTTCATAATATTGCCGTATCCTTCGGCATTCATAACCAAAAGAACAATTTTATCCGGTTCCTGCTCTTTGCCTTTCGAACGCATCAAATCGTCAGAATCCGCATTTCGCAGCAAAAACTGACATCCCATAATCGGTTTAATGCCTTCATCAGAAGCATATTTGGAAAAAGCTTTTCCGCCAAACATATTTGAGCTGTCTGTAACGGCAACCGCAGGAACCCCCATATCGTGCAGTTTATGAATAAGAGTCGGGAGCATAATAGCCCCTTCGGCAAGTGAATATGCCGTATGAACTCTCAAATGTACAAATTTAGGGTCTTTCATCCGCCTTTTCCGTCAATCTCTCAACATCTTACCGCAGAGTTTATCACAAACATCTTATATCTCAACTGTTTATTCCGTAAAATAACAAAAAACGGGTACAGTACAACATAACTGCACCCGTCTTAATACTTTCACGCACAAAAGCTTATTCGTACTTGGCTTCCGCCCCGTGTTCATAAACTTGCTGTGCCTCGTCAAAATTATCTTTCAAAACTTTGCCGAGTCTGGAAGCTGATTCTGCCGTATTGGAGGCAGCGCTGCCCTCGACGCTTTCACTGAAAGTAACTTTCAGATATTCCAGCTGTTCTTCCGGCGTAGAACCGTCCGCAAGCCACCAGAAAGCCGAGCCGAAACCCGCCAATACGATAACTGCAATGATGAAATATACGAATCCTTTCATCGTATAATCTCCCTTACTTTTTCAGAATTGACTTCCCTGCATAAATTGCGGCATCACCCAATTCTTCCTCAATACGAATAAGCTGATTATATTTTGCCATTCTGTCCGTACGCGACATAGAACCGGTTTTAATCTGGCCGCAGTTTGTCGCAACAGCAATATCGGCAATTGTCGTATCTTCAGTTTCACCGGAACGATGCGACAAAACAGCCGTATACTTATGACGCTGAGCCAAATCAACGGCTTTCATTGTTTCTGTCAGTGTACCGATTTGATTTACCTTAACCAGAATAGAATTAGCAACGCCTTTTTCAATCCCCATAGCCAAACGTTTCGGATTCGTAACAAACAAATCATCGCCGACCAGCTGAATCTTGTCACCCAAAGCATCTGTCAGCATCTTCCAGCCTTCCCAATCGTCTTCGGCCATACCGTCTTCAATCGAGAAAATCGGGAACTTAGCGCACAAATCTTTATAGAACTCAACCATCTGAGCAGAAGTATAAGACTTGCCTTCGCCTTTCATTTCATATTTTCCGTTTTCATAAAATTCGGAAGAAGCAGCATCAATCGCCAAAACGACATCTTCGCCCGGAACAAAACCGGCATCTTTAATCGACTTGACAATAAAGCTCAAAGCTTCTTCTGCCGATTGCAAATTCGGAGCAAAACCGCCTTCATCGCCGACATTAGTATTATGACCGGCAGCTTTCAGATTCTTTTTCAGCGTATGGAAAATTTCAGCACCCATACGGATAGCTTCCCGGATAGACGAAGCAGAAACCGGCATAATCATAAATTCCTGAATATCAATCGGATTGTCAGCGTGCTTGCCGCCGTTAACGATATTCATCATCGGAACAGGCAAAGTCCGAGCCATTGTACCGCCAAGATAACGATACAGCGGCATTCCAAGCTCATCAGCCTGTGCTTTTGCAACCGCCATAGATACGGCCAAAATAGCATTGGCGCCAAGTTTTCCTTTGTTTTCGGTACCGTCCAGTTCAATCATCGTTCTGTCAACGTCAATCTGGCTTTCGGAATCAAAGCCGATTAAAGCATCGCTGATTGCCTCGTTTACATTTTCAACAGCCTTCTCAACACCTTTTCCCATATAGCGCGATTTGTCGCCGTCTCTCAATTCAACAGCTTCATGAACGCCGGTCGAAGCACCGGAAGGCACGGCTGCCCGCCCAAAAGCGCCTGACTGCAGCAAAACATCAGCCTCAACTGTAGGATTTCCGCGGGAATCCAAAATTTCTCTGGCAAAAATATCAACGATTGTACTCATCATTTACTCCTATTATTAAATTAAAGTGTAAACCAATATAACTTTAAGCGTAGTAAAGTCAAGATTCTTCTATATTTTATCGCCTTGTTTCTGTAAAATAAAAACCTTGTAAAATAATAAAAAAATGCTAAACTTCCATTCAGTATAATCAAAGCCCGGAGTTTTTAGCATGTTCACCATGAAATGGCACTATCGCTTTATGGAGCTGGCAAAATTGGTTGCAACCTGGTCCAAAGACACGTCAACCAAAACCGGAGCCGTTATCGTCGGCCCGGATAAAGAAATCCGCGCAACCGGATACAACGGTTTCGTCAGAGGTGTCGATGACGATGTTTTTGAACGTTTTGAACGCCCAACCAAATACGATTTTTTTGAACATGCGGAAAGAAACGCCGTATATAATGCCTGCCTGTGCGGAACCTGCGTTAAAGGTTGCGTTTTGTATGCAACGCATTTCCCCTGTACGGACTGCACGCGCGCCATCATTCAGTCCGGCATAAAACTGGTTGTTACCAACCCTTTGGTCATAGATAAAAACACGCCGCACAATACATGGCGCGATCGTATCACCTATTCCGAACAAATGCTGAAAGAAGCCGGCGTTGAATTGATGATACTGCCGCCACAGGAATAAAAAACTTAAAAACCGTGCCTTTAAAACCGTCAATCCGTACTTATATTGCAACTACATTTAGCCAATACCTTGATTTTAGAGGAGATATAAATGAAAGTTTTAATAACGGACGAACAATCATTATTCAGAGACGGACTGTCATTAAGATTAAAGCAGATAAATCAGGATATTGCCATTCTGCAATCCTCAAATCTGGTAGATATGCAAAAAATATTATCCAAAGAGCCAGATATCGATATATTGATAGTGGATATAGATTTGGCTGAATTAAATGCCGCCGAAATCATCAACAAAATAAAAAACCTGGCTCCAAATACCAAAATAGTAGCCATATCCTCGTCAGAAGACACAAGAAACATAAAAAAAATTTTGTCCTGCGGCGTAAAAGGTTATATTCCCAAACGTTCCGACAGTAACATCTTAAGCGGTGCATTAAAATTGATATTGGATGGCGGAACCTATATCCCGCCGGCCATGCTTGACAACGGAATTGACTACAATGGTTCCAGCCATATTTCTAATCCCCTGAAAAAGAATCTGACTAATCGGCAATCGCAGGTTTTGGATTTAATAGCCCAAGGTAAATCAAACAAACAAATTGCCTACGATATGGGCGTATCGGAAGCTACCGTAAAATTGCATATAAATGCCCTTTTGCGTTCATTAAAGGTAAATAACCGCACTCAAGCTGTCATTACCGCACAAAAAATGGGGCTGATTTAACTATATTCAGCCCTGTTTAACTATTATTTACCATTGCCGGCTATATTAAAGGTAAAATTAACGCGGAGACATAAAATGCCCTATATTTTTATTGGTTTTGCCTTTGGTTTCGCCATTCCTTATCTGGCGCGGCGCTTTTCAAAATTTATGCCGGCAACATTCGCCTGCGCTTTATACCGAATATTCCGTCCCAACAAAACTGTTTCAAAAGAAAAAAGAAAAAACAACCACAAATACAATTTGTTATGCCACAGATACTTTATGCGTTCGCTGGGATGGGGAATAATTACTGCCGCAACTATATATCTGGCTTCCCTTGTCCTGCCTGAAAATGAAACGCCGTGGATAGCCTTTTTCATCATTATGCTTTATACCCTCATGGAAATAGACAAGAGAATGTTGCTATTACCTGACATACTGACTGTTCCGTTGTTGATTGTCGGTTTTTCCTACGCTGTTTTCGCCGGAGGAATGCTTGGATACGAACCTGCCGCATCCGCTGCCAATAGTGCTTTGGGAGCAGCAGCGGGATACGTTATTCCTGTTATTGCCTCACTTTTTTTAATAAAAAAATACCCGGAAGCATTTGGCGGAGGAGACATCAAATTGCTGTCTGCTGTTGGCTCCTGGGTAGGCCTGACAAATATTCCGTACGTTATCCTGTTGTCCTGCCTGCTATTTGCTGTTTCCTGCTTTATCAATAAACAACGTCAGGGAGCTTTCGGACCATCTATTGTCATTGCATCATTAATTATATTATTTCTATCTGAATACTAAAAACATAAATCCCCTTTGCTATGATGGGCAAAGGGGATTGTTTCACGAGGTCTGAACCCGTCTAAACTCTAAATACCTGCGCATTATTTCCAGCAAAGACAAATATCTTTCCAGTTGCTGTCCGTTCTTACCTTCCAAAACAGATTTCTCTGCTTTTTCTTGATAAAGGGAAAAATAAAATTCTATCGTTTCTCTGCTTAAACTGTTAAAAAAAGCATGGCACTTTCCGACATCTATTTCCTCTTTTAAACCGGAATTTCCAATCCTCTTTTCAAAAATTTTCATCGCTCTGACATCACTCTTATCAACTACAAAAAGTAAAAACCTTCCTATAGCGATTATAACCATATGAACAATTCCCAAAACAATAAAAACCAGAAACGAAAGAATTCTTAATTTTACCGCCAGCCACAACAAAAAGAAAAAAACAGCCGCGCAAAATATAGCAAGGCAGGCATAATCACAAAATACCTCTAAAAGCGACACAATCTTTTCCATGACATAAAAATTTAAAATTACATACATTAAATACAGCCATTGAAAACATTCTGCAAGTATTTTTTTATTTTAATATTCCTCCCGCAACACAGCCCATAATGCACAAGATTCTCTTATAATAAAAAAGCAGGCCTTCTGAGCCTGCTCTTTTTTCACCAAACAATACAACTTATTTAGCTGCGGCACCAAAATTATTTTCCTTTTCGTCGCCCGGCAGACAAAACAGCAGAACCAACGCTATCCCGCCGATAAACGGAATAATGCAAATCAGGAAAAACCAACCGGACAAATTCAAATCATGCAAACGGCGAATTCCCAAACCTACGCTTGGAACTAAAATCGCCAAAACATACAGCAGAGAAATAATGCTTAAAAATGGAATCAGACCGCCAACAAAACCCAACACAAAACTAATCAGCATAGAATAAAGGGCAAACATCCAATACTGACGGCGCGAAACCCTGCCATCAAACTTTACGTAATCATTTTTCAGATAATCTACAAAATATGTATTAAAACCGGATTTAAACTTTTCCCCGTTAATGTTTTTCAACTGCTTTACTTCAGATACAATATCATTCCATAAAGCAATCCCCTCTTTTTTAATATTCTCCACATCTTTGAACTTATTAAAATCCATAACTTTCATCTCCTAAAATTCTATTGCAAAGCAGATTTCAGCTCTACCACTGCCTTTTATAGTGCAATTAATATTTAATCAATTCAAACAAAAAGAAAAGATATATACAAAAAACCCCGCCAGATAAAAACCTGACAGGGTCTTCCTCAGCTACTCAAACCTGATTAGCAGGCTTTTTTGCAGCAGCAGCCTTCCTTTGCCGCATCAACGGCTTTCGGCTGGCCTTTCTGCTTAACCGCAGCCTGAGCCGCAGCCAAACGCGCTACCGGTACGCGGAACGGAGAACAGGATACATAATCCAGCCCGCAAGAATTGAAGAATTCAATAGATGCAGGATCGCCGCCGTGCTCGCCGCAAACGCCCAAATGCAAATCCGGGTTAGTCATACGACCGTGAACACACGCACGTTTAACCAGTTTGCCAACGCCTTCAACATCAATGGAAGCAAACGGATCAGCTACATAAATGCCTTTAGCTCTGTAGCAATCCAAAATAGCTCCCGTATCGTCACGGCTCATACCCAAGGTCGTCTGCGTCAGGTCATTCGTACCAAACCCGAAGAAACCTGCGGATTCGGCAATATTTTCTGCCTGTAAAGCTGCTCTCGGCAACTCAATCATTGTACCGACCAGATAATCGATTTTCTTGCCCTTTTCGGCAAAAATCTGCTGGGCTGTCGTATCAATAATGTTCTTGCAGATATCCAGCTCTTTCTTGGAACCAACCAGCGGAACTTCAATTTCAGGAATAACTTTAATGCCTTTGGCTTCGCATTCCAAAGCAGCTTCCAAAATCGCACGTGTCTGCATTTCGCAGATTTCCGGATAAGTAACAGCCAAACGGCAGCCACGGTGACCAAGCATCGGGTTCAATTCATGCAGTTTCTCTGCACGATTCTTAACCTGCTCCAAGGTCATTCCCATCTTGTCAGCTAATTCCTGCATTTCAGCATCTGTATGAGGCAGAAATTCGTGCAACGGCGGATCCAACAAACGAACAGTTACCGGCAGACCGTCCATAATCGTGAACAAGTCAATAAAGTCCTGCTTCTGATACGGCAACAAACGAGCCAAAGCTTTTCTGCGGCCTTCTTCATTGTCGGACAAAATCATCGCACGCATATCGGCAATACGGTTTGCATCAAAGAACATATGTTCCGTACGAGCCAAACCGATACCTTCGGCACCAAAGTCGCGAGCCTGCTTGGCATCTTTCGGCGTTTCGGCATTAGCACGGACTTTCATCGTTTTGATTTCGTCAACCCAAGTCATCAGCTTGCCGAAATTACCCGTCATTTCTACCTGAACAGTCGGAATTTTGCCTTCAATAATCTGGCCTTTGGCACCGTCCAGAGATACCCAGTCGCCTTCTTTAATAACAACGCCGGACTTTGTAGACATCGTTTTGGCCTTATAATCAATAACAATGTCGGTAGAACCGGAAACGCAAGGCGTACCCATACCGCGTGCAACAACCGCCGCGTGAGAAGTCATACCGCCGCGCGCTGTAATAACGCCCTGAGAAGCATGCATACCGCCGATATCTTCCGGAGAAGTTTCGTTACGGATAAGGATTACTTTTTCACCTCTGCCAGCCCATTCTTCAGCATCTTCCGCATTAAATACGGCACGACCTACAGCAGCTCCTGGAGAAGCAGGAAGACCGGTTGCGATAACTTTCTTTTCGGCTTTCGGATCAAGCATCGGGTGCAACAGCTGGTCTAACTGGTCAGCACCAACGCGCATAATAGCTTCTTCCTTGGTCAGCATACCTTCTTCATACATTTCAACAGCCATTCTGACCGCCGCAGCAGCCGTTCTTTTACCGTTGCGGCACTGCAACATCCAGAGCTTGCCGTGTTCAATGGTGAATTCCATATCCTGCATATCTTTGTAGTGAGCTTCCAGATTATTGCGGACATCAACCAGTTCCTGATACAGATGCGGCCATTTTTCTTCCAGGGAAGTACCGTCGCCTTTGGAAGCCATCGGCTGCGGCGTACGAATACCGGCAACAACGTCTTCACCCTGTGCATTAACCAGATATTCGCCGTAATAAACGTTTTCGCCGGTAGCCGGGTCACGCGAGAAACATACACCGGTAGCGCAGTCATCACCGGCATTGCCGAATACCATGGTCTGAACGTTAACGGCTGTACCCCAGTCGCCCGGAATATTGTTCAGTTTACGATAAGTAATCGCACGGTCAACCATCCAGGAACCAAATACCGCGCCAATACCTGCCCACAACTGTTCCCAAGGATCCTGCGGAACAACTTTGCCGATTTTCAGACCGATTTCTTTATATTCTTTTACTAATTCTTTAAGATCTTCAGCCGTCAGGTCGGTATCGGACTTATATCCTTTGGACTTCTTCATATTTTCCAAAGCTTCTTCATACAAATCCAAATCAGCGCCTAAAACCACGTCAGAGAACATCTGCAGAAAACGGCGATAAGAATCATAAGCGAATCTTTCGCTTCCGGAAGCCTTAGCCAAAGCCTTGACAGTTTCGTCATTCAAACCGAGGTTCAAAACCGTATCCATCATACCCGGCATTGAAACTCTGGCGCCGGAACGAACGGAAAACAGCAGAGGATTGTTTGCGTCGGCAAATTTTTTGCCCATAATGCCTTCAACATAAGCCACAGCTTCGCGAACCTGATCCTTCAGGTCTGCCGGATACGAGTGGTCGTTGTTGTAGTAATATGTACAAACTTCGGTTGTTACCGTAAATCCCGGAGGAACGGGCAACCCAACCTTATTCATTTCAGCCAGGTTGGCACCCTTACCGCCAAGGAGATTTCTCATTGAGGCATCGCCTTCGGCTTTGCCGTTACCAAATGTATATACCCATTTATTCATGGTTATTCAGCTCCTATTAGCTTATTGGTTAAAAACAGCCGCAATCCATGCTCGTTTCCGACATACTTGCGGCAGAACGATTAATTCTGAAACGAATTTATAACAGTAAAAAGGAATATTCAAGCAAAAACTTGCCGTTTTTTAATTAATTAACACTTGATTTCAACCAGACTGCAAATGCTTTTACAACTTCAAAACCGCACTGTGCCTGTATCCGGTTTTATTTTCACGCCTGTAAGAAAAAAACAGTTTTTCACCACAGGCCGTACAATATGGGCACACGTCAATCTGTTCAACCCCCGCTTCAATCAGCTGTTGTTTGTTTATATCTTTCAGCCCGGCATAATATTCCCCGTAACGCTCCCTGAATCCTTCTGTATGATCCGTCACGCTGCCATACAGTCCGTCATAAACGTCTTCTCCTACTTGGAAACAGTCAAGACAAATTGCCGGTCCTATAACAGCTTTTATTTCATTCGCATTAACGCCGAATTCCGTCGTCATTCTTTTCACGGCAGTCTGAGCCATCTTTTGCACCGTGCCGCGCCATCCGGCATGAGCTATAATTCCTCCGTCGCCGCAATACAAGATTACCGGCACGCAATCGCCGAAATTCATATAAGCAGCATACCCTTTCCTTAATAGCAGCCCGTCCGTATCTGCATAAAAAAATTTTCCAGATACAACCTTCTCAATATTCATTCCGTGAACAGGTTGGTTCGTTGCCATTTTCTGACCTAAAAACTCTTCCACAACTCTCCTGTTATCTGTCATATCTGCTTCTTTGGAAAAAAGGCACAATTCTCTGGTCGTAAAAAAATGCTCCACACCGGAAAGCAAGTCTGACCTGATGATTTTCCGCCCTTCAATAAAATCCGTATAAAACACTTACGCCAGCCCCTCTTCTTTTTTTTCATCAGCGAGCCAGATCGGACTTTTAATATTTTTTTCCAAAAAAGCACGATGCATCTCTAACTGTTCGCTGCTTATATCAAAAACTCTAGGCTCATGATACACTCTTTTTAATTCCGTTCCGAAACCGGCCGTTTCCCGTTTTGCTTCCGGTTTTGTATCAAGTTCCATCGTCGGTTCGGCACCGCCCAACAACTCAAGATACACTTCTGCCAACAACTGGGCATCAAGCAAAGCGCCGTGAAAAGTTCGCGCTGAATTGTCAATACCAAAACGTTTACACAAAACATCAAGGTTATTCCTCTGCCCCGGAAACTTATTCTTGGCAATTTCCAAAGTATCAACCACGCGATCCCAGCCATATCCGGCATATCCGAGCCGTTGAAGTTCATAGTTGATAAACTTCATATCAAACGTAGCATTATGCGCGACTAAAATTCCGTCTTCGCCGACAAAATCTATAAAATCTTGGGCTACCTTGGCAAAAATAGGGAAATCCTTTAAATATTCCGTCGTTAAACCATGAACTTTAACAACTTCTTCCGGAACTTCCCTCTCCGGATTAATATACTGATGATATGTCCGCCCGGTCGGAACATGGTTTATCAATTCTACCGCGCCGATTTCCACCAGTTTATCGCCCGTTGCCGGATCAAAACCTGTTGTTTCCGTATCAAAGACAATTTCCCTGACTGACTGTATCATTTAAGTTCCCCTAACAAATTCACAACGCTTTTTCTCAGCTTATTTATATCCACACCGGTATCAATAATAAAATCAGACCTCAGTATTTTTTCATCCCGCGACATTTGCAGCTTGTTTATTTTATCAAAATCCTCCGCCGATATCTTATCTCTTACCATAACCCTCAGCCTTTGCGTTTCATAATCGACATCGGCCAAAACGACATAATCAAAAAATTTGTCCCATCCCAATTCATATAATAAGGCCACATCAAAAAAAACGATTCCCACATTATTATTCTTACGGATAATCTTACGCAGTTTTTTTGTTAAAAAGGGATGAATTAACATTTCAAGCTTTTTCAGCCTTTCCGGATTGTCAAAAACAAAAGTCCGCAATTTCCTCTTGTTAAAAAACTCCCCGTCAAACACCTGAGGAAATTCAGCCCGTATTATTTTTAGAAAATCTTTTCTGTAATACAAATGCTTAACCCATTTATCCGCATCATATACCAAATACCCGAACCTTCTCAATATGTCAGAAATCGTAGTTTTTCCGCAACCGATAGAACCGGTTATCGCCGTAAATATCATATTTTTGCCTCAGAAAATCTTATACACATCTTGAAACCAAATTGTGCATAACTATATTGTTTAAAAAAAGCTTAACAAACAATCACCGTTACGCCAAAATTTAAACCAGAGTTATAAACATTTTTCTATCGTATTTGCACAACACCTGATAATGTGGATAACAGCCTTTATCAACAAAAAACATAAAAAGAGCAAAAAACTGATTTTAAAACAAATTTTTGGAGTCCTGCACAGCCTTTTAAACAAACAGTAAAAACTCTGCATAAAACTGTTTACAAAAAACTTATCAACACAACTCACAGCCATAAACAAATAACTAAAAAATTATTTAAAAATAAATGTTTGACAGACTGCTTGTTTATAACTTTTTTTAATCTCACGACCGTTTTTTTGACAGGACATATACAAAGAACTTTCAGCTAAGTCTTTTAAAACACATTTAAATTGACATCTCTGAAAATATCTTTATAAACAAACTAACAAATATTTCTTAATTTTTTCTTACCAAACAGGTTAAATCCATGCATTTAAAAGATTTAAAGGATAAATCTCCTAAGCAGCTCTTAAGTCAGGCTGAGGAATTGGGAGTAGAAGATGCCTCTTCTATGCGCGTACAGGATATCGTTTTTGCTATCATGAAAAAAGTTGCTGAAGACGATCACATCTTGTATGGCGACGGTGTAATTGAAGTAATGCAGGACGGATTCGGCTTCCTGCGTTCCTCACGCTCCAATTATTTGGCATCTGCTGATGATATCTATGTCTCTCCCCAGCAGGTCAAAAAATACGGATTGCGTACCGGAGATACAGTAGAAGGCGAAATTCGCGCACCGAAAGAAAACGAGCGTTACTTTGCACTAACTAAAATCAATACAATCAATTACGACGATCCTGAAAAATCAAAGTTACGCGTTAATTTTGATAATCTGACGCCGCTCTATCCTACCCAAAAATTGAATTTTGATATTATTTGCGGTGAAAAAGATTATACGACGCGTGTCATTGATTTAATATCTCCGCAAGGCAAAGGGCAAAGAGGATTGATTGTTGCGCCACCCCGTACCGGCAAAACCGTTATGCTGCAAAATATTGCTCATGCTATAGCCGTAAATCATCCAGAAGTATATCTGATTGTTTTGTTAATAGATGAACGCCCGGAAGAGGTAACAGATATGACGCGTTCCGTCAAAGGGGAAGTTATCTCATCTACTTTTGACGAACCGGCTGCCCGCCACGTACAGGTTGCGGAAATGGTTATCGAAAAGGCCAAGCGTTTGGTCGAAACCAAAAAAGATGTTGTTATATTGCTCGATTCCATAACCCGTCTTGGCCGTGCATACAATACAGTTTTGCCATCTTCTGGTAAGGTTTTGACCGGAGGTGTCGACGCTAATGCCTTACAGCGTCCGAAACGTCTGCTGGGGGCTGCCCGAAATGTGGAAGAAGGCGGGTCATTGACGATTATCGCAACAGCTCTGATTGATACCGGCTCTCGTATGGATGAAGTTATTTTCGAAGAATTCAAAGGAACCGGTAATTCTGAAATTATCTTGGATAGAAAATTAACAGACAAGCGTTTGTTTCCGACCATTGATATTACCCGTTCAGGTACCCGTAAAGAAGAACTTTTGGTTGATAAGGCAACTTTAACCAAAATGTGGGTACTGCGCCGTGTCTTAATGCAAATGGGGATGACTGACGGAATGGAATTTTTGCTTGATAAATTACGCCAGTCGAAAGATAACCGTGACTTTTTCGACAATATGAACAGTTAATTTTTTATGGCGAATATTCTTTGCAAAAAAGAATATCTGGAAACGGCAAGCGCGCCGAATATCGGGAAGATAAATTTAACTAAGGTAATCAAAATCTTTGTTAGAATAATGCCTCCGTTGGTATTCGGCGTTTTATAATAATCATTCCAAGGCATTATATTAACATCAATACTGTGCAGACAAAGCATGACAATCGTATATTTTCCTAAGAAAGCCATTACCCGGGCTGCGGAAGTATTTTTTTGCAGCCACCAGCTGTATAATAAAACCAGATAACTGGCCGCAATTGCAGCAATGCTGTCGGTAATAGGAAAGCGCGAATAGTTTTGTACAAATAAAAATTGTCCTCCGTATCCGATGCATATTCCCCAAATACACAGCAGAGGAAGTATTTTTCCGATACTGGGAATTTTATCCATAATATGAAAAAATTTAGCTTCATATCCCAGGTAAATAAAAAGAACGGCTGTCATTCCGGATTGGATACTGAACGGCAGCCAGATATAAAAGGCAGAATAATATCCGGCAGCAAACAATGAAACAGCCCAAAAAAGACAGTGCTTTCTTTTTAATATAAAGTTTAAAAACAAAAATCCCCAAAACAAGGCCAGACAAAACCAGATTGGACCGACTGTTTGTATTTTGTGTCCCATTATGTTGTCAATATAACCGCTGCCATAAAAATAGCCGATAATATATGAAAAGATTCCTCTGCCCGTTTCCGATAAAGAAATGCCTTTATACCAATTCCGTATCCCATATATGCAAATAACAACCAGCATAACTAAAATGTAAGGAATAATGAGCTGTCTGAATTTATTTTTGACTAACAATACTGTCGATTCGCGGGGAGCATAAAAATAACCGCTTATCAAAAAAAATAAGGGAATGTGAAAAGTATAAACAAAACGGTTAATTTCAGGTACGCCAAAGTGCCCAAGTATAATCATCATCATCCCGATGAATTTTGCCGTATCAAAATATTCTATGCGTCGTTTTTCCATTATTATGCTTTTTCCAAATTTTTTTCAGTATTCATTGTACGATGCAGGGGTAAAATTTTTATAAATGATACAAATTTTTATTGCGCTTATATTTTTTTATGCCTAGGGTTAATAAAAAAAGTAAAGGATTGTTAAAATGTCTGCTTCAACGATATATGCTTTGTCAACGGTTTTCGGAAAATCTGGCGTCGCCGTAATCAGAATTTCCGGTCCAAAAGTATTAGACATTCTGTCCGCGCTGGCAGATATAGATGTCAATAACATTAAGTCCCGACATGCTTATTTTACGGCCATTAGAAAAAAAGGCAAAGGAGATATGTTGGATAAGGCCTTGGTTTTGTACTTCAAAGCGCCGCAGTCATTTACGGGAGAGGATGTTGCTGAAATACAGTGTCATGGTTCAAAAGCTGTTCTGAACAGTATTTTAAATGAACTAAGCGGTTTTGATGGTGTTAGGTTAGCTGAGCCGGGAGAATTTTCCAAAAGAGCTTTTTATAATGGCAAAATGGATTTAACCGAGGCTGAAGGGCTGGCCGATTTGATAGATGCTGAAACGTCTGAACAGCAAAAATATGCTTTACAGCAAATGGAAGGCAATCTTAAAAATTTATATTCGTCATGGCGCAGCGAATTGGTTAAAGTTTTGTCATATTTGGAAGCGTATATTGATTTTCCTGAAGAAGACATTCCTGAAGAATTATATGAAGATATTTTAAACACTGTATTTAAAGTTAAAAAAGATATTAAGGAACATTTAGACGGCAATACTGTCAATGAACGGCTCAAAAACGGATTTAAAATTGTTATTTCAGGAGAGGCTAATGCCGGAAAATCCAGCCTGATAAACGCTCTGGTTAAAAGAAATGCCGTTATTGTTTCTGATATTGCCGGCACAACGCGCGATGCTATTGATATCAATTTGGATATTGGGGGGTACCCTGTTGTTATTACGGATACTGCCGGGATTAGAAAAACGGAAAATCCAATCGAAAAACAAGGGATAGAAATAGCATTCAAAAAAATTGACGAAGCCGATATTGTTATTGCTTTGTATGATGCCGCGGCAGCTTTAAAACCGGACTTTGGATACTTACTTTCTTATGAAGAAAAAGTTATTTATGTTGCAAATAAAATGGATAAACTTTCTGAACAGCAAAAGAATAATATTATGTCCAAAAAACATTTGTTGCTTTCTGCTAAATATAACAATGGCCTGGAAAATTTGGGAAATAAACTTCTGGATATAATAAAAGAGCGTTTTACTTCAGCTTCGGGATGCTTGATAACCCGTCTGCGTTATCGTCAGGCTTTGGAGGAATGTTGTTCTTTCTTGGAAGAATTTTCATTGGATAAAGAAATTGAGCTATCTGCAGAGGATATCAGATTGGCTTGCCGTGCTATCGGTAAAATAACAGGAGTCGTGGAAGTCGATGAAATTCTTAATAATATCTTTGGAAGTTTTTGTATTGGTAAATGATAAACAGTGTATTTAAATTTTTTTTATCCTAAATTTTAGTCAACTTAAATCTTTTTGCTATTTTTTGTTTATTATCATTATTGGCGGATAAAAAATCAATGATGTTCGGAAAACATAAATCCGGATTTTTTGCCATAATGTAATCTATAATTTCGCAGTATTTATAAAAGTTTCCATGAGTTAATCGACAGGTATTATTGTTTATAGATTTAAGTATATATAAGATTGCTCTGACAATCCTGTGCCTGTCGAAACAAAAAAACACATCCGTATGTAAAAGATTAATCAAAATGTGCAATTCTTTCTCTTTGATTGGTAAAGTATCTTTTTCTTTTGGCCATGAAAGAAATATATCAATAAAATATTTTCGAATAAATCTGTAATTAAAAATAAAACGTTTGGTATTGTTGTACAGCAGGTATTCACATAGATTTAAGCAAAATAATTTATTTTCGCAACTGCTGTGTACGATAATATCCATCATATCAAACAAATAGTAATAATCTTCTTTTGATATTTGCTGTTTTGCCAAAGTTGTAAGTAATAAATTTTTTAATTCATCAATGCTTATTTGGGCATTAATATATTTTTGTTCAATTATTTTTTCTATTTCCGTTTTGTATTTTCTTAAATTAGCATGCGCACTGTAATCCCTTTGCAAAAGAAGGTAGTTTATTGAATTTAATATTTTCCAATAGAGATAAACTGTATGAGTAGTTAAAGAAAATATCTGTTCGCAAATTTGAATAAAATTTGTTACGGAAAGTTCCTTGACAATAACTTTTTGCAAAATCATATCAATCCAGCATAAATAAGTGTTCTCTTTTTCTCTGCTTTCTTTGCTGTAAGAAAAAGAGGACATCTTCTTTAATATGCTGTTTTTTAAAGTAGAAAAATCTTTAACAATATCTTTATCAGATTCATTGTTTAAAATTAAATTGTCAGAAACTCTTAGTATTAAAAAATCATTGCTTATTAAAATTGTTTCATGTGAAACATCTGTCAGCAATATTGCTATTTTTTTACAGATTTCAGATGTAAAAGTTTTTTTTAATTTTGATGTCGGCAAAGATGATATTTTGACTAATTCGAATAAGTGTCTGGTTTTTAAAATAGTTCCGTTTTTTACTGAAAGCTCAAAATTATCCAAAAAATTAAAAATGATTTTATTACTAATGTCCGAAGAATTTATGCGGTACATATCTTCTAATAATGATGTTTCATAAGCATTGTCAAAATATTTTTTTAATAACAAAGTATCCATTTCGTTATAAAATTTTTTATTCTCGGAACTGTCTAAAATGTTACGGATAAGCATATATCTTTTCGCAGATATATTATTAAGGTCATTATTCATAATATACACCTTTATTAAAAATTGTTTTATAATTAAAAATAAATCAAAAGTTTTATATGTCAATAATATAATGTAATGATAAAGTAAGTTTTTTTATTAAAGATATTACTTGCAAAATTGAAATCTTGAATTAAAATCACTGCAAATTTTAGTAAAAATAAGGGTTTAAAATGAATAAATATGATGTATTGGTGATTGGCGGAGGGCATGCCGGATGCGAAGCAAGCGCAGCTGCTGCCAGAATGGGAGTAAAGACAGCTTTAATTACGCATAAAATAGCAACAATCGGAGAAATGTCCTGTAATCCGGCGGTTGGAGGCTTGGGAAAAGGTCATCTTGTACGAGAGATTGATGCCCTTGACGGTTTGATGGGAAAGGTTATTGACTGCGCCGGAATACAATTTCGTATGTTAAATTCTTCAAAGGGACCAGCTGTCAGAGGACCGCGTGCACAGGCTGATAGAGATTTATACAAAAAATATATGCTGGAAGAGTTAAACAAATATCAAAATTTAGATATTGTCGAAGGTGCCGTTGAGCATCTGATTATTGATGAAATGAAGATAAAAGGCATAAGATTATCAGATGGAAGAGAGTTTTTTGCAGAATCAATAGTTCTTACTGTGGGAACTTTTCTTAATGGGATTATGTTTACCGGTCACCAAACGACTGTAGGTGGTCGCGTCAATGATGTAAGTTGTACGGGAATAACGGCGTATTTAAAACAATGCGGTTTGCGTCTGGGACGTTTAAAAACCGGAACGCCGGCACGGTTAGACGGAAAAACAATTAAATGGGATATTTTGGATGAACAGGAAGGTGATGCAACGCCTGTACCTTTTTCGTTTATGACCAAAGAAATACCTCAGCCGCAAATCAAATGCTATATAACCAACACGAATGAAAAGACTCATCAGATTATTCGTGATAATTTTTCTAAATGTGCACTTTTTTCCGGACTTATAACAGGTGTAGGACCTCGTTATTGCCCAAGTATAGAAGACAAATTGGTGAAGTTTGCTGATCGCACCAGTCATCAGATTTTTTTGGAACCTGAAGGATATAATACAGATGTTGTCTATCCGAATGGTATTTCCACATCCCTGCCGGCAGATGTTCAGGAAGAATTTATCCATACTATAAAAGGGTTGGAAAATGTCAAAATTATCCGCTATGCATACGCTATTGAATATGATTATGTTGATCCAATGGAACTGGATCATTGTTTGAAAGTAAAAAAAGCAAAAGGATTGTATTTAGCCGGACAGATTAATGGAACGACTGGATATGAAGAAGCCGCCGCTCAAGGAGTAATTGCAGGAATTAATGCCGCACTCAACGCCGTAGGAAATAATCAGGAGTTTTATATAGACCGCAGCGAAGGCTATATAGGTGTTATGATTGATGATTTAATAACAAAAGGTGTAGATGAGCCATATCGTATGTTTACATCACGATCTGAGTATCGTCTTTATCTGCGTGTAGACAATGCTGATTTGCGCCTGACGGAAAAAGGGTACCAAATTGGTTGTGTTTCTCAAGACAGATACGCTGTATTTAAAAGCAAGAAAGAACAACTTGATAAATACAGAAATATTGTACAGCAAACATACATATCGGTTGCTGCGATTGACAAATATAATTTACCGATAAAGAAAGATGGCAATAAAAAAAGTGTTTTTGATCTTTTAGGGTATAACGATGTTTCACGTGAAACAATAATGAAAATTATGCCCGAAATAAAAAATGTACAAGATAATGTTTTTGAACAATTATGCATCGAAGCTAAATATTCTGGCTATATGAAACGACAAAGCAGCGATATTGAGACATTTAAAAAAGATGAAGCGGTAAAGATTAAATCAGATATCGATTATCGTAAAATAGGCGGTTTGTCTCGGGAAGTCGTTGCAAAATTGGAAAAGGTGCGTCCTTCGACAATAGGTGAAGCGTCTAGAATATCCGGTGTCACTCCTGCAGCTGTAATCGCAATTTTGGGTTATATGAAAAAATAAAGGGAGAAAATATGAAAGAGAAAAATTTGATGTTGTCCGGAAAGTTGTATAAAGCAGTTGATGATGAGTTAAAACAGGATTTTTTGTATGCTAAGAAAATAACCCGCCAGATTAATCTGACTGCAGAAGACGAGAGTGAAAAAAGACAACTTTTGTTTAAACAGTTATTTAAATCTACTGGAAAAAAATTTTATATAGAGCCTCCTTTTCACTGTGATTATGGAAAAAATATTTCAATAGGTGAAAATTTCTATGCAAATTATGATTGCATAATTATTGATGTATGTAACGTCAATATTGGCAATAATGTGTTTTTGGCTCCGAGAGTTTGTATTTACACAGCTGCTCATCCTATTGATGCAGAAGTTCGCAATACCGGTCTGGAGTATGGAAAAGAAATTAATATTGGTAATAATGTATGGATTTGCGGAAACGTTGTAATTAATCCCGGTGTTACGATTGGTGATAATGTTGTTATCGGTTCCGGTGCTGTTGTAACAAAAAATATTCCGTCTGATGTGGTTGCTGCTGGTAATCCTTGCAAAGTAATACGAAAAATAACAGGCGAAGATAAATTAAAATGGCATAAGCTTGCACAGGAATATTTTAGTTCTAAATAAAAATTTTTCGTGTTTATAACTGTATTTTTTTATGCAAAAAAAAAATAGTTAAAATATTATCTTTAGTATGATGGATATTTTACAGATATATAATGTTTCACGTGAAACAAAAGAAAAAATAGAAGCTTACAAAACTTTGGTTCTTGAATGGAATTGCAAGTTTAATTTAATAAGCAAGTCTTCGGTTGAACATATTTGGGAACGACATATATTAGATTCAGTTCAGTTATACAAATACATTCGGCCTACTGATAAAATCCTGCTTGATTTAGGATCCGGTGCAGGTTTTCCCGGAATGGTTCTGGCTATTATGGCAGAACAGCTTAATCCGGAATTAAGTATAAATTTAGTTGAAAGTATTGGTAAAAAAACATTGTTTTTAAATGCGGTAAAAAATGAATTGAAGCTAAATGTTAATATATTGCATGACCGCATAGAAAATATTAAAATGAAAAATGTTGATGTTATAACGTCACGCGCTCTGGCGGCGCTGTCAAAGCTTTTGGATTACAGTAAACCTTTTTGCAGAACTGAAACAAATCTTATCTTTCCTAAAGGGGAACATTGGGCTGATGAAATAGAAACTGCGCAAAAGCAATGGTATTTTAAATATAAAGCGGAAAATAGCGCAACGGATAAATTAGGTAAAGTTTTATGTATCAGCGAATTAAGGAGAAAGCAATAATGGTTAAAATTATATCTATTGCCAATCGAAAAGGCGGAGTTGGTAAAACGACAACTGCTGTTAATATCGCAACGGCTATGGCTGCTATTGGAAAACGCGTTTTAATTCTTGATATGGATCCGCAGGGAAATGCAACAACCTCTTTGGGAATTAATAAAAATAAATGTTTGTTTTCAACATACGATATAATGATAAACAATTGCAAAGCAGAAGATGCTATTGTCAAAACAGATATAAAAAAATTTGATATTTTGCCGTCTGCTCCGGCATTGGCTGCAGCTGAAATTGAGCTTATTGATGTTAATAAACGAGAGTATGTCTTAAAAAATGCATTAAATGCCTTAAGCGGAAAGTATGATTATATATTGATTGATTGCCCCCCGTCTTTAAACTTAATTACGATTAATGCACTCGTTTCGTCTGATTCTGTAATTGTTCCTCTGCAAAGCGAGTTTTTGGCTTTGGAAGGTTTGACGGATCTTATAAAAAATATAAATATAATAAAAAAGAATTTTAATTCCAAACTTGATTTACAGGGTATCGTGTTGACGATGTTTGACAAGCGAAACAATTTGAGTCAGATGGTAGAAACAGATGTACGAAAATATTTCGGTCAAAAAGTATACAAAACGGTTATTCCGAGAAGTGTTCGTATTTCAGAAGCTCCGTCGCACGGACAGCCTGTTTTGATTTACGACTTTAAGAGTAATGGGGCTAAAGCTTATCTTAATTTGGCAAAAGAGGTCTTAAAAAGGGAAAAGGAGTTATAGATATGTCTATGAATAAAAAACATGGTTTAGGGCGGGGGCTGGAAGCTCTTCTTGGAGATGATGACTTAAGTTTTAGCCTGGATAATATTAATACGGGCGAAAATACTGAAACCGGAATCAAAACCTTAAATGTTAATGAACTGGAACCCAGTCCGTATCAGCCGCGTAAGGAATTTAATCAGGAAGCTCTTAATGCTTTGGTTGCTTCTATAAAGGAAAAAGGCGTGCTTCAACCTTTGCTTGTTCGCAAAAACGGCGAAAAATATGAAATAATTGCCGGAGAACGTCGTTGGCGCGCTTCAAAATTAGCTGGTATAACCGAGGTACCAGTTATTGAAAAGGAAATGGATAATCAGGAAGTGCTAGAAGTAGCGCTTATTGAAAATCTGTTGCGTGAAAACCTGTCCGCAATTGAGGAGGCGGAAGGGTTTAACCGGCTGATAAATGAATTTTCTCATACGCATGAAGCTTTATCGCAAATAGTGGGAAAGTCAAGGAGTTATATAACTAATACCCTGCGCTTGCTCAGCTTGCCTGCCGCTATTCAGGAAATGGTAAAAAATAATACCTTAACTGCCGGGCATGCTAGGGCTTTAATTGGTCTGGAAAATGCTGAAGATGTTGCCCAAAAAATTATATCCCGCGGATTAACTGTTCGCCAAACGGAGGAACTTGTCAATAATTTAAAAAATCATGCTTTGGCACAAATTAGCAGAGCTGTAAAAAAAGATCCAAGTTTAAAAGAACTAGAAAAAGATTTAACTAAAAATATAGGTATGAAAGTTAAAATTAATGCCGGACAAAACGATAAAGGTAAAGTAACGATTGAATACAAAAGTCCTGCTGAGCTAAATCAGATATTAGAGCTTTTGGAAAAAAAATAAAAGTTAAAATGTGCGCCGATTTACCGGCGCTTTTTTGTAATCTAAAATATCTAGCCAAATACAGGGATTTTTATCACATATAAAATGGCGATACTGAATAAACAGCAGTTGCCTGATATAATTGTGCCAAATTTGATAAAATCAACATTAAGCGGTGTTTTTTTAGCTGTAGAGCCTTTTTAATGTTTTGTGATAATCCTATCAAAAAAGTTATTTTTATATGCTCTATGCTAAAAAAACAAAGCAGAGTATAACACATTGTTTTTGCAGTGTTTCCTGCGAATTAAAAAATTTCCCGCCTTAATAAGGCTTTTTTATGAG
Organism: Acetobacter sp. 46_36; assembly: GCA_001917135.1. GTDB lineage: Bacteria > Pseudomonadota > Alphaproteobacteria > RF32 > CAG-239 > CAG-267. The sequence goes on from MNTT01000015.1 coordinate 259,788, forward strand.
TTGAAAGCAGTGTATTTAAAATATTTCTTTATATTTTCTGATTAATTCCTCTTTTGATAAACAACACCCATGCTCGTACCAGTCTTTCTTTAACGCATCAATATAAAGCCCGATTAATTTTTGGTCAGCACCGATTTGAATAAGGTCTTTTCCATTGAGGGGGAAAAATGGAATATTCATTGAATCCAGTGTATTTAAAATATCTTTTGTCTTTTCCTCGTTAGTATTATCTAAGTTCAGACAAAGCCATTTATCCCTGCAAACATCTTTGCCGTACAAATAAACAGCCCTGTTTATGGATACACTGTCTTTAAAGCTGTTTTTTGATAATTTTGCTTTGCTTAGCTCCAGAAGATGTTCCTTTTGTTCTCTGTTCAGTCGGAAAATATCTGCCAGCCTGCCGGCTCTTTTGGTATCTGGTTCAAACATGACAAATATACGGCGGATAATGTTTTTTTCAATTCCCAAAGAAGCAATAAGTCTGATAAGTTTTTCAAGATTGTCAAGATTTTTGGGAGGGGCAATCAAAAAGTCGAGTATTCCGTTATCAAAAATAAGCTTAAGCGTATTGACCGCATAGGGCGCCATAAGGATTTTAAACAATTCGTCTTTTATTTTTTCTGATGATATTTTTCTTAATAAGTCTTTATTTTCAATACAGGCTTTTAACGATTTAGTGTCGATTTTTTTTCCGAACATGGCACAGAATCTGAAAAAGCGCATAATTCTGATATAATCACGTTCAATAGTTTCCTGTGGAATACCTATAAATTTGATAACTCCGTTTTCCAAATCATTGATACCGTTGTAATAATCAAAAACATTACCTTTTTCATCGGCATAAACGGCATTTATGGTAAGATCGCGTTTCGCCGCATCGCTCTTCCATTCGTCTTTGCCGTTGTCCTCTTCGGTACTTAAAGATGTAACCTTGAAAAAACTGTCATTGATAATAACGCCGATTGTAAAAAATTGTATACCGATAGGGACACATCTGAGGCCTTCATCATCGCACATATCCGAAAATTCCGAAGGGGACATATCCGTTACCATATCGATATCTGTCCTGTCTAATCCTGCAATAGCATCTCTTACCGCACCGCCGACAAAGCGCAAAACGCCGCCGTGCTTTTCTACTAATTTAAACAGTTGAAGAATATCGTCGTTATTTATCAGTTTTTTCGGATTAATATAATCAGGATGAAACATTTAATGCCCTCTTTTTTGCGGTATTTCTTAAACTTGTTAATTGTTTATTATAAATGTCTTAATTATGATATAACAAAATCAAATTTTTTAGGAATTAAAATCATGAAAAAGTATGTTATTTTATCCTTGGCTTTGCTTATTTCTTGTCCGGCTTTTGCAGGGAGTGTTCCTGTAGAGCTGGGAGAGTATGGCGACTGGACTGCATATTCATATAAAGAAGGAAAAAATTTGGTCTGTTATATGGCTTCGACGCCCAAAAAAGACGAAGGAAATTATAAAAAACGCGGGGATATATATGCCGTCGTAACCCATCGGCCTGCGGATAAAAGCTATAATGTAGTTAATTTTGTAGCCGGATATGATTATAAAAAAGGCTCCGGGGTGGTTGTAAAAATCGGTACAACGTCATTTAACAATCTGTTTACCAGCGGAGATAACGCTTGGGCACCGGACGCTTCTACGGATAAGAAACTGGTTGATGCAATGAAGCGCGGACAAAGGATGATAGTTGAAGGAATGTCTTCACGCGGAACCAAAACCAAGGACACATATTCTTTGGCCGGTTTTACGGGAGCTTATAAGGCAATCAGCGCAAAATGCAAATAAAGAGCATAAAATGACAGAAAAAAAAGAACTTACAAATCTGACAAAAGAAGAATTAGTTGCAGAAATAGCCGGGCTTGGAGAAAAAAGTTTCCGGGCAAAACAATTGTGGCAATGGATATATTTTCGCGGTGTAACTGATTTTGCCGAAATGAGTAATCTTTCTTTGTCATTGCGGCAGAAACTGGAAGAAAACTATACGATTACCCGGCCAAAAATTATTACGGAGCAAATATCCGTAGATAAAACCCACAAATGGTTGCTGGAGTTTAAGGACGGCGAACGCGTTGAAATGGTTTATATTCCGGAAAAAGACCGTGGAGCCGTATGTATTTCTACTCAGGTAGGCTGCGCAATGGGGTGTCGATTCTGCCACACCGGAAGCCAGAAATTTACCCGGAATTTGACTGTCGGAGAAATTGTCGGACAATTTATGGTGGCTCGCGATGCGTATGGCGAATGGCCGAGCCCGACAGATGAAGTGCGCTACCTTTCCAATATTGTGGTTATGGGAATGGGGGAACCTTTAAACAACCTTGATAATGTTGTAAAAGCCCTGAATATTATAACCGATTGTGAGGGGATAGGAATTTCCCGTCGGCGCGTTACTATGTCAACCTCCGGGATTGCGCCCCGCATTGTGGAGGCTTTACAGCGAACGGGAGTTCGGCTTGCTGTTTCTCTTCATGCACCGAACAATATGATTCGTTCACAAATTATGCCTATAAACGATAAATTCAAAATTGAAGAAATAATGAAAGCCTGCGCTGAATATCAAAAAGGGGATCACAGTCGCTATATTACGTTTGAGTACCTTCTTTTAAAAAGGATAAATGATAGCCAGGACAATGCCGAAGAGTTGATTTCGCTTTTGAAAAAATATAAACTTCGCGCACTGTTTAATTTAATTCCTTTTAATCCCTGGCCCGGATGCGAATTTCAGCCAAGCGATAAAAAAACTGTCGAGGCCTTTTCGAATACTCTGGAAAAAGCAGGATTCGCAGCACCGGTCAGAGTAGCGCGGGGACAAGATATTTTGGCTGCCTGCGGTCAGCTAAAATCAAAATTGCCTGGAAAAAAAATGTCTTAAGTTAATTATATTCTGCAAGCACCTTCAATTTGGTGGTCAAGCCGGTCTTCATGGATGCCATAGGGGTCTTGGTGGATAAGCACCTGGCTTCCGGGATATGCTTCAAGTATTTTATGCTCAACCGCATCTGCCAGTTCATGAGCTTTGAGCAAAGATATGGAACCGTCAATTTCCAGATGAAGTTCAAAGTAATAAATATCACCCAGGCTTCTGCTGCGAAAATCGTGCATTCCGTGTATTCCTTTGCTGTTACGGACAATTTCCGTAATTTTTTCCCTGATTTCGGGAGCTAGTTCCTTGTCGGTTATCTGTTCTACGGATTCTGCAGCCAGCTGATAAGCATTATACAGTAAATATGCCGAAATAAACAATGCAGCGATTACATCAAAGTATGCAAAACCAAAAAAATGCACCAAAAGCAATGATAAAACAACCGTTGCATTTGTCAGAAAGTCAACCGTATAATGCGCTCGATCCGCCTTAATTGCCAGAGAATTGGTCTTATTAGCAACATATGTCTGAAATAAAACCAACAGCACAGTTGCCAGAATGCTGAAAAGCATAACCGCAATTCCTATAGCCGTTTGTTCTATTTGCACCGGATATATAAGTCTTTTTATTCCGTCTGCAATAACAAAAATTCCAGATGCTCCGACAAAAATAGCCTGCAAAAAGGCGCTTAACGCCTCTGATTTGCCATATCCGTAGCGATGTTCTTTAGTAGCCGGTTTAGTTGAAAAATAAACCGCGGCGAAAGAAACAGCCGATGCAAACAAATCGGTAACACTGTCGGCAAGGGAAGAAAAAATGGCCAGAGAATCTGTCTTTATAAAAGCTGCAAGTTTCAAAACAATAAGCAAAACAGCCAGAGAAACACCGGCGATTGCTGCTGCTTTTTTCAAATAATTATTTTGTTCTTGTGATGTCATTTTTTATTTTTTCCCATGTTTCTTTTGATATTTCCAAATATTTTCCCCGAACATATTTTTCAAAAAATTCAATATGTTTTCCGTTTGGCGCTTTCAGAAATTCATACTGTACATAATATTTGCCGTCATCACTTTGATAAAAAACAAGGTCTACCAAATTATTATGCTCTGCACTGATTTCCAGATTGGCCAGTTTTTTTCCTTTGATATTTTCTGATATACTTTGATAATAAACATTCAACAAAATTTTTGCGATATTCATTACTTTTATGTTATCGGTTATTTGATTGCAGCTGATTAACCGTCCAAAACGAAGATTCCATAAACTGCTGTAGGTCCAGGCATTTCTGTCAAGAGAGAGGTCATAAAAATCTGCATCGGCTTCCCATACCTGAAATTGATTTTTCAACCTTATAAAAGCGGCTTTTGATCCTCGTCCCAAATCCATATCGTACCAGCCTATCTCAAAGTTTTCGATTTCCTGATTAGCATTGTTGTATAAACCGACTTCTATCGTGGGCGAATTTTCGTTTTTTAGGGAAGAAAAGCCAAAATATTTCATATCGGCAATTTTATCCGATTTTTTTTCATAAAACGTCATATTATTTAGTGCAATTAAAAATCTGCGGATTCGTTCCTGATAAACCGGTATGTTTGGATATTCTTCCAATATCCATATGCCGCTTTCTTTTTTAAATGTCAGTGATGTCCGGCTGTTTTTCAGCTTTATCAGGGATATATCATTAATTTTGCTACTAAAGTCTTTAAATACCGGTTGTCCTTCATATTCCGAAATACTGTTTTTGTTTTCCATGTAAATGCTGAAAAAAGCAAGGGCGGCTATTATGGCAACCCATGCAGCCAGTTTGCCGGTTTGATGGTCAATAATAAAAAATTCCTTAATGTTGCAAAGAACGGCAGTACGTTTTTTATAATTGAGATTAGTTAGTAAAACAATAAAGATGATAATTAAGGCCACAAAGTAGATATTGAAAAATTTAACTTTGACTTCAAGCTGTTCAATATCTCTGTTGGCATTTAGTTTTAATGTGCTGAGTTGTTGTCTGAGATGGTCGATTTCCGTGCGGATATTTCCGATAACGGCCAGTTCGTCTGAGCTGAAAGTTCCGCGTTCTTCAAAATTCTTTTTTGCAATAACTTCTGCCAGTCCCTGCTTTGCACCGTCTATAGCCTGAAAAATATCGTTTTCCTTTAATTTATAACGATACATATTGGCTTTACGCATATTTTCAACTTTATATAACGGGCGTCTTTGGGCATTTTTTCCCCGCAGACTGATTAAATCGTCATTTTCTGTCAGATAGTCAAGTGCGTTCATAATAAAGTTTGCACTGTCAAAAATCGGCGTTTGATAAGATAAATCCAAAAATTTGGTTTCTTTAGCCCAAAAGGCGTCGTACATAAAGTCTGTGTCTCCGACGGCGATAACGTCAAAAGGATTTTTAGGATTATTGCTTAAGAATTCAGCTGCGATGACAATAACGTTATTTCCCGGAGTATATTGCTGAAGCACTTCTCTGGGGCTTTTGCTTTCTTTAGCCAGTAAGACATTTAACATTGAGGAATTTCTGCTGGTTTTGATTAGAGGAAAATATAAGACGTCGTTTCCCGGTTTGGGCATAACCATCGTTGCTGACGAAAACAAAATGTTATTCAGCTTATATGTTGTTCTGTGGTTTGGATTAAAGTCATCCGCGGTAACCTTAAATTGTAAGAGGTCTTGCGTAAAGGACGGGTTGGTTCTGTAATTGATTGTTTCATCTACTGTTATGGAGTTGTCAAAATCTGCCGCGACGCCGATATCATAAAACTGAATTCCCCAATAGTCGGCAAGCTCGAAAATATCTGACGTTATAAATTGTCCTCCCAGCGGAGAATATAAGCGCGACGCGTCATCGGCAACGTCCATCAGCAACAAAACTTTAGGCTGTTTTTTTATTTTTTCAATAACATCTTCGCTCAGCCCGTAAGGATGCACCATCATCAAAACATCGTATTGCTGATTTAAATCGTCGGGTTTCTCGATAATTTTAACTTTATAAAGTTCTTCAATATATTTAAGGATTTCCCATTTCCTCATCATAACATCGTTTTGTCTGACGCCTCCGTTTATCGGCAAGGAGCTTAAAATGCCGATAGTCTTCTTTTTATGGTGCATTTTGTAAATATTCGTGGTCAGATCCTGTTCTAAGAACGGAAGCCTTTCAATCGAAAAAAACGGAATAACGGCCTTGTTTGTAAGGCTGTCGGAAAGGCTGAGCCCGAACAAAGCGTTTTGGTTAATATCTATTAGAGGAATTGGCTGCAACCCTTCGGCTAAAGCCCTGTCTTCGTCTTTATCCAAAAATTCTGGAGTATAAATTTTATAGTCAAATTTTCCGTTTGCATAAGTTTTATATTGCTTAAGTATCAGTTTTATGCGGTCGAATATCTGCCGGACTTCCGGATTTCTCTGTCCCAAAATCGGGGAATAATATAATTTGGCAATGACCGGGCGTTCAAGTCTGCGCAAAATATTTTTCGTGTTTTGCGTCAGGCTGAGATATTTTTCTTCCGTAAAATCGTAGCTTATCTGCCGCAGAACATTATTGGCAATAATGTTTAAGCCAAAAAAGCCGATAAATAAAAGCATAAGCACCAAAACACCGTGCTTGACGCTTGAAGATGAAATCAAACCTGAAGAGCCTTTTGTTTTCAGGCTGATGATGGCAATTGTTATTAAATTGAAGAAAACAATCAACGAGCCGAAGAAAACTAAGTCTCTTAATTCAACCAATCCTCGGCTTAAAGAGGCAAAATGGGCAAGGAAACTGAACGAAATAATAGTGTCGACAATAACGTCGCTGAACAGTTCTCTGGCCCAGAACAAAACATACTCAAATCCGCTCCAGAAAAACAAAAGATTAACAAAAACGCCTAAAACCAGGGCAATAACGGGACTCTTTGTTAATGCCGACATCGTTTGTGATATGGCAAGCATCGCGCCGGCCAGAATAAAACAGCCGAGATAGCCGATTATAATAACCGTATTATCCGGATTTCCCAAGATATTAACGGTAATCCAAAACGGAAAAGTCAGTAAAATGGCTATTATTGCAAAAATCCATGATGCCAAAAATTTGCCCCATACCAAATCGGTTACGGAAACAGGAACAGTTAAAATTTGTACAATACTTTTAGTGTGAAACTCTTCGGCCCAGCTGCGCATGGCAATTCCCGGGATAAACAGCAGATAAATCCAAGGCTGATAATCAAAAAGCCCCCATAGCGAAGCGTATCCGTCCATAAAAAAATGGCCGAAATAAATGGCGCAGGAGCCGCTTAACAGCAGAAAACCGACCAGATAAACATAAGCCAGAGGAGACAGAAAATACCGTATTAGTTCATACTTAATGATAGTTTTTATGCTGTTCATGCCAGGGGCTCCTTCGCAACAGTCAGTTTTCGGAACGCTTTTTCCAACAAATCGCTTTTTGTTGCCTTTAAAATATCCTGCAATGTTCCGTCCGCGGCAATTCTGCCTTTGTTAATAAGGATAATGCGTGAAGCAAGAGTTTCAGCTTCATCCAGAAGGTGTGTCGAAATAATGATTGTTTTGTCTTTTCCCATGTCTTTGATTAAACGGCGCATATGCTCTTTCTGATTGGGGTCGAGGCCGTCTGTCGGCTCGTCTAAAAGCAAAATAGGCGGATTACCGATAATGCTTTGAGCAAAACCGACCCGTCGTAAATATCCTTTTGATAAAGTTTCTATTTTTTGTTGGATAATATCCCGAATTTTTGCTAAATCAATAATACGTGCAAATTCGTTATCATATATTTTTCTTATTTGTTGTTTGCTTTGCGTTTCTGTTTCCACAAGATTAAGCTTTAATTCTATCATATATCTTAAAAACAATTTAACGGTCATATCCGCATACATCGGAGCGCCTTCCGGCAGAAAGCCTATATCTTTTTTTGTGGCAATGCTTTCTTTGCTTACATCTTTCCCATTGACGAAGATTGTACCTTCAGACGGAGAAATAAAACCGGAAATCATATTCATCAGCGTAGATTTTCCTGCACCGTTAGGGCCGAGCAAAGCGATGATTTCTCCCGTACTGGCGCCAAATGAAACATTATCCACGGCCGTTAAAGTTCCGTATAATTTGGAAACATTCTCCAGACAGACTGAAAAAGGCTGAGTTTTCCTTTTAATTTGCTTCATAAATTTCACCTCCGGGGATAGGTTGGCTGACACCTGTTGTGGACGGAAAAGTTATCGGCAGGGAATAAACCGCCCGTGCACTCAGAAAAGCGCTGATTTCGGCATTAACGGTATCAGTTGGGATATCAGCCTCTTTACTCACAATAACATCCATATTGGGCAGCCTTTGTCGAATAAAACGAACCAGCGTCGGGTTGCCTGCGCCTTTGCCGCAGACAATGACTTTTTTAGGAAGTTCCGGCAGATAAAGACAGATTGAATAACAGATTGCTTCGGCAACAAAAGCCGTTGCCGTTGCTGCTCCGTCCTCCAACGAAAGCCCTTCTAAATGCTCAGCTTTATCGGCAAAAATCCCTGTATAAGCTGCTTTTGGTGGAAATTTCGCAAAAAATTTATGATGCATTAAAGAGTTCACAATTTTTTCGTGGACTTTTCCCATAATAGCCAGCCTGCCGTTGTAATCATTTTCCATATTTGCGTGTTTGGATGTCCAGTTGTTAATAAAGTTATCGCCCGGACCACAATCAAAACCTACAATTTCGCCAAATGACCCAATCCAGGTAATGCTTGATTTGCCGCTGATGTTTACATATGCAGCGGGTTTTGTTTCATCAATTCCGACAGCATTAAAATAACTTGAAGAAATAGGCGTTCCCTGGCCGCCGCTGCAAATATCGGCATTACGAAAATGGGTTACGGTTTTAATGCCGGTTCGGGCTGCAATGTATCTTCCGTTTCCCAATTGATAAGTATAAGGAATGTTCGGGTTATGCATAATTGTCAATCCGTCGATTCCGATTAAATCTATTTCATCTTCATATTCGTTTTTAAATTCATTGATAAGCTGAATGTAGAAATCTGAAACTTCTTCATCGACTTTTTTTAGTTTCTCTTCATTTTCCGGTGTATTTTTTTGTAAACCATAAACAGCTTTTATATGGTCCTTCATCATATCGGGGTAGGGAACGGCATAAGCTTTTTTCCGCTCGTTTATATCAAGGCCGTCAGTCTTAATCAACGCGAGTTCGACGCCCCCGAAAGTTGAGGTTCCCGATAGGCCGAGACAATTTAATCCCTTAATAACCATATAAAAAAACGCCTCTTTATAATTGCAATATCAAATTATTATGCTAATATGCCTTAAAATTTAGTAATAAGGAAGTAAAAATGACAAGTTTTAAATCAGAATTTTTAAACATAATGCACGAGCGCGGCTTTTACAATCAATGCACGAATGAGCTGGGTTTTGACGAATATCTTGCCGATTGTGAAAAGAAAGGGATGCCGGCAGTGGGGTATTTGGGGTCGGATCCGACCGGAGACAGCCTGCATGTGGGGCATATAGTACCTCTGATGATGCTGCGTTGGTTCCAAAAATGCGGACATAAGCCGTTGACTCTGGTGGGCGGCGCAACGGCGCGTATCGGCGATCCGTCCGGCAAAGACAAACTGCGTCCGTTTTTAAGCGAAGAAGCGCTGGCGCACAATGTACAGGGACTCAAGAAATCGTTTATGAAATTCCTTAAATTCGGCGATGGCAAAAATGATGCGCTGATGGTTGACAACTATGACTGGTTCAAAGACATTAACTATTTGGAATTCCTGCGGGATATCGGCACCTGTTATTCCGTCAACCGGATGCTGACGATGGACAGCGTAAAAAGTCGTCTTGAACGTGAACAGCCTATGTCTTTTCTTGAATTTAACTATATGCTTCTTCAGGGGTATGATTTTTGTGTTTTGTTGCAAAAATATGGCTGCCGTGCCCAGATTGCCGGAGCTGACCAATGGGGAAACATCGTTTCGGGCACAGAACTCGGACGGCGCCGTTATGATACGGAATTGTTTGGGTTTACCAGTCCGATTATTACGGATTCGGCGGGTAAAAAAATGGGAAAATCGGAGGGGAATGCCGTTTGGATAAATGAAGATAAACTCCCTGCTTACGATTACTATCAGTATTTTCGCAATATTGGCGATGCCGAAGTTGGTAAATGTCTGCGGATATTCACGGATTTGCCGATGGATGAGGTTCACCGTCTGGAAGTTCTGCAGGACAAGGAAATAAACGAAGCCAAAAAGATACTTGCTTTTGAAGCGACCAAAATCTGCCGGGGAGAAACTGAAGCAGCTGCTGCGCAGGAAACGGCCGTAAAAACCTTTGAAAAGGGTATTGCCGGTGATGATTTGCCGACGGTTTCCGGGACAAAAGCCGGGGTAGGGGTGCTTGACGCATTTATGGCGCTTGGTTTTGTTGCCAGCAAAGGGGAAGCCCGCCGCTTGATAAAACAAGCCGGCTTGAAATTAAACGACAAGGTTATTACCAACGAGAATTATGTCATTACCGAAAAAGATATTGAAAACGGCAATATAAAACTCTCGCAGGGAAAAAAGAAGCACGGGCTTCTGGTTCTTAAATAAAAACAAGGGGCTGAAAAGCCCCTTTGACATATTCCTCCGCTAAACGATGCTTATAATGTTTTCTAGCGGCTATTCTGCCGTAATGTCAATCAGCCGGTCTAAACTGTTGGTTTCTTTACTGTCGTATCCGGTGGATTCATTTTTCTTTGCAGTCGGTTTTTCGGCTGCTTTTTTCTTGTTGTTTTTTATTTCCGGCTTGACCAACAGTTCAAACATCTTGTCCATTTGTTCCTGATCGAGTTTGGAAGGAAGGCCGGTCGGTACCTTTTCTGTCGGCTTGGCGGTGGCTTTTTTGCTGTCGCTTTTTTCTTTTTTCTTCTTTGCGTCCGTGTCTGCTTTGTTTATATCTTCAACAGATTTCATCGTATTTTTGATAAAGTCTTCGGGCAGCATTTTTTCAATCATGTCAGAACAGGGCTCGGCCATCATAAAATACTGGGATTTTTTCAGAGAACCGTCTTTCAGTTCTTCCGGTAGGACGATTTTGACAATCAGAAAGCAAAATCCCAAAATGAGTACCGCTCGCAAAAAGCCAAAAACCAATCCGAACAGCCTGTCCATAAAACTTAACGTGCTGGTACGTATCTTGGCAATCAGCTTGTCTGTGCCGATAATCCAAATGGCATAAAAAACTGCCATAATTAACAAAAATACCACAAATTGTGCCATCAGTTTACTGGCGATAAACTGGTTCATCCACGGTGTTAACAATGGAGACAGATATACTGTCAGAACAACAAACAACGCCAGCCCTAGAATAGAAAGGACTTCTTTGACGAAACCGCGTATAAAGGCGACCAGCATTGATAAGGCAACGCCGATTAAAATGATGACATCAATATTATTTAACGGTTCCATCTGTTTTAGCTCCTCTAACTAAATCTGGAAATCAGACGCTGAACATTGCCGATTTCATGATAAGACATATTGGCAATCAGCTTTTGTTTTTTGTCTTTATTAAATGAATTGGGGATAATAGCATTGGAAAAACCGAGTTTCTGCGCTTCTTTCAGGCGCAAAGTCGGCTGGCTGACTGCTCTGATTTCCCCGGACAATCCGATTTCTCCGAAAACAACCATGTCAGCCGGAAGAGGTTTGTTTGTCATCGACGAAATGACTGCCATGGCAACAGCCAAATCAGCGGCCGGTTCGGTAATTTTTAATCCTCCGGCAATGTTCAGATAAACATCGTGTGTACTGAAATTCATGCCGCAGCGCGCTTCCAAAACCGCTAAAATCATAGCCAGCCGGTTTGAATCCCAGCCGACCACAGCACGTTTTGCTCCAGCATATCCGCTGTTGCCGACCAAAGCCTGAATTTCTACCAGCAATGGGCGTGAACCTTCGATTCCGGCAAAAACGCACGAACCGGAAACACATCCCTGTCTTTCCGCCAAAAACAAGGCGGAAGGGTTTTCCACTTCGACAAGTCCGTTGTCCTGCATTTCAAAAACGCCGATTTCGTCAGTAGCACCGTATCTGTTTTTGACTGCACGCAAAATACGGAAGTGATGTCCCCTGTCGCCTTCAAAATAAAGCACCGTATCAACCATATGTTCCAAAACGCGCGGTCCGGCAATAGAGCCTTGTTTAGTAACATGTCCGACCAGAAACAGCGTAAATCCCTTTTTCTTGGCAATTTTTATCAGTTCATAAGCTGCTGCCCGAACTTGGGCGACACTTCCCGGTGTCGATTCGACTTCGTCAATATACATTGTCTGAATCGAGTCGATTATAACCAAAGTCGGATTTTCTTTTTCCAAAGTTGCAATAATGTCTTTAACGCTGGTTGTGCTGGCCAGACGCACGGGGGCATCGGCTAACCCAAGACGTTTGGCACGAATTCGTACTTGGTCAATCGCCTCTTCGCCTGAAATATAAAAACAGCTGTTATCTTGTAATTTATTAGCCATTCCTGCGCAAATTTGCAGCAATAACGTTGATTTGCCGATTCCCGGGTCGCCGCCGACCAGAATAACTGACCCCGGTACCAATCCTCCGCCGGATACGCGGTTAATTTCGGAAAGGTTGGTAACCAGTCTTTTGTAGGTCTGGCTTTCGCCGTTCAGCGAAACAAAATCAATCTGGTTTCCCGGTTTTTTTGTGGAAATATTAGAAAATTCTTCGCTCGCTCTTTTTTCTTCGACAATTGTGTTCCACTCGCCGCAGGCATCGCATTTGCCCTGCCATTTGGGATATACGGCGCCACAGGACTGGCAGACATAATCAATGGTCGACTTTTTTGCCATACTATTTCTCCACTTTTATCGGGCCTTTGGAAGAACCGTTGATAAACTGTCTGACATAGGGATTGGTTGTCTTATCTAGTTCTTTGACCGTACCGTACCAGATGATTTTTCCTTCATACAGCATGGCTATTTTGTCGGCAATTTTTCTTGCCGATGCCATGTCATGCGTAATTGTCAATGTCGTAGCCCCTAAATCTTTGGCCGATTCTATAATCAAATCGTTGATAACGTCCGCCATAATCGGATCAAGTCCGGTTGTCGGCTCGTCAAAAAAGATAATCTCGGGGCGGGTAATGACTGCCCGTGCCAACCCGACGCGTTTCTGCATGCCGCCGGAGAGTTCTGATGGATATAGGTCGGCAATGTCTTCTGTCAGCCCGACCTGGCGTAAAACTTTTATCGCCACGATTTTAGCTTCTTTTTTGCTGAATCCTCTGTTTTGAATAAGGTCAAAGGCAACATTTTCCCATACTGTCAGGCTGTCAAACAATGCGCCGCCCTGAAACAGCATTCCCATTTTACTGTGCATACTGTCGATAACGTCCGGATTCTCGTTGGCTATTTCTATGTCGTCAATTTCAATTGAACCGCTGTCGGGAATAAGCAGTCCCTGAATACACTTGATTAAGACCGATTTTCCTGTTCCCGAACCGCCGATGACAACCAGAGATTCTCCTTTGTATAAATCTAAGTCAACCCCATTCAGAACATGTTTTTTTCCGAAACTTTTGTGCAGGTCTCTTATTTTGATTTTTATTTCTTTTGCCATATCAGCCTCCGTTTATCTGGAAAAGAACATTTCCGTAATAAGATAGTTGAAAATCAAAATCAGAATAGACGAAGAAACGACGGCATTTGTCGTCGCATTGCCAACGCCTTGTGCACCGCCTTTAGACTTGTAGCCGTGGTAGCAGCCCATCATCGAAATAATAAATCCGAAAACGGCGGCCTTGACCAAACCGGATACTATGCCGATAATCTGTAAATCCTGAAAAGTCGCCGTAATATAGTTGGCAGGGTTAAATCCCAGTTTATAAACGCCGACGACATATCCGCCGAAAATACCGATAATATCGCCGATTAAAACTAACAGCGGCAAAACCAGCAAGCCCGCCCATAATCTCGGTGCAACCAGATATTTAAAAGGGTTTGTCGACAGCGTAACCAAGGCATCAATTTGTTCAGTAACACGCATGGTTCCGATTTCAGCTGCCATAGCTGCTCCGATTCTCCCCGCGACCATAAGCGCCGATAAAACCGGTGCCAGTTCGCGTGTAACCGAAATCAGAACTACCGATGCTATGACGCTTTCTGCCTTAAAGCCTGAAAAGCCTGAATAAGTTTGCAGAGCAATAACCATACCTGCAAACAAGGTCGTCAGTCCTACCACCGGTAACGAATAAAAGCCTATATCCAAAACCTGCTTAAAAAACAGCTTAAAATAAAACGGCGGAACAAAACAGTGATATATTGCTTTTAATATAAAAGACGTCAAATCACCCAGCGATGATAAGAACTTAACTAACGGCTTGCCGAGAGCCCGTAAAAAAACTTCACCCAAACGCATTATCATTTTAATTACCCCGGTATATTGCATTTATGACTTATAATAAAACGCTTAACTTATTATGCCACTTATTTTTGTTATAATTTTATAAACTGTAGAACATTCAAACGGATAAAGCTTTAATTTTGTAACGGATACCCCCAACAAATCAACCGTATCCGGCAAAGGCAGCCGCTCAAGCTCTTTTTTATCGGTGCAAAGTTCTGCACAAAGAGTTATTTCTGCTTCTTTGGCTGCTGGAAAGTTTCCGATTCCCACATTCCTTATCTCTAGTTTTCCTGAAATTGTTTCTGGGGCGGAACCGTACACTTTTCCGTTTTTCAACACAAGGTCAACTCTGTCGTCGGCAACTAGTTGCGCTTGGTATTCCATAATCATCCGCAACGCCAAATCCGATTTTCCGCTGCCGGATTTTCCGGTCAGCAAAATCCCTTTACCGTTCAGGCTGACAAGTGTGGCATGAATGTTAATCGCCATAGCCTAGTTTCTCCAAGCGTTCCTTTTTTTCTTCATCGGAAACCGTTACTTCAAAATAGCGGGCAGAATCTTTTGTAAAAATATTTACAGTCCAAATATTTTTAGGTAGAAGATACCCGATTTTTTCCGGCCACTCAATCAGGTTAACGCCGTTATAGAAAGATTCCTCAATGCCCAGCTCATAAGCTTCTTCGGGAGATTTAAGGCGGTACATATCATAATGATATATCTCAAAATCATTTCCCTCGTACGACTGTACCAGAGTAAAAGTCGGGCTGGGAACCTCCTGTGCATCGCTCAGATTCTGAATAAAAAAGCGCGAAAAAGTGCTTTTTCCTGCGCCAAGCGTGCCGTATAGCGCAAAAATGTCCCCTTTTTGCGCCACATTGCTAAAACAGCAGGCTAATTTTTTCGTATCGTTTTCCGTTAAGCATTTAAATATTTTTTTATATTCTGTCATTTTATTTAAACCATGAGCCAAAATCAAAAAAGCCGCCGCCTTTGGAAACAGTTGTCCGTTTGATTGTAAAATCGTTGCGGCGACGCTTAATGTCGCGCCAGTCTTCCGGTGCATAAAATGTCCCCTGCCATAAGCCGGAAGATTCGCTTTTGGCCTTGGCTTCATAAGGGCGGTAGATGTCAGATTCTCTCGTATTTGCCAAAGCCCATCCGGCACCGACAAGTCCGGCGCCTATGTCATATTCTCCCCAAACGCATGTAGCCAAATCCTGTCCGTTGGGTTCTATTTTTAACAAATAACAGTCAATAGGGTTATTGTCTATCCAGCCCCGAACCCATGATGCGGCTTCTTCTCCGCAGTTGTATGAACTTCCGTTGGCATCTGAACAAATCTGATCATTATCAGGCGCGTCAACGCCGAACAGACGGACATAGCGCCCGCCTATATAAAAAACATGCGCATGTATAACATTAGCGCTTCCGCTTATTTTAGGATAAGCCGAAGGGTCAAACCCGGTTTCTCTTTTCTTTTTCTGTTCTTTTCTGGGTGTTTTTTCCTGTTTTGATAAGCTTCGGCTTTTTTCCAGTTCATATTCCAGCCGGGCATCAATAATTTCTTTTTCTTGTCCAAGCGTTTCGTTATGTGTAGAATATAAAGCGTAAGCCAGCCCTGCTGCCGTAAGCGTAATCCAGAAATTATATTTGGGAAGCTGCTGGACAATGGCAATATGAGCCAAAGTAATGCCGCCGACAAGTATGCAAAAACCGATGGCCTGCCATACTTGTTCCCCGCCGTGGATAAGCCGTGCGCCGATAAATATAAAAATAAGCGCAACGATTCCGCATATAATTCTTTTCAACCAAAGCATGGCATCTCCACTGTGTCATTCCTCTGCATATAAAATGCTCTTTAATCGTAAAGATTTGGTAAAATCTCTTCTTTTTTGCCTGTGTTTATTTTTTGTTTGTCTGCTTTTTTCAAAGCAGAGATAAAAGCAGTAGCATCAAAAAAGGTTTCGTTATCCGAATATAAGAGCTGATTAAGCAGATGTAACTGTTGCGAAAAGCCTTCGCTGCCGGATTTTTCGGCAATGATATTAAAATTGGCAATATTTTCATCGCCATATTTTACTTTAGCCCATTTCAGCAGAAATTTCTTAGCTGTTTTATAGTCTTTTCTTTTTATAGCTCTGATAACCTCGTCACGATATATGCGGGCATGATTTTTTCTGCGGCGCATTAACATCAAAAAGGCAAAAGCAAAAAGAACAAAAGAGATAAGGGCATATAGATAAAAACTCTTACTATTCTTCGGAAGAAATGGAGGCTCGTTTTTTTTCTGCTGCGGCAGAGAATTGATATTATCTTTGCCTGTATTATGTGCAGAAATTGCAGGAAGCAAAGGTGTTGTTTTTTCTTCAGTCTGTTCTTCAGGGAGGTTTGTATTCGGGGCAATGTCAATAACTTCTGCAGGAAGCGTTGTTTTTTCAAACAATCCGCTGTTTACATTAAACCATTCGATTTCCTGCTGGGGAAGTTTAAATTTTCCTGCCTTTTCGGGAATATAAACAACATTGATGGTTGCAGTTGTAACAAGTTGTCCGTCAACGGCAGACATGCTTGTTTCCGGTTTTTCCGGATACTGCTTAAAACCTTCTATGTCAGGAAATTGTAAAGCTGGAAACATGTCTTCGGGAAGTCCTGCTGCCGTTATGGTTATTTTTCGGCTTAAAGCTTCTCCCGCTTTAAATTGAGTTTGTGAAGACCATTCAGCCTGCATTGTCAGATTGCTCAAGGGAAGCCATACTCCTGAAAATCCGCTTGGTTTAGGTTTAATGGTAATATTTTGCGGTTTGGTTCTCATGCGGACAGGAACTTTTTGCCCGAAAGCGTTGCGAAAATCGACGCCAAAAGTCATCAGGTCATCTTGAAAATCAGGAAATCCGAAATCAACGTTTTTAATATAAAAGCCATTGAATAAAAACTGCGGAACGGCAATTTTGCCGCTTTTAAGGGGAAATGCAGCAAAAACATAAGTGAGGACATTCATGTTTTTTCCGTTTATAACATCTTTTTTGATGAAAGGCTTGTTGGAAAGAGGCGTAATAGTCCAGTTTTTTTGCGTTTCATCGCTGATGTCAAGAGAACTGCCCTGCAGTCCCAGACTGTCATAAATCGTAACCCAAACGGTCAACTGTTGCTGAACATAAGGCGTTTCCGGACTGAATGTCTGTTCGATTTGGAAATACGGCGAATTGGAATTTTCCTTGCTGTCGGGAACAAAAGCGATATTTGAAACTTCTTTTACTTCAACTTCGGCATAATTTGAACTCAATCCGCCGAGCGTAATCGGTTTTATGGTAATTTTTCCTGTTTTAAGCGGTTTTAAGCCAATCGTCCACCTTTTGGTTTGTGTCAATGTTCCGTTAATATAATTTATTTGTCGGGCGGCATAATTGGAAACAATCTGAAAATCTTGTTGCAATGCACTTAAATCGGGATTTTCATCACTGTTACCGTTATAATCAATAGTCAAATTTAGGGTATCGCCCTCCGACATAGCGTTCTTGTCCAAATTAATGTTTATTTCTGCCGCATGAACGTGGAAAGCAAATAAACAGCCAAAGAAAAAAGTAAACAGGTTAAATATTTTCATCTCTATATCTGTCCTTTACATATTCTTTTTTTATAAATTCACGCAGTAACCCTCCGGGATCTTCAGGGATTTCCCGATATTGCCTCTGCATCATGATTGCCTCACCGTCATATTGCTCATTTTCGTTTCCCTGTTGAGCCCTGACCAGATTGACGGACTGTTCCTCTTGTTGCCTTTCTGTTCCGTTATTATCGTTTCCTGGAGTATTTCTGCTCTGGGCTTCGTCCTCTCCCCCAAGAGTGGCCTCAGCCGGCTGTTGCTTATTTTCACTGTTTTTTTGAGAACTGGTTTTATCGCTTTTTTCAGAATCCGTCTGTGTTTTTTGCTGTTGTTCGTCAGTATTCGTTTGCGCGTTTCTGTTTTCTTCTTCTGTTTTGGAGGCGGTAGAATTGCCCTGTTCCGTTTTAGGAGAGGCTTCCGGTGTGTTTTTATCGTTTTGCTGTGATTGGCTTTGACGCTGTCCGTTTTGGCCGGTTTGATTTTGGGAAGACTGTTTTTGCTGCTCCTGCTTCTCTTTATTGTTTTGCGGCGATGGATTGTTATTTGAACTTTGGTCTTGTCTGGGTTTCTGTTCTTGCGCATCGTTTGTAGAAGGATTTTGCTGTTTTTGATTATCGCCGCACTCAAGAACGGATGGGTCTTGTTTTGCTTTTTCAAATAATTCATTTATAACTGTAAGATTATATTCGGCATCACTGTTTTTTGCATCAGCCTCAAGCGCTTTGGCAAAAGCTTCTTTTGCTTCATTATATTTGCACATTTTTGTCAGAATGACGCCTTGGTTATAAAAAGAAAGGCTGCTGTTGGATTTCTGAAATTCTTTTAAGGCATCTTCAGGCCTGCCCTGTTTGTAAAGGGTTGCTCCTATCCAGTCCGTGTTCTTAAAAAACTTGAGAGCCTGTTCATATTGCCCTTTTTGAAACAGTCTGAGGCCTTCCTGATCATTATTCAGAAAAAATCCGGCATAAGCCTGCAACGGAAACAACAATAAAACAAGAACAATCATTCCCCGCCGGAAAAACATCAAAGTGCAAAACAGGGGGATAAACAACAGATAATATCCGTAATCTTCAAAATCAGAACGCATATTTTGGCTGCGTTTAATTCTTTCTTCGTTAATTTTTGTGATTTCATTGACAAGTTTTTGCGTATTTGCACTTCTAACGCTTAAATAGACGCCGTTTCCGGTATCTGCCAAAACTTTGAGCTTTTCGTTTCCTGAAAATGATGTATCAATAACGTGAACTTTGTAATTAAGGGCAGATGCTTTTTTGACGTGTTGTAATGCCAAGTCAAACCGCTGCCCGACGTCGGAAGTAAATAAAATAATGCTGCCCTGCGCATAACCTGCGGCTTTAAATCGTTCAATTGCCAAATCAACAGCCCGGTCAAGCCGGTCGCCGTTGTCCGGAACAATGTCCGGTCTGATTTGCGGCAGAAGGTTTTTTAATAATTTGACATCGTCAGCAATCGGCGTAATGACATACGGTTCCTCCGAATATACTTCCAGGCCGAACTGCCCCTGCGGAATGTGTTCTGCCAAATCGGAAATCATAAATTTAGCCCGGTCAAGTCTGGAAGGCGTGATATCCGTAAGTTGCATATCCTGCGCCAGACTGAGGACAAACATATTCGGATTTTCCACGGCAAGGGAAGGGATTTCCGTTTTTTTCCATGCCGGCCCGGCAGCCGCAATGGCCGCCACGGCCAATCCCGTATAAATGAGTTTTTTTACGGAAAAATGCCTTTGCCCGCTATTGCTGACCAAAAGAAAATTTAACAAATTTTTATCACAAACATCTGCCCACGACGAAGCATTTCCACCTGTTTTTAATTTCTTAAAAAACAAAAGCAGAGGAAGCAGCAGAAAAACCAGCAGCCATGGGCGCAAAAAATGAAAATTATGGAATAAATCGTTCATTTCAGGTATCTCCCCGGCAAAAACAACAGAAACAATGCCAAAATAAGGGCAAAAGTCAAAGGAATATAAAACAAGTCTTTTTTCTCCTGCACGATATTGCCCTCGCTTTTAGCCGGCTCCAACTGGTCAATTTTTGTATATATTTCAGCCAGCGAGTTTACGTCTGTTGCTCGAAAATAGTTTCCTTTTGTTTTTTGAGCCAGCTCCTTCAGGCTTTTTTCATCGAGTTCGCCATTGCCGAGTCCAAACAGTGAGCCGAGAAAGTTACGGTCGGAACCGACGCCGACGGTATATATTTTTATTCCCTCTTTTTCTGCCAGGCCGATGGCTTGTGCCATGCTTAGGGAACCGTCGTTATTTTCTCCGTCCGTGAGCAAAATGATAACTTTATTGTTTTTTTCTTTTTCTTCCCGCAGATTTTTTAATGCCAGACCCAGAGCATCGCCGATAGAAGTCGAATTGCCGGCCATACCTGCATCAGCATTATTCAGAATTTCTGCAACGGCATTTTTGTCAAAGGTAAGCGGAGACTGTACATAAGCGCGTGTTCCAAAAAGAATTAACCCAAGCCGGTCTTCCGTTCTTTTTTGCACAAAAGAGCCGACAACAGCTTTTACGGCTGTCAGCCTGTCAATCCTTTGGGTTCGGGACAAATCCGGTTGCAGCATTGACGGTGATATGTCTATAACGAGCATAATATCTCTGTTTTCAGCCTTAAGACGGTATGGTTCGCCGACAAGTTGAGGACGTGCGGCAGCAATAACAAGCAGCACCCATAAAGAAAAAAGATAAAGATATTTAACGGAAAGCCAAGCTCTGCTTCCCAAAGCCGAAAATGCCGTTTGTTCAGATTTTGCCTGAATATATTTGATATCTTTTAAAAAGGGAACTTTTAATGCATCGCCGTGTACACCCCTGGCTTTGGGAAACAGAAAAAAAACGGCGAAAGGAAACAGCAGCAACCAAAAAAATTGCGGATATTCAAAAGTGGTCATAGATTTTCCCCTATCCATTTTCGGCAGAAGTCTTTCAGGCTCTCAGCATCTTGCGGTACATAGGTTCGGCTGTTTTCTGAACCATTCATAAAAGGGGCAAACTTAAGAAGTTTTGCTGCCTGGGGGGATAAAGGAGAGGGAGTATGTTGATTTAGAAAGTCAATCCATTTTTCCCCGTAATATGAGCTTGCCTCCGGATATTTCAAAATGCAGATACGTCGCAACAATTCAGAAATCATAACCGCGGCATAAACCGGGCGTGATGTGGAAATTTCCTCAAGTTCTTTAAAAGCATAACGTCTTTTGCTGATTCGGCGCAGTTTTAAAATTATTTTTATAATCATGAAAGCAAAAACACCGGCAGCCAGAACAACCCACCATCCGTATGCTACGGGAAAAAAAGATACGCCGTCAGGTATTTGTATATCTCTTATTTCCGGCAGATTGTTCATAATCTCTCCCCATTAATAAAGTAAACCTAACCATAAATTTATGTTAAAAAGTTTCAAATATCAAGAGAGCTTTGCAATATAATCTTTTATCAACGGAGCCATTCTTTGCGCAGCAGCAGAATAAGCTTCCTTTTTAAAATCAATAACGTTGAAAACTGCAAACTCCAGCGTATCCCATTTATAGCGTTTAAATTCAGGATGAGGCATATCTAAGTGAATGTCTTTTTCGTTGCCTGTAAAGTAAAACAAAGAAAAATAAATATCTTGTCCGTCGTTAAATATGCCTCTTTTACGAAAATTTTCTTTTATCTCGGCAGAAAATTCATACCGCGTAGGTTCAACATCGGTATATACAAGCTCGACCGAAGATATGCCGGTTTCTTCATAGAGTTCTCTGCACGCAGCTTCTGCCGGTATTTCTCCCGCTTCTATGCCGCCTTGGGGAAACTGCCAACTGTCGTTGGCAGTTTCGATTCTGCTTCCCAGGAATACCTTGCCGTCCTTATTAAAGACAATAGCCCCCGCGCACGGTCTGAAATGCTTGCTCACCGGTTTTCTCCCTTACTTTTCGTCAGATTTGGAATACAGGGCCAGAGCTTTTACCAAATCTAAAGCGCGGACAAGTTGATAGTCAGCCAAATCTTCCTTGCTTTTGCCGTTTTTCTTTTCATTTCCGGCATCTATGTCGCTGTCGTTTTTCAAGGCATTATTTAAATCGGCCTCGCTGATATTTAAGGTGTAAGACTCAAGTTCTTCAATCTTAGCAGGTTTAACCTCAACATCGGGCTCAATGCCTTTCGCCTGAATAGAACGCCCGGACGGTGTATAATATCTGGCTGTTGTCAGGCGCATCGCCCCGTAATCCCGAAGCGGAATAACGGTTTGAACCGAACCTTTGCCGAATGACTTTTCGCCTAAGATAATTGCTCTGTGGTGGTCTTGCAGCGCACCTGCCAGAATTTCGGAAGCCGAGGCCGAACCTTCGTTGATAATGACGACAATAGGCAGCCCTTTGGCAATATCGCCTTCGTTTGCCATATATTTAACCGTATCCGCCTCATTGCGCGAACGGGTGGATACGATTTCCCCTTTTTCCAAAAACAGATCCGAAACGTCAACCGCTTGGTCTAACAGCCCGCCGGGATTGTTTCTGACGTCAATGACAATGCCCAGCAGTTTGTTTTTAAGTTTCTTTTTTGCTTTGGTAATTGCTTCGCTGACAGATTTGTCAACATCTTCCGTAAACGAAGAAATTCTGATGTAAACAATAGAGTCTTCCTTGATTTCATTCTTAACGGACTGGATTTTGATTTCCTGCCGTTTAATCGTCAGTTCAATCGGTTTGGAGTTGACTCTGCGTATGGACAGTTTGACTTTTTCGCCGACTTTGCCGCGCATTTTGCTGACGGCATCGTTTAAGCTCATGCCGACTACGGTTTCTCCGTTAATGTTTGTGATATAGTCGCCGGCCTTGATACCCGCTTTTGCCGCCGGAGTGTCGTCAATCGGCGAAACGACTTTAACCAAACCGTTGTCCATGGTAACTTCGATTCCCAAGCCGCCAAATTTGCCTTTTGTCTGTTCGCTCATATAATTAAAGCTGTCAGCATCCAGATAGCTTGAATGGGGATCCAGCGATGTCAGCATTCCGTTAATTGCCGATTCGATAAGTTTCTTGTCAGAAACTTCTTCTACATAATTAAGCTTTGCCCGCTCCATAACTTCGCCGAACAAATTCAAGAGTTCGTACGTGTTGGCATCATCGTCTTTGCTGGTCGCAGCCCTGACATTTGCAGCGCTTATCATCAGTCCTGCAAATAAAGAAATAAACAACAACTTACTTTTTCCCATTTTCTTTCCTATCAATAAAGTTTAACCGGCAATCCATGGCGCGGGGTTAATTGGATGCCTGTCTTTCCGTATCTCGACATACAGCTTTGCATTACTGCTGTCGGGCATGGTACCAACCGGTTCTCCGGCCAGAAGCATTTGCCCCGGTTCGCAGTCGATAACGCCCAAACCGGCAAGCAGAGACAGGTATCCGTCTCCATGTTCTACTATAATAATATTACCATATCCTTTAAATGGGCCGGAAAAAATGACCGTTCCGTCGTATGGTGCGATAACCTGCGCTTCCGGGCGAGTTTTGTAAACAATTCCTTTGGAGGTTACGCCTTTGGAAAGCATTTGCCCGTATTCCGTTATGACCGTTCCCCTGACTGGTCGCGACAGCGAACCTTTGGCTTTTGCAAACCTGCCGCCCTTAGCTTGTTTTTTTATGTCTTCGTGTTCTTTTGTACTGATAACGTGCGGCGTTTTTTGCCGTTTTAATTCTTCCTGTCGTTTCAAAGCCGCAAGTCTTTCTGCCTCTTCCTGTTTTTTGCGGGCAAGTTCTTTCTGTCGCTCCAGTTCATCAAGCAAATCCCGCAGGTTTTTTGCTTTGGAAGAAAGATTTTCCGCCAATTTCTGCGTTTCGGCGCCTTTTGTTTCCAACACCTTGCGCATACCGGCTTTTTTCTTCATCAGCGTTCTCATTTCTGCCTGTTGCTTTTCCAGCAGTTCCTGTCTTTTCTTCGTTTCCGCGACAGTTTCTTCGACTTTTTTCTTCTGCTGGTAAACGCTGTCCAAATCTGTTTTGAGTTTTGAAGACTTTTCGTTCAAAAAAGGCACCGTTTCCCGGAGAAGAATGGCGCTTCTTATAATATCCACCGGCGAAAGCGGTTGTAAAATGACCGCTTCCGACGGGTTAAGCGACATATTTTGCAGCGAAGCCAGCGTTTGTACCAAAGAATTGTTTTCTTTCGCAAAAGCTGCTTCTTTGGTTGCCAAATCCTCTTTCAATGCCGCTAGTTTGTTTTCCAGTTCGGACATTTTGTCCTCATTGTTCTGGATTTTTTGTGCCAGTCCGATAACAGTCTTGTCAATCTTGGACAATTCCAGATTGAGCTGTAGCGCCTGTGCCTGCAATTTTCTGGATTCTATCGTTTTCTTTTTGGCTTCAGCTTCTATCCTCTTGACATCGCTTTCGGATATATCTTTGGCATAACCCGAATTCCCGCTCGGGCAATTCAGGACAAAAGCTGTCAACGCTATGCCAAAGAATAATATCCGTTTCATCAAAACCCTATTTTTCCAAGAGGGAGTTGCCCGTCATCTCTTTCGGTTTCTCAATATGCATCAAGTCCAAAAGTGTCGGGGAAATATCGGCAAGCCGCCCGTCTTTCAGGCCTTTTACCGGTGGCTCTGCGTTATAAAGTACGGCCTGAACTTTCCCGACGGTATGCGCGGTATAAGGTTCGCCCGTCTTTTCATCAACCATTTTTTCAACGTTGCCGTGGTCGGCTGTAACAAACAGAACTCCGCCGACGTCTTTAATGGCTTTCATCACTTTTCCCAAACAGTCGTCAACCGCCGCAACCGCTTTCAGCGCCGCGTCCATAATACCGGTATGCCCGACCATATCTCCGTTGGCAAAATTGCAGATAATGACGTCGTACTTTTGTTTTTCAATCGCGTCAGTTAACGCTTCCGTAACTTCATAAACGCTCATCTCCGGCTTCAGGTCATAAGTTGCGACTTTCGGGCTGTTGATAAGGATTCGCTCTTCGCCTTTAAACTCTTTTTCTTCACCGCCGTTGAAGAAGAACGTAACGTGTGCATATTTTTCCGTTTCTGCGATTCGGAGCTGGGTCAGTCCGTGGTTTGCCACCACTTCACCAAAGATGTTTTTCAGTGCTTCCGGCGCAAAAATCGTCTTCATAAAGCGATTGTGATCAACTGAGTATTCAACCATTCCGACCAGTATGGCGAAGTTGATGATTTTCTTTCTCTCAAAACCGGTAAATTCCTTGTCGCCCAAGGCATATAAGATTTCTCTCGCTCGGTCGGCGCGGAAGTTAATCATCAGCACGGCGTCGCCGTCTTGTGCTCCCTGATAATCGCCGACAACGGCCGGAACGACGAATTCATCCGTTACGCCGTCATTGTAAGACGCGGTAATTGCTTCGTCCGCGGTGGCAAAACGCTTGCCGTCGGCGAGAACGATGTTGTCGTAGGCCTTTTCCACTCTGTCCCAGCGCTTGTCGCGGTCCATGGCGTAAAAGCGCCCGGCAATAGTCGCAAGCTTGACGTTCGGCATATCCTTGATGTTGTTTTCAAAATCGCTCAAAAAGCCTTTGCCCGACTGCGGCGGCGTGTCTCTGCCGTCCAAAAAGGCGTGTACGTCAACGTTGATGCCGTTTTTCTGCAAAATTCCGCAGACCGCTTCAATATGTTTCTGGTGGGAATGGACGCCTCCCGGCGACATCAGCCCCATCAAGTGGCAGGTTCCTTTTGTTTCTTTGAGTTTGTTAATCAGCTCGACAAGTGTCGGATTCTTCTTCAGGCTTCCGTCTTTGATTGCTAGGTCGATTTTCGGCAAATCCTGCATAACGACGCGTCCCGCGCCCAGATTCGTGTGCCCGACTTCCGAATTTCCCATTTGTCCTTCCGGCAGTCCGACATCATATCCGGACGTTTCCACAAAACAATGCGGACAGGTCGCCAGCAGGTTGTGCCAGTTGGGCGTATGCCCCTGTTCAATGGCATTGTCGGGGGTAACGTTTGCCCGGTATCCCCAGCCGTCCAGAATCAATAGCATTACAGGTTTTTGCATTATATTTACTCCATATCTGATTTATTTTATCTCTAACCGAATATATAGGTCACTTTAAAGCAGAAAGCATTATATTTATCCATATTTTTTTAGGTTATAAACAATATAAGTCTTGTTAAGACAAAAAGATAGTTTTATATTGAAAGCAAGATTGGTTTATTTTGGGAAAAACGGATGAAAATATCCCCTTTGTGGCTGTTCTGTCTGGCCGCGTCGCCCGCCTGTGCCGGCACGCTGGAAACGGATTATGCGCTGGAACTCAACAATTATTACGGCTATACGGATTATGCCAAACCGTATAACCGCCTGCATAAACAGAATAATCTGAATTCCTCGCTGAATGCGTACGGGCGGCTGACCTACGAGTTTAACCGCGAATACGCCGCCTCGCTTATCGGCTATTTTATGATAGATTCGGCAAAGGAAGTTGAAAACTATAATCAGGGAATATGGGGCGAAGAGGTCTATGTACTGGCGGAAACCCCGTTCGGCGAATTTTCCGCCGGGCAGAATTATAACGTTGCTTATGCGTTTGCCGTCGGCGCGCCGAATGTCGGAGCCTGGCGGGTAAATAATACCGATTTGGTTAATTTCATCACCAATCCGAACTGGTACAAAAAAGGCGGCAGGATGTCTTATAAGACCCTGAATTCAACCTATATCAACACCGACGGCGCTTCCCCGAAAGTCAGCTATGTAACGCCGGAATGGCAGGGGATGAAGCTGGGTGCGACCTTTGTGCCGGAAACCTACAGCCAGTCCGGGCTTGTCGCCAAAGACGCGCCGTATAAGGACAAAAGCGCCTATATTCTCGGTGCGTACGGTTCGTGGGATGTTTTCGGCTATGAGTTGGAAACATCGCTCGGTTTTGCTGATTTTGATAAAAATGACAAAGAATACTCCGCAGGAATCAGTATCTACCGCAAAGGGTGGACGCTTGGAGCCTCTTATCGCAAAACCGAAACTTCCGGTTCCGCTTATGCGCTGGATAAGGCGAACCTGTACGACGCATATAGGGAAGGGCAGGCGTATAATGTCGGCTTGAGCTATGCCATCGGGCCGTTTACGACCGGAATTGCTTATTTTGATTCCAAAGCTGATCACAGCGGCAATCGCGATAAAATTATCAGTTTTTCCAACAGTTGGCAGTATAACAAATATGTCGGTTTTTCGCTGACAGCCGCTCATTTGGAGTCGAAAGGAGCGGATTCGCTGCCGGAAAACAATGCCAAAGGCTATGCTTTCATTTTCGGGCTGGAGTTGAAGTTATGAACAAAATTTGTATAGTTTCATCGGATTCGCTGTTTGCTGGAGATTTGGCGCAGCAAATTCTGCGCGAAGTGCCGGAAACGGAAATTCTCTCCGCCGATTCGGTACAAAATGCCGATATGCTTCTGCTTGACGCGGAATCCGGCGAAACGGCGTCCTGTGCCGGGCAAAAGGCTGAAATTCCTGTGGTTCTCTTCTCATCGGAGCACGAATTGTCCGATTATGCCGATGTGGTGATAAAAAAACCGTTTGCCCTTTCCGGGTTTTTGCAGGCCTTGCAGAACAAAACCCTTCTGCCTAAAGTTCGCCGCAAGGAGTGTCTTAATTTTAAGGAATATAGCCTCTATCCCGTCAAAAAGGAGATTGTATCGTCCAAATCCGGCAAAACGACAAAGCTGACCGAAAAAGAAGTTGATATTCTTAAGTATTTGTACCAAAACCTACCCGCCGCGGCCAGTAAAGAAGATTTGCTTGAAAATGTCTGGGAATACAGCGCCGGCGTAACCACCCATACCATAGAAACGCATATTTACCGTTTACGCCAGAAAGTGGAGCAGGACGGCGGCAGCCAGCTGATATTGACGGAAAACAGCGGCTATCGTTTGAATGTATGAAAGCCTGTCCCTCGTTTCCCATCTGTTTTGCGTTGTCTCTCCCTTTGTCCCCTCTCCGCATTCACCCTCGTTTACTACTTCCCTCCCGCCTCGGCAAGCTCTTCGGCGGCAGATAGATTCCTCAGGCCATATCCGGCATCTTTCAGATAATAACCTAGGCGGCAGATAAGCCCGGTATATCAGCTTCTCTTTTTATCAGACTATTTGGATAGCCCCAGTGGCGTAAACGTAAATCGTATCTCTTTCCAGTCGCTGTATCTGGAGCCGCTTTGTGCCGACAATACCTTAAAGACACCGTAAACGTCCTGTGCTATATAAATTGCGCGTTCGGCGCTGTCTGCCAATGCCTGAAAATAGGTGTCAGTCCTGTAACGCCGCATATCTTCAATCTTTACGGATTCGATAAGTCCCTCTTTTGTCAGCTTGACGCTGATGACAACCTCAATATTGCGGTCGTCTTTACCGCCGGCAATCGTTTTCCATGATTCCTGAATTTTAGATTTTACAAAATCAATGCCGGATACCGACAGTTCGCTGAAATACGACCCTTGGCTGTTTCCCCCCTCTATACCGAGGTTGTTGACCGGCTCGTCATAAGGAACCTGTGCCGGAGCATCTTCCTCGCCGATTTGTTTCTGCAAATCATCAACGGAATTCATCAGGCTTTGCAGCGGATTAGCGCTTCTTACGGCATTTTTGTTTGGTTTTGCTGCCGGTTTACTGGCTGGAGTCACCTTTTTGTCGGTTTCGGTTTTTTTCGGCTGAACCGGCTTTTTATTCGGTTTAATCTGCGGCTTTTTCTGGGGAATTGGTGCCGGTTTTTTCTTTTCTTTCAGTGGCTCTTTCGATTCCTTTTTCGGTTCTTCTTTGGTTTCTTCCGGTTTTGGAGCTTCCTCAATCAGCGACGGCGATTTTATTTCCGGCGCTTTTACTTCGGGAACAGGCTCCGGTTTGGGTTTTTCTTCAACTTTCGGTGCAGGAGCTGGCTCGGCTTTTTTAGGGGTAAAACTCTCTTCGACAGGCTTTTCTTTGCGTGTCGCTGGTTTTTTTTCGGGACCGCGAACTGCTTTTGCCGGAATATTTGTCGTATCAGAAATTTTTACGTTCTCCAAATCGACCATAATCGGCGGCTGTTCATCAAAATTACGTTTGCTTCCCAAAAACGGTATGTCAAAAACACATAGCAAAACTACTGCAATGTGTAAAGCAACCGATTTATAAACGTAATTTTTCTGCATTAACCGAAAACTTTCTAATTTTTGCTTTTCCGAGCTTCAGTTTTCAGCCCGACTTTGCTGAATCCTGCATCTTTTAACATAGCCATCAATCCGATAACACTGCCGTAAGATGAAGATGTATCTCCGGAAATGGTAACCGTTACGTCTTTGTTTTCTCCTTTGATTGCCTTAATCTTGTCAATAATCGTTTCCGGTTCGATTTGGCTTTGGCCGATGTAATAATGCCCGTCTTTGTCAACACTGATATTAATAGAGGTATCTTTGCCATTCAGCGTGCCTCCGCCGACTTTCGGCAGGTCAAGCGGGATTCCTGACGTCATAAGCGGCGCTGCAACCATAAAAACTACTAAAAGCACCATCATAACGTCCATAAGGTTCGTCATATTGATATCAGCGTTGCGACGGCTGCCCCGCCTTTGGATTCTTCCGTTAATAATTGCCATATCTTTATTCTCCGGCCATTTCTGCTTTAATAGTCGTATCGTCAATTTCCCGCGATAAAATGCTTGAAAATTCTGCCATAAAGTTTTCGAGCTTTTTGGCATAGCGGTCAATATCCGTGGTAATCATATTATAGGCAATATAAGCGGGAATTGCGGCAATCAAGCCAAATGCGGTAGTAAACAGGGCTTCGGCAATACCCGGAGCAATAGAAGTCAGAGAGTTGCTTTGGGTAACTGCAATAGCGTTAAAACATGAGATAATGCCCCAAACTGTTCCAAACAGCCCGACCAGCGGCGCCACCGAACCGGTAGAAGCCAAAAAGCCCAGATGATTGTCCATCTCGTCAAGCTCTTTGTCCATGGAAACCATCATCGCCTTTTCGATTCGCTGCTGTAAAGAAACGCCGCGCAGCCCCCTGTCTGTTTTGGACTTCATAATGTTCGTACGGCGCCATTCTTTCATTGCCGCAACAAACATAGCCGACATCGGATCCTGCGGATTGCCGATGGAATCGTACAGCTTGTCAAGCGAACCGCCGGACCAAAAACGCTCTTCAAACGTCTTGGACAGGCGTTTGACTTGGCGCAGCGTATTTATTTTTTCAAAAATAATCGCCCATGACCAGACCGAAGCGGCAATCAACCCAATCATAACCGCTTTGGTAATCAGGTCGGATGACCATACCATATCCCACATCGAAAGTTGATTTACAACCTCGGCAGCAACCTCTGTTTCCATCTTTTTCCCCATTTTTGATAATTTTTTAAACTTCTTTGCTAAGCTTTAACATATAATCGTAAAAAATCAACTAATCAAAAAGAAAAAAGAGTTGTTCTTAAGATTTAACTCTTAAAAACAACTCTTTCTCTTAAATACATGTTACCAGCCATGATACAAACAATAGCCGGCAACAATAATTACGGCGGCAATTACCAAAAGGGCTGTCCATCCGATAAGTGCCAAAATGCCATTTCCGAATAATTTGTGTATTCCAGTAACCCAGTAAACCAGGTATAAACTGAAAAACAAAACTTTTCTAACTGACCATCCAAAATCATGGATTGCATCCACAATTGTTGGAAAAAAGTAGTCGTTAGAAAAACCGATTTTGGCATCGACATATAGTACGAGCCAAACGCTCAAAAGGGCGCAAATGCCAGCCCAAATGAACGAGAAGATACCTTCCTTCATAACATATATATATTTAAATTATATTTTTCTAGAC
Organism: Acetobacter sp. 46_36; assembly: GCA_001917135.1. Lineage (GTDB taxonomy): Bacteria > Pseudomonadota > Alphaproteobacteria > RF32 > CAG-239 > CAG-267. The sequence goes on from MNTT01000015.1 coordinate 290,487, forward strand.
AAAACTATACCACATTTTTAGACTTTTTGCAAGCTTTTTACATCATAGAGCCTGCTTTTTGCAGCTTTTGCCTCAAAAAAGAAACCGTTTCCGGCTTCTTTTTTATATTTTTTTAGAAATCCCTGAATCTTCCGGGGAATATCCGTATTTGAACTATCGTTATTTCCTAATATGGATTTTTAGACGGATCCGGAGATTCCAAATCGTTGCTCCACTTAATGCGTTTGGCGCATTCATTGTCCGCTGCGTTTTTAATCCGGCACAAATTGACTTCAATATCCGGCACGCCCGCCAAATTATAACAAATGTCTCCGGTTGTCGTAATAAACCGTTCCTGAGAGCCTTTTTCGGCAACGTTCCTGAAAATAAAAGCGAAAACACGATGCGGATAAACCAATTGCAGCCCCATAGTCTTTAATTCCCGGTCAAGATTTGATTTTAACGTAACGCCGAAAGTGCAGTTAGTCCGCCCTGTCATATCCTGAAAGACTTTAAAGCTGCCTTTGCTGACACCGATAAGCATATCTCCGCTTAAAGGCTTGAGAATGCCGTCTGCTGGTGCGGACGGAGCCGTCGCCCCGGTTTGCTTTATTTTTTCGGCAGCCTTTTGAGCCGTATTCTCAAAGTTTTCCGTATTTTCAACATCTTCTCGAATTTCCGGGTGGTCTCCGAACATTTCATTAAACAAAGCTTCGTTTTTATCGGTTTCATCAAAGGATAATCCTCCTGAAGACGGAAAAGAAGCCTCTTGCGCAGTTTCTCCGTCTAAAACTTGTGCGTTAATCGGCTGAACCGGCGCAAAAAGCAAAAACAGACCGTAAATGCTGGAAATAACTCTTTTCATATTCAGTCTCCTGTATAAAATTTTATTCGGCAAAACAGTGCAAAATATTTGGGGTAAAAACCCTTTAACACACAGTTCCGTAATCTGACCGCTCGTCATCCGGAAGTTCTGCCAAATATGCTTTTAAAGCTTGGGCAGCCTTCCGTTTCGAAAACCGCCCGTATTCTGCTGTAATATCCGATAATGACTTTTTCTAATAGATGTTTGTCAGCGTCTTGTCGGATGTTCCCATATTTTCGACGATTTTGCCGATAATCATATCAATGTCTGAAAGTTCGCGGCTTTCTGCCGATTCGCTCATTGCAGCCTCTTCAGTTGCCGAAATGCGTTTAAACTCGCCGAAATATTCCGGATTCTTCGTGCTGACAAATTGGAATAAATCCGTGCAATCGCTTTTATCTGCGCTCATTCCAAAACTGCCGATGGTTTCCGTATTGCGTGCAATATCGCACGGCGTTACCGTGTAGTGTGCATCGCTTAACATCAGATAACACTTTTCATTATCCATATAAGACCGCAGGGAAATCTGTTTATCGGCACCGAAAGCGTTAACCGTTACTGATGTTTGAACCGGTTTTGATGCGTCCTCTTTGCTGAACAGGGACTTTTGTTTTTCCGCCTCTTCTACACCCAACAGGGACTCGACATAACGGTCAAATTTAAAACGTTCGTCGACAACATCCGGCCAGTCAAGGTTTACGGTAAATGTTCTGAAGTTAATAGAAGTTCTGTTGTATAGGGTAATCATATAATTGCACCCTTTAACAACGCCGTCTTCCAAGACCGGGTCGATGTCATGAATCTTAAAAATGACGGCATCAGGCCTGGTAGACGGTTCGCCGGATTTTGCCGCGGCCTTAGCCGTCGGTGCCGGAGCTTTTTCTGCAGCCTGAAGTGCTGTCGGCGCCGCCATAACAGCCCCTAAAAGGAAAACAGCCAGAAACTTTATCGATTTTTTCATTTTAAAACCTCATAACTTCTTATGTATGACTGTATCATACGCACAGAGTGTTTAATTTTTATTAATTGCAAATAAAAAAATGCGGGTTTCTTGCAATTGCAAAATATAAAGACAGCTTCAAATGAACATAATTACTAAAAACGGTCAACTGATTAGTGTTCGGCACTTTTAATCAGGCATTTTAATGCCATAAATTAAACTGTTTCTTCGTCCATCTTTTTCTTTAAACGCAGCAAATCGACCCATACTTTTGACTTTTGTGAGGAACTCCGTAACAGATAAGACGGATGGTATGTTGCAAGAACATGTGCCTTCTTTTTCTCATTAATCTGATATTCCAACCATTTTCCTCGTGTCCGGGAAATGGAGTCAGATACATCCATCACTGATTTTAAGGCAATTCCTCCCAGCAATAACAAATAATCAGGTTCAATCAATTCAATTTGTCTCTTAAGAAATGGCAGACAGACGGCAATTTCTTCATCGGTTGGCGTTCTGTTCCCCGGCGGTCTCCAAGGCAAAACATTGGTAATATAGCAGTCAGGCCTGTTGACATGAATTGCAGCCAGCATTTTGTCTAACAATTTTCCGCATCTGCCGACAAAGGGCCTCCCGATGCGGTCTTCATCTGCGCCGGGAGCTTCTCCGATAAGCAACAGTTTTGCTTTAGGTGCCCCGTCGCCGAAAACCGTGGAAGCTGCCGTATTTTTCAGGTTGCAGCCGTCAAAATTCTGCACGATGTTTCGCAGTTCGTCCAGAGAAGATGCTTTGGCACAGATATCGCGTGCATTTTTTGTAGCAGCAGCATAAGGCTGCATGGTCTGAGCCGTCGGCGCAAAACTGCGAGGTTCGGAAAAAGAAAGGTTTCCTGCCCGGCCGGTCGGCTGTCCGCTTGCCTGTTTGCCTGAAAGAACTTGTGCCGGAACGCTTTTAATTGTAGCCTGAGAGAAAAACTTTTCGGTCTCGCCGGTCAGGCACGGCAAATCGCCGCAGGTTTCGTTGACACCTGCCCACAAATACCAGTCGAGAGCTTCCCGTATGTTAATTTGTTTATTCATTGCTGCCAATTATATATATTATACTTTTTATTGCAATATAAAGCAATTATTTACACAAATATAATAAATTTAGTTTAAAGTTAAGAGCAAATTGATAATATGAAACGGCAAACTACGGGAATTTTTAAACATATGTTGAAAGCGAGCTACATTATCACCCTGTTAAGCGGGATTGGGATATTCAATTCCTGCACCGGCAATTTTATTAATATGCCCGAATATCAGCAGGAGCAGGCATATCTTTTGCAAAAGGATACTGCATACGGCAATTATTTGGCCGGCAGAGTTGCCCATATACGGCAAGATTATGATAATGCGGCGCGTTATTATGTGCGGACGATAGAAAAGGGAATGGTTAATGAAGATTTACTCGGTAAAACATATATCATTCTGGCATCACAGGGGAAAATTGACCAGGCGGTAAAATATGCCGGAATAGCCCGCAAAAATGGGGATAAAAACAATTTTATCGACGTTATTAATGCCGTTTATGCATTTAAGCATGGTGATTATAAGTCTTCCCGAGTTGCTTTGAACAGCATAAATGAAAAAACATACAAAAAACTGATTGCTCCGTTGTTCAACGCATGGAGTTATGTCGGAGAAGACAATTACGAACAGGCTGTAACAGAGCTGCAGAAACTGTCAGGAATGGAAGAAATGAAAACAGTCTATAGCCTGCATAGCGGCCTGATTTCCGAATATTTCGGTAAAACGAAAGATGCGCAAAAATATTATGATATCGTAATTAATGATAAAGCGAATGATATGTCGTTCCGGGCGTTGCAGATTATTTCAAATTTTCTGGTTCGCAATGGAGAAAAAGAAAAAGCGCTTAATTTAGTAGCCAAGTATTATGGTTCCAGCAATATAAAGGAAATGCTTGCCAGCCTTCGGGAAAAAATAAACCAAGGCAGCGCGGCATCTTCCCGGCTGGTAAATACTCCTGACGAAGGGGCGGGGGAAGTCTTTTTGGAAATTGCCCTGTTATTCAAATCTGTGCCGGTTGGCCACGATTATGCCCAGATTTATATGGCTGTCTCGGAATATTTTAATCCCGATAATGATATTGCCAAAATAGCTATGGCGGATTTGTTTGAAGAACGGTTGATGCTTAATGATGCCAATAAGTATTACGATTCGATTGGTAAAAAATCAGAGATGTACTATCCGGCGCAGATGAAAAAAGCCAATAATTTGTCTGCCGAGAAAAAATACAGTGAGGCGATAAAAGTATTAAAACGGCTGCTTCGGGAAAATCCTGGCAATTTTCAGGTATTGTTTAATCTGGGCGATGTTTTGCGTGTAAGCAATAATCAGCCGGATGCTATTAAATATTACAATAAAGCCATAAATTCCATATTTTATGAGAGTGAAAAATATTGGCCGGTATACTATGCGCTGGCAGTTTCTTATGATAAAAACAATGAATGGGGCAAAGCTGAAGAAAGTCTTGAAAAAGCTCTGAAATTAAGCAACCGCCATCCGCAGGTGCTCAACTATCTTGGATACAGCTGGCTTAAATATAATATGAATACGGACAAAGCCGCGGCCATGATTTTGGAAGCTTATGAAAAAGACCCGAATGATGGTGTGATAATGGATAGTCTTGGATGGGTCTATTTTAAAACCGGAGATTATGATAACGCCATTTTATATTTGGAAAAGGCATCAGAACTTAATCCTCAAAATGCTATTATCAGTGATCATCTCGGCGATGCATACTGGTTTGGCGGGCGTAAAAATGAAGCAGTGTTTCAGTGGAAACAGGCATTGTCTCAAAAAGAGGAACAAGAAGAGTTAAATGCAAAACAGGTAAAAAATAAAATAGAAAATGGATTAAAAAATATAAAAAAGCTTTCAATCCAAGATGAAAAAATCAAGAAAAACCTGCATAGTCTGAACGATATAACCGAATAATTCAAGGGCTGCCGCAAATATGCAAAATGTTTGCGGCAATTCTCAGGCTATCATAAACACATATTTATAAAAGAGTGTTGCCAACTCAAATATAAGCATGGAATAAAATTATTTTTGATATTGTAAAATAAGCTGTTTTAAATGTTTCGCAAGCCGGGCAACCGTTTGTTCGTCCTTTCCTTCAATCCGGAGTTTGATAACCGGTTCGGTGCCGGATTTTCTCGCAATCAGATTGCTGTTTTCGCCCAAAGTTTTCTTTGCGTCATTTAAGGCTGTTTGGACATCATCATGTTCAAGGCTTTGCTGCATAAATTCTTTGGTTGAAAACCGGATATTTTCAATTAAACAGGGATAGGGGGAGAATATCGGAAAAATTTCATTCATAGGCTTGTTGGTTTCCAAATAGGCCAAAGCCAAAATAATGGCTACGGCCAAAGCGTCGCCGCTTTTTGCGTATTGTGAAAGAACAATATGTCCCACAGGTTCTCCGCCTAGCGAGGAAAATTTTTCTTTCATTAAATCAATAACGTATCTTTCCCCGACCTTGCTTTGAAAATAAATAAAACCGTTTTTACGCAGATATTCCCCCAGTCCCAGATTGGACCATTCTGTACTGATGACTGTGTTATTGTTGAGTTGTCCGTGTTTTTTTAGATATTGCGCCAAAAAACAGAGCAGTTGGTCTCCGTCAATAACCGTTCCCGTATTATCGACAAGAATAACCCGGTCGCCGTCCCCGTCAACCGCAATGCCAAAATGGGCATGGGCTTCTTTAACGGTTTGAGCCAGCTGTTCTGTGTGCTGGGAACCGCAGTTTTGATTAATGTTATACCCGTCCGGCTGATTATTGATTGAAATAATGCCGGCACCCAAATCCTTGAATGTCTGGGGAAGAATATAAGAATAAGCGCCGTTTGCGCAGTCAATAACCACCCGCAGCCCTTGCAGGGCTTTATAATTAGGTGCAATTTTGCGCATATTTTCAATATAGTCTTCAATAATTTCGTCTTTTTTGAAAATTTTTCCGAAACGCGTCTGTTTTGATGCTGGCGGTGTTTTTTCAGTTAAATGATTTTGTTCTAAGAGTTTTTCAATTTTTACATAAAAGTCGTCGGAAAATTTGTCGCCACTCTGATTGATAAGCTTTATGCCGTTGTCTTGATAAGGGTTATGTGATGCCGTAATCATTAAGGACATATCCACGCCGAGTTCTGGCGTTTTCAATGTAACCAACGGTGTAGGGACAATGCCCAGTAAAATAACGTCAATTCCGTTTGCCGTAAATCCGGCGCTTAGCGCTGCTTCAATCATATCTCCGGATATGCGCGTATCTTTGCCAATGGCTATTTTCTTTTTATCCGTGCACACCGTTTGGCTTAATATTTCTGCCAGGTTAAATGCAAAGTCCGCCGTCATCGGATAGAAACCGGCAACGCCTCTGACGCCGTCCGTACCGAATAATTTATTTGCCATTATATTGCTCCATATTGCACCGCATTAAATTTTCCTGCTTATTAGGCTAAAGCTATAAGCGGCATAATGCAAGCATATTGTATATTATGCTATAAAATAAATTGCCGCGGCATATAAGAACCAGCCGCGGCAATAAAAAAGCAAAATTTACAAAAAAACTTATAAAATGTATCTGACGCCAACGTAAACTTCTTGGTCGGTTACGCTTGTTTTCCCGTTAAATTCGTCTAAATCGCCCATATCGTAGTAGCGGTACCCGACATCAAGATTCAGTCTGTTTGTCAGCTTTGCTGATATACCGGCACCCAATGACCAGGTAAAACTATCATCGTCCATCTTAAGCTTGGTACCGATACTGTTATTTGTTATAGTCAACTTATGGTTAGTCCAGCCGATACCGGCGTCAACAAACGGCGTAAACCAAGAATACGGAAAAAAGTCATAATAAACAATGAACATGTATGATTGTGATCTGAATTTTCCTTTTGCATAGCTTGAGATATTTTCGCTGTTGGCTTTTCTCCACATATATTCTATTTCGGTTCTGAAATGCTCGTGTCTGTAACCAATTCCGCCGGAAGCAATAAATCTTTTCTTGTCAACGACATAGTGGGAAAAACTGTTTCCGACTCCGCTTCTGTCGTCATCAACTTCATACTCTGCATACCCGGCGCGCCCGGCCAGATAAAATCCGTCACATTCGGCAGCTGCTTTTTCTGCCGTGAAAATAAAGGCCAAAGCCAGAATTGCCGTAAAAATTTTATTGTTTGTCATTAAAGAAACTCCGTTTCACTAGTCCTGAATTTAATTCGTAGACAAAATAACACAAAATTTAAACAAAACAAGTAAAAAATTAACAAAAGGTAAATTTTTTTTGTAAAAGTATATTTTTTTCTATTTTTCCCTCAAAAGCGTTGATTTTATAATAATATGTGTTAAACCTTAAAACCAAGGTGGTTGGATAGCTGCGCCGGGATTTCTTCCGGTGAGGAAAGTCCGAGCGTCATGGAAACGGGGCACCGGATAACGTCCGGCTGGAGAAATCTAAGGGAAAGTGCCACAGAAAATTACCGCCAAAATTATTTTGGTAAGGTTGAAAAGGCGAGGTAAGAGCTCACCGCAAAGATAGTAATATCCTTTGGCAAGGCAAACCCTGCCCGACGCAAGACCAAATTAGGAGGGCGGCTTTAAGCCGTTACATGGGGCGTTTCCACCCTGCTCCAGAGGTAGGTCGCTCGAACCGAATGGCGACATTCGGTCCAGATGAATAGCTATCGCTTTGAATCTTTGCCTTCGGGTAAAGCAAATGACAAGTACAGAACTCGGCTTACAGACCACCTTTGATTTTTTATGGGAGAGAATAATGCAGTATCAGCACACGTTAAAAAATGCTATTGAAATAAAGGGAATAGGACTGCACTCCGGTTGTACTGCCGTAATGACGATAGAGCCTGCTCCGGAAAATCACGGCATTCGGTTTCAACGGACTGATATTGCGGGAGTTGAAACGATTCCGGCATTGTATTCTAATGTCGTTGATACAAGGAATTGTACCTGCTTAGGTGCCTCTCCGCAAAATATCGTCAGTACGATAGAACATATAATGTCGGTCTTTTATATCCTCGGCATAGATAATGCGCTGGTTAAGGTTAATAATCCCGAGGTTCCGATTCTTGACGGCAGCGGCCGCGAATTTCTGCGTATTTTGCAATCGGCGGAATTGGCTGTTCAAAATGCCCCGCGCTGTATTTTGAAAGTTTCCCGCGAGGTCAGGTTTGAAGATGGCAAAGGCGCAAGCATAACGCTGTTGCCGGCAGAGACTCTGCACATTTGCTTTGATATAGAGTTCCCTTCCAAAATTGTCGGACATCAGAATTTTGATAAAGACATAACCAAAGAAGTCTTTGCCACGGAAATTGCTCCGTGCCGGACTTTCTGCGAAAAATATCAGGTCGACTATCTGCAGTCAATCGGACTGATAAAAGGCGGTTCGCTGGACAATGCTGTTGTTTTGGATGGAGAAACGATATTGAATCCCGGCGGTTTTCGCGTGCCGAATGAATGTGTAAACCACAAAGTAATGGATACCATTGGTGATTTATATACTTCGGGGTATTATATATTGGCAAAAGTTGTTGCCAACAGAAGCGGACATTATCATAATAACGAAATCCTGAAACAGCTGTTTGCTTCTGCGGATAATTATGAAATACTGTAAGAGAGGGAAAAGAGGATGAAAAAGATTCTGTATGTACTGCCGGTCATTGGTTTGATGTTCCTTTCCGCTTGTGCTTCAACGGAAGAACCCGTCAATGACGAGGACAAAAGCGCGGAAACCCTGTATAACGAAGCTTACGATTATCTGAACAAAACGTCTTATCAGAAAGCAGCGGAGACGTTTGATAAGGTTGAAATGGAACACCCGTATTCCAAATGGGCAACCAAGTCCAAGCTGATGAGTGCGTATTCGTATTATAAGGACGAAAAATACGACGATGCCATTGCCGCGCTGGATCGTTATATTCGTTTGCATCCCGGTAACAAAGATGTTGCCTATGCCTTTTATCTCAAAGGCGTCTGCTATTACGACCAGATTGCGCCGTCTCAAAAAGAACAGTCGGCAACCCGCGATGCATATGAAACTTTTTCTCAGGTTATCGCGATGTTTCCGGACAGCGAATATGCTGCCGATGCCAAAGCCAAAATGGCGTTGATAGAAGACCACCTTGCCGGGCATGAAATGAGTGTCGGGCGTTATTATCTGGAAAATAAAGAATACATTTCCGCATTGAACCGTTTCTCAACCGTAACAGATGTTTACCAGACAACCAGCCAGATAGAAGAAGCTCTGTACCGTGAGATAGAAATATATACGCTGCTGGGCTTGGACAGTGAAGCTGTAAAAAAAGAAGAAATCTTGCGCCGCAACTATCCTGACGGCAAGTGGACTGCAATGGCTGCAAAGTTAATCGCAAAGGACTGATTTTCACTGATGCTCAAGACCCTATCCATAAGAAATGTCGTCCTGATAGACAGTTTGGACATAGATTTTTCCGGCGGTCTGACGGTTTTGAGCGGTGAAACCGGCGCCGGCAAGTCCATTCTGCTGGATTCGCTTGGGCTTTTGCTGGGCAGCCGTTCCGAGTCGTCACTTGTGCGAACCGGGGCGGACAAACTGTCCGTAACCGGCGTTTTTGAAGTCCGTCCGGACAATAAAATTTATGACATTGCCGCGGAATATGATTTGGAAGTGGACGGCGATATCATCATTAAGCGGACGATTTCCGCTGACGGGCGCGGCAAAATACTCTTTAATGACCAGATAATCACCTTAAAGCTGTTGCGGGAATTAAGCCGCTGCTTGATAGAAATTCACGGCCAGCACGATAATCAGGGATTACTAAATCCGGCGACCCATTGTGATATTTTGGACAGTTGCGGTGCTTGCGGGAAAGAGCTTGCAGCTGTCAGAGAGGCTTTTTCCGCTTATAAAACTGCCGCTGCTGCGCTTCGCAGCCGTGAAGAAGCCCTTAACAAAGCAAAAGAAGACGAAGAAAATCTGAAACACTGGGTGCAGGAACTAAACAAGCTGGCACCAAAAAAAGGTGAGGAAGAAACTTTGCGTATCCGTCGCAGCGAACTGATGAATGCCGAAAAGATAATAGAAAAAATGAACGCCGCTTATGCTTATCTTAATGGCAGCAGCTCTGTATTAGACAGTATAGCCAAAGCGCAAAACGCCATTTCCCGCGTCAACGAAATTGTAAATAACAAATACGCCGATATTGAGCAAAATCTGGAAACGGCACTTTACAGCCTCAATGACGCGGTGGAACGCATAGAAGCCGGTTCGGCGGACGTTTCATTAAACCAAAATGAGATTGACGATATAGAAACACGGCTGTTTGCGCTGCGCAGCGTTGCCAAAAAACACCGAACGGAAATAGATATGCTGCCCGAAAAGCAGGAAGAATTATCTGCTGCCCTGCAAAATCTGCAAAACGGCGAAGACAGTCTGCGCGAATTGCAGGAAGAGGTCAGGCGCTTGCGTGAAGCCTATATTGCCGCGGCGTCAAAGTTAAGCGAAAAGCGCATTAAAACCGCTGCCAAACTGGATAAAAGCATTATGCGCGAACTTCCGCCGCTGAAAATGGAAAAAGCCGTTTTCAGAACTTCCGTAATCTCAAAAGAAGAAAGCCAGTGGTCGGAAAAAGGTTGGGATTCCGTTTGTTTTGAGGTATCAACCAACCCTAATACCCCGATGGGTGCGTTGAATAAGATAGCTTCCGGAGGCGAACTGTCGCGTTTTATGCTGGCATTAAAGGTAAACCTTGCGCAGACTTCCAGTCAGGAAACGCTGATTTTTGACGAGATAGATACAGGTATCGGCGGCGCTACGGCAGAAGCGGTGGGCGAGCGTCTGGCGCGTTTGGCGGAAAAGGTGCAGGTCATGGTTGTAACTCATTCCCCGCAGGTTGCCGCATTCGGCAGTGAACATTTTAAGGTGGAAAAAACAACTCAAAATGACATTACGACAACCAGGCTGGAAAAATTAACTGCCGCGGGCAAGGTTGAAGAAATCGCCCGTATGCTTGCCGGAGAAAAAATTACCAAAGAAGCGCGTGCTGCGGCTCATGTTTTGCTGAACAAAGATAAAAACCCGGTATTATTTTAATTGGTTTCAGCCCTTTCCATTATACTTTGCTGAGTTTATCCCTGTTGCATCACGCTTGCATAGCCTTTGACTATTCCAAAGATTGCCATTTACATATCCAACACGGCATCAGAGCGTTTATGTTATGGTTTTCACTGCTTCCTATGTTGCCGCTCTTTTTCTTTTGCATAGCAAAATTATATTTCCGGCTGTCAGATCCTATAACTTCCCCTGTCTTCGTTTTAAGCGTGACAATTTATAGCTGACAACGGACGTATCTCTTCCTGTTTTGGCCAGACGGTCATACATACGTTCAATTTCTTTTTCCAGATATGCCGTTTCAATTTCATTGTCTAAGGCGACTTTTTCTTCAGCATTCCCCAAACCCCGGATGCTGCATACTTCGCGTATAATATCAACCACATCTTTTCCCGAATTTTGCCGTTTCCGGATAAAATAGGGCAATTCGTAAACCAGCTGTCGGGTATTGTCATAAACTTTATCGCCGTCACAACATTTGTCGTATTTGTTTTTCAGCAGGCTGAAAGCGACTTCCAGTTCAAAATCATTATCAACAACGACAAACGGTACCGGGTCGGAAAAACCTTTATTGGAAATGGATTTAAGAAATTCAAGCAAATGATGGAAAAAACCGCTGATATTGTAAAGAATAAAAGGTTTTCTTTGCAGCAACCCGTCCTGCATGGCTACGCAATCATACGCAAGCTCATCCAATGTTCCGACGCCACCCGGAGCAAATACGACAAAATCGGCATTCAGTAGCCTTTGTTTGCGCTCTTCTAATGTTTTCGCAAAAATAACGTTAATATGCTTCAGCATAATATCGTCTGAATCATAAAGCTTATAATATTCTTCGGTTGTAATCCCCTGAATGGGAAATTCAGGTGCCGGACAATGTTGTTTTTCATTCCACGCATCCATCACGCCGCGGGCAACTGCTCCCATAATACCTGAATTGGATAAGCCAAAATCAAGTTTAAATCCCATCTCGACAATTTTTTTGCCCAGAGTGTACGCCTCCTTGACATAAACCGGATTATGGCCGCCGCGCGAACCCCCGGCAACAAAGACGCGGATACCGTCTTTTTCATTTTCTTTAATAAATGCGGAGAGTAGTTCTTCGCTGTTGTTGCAGTTCGGTTGGTTTTTCATAGCGTCATCTCCTCTCTTAAAATTTTTGCCGCCTTAAAAATTCTGCCGCACGCTGTCCGGTGCAAATTCGGATTTTTATCCGTTTCAAGCCAGTTCTTCAATGTCTCCCTGCTTCTGTTTTTGATAAAATTCTTTGGCAAATTCATCAAGCCTGTCTTCAGCCAAAGCTTTACGGATTCCCTGCATCAGCCGCTCATAATACCGGATATTATGCCAGCTTAACAGCATAACGGCCAAAATTTCGTTACATTTTTGCAAGTGGTGAATATAAGCACGGGAATAATTACGGCACAGAGGACAGTCGCATCCGGCTTCTACCGGCCTCGGATCTTCACGGTGTCGGGCGTTGCGAATGTTTATGGGGCCGTACTCCGTAAAAGCCTGTGCCGTTCTGCCGGAACGAGTAGGCATAACGCAGTCAAACATATCTACTCCGCGCAACACTGCACCGACGATGTCGTCGGGTTTTCCGACACCCATAAGGTAACGGGGTTTATCTTCCGGCAGCATACCCGGCGCATAGTCCAGAACCTCAAACATCTTGTCCTGTCCTTCGCCGACGGCCAGCCCGCCTATGGCATAACCGTCAAATCCGATTGCCTTTAATTTCTCAGCAGATTCCCTGCGTAAATCTTCATAAACACTGCCCTGCTGGATTCCGAAAATGCCGTATCCGTCGCGATCCTGAAAAGCGTCACGGCTGCGCTTTGCCCAGCGCATTGAGCGTTGCATGGATATTTTAGCTTCTTCAAACGTTGCCGGAAACGGTGTGCATTCATCCAAACTCATCGTTATATTAGAATCAAGCTTATGCTGGATGCCGATGGATTCTTCCGGTGTCAGGAAAAAAAGCTTGCCGTCAACATGAGATTTGAAGCTGACGCCTTCTTCAGTCAGTTTCCTCAACCCTTTAAGGCTCATAACCTGAAATCCGCCGGAATCGGTTAATATTGGTCGGTGCCAGTTCATAAACTTATGCAACCCGCCCATTTTTTCCACCAAATCAGCTCCCGGCCGCAGCATAAGGTGATATGTATTACCCAAAATAATTTCAGCCCCGGTCGATTCCACCGATTCCGGCAGCATGGCCTTGACTGTGCCGCAGGTTCCGACCGGCATAAACGCCGGCGTGTTGACAATGCCGTGTTTGGTATGCAGCTTTCCCAGCCGCGATTTATTATGTTTTTTTAAGATTTCAAATTTAAGTGCCATTTTTGTTTCCTTTTTTATTTGTTAAAACTGTTATCAGTTTTATTATTCTTTATAAATCTTGCTCCACAAAGGTATTTCGTTACCGATTCCTTTAGCTAGCTTATCTGCTTCAATAAAAGCCATTTCTCCGCTGTCAAACATAACCCGGTACCATTTTTTGTCGGCGGTGTATCCGGTAAGCCGGACTGTTGTTCCCCGTTCAACGGTTGCAAAAACATCAAAGCCCCGGTCAGCGCCATGCATCGCCTGCGTCGTATCCGTAACATGGTATAGCTGCAGTTTGTCATGTACGTCAACCGGAATGTCAAAAATCTTTGCAACGGCAACATCGCTGAAAACTTTCTGTCCGTTTTTAAAAATAACAACTTCTTTGACGTTGACCTTATTTTTGTTTTCAGCCTCTATTTTGCCGAGAAACAGTCCGCCGGCGATAAGAAATAATATAATCAGCAACATAAACGGATAGAAAAGTTGTATCCTTTTCAGTTTTCCGAAATTCCATTTTCTGACGCCGAGCGGGGTGTAATCGCTTAACGTCTGTAAATATTGATTAAGATAGGGCATTTCGTCTTTGTTTGCGTAATCTCTTGCCAAGGCGGCAAGTGTTGCTGCTTCCTTTTTCTTTCCCTCGGCATTATAAGCCAAAGCGTTATGCAGCAAAAGGTTCAGATTTTCTTTTCTGGCGTTGATATGGTTTATGTTCTGGATAATAGCGGCGATATTTACAAAAAAAGCGCTGATTCCCAAAAAGCCGTAAAGCCAGTTATGCCGGGTAATTCTGCCAATAACTTCTGCCGCTTCATAAAGGCTGCAATAATAAATTTTATCAATTTTATTGTGTCCGAGTCCTTTTCCCGTTACTTCCGTCAGATGAAAAGCCCTCATATTCAAATCTTCCTGTCCGTGCATATTTCGAAGAACGAGAAGGGCGTTCATGTCAGGAAAGTTTTCCTTGTCGTAAATTATTGACAGGAGAGTATAAGCCAGCCTTGTTTGGGGCTCTTTAAGAACATCATATGCAGCGGAGATTTTTTGAAACATATCAACGGCATCAGGGGAGTTATTATGGTCTGGATGCCAGAATTTAGCCATATCCCGATATTTTTGCCGCAGTTCTTCTTCCGGCGTTTCCGGAGAAACTCCCAAAACTTTATAATAGTCCAAACTGTCGTATTTAAGTTCTTTCCCCATGTTAAATCCCCTGACCAAGCTTTTTTGCAATATTGCAAATATCCAAAGCAGCCTCGGAAGTCGGGTAACGGGAAAGCAGAAGTTCTTTGTTTCTTATCGTATCCCGGATTCTCGTGTCAATTCTGACAATACCGAGCAAGTCAGGACATTTCAACCCGTTTCGATCGGCGGCTTTGTTTAGCTCTTCATAAATTTTATATCCGTCTTCAAAAGAATTTACTTTGTTAATTATTAAATTATAATTAGCATCAATTTTCGTTTCATTCATAAATTTAATCAAATCAAACGTTTTAATCAGGTCGGCGCTGTTTTCTGAACACATAATCAGAATATTGTCGGCAATTTGGCATAAACTCAGGTTTTTGTCTGTCAGTTCAGTGCCGAGGTCGATAATCGTATGGTCATAATTTTCTGCCAGAATTTGCAAATCTTCGGCCATAATCTGAACCCGCCCCAGAGGTAGTTCCGCCAGATAATTGTTTCCTTGTTCGGCAGTCAGAATATGAAAATTTTTATTTTTGTATGGCACCGTCAATTGGTTTAACGTTTTCTTTCCTTTAATATAATCTTCTAAAAAAGACGTATTTTGCAAAATAAGATAAGAGCTTATATTGGAAAAATTACCGTTGCCGTCAACCAGCAGGATACGCTTTTTTTCTGCATTCAAGGCGTGGGCAATGCTTAAAGCGCACCATGAAGTTCCGATTCGTTCGGCTCCCGATATCAGCACGGATAAGTTTCTGGGCGTTTCATGCTTCAGAAACAGATTGCTGTAAATTAAATCCCGGCTTTTGTTCAAAATAACACCTGTAATAACCTGGTTTGGCAATAAAGACACATCTCCGAAATAATGGGAGATAAATCATTTTTTAACATAATAACATTATACTTGTAAACATTCAAAGATTCTTTTTTTACTCAGGGGGAATTATGAAAATAATCAGATTACTGGTATTATCTCTGTTATGTGTTTTTTGTGGTCAGGTGCAGGCGGCTGACAACATTATTACCATGTTTGGCAAAGATGTAAACGGATATAATCAGCCGCGATACTATAAGAGCAGTACGAGATATGACTGGCTGGACCGTTTTGATATTGTTGCTATTTCTGATCCGGATAATTTTCCCTGGTCATCGGCAGAACAAGGGTCTGTTTTTGTAAAAATTTTTGAAGATTTGGCCCAAAAGGAACATATTGTAGTTGTTTTTTATTATCCGGGCGAGGGGTATGAACAAAGCGTCGACGATTTTGAAAAAGGCAAAGTAAAGTTTATGACTAAAACAAACGCCGTTTTTGGAACATATTATGAAAACATTCCATACTCAAAAAATGAATATATCTATCCGGCTTTTTTTGAAAATAATATTCACATTATTACATCTGCCCGCAATAACATTGCTGTTAAAACCAAAGAAGATCTTAAAAATTTTAAAGGCGTATATTCGGCAGATGACCGCTTTTCAAGTTTCGTTCTTAAAGATTTTAAGTCTTTGGGAATTAAAGAAGCAAAAGATTATCCTGAAGCTTACAGGCAGCTTTTAAGCGGAGAAGCCGATTATGTCGTGGGAACTTATTATCCCAGCCAGATAGAGCTGTATAAGCTTGGAATTCGTGATTATGTTGTTTACAGCAAAGCGCCTGTCTGGAAAATGCCTATGTTTATCCGGGCAATGCCGGGGCTTGCAGAGCATCCTCGTATGGAATATTTGAAAAAATATTTGCGTAGTTCAAGATATAAAAAGGTTCGCGATGAAGCGCTGCAGGAACTTTTAGATATTTACAGGGAAAACACTAAGGGTATTGTCCCGCCGACATATGTAAATACGGCTCCGGATAAACAGGAACCGGCAGAAGACACTCCTGCTGCCGGAAAAAATACGGACACTCTGATACCGGATTCGGCCATGCCTTTGTCTGTAAATGAGAAAAAGTAATAAATGCTTGAAAAAGATAAATTTAGATTATAATATGCCTCGTATCGTTTAGGAGAAAAACAACCATGGTTCTTTTAGTTCACCACAGCATCTCGCCGCAATCTCGCAAAGTTCGCCTGATTATGGCAGAAAAGAAAATGCTTTTTGTCTTAAAAGAAGAAGAGCCATGGAAACTTTCGCAGGACATATTGGATATAAATCCTTCGGGAGATTTGCCCGTGTTGGTTTTTGACGGTAAGGTTGTTGCCGGAAATTACGCCGTAACCGAATATTTGGAAGAAAGCAATCCCCAATATAAATTGCTTCCTGAAGAGCCGGTTGCCCGGGCAGAAGTGCGCCGGATTATGGATTGGTTTGACACAAAATTTTTTAACGAAGTCTATAAATATATTGTTGCAGAAAAAATTATAAAACGGTTTCAGCTAAAACAGGCGCCAAATTCCAAAATTTTAAAAGCCGGATTGAATAATTTGAAATTTCATATGGAATATATAGATTATTTGGCCGACCGGAACAATTACCTTGCCGGGAAAAACCTGACATTGGCCGATCTAACCGTAGCTGCGCACTTATCAATCATAGACTATTTAGGCGATATTCCGTGGAATGATTATAAAAATGCCAAATTATGGTACGCAAAAATAAAATCGCGTCCGAGTTTTAAAGATATTTTGAAAGACAATATCCGCGGCATATCTCCGTCAGCGAACTATTCAAACCTGGATTTTTGAAATGAAAAAACTCAGTCTGACATTGTTGGTTTTTCTGCTGGCCGCTTGTGGCAGTACGACAAGGGGGCAGGTTGTATTCCACTGGGATCGCTATAATACCGGCGGGCTTAAATTTGCCCGGGATCATTCCGAATGTATGCGGGAAGCGGAAGCCTTCAAGCTCTTGCCGAATTTTAAAAGCTGGTTTTATACGGAAGAACAGAGATACAATATTGTTGTAAAATGGCATAAAGAACATGGAATATGGGCAAGTTTTGTTCCGTATCCGGGGGCAATGCCGGTGATGGTCAATTCCGTTCGGGACGATACGGACGCCAGCCCTCGTAAATATCAAAAATGTATGTTGCGTAAGGGGTATGTGGAACGGACGACCGATATTCCGGAGGCCAGCAACTTATTTGTTTACAAGCCTCAAAGCGTAAATCAGGATGCCCCGTTAGACAGTACATATCCATAACACGGGCTAAAAATTATCCCTGATTAAATGCTGTTTGCGGTTTCTCCGTGACATGTACGGCGTAAGGGTATTTTAGTAAAATCTTCTGTAAATAATTAACGGGTGCAAATCCTGAATACTGCGGTGAAACTGCGCCACAGAGATGAATTATTTGCATATTTCTAAATTATATCCTCCGCCGGTAGCTTTATAAAATGCCGTAATATATTGCAAAATTTCGGCATTGCTGGCAGCTAATGCGGTTTGCGCATTCAAAAGGTTCTGTTCGGCGGTGGCAACGTCTGTAAAATCGACCAGCCCGTTTTCGTATTTTTCACGGGTAAGGTTCATAACATTGCGCATTTTATAATACGAATTTTTACGGTAAGCATTTGTTTTATAGGCCTGTTCTGTTGCTGTAATGGCATTTTTGATTTCCGAAATGGCTGTAAGCATGGCTTCATTATAATTTAAAATGTATTCTTCTTTAATATGCTTTTGCAGTTCTATATTGTTTGTCAGCTGCCCCCAATGCCAGACAGGCAGGCTTAATCCCGGAGTGTAACCGTAAACCTGGCTGTCTTTATTAAAAAGGGAATTGCCGCTTGAAGAAATAAAGCCAAAAGTTGCGCTGAGGCTGACAGTTGGGTACAAATTTGTTATGGCTTCGCTGACAACTGCATTTTGCGCCCGAATAGTCGCCTCGGAGGCCATAATGTCAGGACGGGAGCGGATAATGCTGAGCGGCAGGTCATATAACCTTTTTTGTGCTATAATTAAAAGTCGTTGCCGTGATGTTTTTCTTATATTTGTCAAGATTTATCGGCAGATTGCTGGGAAGAACGCCCAATAAGACGGCAATAGCGTTTTTATAGCTTTCAATTTGCTGTTTTAATGGCGGAATACTGGATTTTGTCGTTTCTACGGCATATTCGGCCTGATTTAGAGCTAGTTCGTCGGCAATTCCTGCGGTATATTTATCTCGGACAGTTTGCAGAATATCTTGTTGTAATGCCAGATTCTTTTGTGCAATAAACAGTTTTTCCTGAGCTTCCCGCAGCCCGATGTAATTGCCGGTAACCTCTGCGGTAATGGAAACTTTTAAATCTAGCAGAGTATACTGGTAATTATGCATAAGCTCATAATATTGTTCGGTAATATATTTCCCTTTTCCCCAGATATCCAGCTCCCAGGAGGTATCCAATCCGACTTTAAAGGCATTTATGTCATACGAATAATCCTGATTGTCGCTGGCCTTACTGAAATTATATTCACCGTTTGCATCAATCATGGGGTAACTGGTTTTGGCATTAATCATCAGGGAATAGCGGGATTGTTGCAGGCGCTCTATTCCCTGCCGTATCGTAAAATTATTATTTAAAGCGTGATTAATCAGTGTATTTAAATCACTGTCTTTAAAAATCTCATACCAGGCAGAACTGACAGAATTTCCGTTTTTTTTCAGATTCAGATTTTCTTGAACATCATACGGTGTAATAATTTCCGTATGGTGGTACTCTTCGCCGACATGGCATGATCCGAGCAGGAATGAAAGTAAAAAAATATGATATTTATGCATTTGCATTCTCCTCAGAAGGCGATAAATCAGTTTTTGTATTCTTCTCCAAAGGTTGTAAATCAGACTTTGCGTTCTCTTCTGAAAGCTCTGAACGGGGTTCAGTGGGAGAAGAAGATGTATCAAGATTGTTTTTAGCCGGTGCGGGGTAAAAATATTCTTTTATGCTTTCGAACAGAGCAAATAATGCCGGAATAAATATAATGCCGACCAGAGTTGCCGCAATCATGCCGAAAAATACGGTAACACCGATTGATATTTGCGAGCTTGCTCCGGGGCCTGTGGCAATAACCATCGGAAAAACGCCGAGGATAAACGTCATCGCCGTCATCAGAACCGCGCGGAATCTTTCGCCGGCTCCTTTCTCCGAAGCTTCCAGAATACTAAAGCCCTGTTCTCGGTAATCTTTGGTAAATTCGACAATTAAAATAGCATTTTTCGCTGCCAGACCGATAAGAAGGATAATGCCGAGTTGAGCATAAATACTGAGAGGAAGACCGAACAGGTGTAATCCGAGAAAAGCGCCGAGAACAGCGAAGACAGTGGAAAACATAACCGAAAATGCCAGCATCCAGCTTTCGTATAAAGCAACCAAAAACAAATAACAGAATATGACGGCCAGAGTAATCAATGCTCCCACCAGTCCGCGCGTTTCAGCCTCCTGCAGAGAAAGAGCCGTCCAGTCGATGGAAAAGCCTTGCGGCAAAACCTGTTCAGCCAGTTTCTCCATGGTATCCATTGCCTGTCCGCTGCTGATGCCTTCTGCAGCCTGCGCCGTGATTGCCGCGGCAGTATATAAATCATAGCGGTAGATGATTTTTGGCGAAATTTCCGTAGAAACATCGGCAAAACTGTCTATTTTTATCAGACTGCCGTTATTGGATTTAACATAAAGGTTTTTGATGTTTTCTATGCTGCGGCGATAATTGAAATCGGCCTGCAGGATAACTTTGTTGACTTGTCCGCTCAACGTGATGTTGTTAATATATGTTGCTCCCAAATTGCTTTGCAGTGTATTATAAAGGGCTGAAACCGGAATGTCGTAAGATTGCAGTTTCGTCCGGTCTATATTAAGATAAACATGCGGCGTATCTGCGGTAAATGTACTGAAAGCATAAGCCATCTCCGGACTGCTGTTCGCCGCGTAAAGATATTGTTTTAACGCTTTATCCAAATCTTGAGGTGTAGCATCGGTATTAGTTGCCACCAATTCTAAGGACAAACCGTTGCTTTGTCCGATTCCGGGGACGGACGGCGGGGCAAAAAAGTTAAGCTCGGCATTTTTATAGGAGCCGAATTTTTGGCTTAAAGAGCCGGTGATACCTTCAATAGAAAGAGCCTTGGTCGTGCGTTTGGACCAGTCTTCCAGTCCTATAACGCCAAGAGCGACATTTTCCCCGCTGCCTCCCAGCAGGCTGTATCCGGCGACGGTAATAACATATTTAATCCCGTCCATCTGCAAAATTTTACGGCTCATATCAGCCAGAATCTCATTCGTCTGGTTAATGCTGGCAGTCGTATCCAGCTGCACGTTTGCAAAAATAATGCCCTGATCTTCTTCCGGCAGAAAAGATGTTGCCGTAAATTTAAAGTATAATCCGATAACGGCGATAACGGCCGCAATAATAAGAACCGTAAACAGCAGATAACGGGAAAAAAAACCGACGACTTTAATATAAACGTTTTTGAATTTATCTAACCCGTCATTAAACAGTTTAAAAAAGCCACGCCCCCGGCTTTCCTTTTCATTTTTAAGAAAAATGGAACATAATGCCGGACTGAGTGTCAAAGCATTGAATGCGGAAAAAACGACCGATGTACCGATGGCAACAGCAAATTGCTGATAAATCTTTCCCGTGATGCCCGCCATCAATCCGACCGGAACAAAAATGGCAAGCAGAACGAAAGTTGTCGCGACAATGGCGCTTCCTATTTGCTGCATGGCTTTTACTGAAGCTTCATAAGCCGGAAGGTTTTCGTTAAGCATAAGATATTGTACGCGTTCAACCACGATAATGGCATCATCGACAACCAGTCCGATAACCAAAATCATGGCAAATAGCGTTAAGATGTTAATATCAAATCCAAGAATATAAATAATAACGAACGTAGCGATTAAAGAAACCGGAATTGTTATCAGTGGGATTAATGTTGTTTTTATTTTCTGCAAAAAAAGAAACGTAACCAGAATAACCAGCCCGAAAGTGATAAACAGCGTTTCTACAATGGCGGATATGGACGCCCGTACATAATCCGTTGAATCATAAGCAACTTTTATCTCCATATCTTTTGGAAAAGTTTGAGCAAGTTCATCAATTTCCTTTTGTACGGCATCCATCGTTTGCAGGGCGTTGGTATTCGGCGTTTGGTTCAAGGCTATAATAACCGCCGGAGCGTTGTCATATTTTGAGTTAATGTTGTAGGAATCCCGTCCCAGTTCAATCCGTGCAACGTCTTTCAAATATGTAACTCCGCCGCTTTCAGAGGTAGCAATAACAATATTGGAGAAGTTTTCAACGCTGTTGAGCAGCCCCTGCGCAGTCAGAGTCAAAACAAGATTGGTGTCTTTGCTGCTGGGCGCCGAGCCGATGCTTCCGACCGCAGCCTGAACATTTTGATTTTGTACGGCAGCAATAACATCGGCACTGCTCAGGCCTAACGCCGTTATTTTGTCAACGTCAAGCCAGATGCGCATGCTGTATTGCGGGCCGAAGATTTGTACCTGTCCAATGCCGTAAAGTCTGGACAGCGGGTTTTTTATATTAGTATAAGCATAATTGCTTAAAAACAAATCATCATATGAATTATTGGGCGAACGCAGGGCAATCAGAGCCAGTATGTCTGCATTTTCCGTCGAAACGTCAAGCCCTTCTTTGGTAACCTCGGCAGGAAGTTCGCTGTTAACCTGTTGCAGGCGGTTTTGTACTTTAACCTGCGCAATATCCGGATCTGTTCCTATGTCAAACGTAACCGTAAGCGTATAGGAACCGTTATCGTCAGAAGTAGATGACATATACAGCATATCTTCAACGCCGTTCATCTGGTTTTCAATCGGTATGGCGACCGTATCGGTCAAAACTTGGGCATTAGCGCCGAGGTAGGTTGTTTTGACGGTAACCTGTGGCGGAGTAATGCTTGGGAATTGTGAAATCGGCAGAATTTTAATTGCCAGGACGCCGAGAATAATCATAATGATTGAGATAACCATGGCAAAACGAGGTCTGTCTATAAAAAATTTAGAAAACATGGCCATAAACTCCCGTGTCGGAAATTAATTAATAATGTCAAAATGGATGTTCGCACCGCTTTTTAGGTTTGAAACATCGTCCAATATCAGCAAGTCGCCGGCATTAAAAGTATTCCTGAGGACATATTGGTTATTTTTATCGGCAATAATATCAGCTTTGACTTTTGTAATGGCGTTGTTTCTTGCTATAACGACAAAATTTCCCGTTGTTTCCATTTTTATAAAGTTCTTGTCGAGAATAACACTGTCTTTAAAAATTTTTTCGACTTCCACCGTTACAAAAGAATTTGGCAGAAGTTCATTTTTATCATTTTTAAAATAAGTGTAAACAGCCAGTGAGTTGGTAGTCTTATTGATTTCATTGTCAGTGTATTTAAATTCTCCGGGATAGGGAAAAATTTTGCCGTTTGCCGTCTTCAGCCGGATAATGCTGTCATTGAACAAGTTTTTTTCACTTTGTGCCATATTAAGGTATTCTGCGTCAGTCAGGGAAAAAACAACCCGTATAGGATTTGTTTGAACGATGTTTAACAAAGTCCCGTTTCCCGGAGAAACATAGTCTCCGGGGCTTAGCGTAAAATTTCCGACAAGTCCGGAAATGGGAGCTTTAATTTTTGTGTATCCGTAATTAACCTGAGCCAAAGCGCGGTTGGCTTCTGCATTTTTTAATGCTGCCTGCGACTGCAGAAAATTATTTTTGGCATTGTCTGTTTCAATTTCGGAAAAAGCTTTCTTGCCGGACTTTTGAACCCTGTCGTAGTAATTTTGATTGTAAGCAAAAGCTGCTTCCGCTTGTAAGACAGAAGCTTCTGCGGCGTCAAGTTTCGCTTTGTACTCATTGGGTTCAATGGTAATAAGAAGTTCTCCTTCTCTGACAAATTGTCCTGCTTTCACGGAGATTTCTTGCAGATAACCGCTGATGTAAGGGATAATCTGCACTTGATTGATAGCTTCGGCATAGCCGACATAGCTGTTTGTTACCGTAACGTCGCCCGGCATAATCGGCTTGGCGTTTAAAGTAATGCTGTCGTTAACGGGAACCGGCCTGGCTTCTTTGGCATCAGACATTTTAAACATATAAAATCCTAATCCGAAAGAAGCCAGACATAATATTAATAACAATAATATATAAACAAAACGTTCGTTTTTATTCTCCATAGCCCTCTATCCTTATTTCCTGATTAGGTTTGCAAAATAGATAATAAGCAATGGATGACTTTCAAGACTTATTGCATTAGTTCTATAGCCTTTGTAATCTTTTTTATGGAGTTAAGTTCAATCTGCCTGACCCTTTCTTTTGAAATATTGTAGGTTTTGCTTAAATCGTCAAGCGTAATGGTTTTTTCGTATAAACGCCGTTTGAACAAAATGTCTTTTTCGCGTTTGTTCAGGACATAAAGTGCCTGATTAAACATTTGCCGGCGGTATTTGACGGTTTCGGAGTGGGCAAGGCTTTCTTCCTGATTTGGCTTATTGTCTGAAATAAAATCCAGCCATTCGGTTGTTCCGTCGGAATCTCCGTCAATAATGGCATTTAAAGAGCCGTCATGCGATTTCAGGCGCATATTCATATCGGTTACGTCCTGAACGCTGACGTCGAGAGATTTGGCGATATCTTTCAAAACATGCTGCGACAGTTCTCTGTCGTCAATTAAATTCAGGCGGTTTTTTATTTTTCTGAGATTGAAAAAAAGTTTTTTCTGAGCCGCTGTTGTACCTAATTTGACCAGCGACCAGGAATTAAGAATGTATTTTTGTACGGAAGCTTTAATCCACCATAGGGCATAAGTGGAAAAGCGAAAGCCTTTTTCAGGGGCAAATTTGTCGATAGCATACATCAGGCCGATATTGCCTTCGGAAATCATTTCGCCGACAGGCAAACCATAGCCCCGGTATTTTGAAACAACCTTAACCACCAGCCGCAAATGTGATGTGATTAATTTATAGGCTATTTCTTTGTCTTTGCTTTGTTGATATCTTAGTGCTAAATCGTATTCTTCTTCGGATGATAAAATGGGAAATTTTTTGATAGATTGCAGATAACGGGAAAGGTTTTCTTCGGGTGAAAAGTCAAGTCCATTTAGAGTAAGTTGTTCTTTCATGATTCTTCTCCTAAAAGTTGACTGACGCGAGTTTATAACTGTAAAATTTTTTCCACAACCTAGACAATAGTTTTATTATTTTTAATAATTTATTAAGCAATTTTAAGGAGTTGCTAAACTAAAAGATATATGCCTTGCGTTCTGAAAACGCTGTTAAAAAACTCTCAGATTTTCTATAAGATTTTGCATATCTTCGGGAAAATCGGCTGTAAACGACAGGCGCTGGTGGTTTATCGGATGTTCAAACCCGAGAGAATAGGCGTGGAGCGCCTGCCTCGGAAAAGTATTGACAAAGGATTTTAATGGTTCAGGCAAATTAATGGTACTTTTTTTTGCTTTTGTATATACATCGTCGCCGACCAAATTGCAACCGATAGAAGACATATGGACGCGTATTTGGTGTGTCCGTCCTGTTTCCAGATTGCATTGCACCAAGGCCGCCGCCTTTTTATAAGTTTCAATGGTTTTGTAATGGGTTGTTGCTGTTTTTCCGCCATTTTGTACAATGGCCATTTTTTTACGGTCATAAGGGCTTCGGGCGATATTGCCCGTGATTGTTCCTTGTTCGGGCGAGGGAATACCGTAAACGACAGCATAATAAGTCCGCTCAATGGTATGGTAAAAAAACTGTTCGGCTAAACCGCGATGGGCAATGTCGTTTTTTGCCGCAACCAGAATGCCGCTCGTGTTTCTGTCAATACGATGGACAATTCCGGGTCTTGCTACGCCGCCGATTCCGGATAGAGAATCCCGGCAATGATACAAAAGGGCATTAACCAATGTGCCCGTATAAACGCCTGCAGCCGGATGAACTGTCATTCCTGCCGGTTTGTTCACGACAATCAGGTCACTGTCTTCATAGAGAATGTCAAGCGGTATGTTTTCCGCCTGCGGTGCCGCTTCCTTGGGTTCCGGAAGGTTTACCTGATAGACGTCTCCAATTCGTGTTTTGTGATTTTTATCCAAGATAACTTCATCATCTGCAAAAACGAATCCCTCTTCAATCAGCCTCTGCACCTGAGCGCGCGAAAAATCCCGGATTTCACCGGCTATATATTTGTCAATACGGAGAGAAGCCTGCGAAGCTTCAACCGGATTTGTATAAAAAACTTTATTATTTTCGCTGTCCATAGGGGTTCTTGTTAAATATATTTTCACATATACCGCCTAAAATAAACCATAAGATAAGATAAAATCAAGGGTATAATGATGTCAAACGTTAAAATAGCCAAATATATTGCCATATTGCTGGGTGCCTGTATCGTTTTGTGCACTTATTTTGTGTTTTTGAAAATCCTGAATAAGAAAACGGGTATTTCCGGTGTTCCGGTTTCCACCGAAATAGTGCTGAAAGTTCCTGAAAATGCCGAAGTAAAAGATGTCAGGATAGCCGAGGGAAAAATTTATTTTTTAATGGCATCGCCTTATGAAGAGAGTTTAGTTATCGTTGACGAAAATGCCCGGCAGGAGATTTTGAAAATTGTTCTGAAAAAGGAGAAAGCCCATGAGTAATGATGATTCTCTTGATGCCTTTTTGACTGCGGATATGCCGGCGGAGGAAAAGAAAAATAACAAAGACACAAGTTTGGAAGATGAATTTGCCAAGCTTTTGAATGATTTTATAAATCAGGATAAACCGGCCGCAAAACCAGATAATAAAAAAACGGAAGATAGTCTGGACAGTTTTCTTGAAAGTTCGGGCAGCGGTCTTGACAGCTTCTTGACTTCGCCGGTTGTTCCGTCCGAAAACACACCGGCCGCACAGCCGCAGCAGACATCTTTCAATGCGGAATCTGTGGAAAATGCCGCACAGCCGACAGAGGTGGAGAATTTGTCCGGTCTCGAAGTTCAGTCTGTATTTGCCGCTCCCGAAACCGCGCCGGAAAATATTCAGGCCGACGATACTGCCGCAAATAGGCTGAAACAGGAAGAGCAGGAATTAGCGCGTGCGGTTGCCAATTTTCAGGATGGCATAGTTGCAATGGCTGACAAAAAAAATCTTAAAGTACCCGATACCGATTACAAAGAAGATATGCTGTATCCGAACTATAAGCCCAGTATTGGCAAAAAAATTGCCCAATATCTGCTGGCATGCTGGGATATTATGAATAAATATGATCCTGAAAATATGAAACGGCTCTCCAAAGATGCCGGAGATGAAGAATATCTCGCTTTTGCCGAAACGCTGAACGATACGGATATGCAGCTTGCCATAATATCGTACGTTGAAATTCTTATAAATCTGGAAATTTGCGAGGTCAGCTATGAGCAAAAAAAAGAAATTTTGCAAAAAAATCGGATAAAGCGGGAATTGTATGAAGAATATATGGAACTTCAGGAACGAAAAGCCCTGTTTATCAAAAAATTGAAAGAAAAAGATTTTCCGGTAGATGCGGAGCGGCTGATAGGAAATTACTTTCGGGTTGCACAAAAAGATCCCGACGGCTCGTTTAATGCTTTGGTAAAGAATCCGGCTATGTTTTCTCCGATAGAATTTGAAAAAATCCGGCCCAAATTTTTCGGATTAATAAAAGTAACGCCCGAAGACGGAATAAAAGCAAATCAAAAAATCGGGCATTTTATAAAAAAACTTAAAGTTTAATAAAATTTGCCTGATAGCGGAACGGTTTAAAGTAGACAACCTGCGGTTTTTATGCTAATATAACATAAAAGCATAAAAATCGGAGGCAAAAATGGCTGAGCAATCCCAAATAAACAAATTGGACCGGATACTAAAGCAAAATATAGAAGATATGGAAAAAGCTACAGAGGCTAATTTGATTAGTGTTCCTCCCCGAGCCGGGGCAGAAACCGGAAATGGCAGTGCGCCTGCCGGGCAGCCGCCGGAAACCGGGACGCCGTCTCCGTCAGCAGGAACTGATAATACGGGAACGGGCGGAAACGATACAGGGGACAGCAGCAGTAACAGTCAGGACGCTCCTGCACAGCCTGAAAACGGACGGGATACACCGGAACCGCGTCGTCCCGAAAAAATTCCCGATGGTATCTCGCGGGCGTATGATGATGTGTCTTTAGGCGAATTTGATACCAAAGCCCCGAAAGAAAAAACGGAAACCAAGGGTTCAAAACCTAAAGGCGGCATAACGCCCCCCAAACGCGACCGCGGTGGAACCAAGGGAAAATCCGGCGGCGATGATATTATGGAAGTTTTTTGGAATGACTGTATTATGGCTTTTTATGCCTGGACAATAGATACGGTTGTCGACAATACGCTGGATTTTGCCGAATGGGTACTGTTTTCGCCATACAAATCCGGCGGCAGTACGGTTGAAACTACGACTGAAAAAAAGCCGAAAACCATATATATGTTGGGCGAAGAATTGTATAAAAGCCGTATGGAAAACTTTGCCAAAGAAAAAGATAAGCTGATAGAATTAAACGAAAATCTGGAAAAAAGCGCAAACGGAATCCAGCCTGAATGGAGACTTTGGGGAAAAATGCCGGCATTTTATCCCAAATTGCAGCAAATTCATGCCAAGGCAATAGAAAATCCCGACTCTGAAGAAGCCAAATTTATGCATAAGTACGGTTTGGGAAGCAGTGCCGAAACCGTCAAAGGGCGTTTTGCCAAAGAGGAAAAACTGTTTATGCTCGCAGTTCGTTTGGCTACGGTAGAAGAAGTCGTCAGCGATGCCAAAAATACGATTTCTCCTGAATTTTCCCAAAAATTGGCGGATTTGGATGAAACGTTGAAAAAGAATAATTGCAGCAAGCAGGATATAACGGAAAAAATCAATGCTCTGTCTGAAGAAGCAGGCGGAGAATACGCTGTTTGCAAAGGTGTTTCTGATAAAATAGAAGAGATAAAGACCCTTCTTGAAAAAGATGGCGATATTTCAAAAGTAAAAAAAGATATCGTAAAAAAAGCCAAGGATATTCGTAAGATTTCCGAGGGTGCCGGCCACGATGAAGACATCATAAAAGAACATATCAGAAAACGCGGCCAGGAAAAATATAAGAGGCTTATGGAAAATATTGATAAAATTCATGAAGCTTATGTGGATGACCCGGAAAAGGTCAAGGAAACTATTAAAGAATACCTTAGTTCTGTAAATAATGCCGGCAAGGAGGCCAAGCAAGCGACGGACAAAGTCATTGAAGAAGGCCTGAAAGGCAAAATAAATGCCGGGGAAAAACGTAAAAACGCCAAAGCATCCGTAGAAAAAATTGATACGGCGATAAATGATTTTATGCTTGAAGGCGAAAAAATATCATCAAAAGCTCCGGCAGCCCAAAAAGATGAATTCGTATTAACGGAAAAACAATTTTCTAAAGCTATAAAAGATTATCGGTTGGGTCGCTAAGGAGAAGATAAATGGCAAAAGTGGAAAAATTGATAAAATTTTTTACGGTTTGTGCAGTTGTTTTTGTCGTTTTGGGGTATATTTGCCGGGAATTGTTTAAATTTATCTGGAATTTTGATATTTTCAATCGGGAATCTTACCGGATTTTGTATGATTACTGGGAAAACGGCGGCGTATTTAATACGTTTCGGGATTGCAGCTTGGGGCTGTTCTTGTTTTTAATGCCCGTAATATGGCTGGTTTTGAGTTATAAGCTGTATAAGTACGGGCTGGTGAAGTTTTTGCTTAATCCGTTGGTTAAACTGTACCGCCGTATAACCCGTCCTAAAACTATGGAAGTTGAACACGTTTCAATCAAAAATCTTGGCGGGAAGGATAAAACGCTGGATGAGATTATCGCCGAAAAAGTGGAAAAGCAGGGAGGGAACAAAAGTGCCGGACATGCCTCGCAAAATCTGCGCCGGCAGATAGCTGCAAAAATTGAAGAAAATGAAAAACAATAATTACTTGTTAACCAATCAATGGATATAATGGGAAAATAAAAGCCGGAGAAGAACTTGAAACCGCTGATAATAATACTAAAAACACTGATAGTCGGCTATTTATGGAGTATTGTCTTCATAGATGGCATCAGGGTGGTTTTGCTTATAAACTGGCATTTTGACATCTTTTTATCCGAACACTGGCGCCTTTTGAGTTATAAGTGGAACAGCGGAGCGCCTATGACAAATTCAGAACTGGGCTTTTTTATGATTATAGCCAGCTCGATTCCGCTGTGGCTTGCCGGCTGGGTAGGGTTATGCCTTGTAAAGTGGGAGCGCCTGCTGAAAAAAGTATTCTTAAGCCCTCTGTATCTTTTCCGCAAAATAACCTTAAAAACCAAACCTCCGGTAGTTGTTAAGAAAAAGTCCATTGCGGAAGAAACAAAAGTTGTTAAAAAGACGCCGATAATCAAAAAAGCCCCGGTCAAACGTCCGCCGCTGCCGTCTGCGACTTTAATGCAGTCAAATATAAACAGTAATTTGATGGCATCGCCTGCCGGACGTACTTCTTCCTATACACCGGGCAAAAAAGAGCCGGAAGCGCCGATTAACCATGCTCTGTTTAATTTTGACGATGATGATTTTGACTTGGATTTTGATTTTGAAAAGAAAGATAAGAAGCCGGATATCGATGATTCCATTCCTTCGGCGCTTATGGTTGACGAGCCGAAAACGATTGAAACCGTTCCTGCGGCGGTTGTTGAAGAAAAGCCTAAAAACACGCCGGCACCTTCAAAAAACCAGGAAAAATCATCACCGCAGAATAATAAAAAAGACAATGCCCAGCCTAAAAACAAATCCGCAGATATGTCTGCCGCTCAGGCTATGCCGATTAAGGAATCCCATACTCCGGTTTTGGATGTTCTTAATCAAAAGGGATTTGACGTCATCCCTTCGGCGATTATCAAAAATACGACAATTGATTACATCGGCGTTTCCAAAAATCAACTCTTTTTATGCCTGATTGATAAAGAAGCCGGCGACTGGCTGGCGGATGAAGAAAAGTTCAATGATGAAGAGCCGTTATGGTTTTCGGAAAGCAGCCACCGCATTTCTCCGGTACGAAAGATTGATGTGGCCAGAGATATTTTAAAGACCAAACTGGCTGTCGGAGATATGAATTTTGAAATCATCGCGTATGTTATCATTCAGGCCGGCAATATTATTAACGCCGAGGATATGTTTGAAATCTGGAACAATATGAACGTAAATGTAACGCGTATAAACCGGGGCAGCCCGAAAGAAATCCGTCTGTTTTCAAAGTCGTTGGATAATTGTGAGGAAAAAACGGATAAAAATACGCTTGAAAAACTTAAGAAACTTATTCGCAGTCTGGCATAATTGTTATTATTGAGGTAAGAAAAAATGGCAAAAGAAAGAGGAAAAGAATGGGAAGAATATGACAACGCCGTCCGGTGGATGACAATAACGTTCGCCATCGCGGTCGTTGTTACGGTTGTTTTCATGTATATCGCCCCGATTCTGGCATTTTTTATGCAAAACGGTATTTCCAAAAAGAGTGTGGAAATAGCAGGTTTGTTTTTGAAAAAGTCTTTTGCAGACTTTGGCTTTTTGTGGGACTGGTATCTGAAATGGTTCAAAAAGGTTTATCGTTACAGCGGCGAGTTTAAAATAAGTTTATGGCCGCCGATTCTGCCGTTTATTTCTTTTCCGCTGATTTTGATTATCGGCGGCATAAAGTGCCCGTATAAATTCCAATCGAATATTCACGGGTCGGCGCACATTGCTACTTTGCGCGATATTGAAAAAATGCCGCTGCTCGGATTTGACGGTTTTTGTATGGTGGTCGGCAAGTTTCAGGGTAAAATGCTGAAACTGAAAGAAACGCTGTCAACCCTGTGTTGTGCGCCTCCGGGAACCGGTAAAACTGCCGGTGTCGTTATTCCGACAATTTTTAATTCCGAGGGGCTTAGCATTATCGTAAACGACCCGAAACCAGAGTTGTGCTACCAGACGACGGGTGCGAGAAACAAGGTCGGCCCTGTATTTGTCATCAACTGGGGTAAGGAAGACAATCCGGCAACTGGAGAATACTATCCGAGTTGGAACCCGCTGTCTCCGGGAGCGCTCCCGGCACCGGGGCCGGAACGCGACCTGTATGTCGATTCTATGTGCAACACGCTGGTGGAAGACCCCAAGGGCGGCGCTGACCCGCACTGGTCAAAAACCGGTCGAAGCGCGCTCTGCGGCTTTATCCATTTTATCTCTTCCAAATGCGAACGGGCTTTAGCTAATGAACGCTTTATACAGAAAATTTATGAAGGCTCAATGACAGCCGAAGACAAAGCCGAGTTGATAAAGCTTTACGACGAAATGAGCATCGGCGGTTTGCGGGCTAATGCCGCGCGCGCAATTCAGGACTTGCAGAACGGAAATCTGACGATTGAAAATTATCTGCCTGTCGGAACCTGGAACCTACTGCCGGAAAAATGGATTAACCACGAGCCCTGTCTGGCGATGATTCTGGAATGGATTACTTCGTCCCAGATTGAACAGAGCAATGAAATTAAACGCCGCCTGGAAGAAGGCGACCAAATGGCCGCTATGGCAGACCCGATGCGCGATTTGCTGGACGCCGCGGTGGAAGAAGCAAATAACTATGGGTATTCCCGCCGCTGCGTAACCGAATTGAGCGCTTTGAGCGCCATGCCGGATAAAGAGCGGGGATCCGTCCTTTCTACCGGTCTTACCGGTATCGGTATTTTCAAAAACTCGGCAGTTGTGGCCCGTACCAGCTTTTCCGATATTCAGTTTAAAGATTTGCGTGGTATGAAGGATCCGGTAACCGGCGAATGGAAGCCGATTTCCGTTTACCTTTCGGTTAACCAGACGGACGCTCAGGCGTTGAACCCGATTAGCGCGACATTTGTTGACCTGATGAGCGCTTATCTTATTTCAAATCCGCCGAATTCTGTTAACCGTACTGACGGTAAAATGGGGCCTTTCCCGACTTTGTTTGTGCTTGACGAGTTCCCGCAGATGCCGAAGCTGAAAGCGGTTATTGACGGGCCGGCGGTCGGCCGCGGACAAAAAGTTTCGTATCTGCTGATTGGGCAAGACTTGGGTCAGATTTCCGGAAAATACGGTAAAGACGACTTGGAAACAGTTATATCTACAACTGCCTGCAAGGTTATTCTGTCACAGAACAACGAACAGACGGCACAGCGTTTTTCCAAAATGATTGGCAATAAAACGGTGCAGACTACGTCCTACAGCCGAAACGAAGGCAGCCTTGCCAAAGAATATAATCCGTTTGCCAAAAACGTCAGCTATCAGTTGCAGGGCGTTTCAGCCATCAGTGCCAATGACTTGTTGAGTTTGCCGATGCTGAAACAGGTCGTGCTGATGCAAGGCTCGATTGATACGCCGATTATGGCAGACGCGCCGCGTTTTTATCTGGACAAGAAAATGCTGGCAATGTCAAAGCTCCCGCATTCTCCGTGGGTTCCGGACTGGATTGTTGCTCAGCGTACTGATGAAAATGAGGATATCCTGTCTAAATTAGGTATAGACTATGATCCGAATGCAGAAGAAGAGGAAGGTTTTGAAGAAGACGAAGCTTAAATCTGCCGCTGCGGAAATGAGAAGTTTTTCTCTGTGGTGCGTTTTGAAGAGCAGTATAAAATTTATACTGCTCTTCAAGCGTACATTTTTATTGTGGTGTTTGGCAAATTTTGCTTTTCTGATTGTCTTTAGGCAGATTCCAAATGGCTGGACCAATTCGCTGAGCATCCTGTGGCTTGTTGCCTACTATGTGTTTTGGTGCGTGTTTGTCCGTCATATTCAGCAGCATCCGCCTTATTTTTCCCTAATTCGTATTTTTAACGGTTTGATTCCCGCCAGCAAAATTATGTTTATTAACATTATAATCTATTTGGTTTTGGTAATTGCTCCATACATTCCATTATTTATGGGTTTTAGGGAGAAATATCTGGAATTTTTTGAGCAATATATGGCTGTTTTGCAAAGCCATAATTCCCTGCCGGGGAAAACGCTGTTTTATGTATTAATGCTGCTGTTGTCTCCGTATACGATAAGCCGGCCGTATCTTGCCTGGTTATCATCGCTGATAGGAAAAAGCCGCTCAATCATAGATGCTTACAAAAAGACACAAGGCAACTATTGGAATTTTGTCTTTTGTGCAGTTGTTATGAGCGGGCTGTTTGCTCTGTCATATTTTATTGACGTTACTTATAAAACAAGCTCTCTGATTTTTGTAATGTCAGTCCTGCCGATATTTTTCAATGTCGTCTTTATTGATATTTACAAAGTATTTTACAAGCGTAGAAAAAATATCAAATAACTCTTCTTATCCGAAACTGCTCGCTTTTAGCCAGACAATGGACTTTGCTGTTAAGCCGTAATCCGGTTAAATTCTTCTTCCGTAATCACTTTTACGCCAAGTTCCTGCGCTTTTTTCAGCTTTGAACCGGCATTTTCTCCCGCAACGACATAGTCCGTATTGGTTGACACCGACCCTGCAACTTTCGCGCCAAAGGCCAAAGCCTTGCTTTTGGCTTCGCTGCGCGTAAGTGTTGTCAGTGTTCCGGTAAAAACAATCGTTTTGCCGAAAATTTCTGATGTCGTATTGGCAATCCCCTCAAACTCTTCAATGCTGATAACGCTCAAAAGGTCGTTAATGACGGTAAGATTATGTTCTTCTTTGAAAAATTCAACAATATCTTTAGCCATTGCCGGGCCGATGCCGTCAATACTGACCAGCAGCTGTAAGTCCTGCTGTACCATTGCACTCATAAATGCCGTAAAAGTGTGGTAATGTTTGGCAATAAGATATGCCGTTGCCGTTCCTACCTGCCGTATGCCTAAGGCATAAATGAACTTTTGCAGGCTGATGCTTTTACTCTTATTAATGGCGTCAAACAGCTTGCTGACCGATTTCTTTCCCCAGCCTTCTCTGTTCTCCAGGTTTAACGACTGAGAAGCTGAAAATAAATCTGCCGGCTTGTTTCTTTCTTCTAAGGTAAAGATGTCATACGGCGTTTTTATAATCCCTTCTTTGTAAAATTCGTCAATAACCTTGTCGCCTAACCCCTCAATATTAAAAGCTTCGCGAGATACAAAATGCTTCAGGCGTTCTACGGCTTGTGCCGGGCAGGAAAGGCCTCCCGTACAGCGCCGAACTGCCTCGTCTTCCTCGCGGATGGCATGGGCGCCGCATTCTGGGCAAACGGTCGGGAATTGAAACTCCGGCAATTCAGTACTTCTTTTTTCCGTCAAGACTGAAACGACTTGAGGAATAACGTCGCCGGCTCTCTGAATGATAACCATATCGCCGATGCGGATATCCTTGCGCTTTATTTCATCTTCGTTATGCAGGGTTGCGTGCGACACCAGAACTCCGCCGACATTAACCGGCTCCAAATCTGCAACCGGTGTCAAAGCACCTGTTCTTCCCACTTGGACGCGAATATTGTTTAATCGCGTGATAGCCTGTTCCGCAGGAAATTTATGGGCAATCGCCCAGCGCGGTGTCCGTGTCAGAAAGCCGAGGCGTTTTTGCAGCTCCAAATCATTGACTTTGTAAACAATGCCGTCAATATCGTATGGCAAATCGGCCCGATTCTCCATAAGCGTTTCAAAACTGTCCAGAAGTTCCTGCTCATTACGGCATACTTTATTGTAAGGATTAACCGGAAAGCCGAGCTCTTTGACGTATTCAAGAAATTCAACCTGGCTTTTCCAACGAATTTCGGAAACCTCACCCCAAGTATAGACCAAAAAGCTGAGCCGCCGTTCTTTCGTAATGCTCGTATCCAGCTGGCGCAATGAACCGGCAGCGGCATTTCTCGGATTCGCAAACGTTTTTTTATGTTCTTCTTCGTTTTTTTGGTTTAGTGCTAAAAAATCGGCTTTTGACATAAACACTTCGCCGCGGACTTCAAAAACTTCCGGCGCTTCTTTATTTAAAAATAGGGGAAAGCCGCGGATAGCTTTCAAATTCTCTGTAATGTCTTCCCCGATTTTGCCGTCTCCGCGGGTTGACCCCCGTGTAAAAATACCGTTGACGTATAAGGCTGAAAAAGACAAGCCGTCCATTTTAGGCTCGGAAGTAAAAATGATGTCATCGCTGCTGTTTAAAAAGCGCTTAATGCTCATAATAAAGTCTTTGAGTTCTTCTTCGCTGAAAATATCCGCCAAAGAAAGCATCGGAACACTCAATTCGACTTTTTTAAATTCGCTCTTAACCATTGCCCCGACGCGTTTGGACGGGCTGTCGTTGCGGATAAGCGCTGGGAATTTTGCTTCTAAGGCATCATTCAGGCGGCGCAGCTTGTCATAAGCGGCATCGTCAAGGTATGGTGCATCATTTTGATAATAGGCAATATCGGCTTTTTCTATCTCTTTTGCCAGATATTCCAGTTGTTTTTTTGCCTCATCTTCTGTAATATTTCTTATATCAAACATAAAGAAAACTCCTATTTGTCAGTTCACTATACAAAGTCATTGACAAACTGTCATATGTGAAATAAATTATCCGCAACTTTTTGAGGAAATATAATGTCTGCAAATATAAATACAAAACTGTTGAAAATAAAACGCCGGAAAAATAATATTCCGCCGTCGGTTTTGTGTTGTTAATTTGATATGACAATATAAATGGGAAATGAGCGGGATTTTGTCCCGCTTTTTTTATGAAGTGAGAAAAATGGCAACAGAAATTAAAGTTTATCGGATAAACGAAACGGAAATTTGGCAAGGAAAACTGCATAAAGTGAACGGAGAAAACGTTGAAAAAGCCGTGCGCTTTATCCTGCGGCCTCTAAATCCTGCGGATGCCGAAGCAATGGGAAAGCTTTCGGAAAATATTTATCGGCATCTGCGTAAAGGTGAAGAGTGTTTTATTCACAAACACTCGGGAGAGTACTTTTATAACGTATTTGATAACCCCCATCTTCGTTACACGGGAATTTTTGTCGGGAATACGCTGATAGGCATGTCGTATTTGAAAATATGTGAAAATTTTCAGGAATTGCAGGAAGAATTACCGAATGCCGAATATGATTTTTTTCGGGCGGAACGTAATGGAGGAAAAAGCCGGGTAGCTTCTTTCGGAGCAGATTCTGTTCTGCCGGAATATCGCGGCAATGCCTTAAATTCCGTTATGGTGAACTATCGTCTCAAATTGGCTGAACAAATGGGATGTACAGATTGCACCTCTATTGTCGACAGGAAAAACAAATGGAATATGGCACCATATTTTTCTGGGCGGTTTAATCTTTTTGCGACGGCGGTAGATCCGTCCGATGGAGGAAAAATATCTTTGTTGCACCGCCCCCTCGGGAAAGAAACGGTTCTTTCCTGTTTTAAGCCGAGAATTATGCTCCCTTTTGATCGCTTTGAACTGATTGACGGATTAATCGGCCGGGGGTTCGTTGGCATAGATTTTAATCGGGAAACAGGCGGAGTTTTGTTTGCCCATTCCTCATATTATACGAACAAGGGGCGCACGATAGATGGTATTCAGCTGTTGCAGCAAAGAAAAATGGTCGGAATGTCCTTATAGCAGAAAGTTTTTTCGCGATTCCCGAAAAGATTTTTCTTGCGAACTGGAATAAGTTACATTATCATATTATATGTAACATTAATTTTAATTGGAGGCAACCATAGCTACAGAAAACACGAATGCGCCAGTACGTGAAAATGACGGGCCGCGCATTAACAGAGAGATTAAAGCCAAAGAAGTTCGTTTAATTAATTATAACGGGGAAAATGCAGGCGTAGTTTCCTTGGCGGAAGCTTTAAAAATAGCTCAGGAGGTAGGGCTTGATTTGATTGAGATTTCGCCTCAGGTAACCCCGCCGGTCTGCAAGGTTCTTGATTATGGCAAATATAAATATGAAATGCAGAAGAAGAAGAACGAAGCCAAAAAGAACCAAAAGGTCGTGAGCATAAAAGAGTTGAAATTACGCCCGATGATTGATACGCATGATTATGAAGTCAAGGTTAAACAGGCAAAAAAATTTTTAGCCCAGGGTGACAAAGTTAAATTTACCATGCGTTATAAAGGGCGCGAAATGAGCGCGAATGATTTGGGAAAAGAAATTTTAAATAAGCTTTTGGAAGATTTGGACGGATTGTGCAAAGTCGATTCTGCCCCTAAGATGGAAGGCAAGCAGATGTTTATGATTGTGTCTCCGGCATAATTCTTTCCAAAAACACAGCTTGCTTTATAAAAGCAAGCCTCTTGCACAAATCAAAGAGCCGTTTTAAAAACGGCTCTTTTTTTACTGTTCTTTGGCTGTTGTTATCAATAATTAGGCAGCATATCTTTTTGCCATAACTGACAACGGAACCGGCTTAATTTTATCGGCATTTCCCGCAGCGCCAAAGGCAACATAACGGTCGATGCAGACTTTCTTCATTTCTTCGATTGCCGGCTTCAGATATTTGCGCGGGTCAAATTCTTTCGGATTTTCCGCGAACAATCTTCTGATAGCACCCGTAATGGCCATACGGCAGTCTGTATCGACATTAACTTTGCGAACGCCGGATTTAATGCCGCGTACGATTTCTTCGACCGGAACGCCGAAAGTCTGCGGAATGGCACCGCCATAAGCGTTGATTAAATCTTGCAGTTCCTGCGGAACGGAAGAGGAACCGTGCATAACCATATGCGTATTCGGCAGTTTCGCATGGATTTTTTCAATAACGTCAATTGCCAGAATATCTCCTGTCGGCTTGCGTGTAAACTTATATGCACCGTGAGAAGTCCCGACAGCGACGGCCAAAGCATCAATGTTGGTTTCTGCTACAAATTTAGCCGCTTCGTCCGGATCCGTTACCAGACGTTTCTTATCAATAACGCCTTCAGCGCCGTGTCCGTCTTCTTTATCCCCTTTGCCGGTTTCCAAAGAGCCGATAACGCCGAGTTCGCCTTCGACAGAAGCGCCGACGGCATGAGCACGGGCAACGACTTCCTTGGTAACGTGAACATTATATTCAAAGGAAGAAGGAGTTTTGCCGTCAGCTTCCAACGAACCGTCCATCATAACCGAAGAATATCCGTTAACCAAAGCTGATTGGCAGATGTCGACAGATGAACCATGATCCTGGTGCAAACAAATCGGCAATTCGGGATACATTTCAATTCCGGCCGCAATCATGTGGCGAATCATCGGGTCGCCGGCAAATTTTCTCGCCCCTGTAGACGTCTGGATAATAACCGGAGCGTTAACTTCTTTGGCCGCTTCCAAAACGGCGATAATTTGCTCCATGTCATTAATGTTGAATGCCGGAACACCGTAATTGTTTTCGGCAGCATGGTCTAATATTTGACGCATAGAAACTAAAGGCATTATATTCTCCTTATTAAATATTAATTCTCATCAGTAAATATATAAATTTACCGTACATTTGCAAGCAATTTTTCATAAATTAAGCGGCCGGTGAATTTTTCCCGCCGGGTGATGGCTTTATCTCAAAAAGCTGTGAATATGAAAAAGCAAAGAAAAAGCCCGGTCAATCGGGCTCTTGCATATTTTGAAAACAGATTTTTATGTTTAAGCGACTTCTTTTTGCTTTTTAAACAGGATAACATTGTTAAGGTCATGCTTTATCTCTTTATCGGAACAAATACCTGTCGCTAATGTTTTGTAGTTGCTTATAACCAAACCGCGTACAGCTGCTTTGCTGACGCAGATTCCGCCGGCAATCTTTCTGCCGCCGGCTTTGGCAAAAGCATTCCTCTTTGTTTCGTTGCTAATTGTTGCCTTAATCATATTTGTTTCCTTTCTTATTATTGACATAATAAATGACACCTTTAATTATTTTTGTCAATACTTATTTTGCGCATCTTGCAAAAATAAAAAAATAACTTCCCACAACTATATATAGCGGCAAAAACTTAAATTAAAGTAAAGAAAGTTAAATATTTTTGTCTAAATAAGATCCGCAGACTCTGCCAAAAACCTATCCGCATTTGAAATATCGACGGCAGCGCCTGCATAAATTGGAAACATATTGGCAGCATTATCTCTATAAACGGAAATAAGGTACAAAAAAAGCCTGCTTTTACAGCAGGCCTTTAACTGGCGGAGTGTACAGGACTCGAACCTGTGCATCCTTATTCGGGATGACGGATTAGCAATCCGCTGCATTACCTCTCTGCCAACACTCCGTAACTTGATTTTGTTTACATTATGTTTTTATTCGCGTCAACATATTTTTTTCAGATTATGCATTTTATTAGATATGCACCGTTTTCATTTATTTACTGCATTTTAAACAAATTGCTATATAGTACAACCAATAAAAAGCTATGGAGAAAAAATATGAATCAGGAATATGAGTATATTGCAACCCTTAGTCCGGAAGAGAAAAAGATTTTCGTAGAGAGCTTTTGTTGTATGGTCTGCTCAGATAAAAAGGTAGCGAAAGAAGAGATAGATTTTTTGAAAAATATCGGCAAAATGTATGAAATTCCCGAAAAAGACATTGTTGCCATCATGAAAAATCTGAATCGCGAAGAGGTTTTGGCAAAGGTCAGCACGATTACTGAGCGTAAAAAAGCGTTGCAGCTGATAAAAGAGTTATGTTATTTAGCAAATTCTGACAGAGGTCTGGATGATGAGGAAATAGATTTCATCATTGATATGGCCGAACGCCTGAATATCGAAAATGAGAAAATAAAACAAATTAACAAATGGGTATTAGACAAGATTGTCCTTCTTAAAACGGGGGATATCATACTCGAAAACGAGTAAATTCTCGAAAACGGGTAATATTATTTTGTAACATATCAACGCCGGCCCCTGCCTTATAGCCGGCGTATTTTTTTTGCTGCATCGAAATCTGTTTGCAGCGGCTGCCAAGTCCGTATTTAGAATAAATGGGCTCGTCTGTTCCAATTTATTGCTGTTTGTTCCCAATATCTCCCTACTGGATACAGGCTGCCGTTTTTTGCAAATTTTCTTTGCAAAAGCGGGATGTTTGTGTTATAGTATAAAAAATAATGCAGCAGAGGGCAAATCAATGGGTGAGAATATCAGTCATGCGGAGCTTTTTCGGATTATAAACCGTGCTGTTGCCGGCTGTGCAAATCATAAAAATATTCCTGTAAATACTGAAATTTCCATTTTCCGTGAACGTTATGCCTATCGTTTGGAACAAAATCGGCAGCTGGATATTTTTGAAGAAACGCTTCCCCAAAATAAAGAATTGACAGATGCCGTAGATTTCTGTGATAACCTTGAAGCCTATAGGCAGGCAACGGATATTGATGCTAACGAGAACGATGAACTTGAAGAATGGCAATGCCGCCGTATATACAAAGGGATAGAGCGGTATCGCCGGCATATTTCGCCCGAAAACCTTGCGATGTTAAACATTTTGGAGTACAATATCAAACGCCGCCTTCCGGAATATCGGGAATTGCTGTTGCTTGAAGAATACAATCGGGAAGCATGCCGCATACATGATCTTAAATTGGGATATAATCGTCGCCGTCGTCAAAACCAAAGTGTTTCAAAAGACTATGAATGGGCTGCTTTGGGTTTCTTCAAAGAGGTCTTGCACGATGAAAATCTGAAAAAAATTAAAGGCTGTCCGGAAAAGCTGGCACTGTATATGAACAGTTTAAGAATAGTTGACTGCCTGCCTGCCGAAAAATATAATCGTACTGCCAAGTTTAAATTAAAATATGATTTAAATTATGCCGTAAAAATAACAGCCGAAACGCTGAGCCGAGCCGAGTCGGATTTCCAACAAGCCCAAATGTATACAGAATTGGCCCAAAAAGCCGGATATGAGCAAAAGCGTTATTTAACGGCAATAGAACGCATAAATTTCTTTAAAGAAAATAAAGGTGCACACGATTCATCTGTTGCGGGAGGAACTTCCTCTCCTGCCGGAAATAAAAGCTTTAGAGGGAAACAGGAGATGTCCGTAGCAGCAAGAAATAAACGGGCATACGAGGAATGGCTTTATCGGTAAGCCTGCCGAATATTGCTGATGTTGTAGCCTAAATGTTGCACCTAAAACATTTTTTTATTAAAAGCTTGTTCGCCATAGATTTGAATGTCGATAACAAAAAAGAGTTCCAAGCATATGCTCGGAACTCTTTTTAATTTTGATGCGGTTTAACGCAATACTGCGTTTCCCTCAAGGATCCATTCTTCCTCATTGTACTCTACCCAGTAGTCGTACTCTGAGTTCATTTTCTTGTCCACATTAAATTCAGGACAAGAAAATTTAACGGTGCAAATGATAGGGTAGCGGAGATATTCCTTTTCCCCTTCCTTTGCAGAAACACCGCTTTGGGTGTTATCACCATTGTCCCAAGGACGGTCAATCCACAAACCTGATTCTTCATCATATTTGTAGGTGTTGTCCTTGTGATGTTTAATGGAAAAACCATTAAACTTCATGGTGATATTCACCGGGTCCATCTGGATTTCTCCAAGATGTTCGTCCGTGAAGAAACCGGCGAAAGAGTTGCAGCTTCCCGTGGGATCAAATGCATCTTCGGGATTGCTCTCGGAGATGACATTGAAGTGGAATTCACCGGATGTACGAGTGATTGTCCATCCGCCTTCAACGACTGTAGAGTCGTTAGAAGTTTCATACGAATTGCGTTTCAGCTGTTTCGTATGGTTTGTGAACTCTTTCTGATAGAGTTTATATCCCTTGGACATAGCCAAAGAAATATTTCTCCATTCAGCGGGCATGACACTACTGAAACTATAGGAACGAACAGAATCTTTGTAATGGGTTTGCCCCATATATTCTGCTTCGTACTTGTCATTGATAACCAAATGGAAATCAACGACGCCATCTTCAGACAGTGTAGTCTTCTTTTCTACAATTGTAGAGAAAGAAAACTTCCAGTCAATGTAATCCTCGTCTTCTTCTGGGATTTCCGGCTTTTCAGCAGGAGCTTCCGGAAGAGAAGCCATCATCACACTTTCCTCACCAGAACATGCTGACAAGAAAACGACACTTAATAAAACTGCGACAAATGAGAATAAATTCTTCATAATGTCACGCCATCCTCAAACTGTTTCCAGTTGTTTACTATGACGTTATAATTTGAATAGCATCTGACTATTGGGGGCAATTTCAATAGAATCTTTTAATCGGTTAACCTGAGGTACTGTGCTTCGCTCGCGGTGGCTCTTGTCGTATGGCTCTTCAATTAAAATATCTCTTCATTGCTGTCCGGTACTTCCAGATGCGTCTGTTTATAATCATTTTAAAAAGTGAACTAAAGCCGCATCAAGTTTATAATAATAAAAAATAAAACTTAGAAACAGAATAATTCACTTTAGGATTTTAATATACCATATTTTTAACCTTTCGTCAAGCCTTTGCCGATTCGTTTTTTGGCATTTTCTGCTAAAAAAAGCAAAAAAATGCAATTTTTTAATTCTTTCTGTGTTTTTTTTCCGGCAGCCTGATTTGTTTCCTGAACCATAAAAAACGCCCGGAATCGTAAAATTCCGGGCGGGTGGATTCAGAAGCTTTTTTATGCGGATTTTGCTTCCTGTTCAGGTTCAAAAGCATCATCAGAATCAACGCTTTTAACATGCCATATCTTGTCGGCGTATTCGGCAACGGCTCTGTCGCTCGAAAAATAACCGACTTTCGCAACGTTATAAATAGCTTTTTTCGCCCATTCGTCCTGCTTAAGATATGCTTTTTCTGCCTCTTTCATAGCATTGTTGAATGCTTCCAAATCAGCCAAAACAAAGAAGTAATCGCGATTTAGTAATTCGTCAAAAATAGGCTTAAACAGCGACGGAGAATCCTTTTCGCAGAAGAGGTTTGAGTTAATCGCATTCAAGATGCGTTTAATATACTCAGATTCTTCATAAATTTTGCGCGGATTATATGTCGGGCGCATTTCCTGAATCTCATTCTCGCGCAGGCCGAACAGGAAGAAATTGTCTTCACCGACGGCTTCGCGGATTTCAATATTCGCACCGTCGTATGTCCCGACCGTCAAAGCGCCGTTTAAAGCAAATTTCATATTGCCCGTGCCGGAAGCTTCAAAGCCGGCCGTTGAAATCTGCAGGCTGACGTCTGCCGCCGGAATAAGCACTTCCGCAACGGAAACCTTATAGTCCGGGATAAAGACGACTTTCAGAGAGTCTCCGACTTTTGCATCGTTATTGACGACTTGCGCCACATTGTTTATCAGTTTGATAATAAGTTTGGCAAAAGTATAAGACGGTGCCGCTTTTCCCGCAAAAATATATGTTTTGGGACAAATCGGCCGTACGTTGTCGCGTACAATTGCCAGATATTCGCCGATAACCTGCAAGATAGCCATTAACTGCCGCTTATATTCATGAATACGCTTAGCCTGTACTACAAACATGCTGTTTGTCGTAACGGCAACGTTTGTACGCTTAAAGATTTCATGGCGCAGCAGCTCCTTGTTGGTTTTCTTAATTTTCATAAAACGCTTAACAAAATCTGCATCGTCAGCAAAGTCGGCAATTTTGCTCAACAGTTCCAAATGGGAAATCCAGTCTTTGCCGATTTTGTCGGAGATAAGAGTCGCCAAATTCGTATTAGCATGCAAAAGCCAGCGTCTTGGCGTAATGCCGTTGGTAATATTGGTGAATTTTTCCGGCCAGAGTTCATAAAATTCCGGTACCAGCGAGGTCTTAATCAGCTCGGAGTGAATTTTGGCCACGCCGTTAACCGAGAAGGATCCGACGATAGACAGGTTTGCCATACGGATAATCTGTGCATCGCCTTCACCGGAAACAATGGAAACTTTAGCCAGTTTTTCGCTCGTTTCGCCGAATTTTGTTTTCGCAAATTCAATAAATCTGCGGTTTATTTCATAAATAATCTGCAAATGGCGCGGCAGCATATGCTGGAAATACTTGACCGGCCAGGTTTCCAGTGCTTCCGGAAGCAGGGTATGGTTCGTATAGGCAAAGACTTTGGTTACAATGTTCCAGGCCGATTCCCAGTCTTGTCCGTAAACATCGACAAGCAGACGCATCATTTCCACAATGGCAAGCGCCGGGTGGGTATCGTTCAGCTGAATGCATACCAAGTCGGGAAGCTTGTCAAAATCGTTGCTCTTTTCCAAAAATCTTCTGAAAATATCCTGAATCGCGCAGGAAACAAAGAAATATTGCTGTGAAAGCCGGAGTGCCTTGCCGGATTCGATTGCATCAGACGGATAAAGTACTTTTGAAATGGCCTCAGTTTTGATTTTGTCTTCCACCGCTTCAATATAGCCGCCGTTATTGAATATATCAATATCAAATTCGTCGTCGGTTTTTGCCGAAAAAAGCCGTAAATAATTAACCGATTTGCCGTCATATCCGACTATCGGGAAATCA
Organism: Acetobacter sp. 46_36; assembly: GCA_001917135.1. Lineage (GTDB taxonomy): Bacteria > Pseudomonadota > Alphaproteobacteria > RF32 > CAG-239 > CAG-267. The sequence goes on from MNTT01000015.1 coordinate 335,211, forward strand.
TACGGAACGCCGTACAGCGTATGCGTATTGGCCCAAACGTAAGTGTCTTTGCCGCTGGCGTCTTTGTAGGTTTCGACATTGCCGAACATCGGGATGGTTACCTGTCTGTCCGGGCGAGCCAGTTCCCAGGGTGAAAAGTCGGAAAACCAGTCGTCGGCCTGTTCCACCTGCCAGCCGTTTTCAAATTTTTGCTTAAACAGCCCGAACTGATAATTAATCCCATAGCCAAATCCCGGAAGGCCGAGCGACGCCATCGAGTCCAAATAGCAGGCAGCCAGCCTGCCAAGTCCGCCGTTACCCAAAGCCGGGTCATATTCGGTGTCAAAAATTTCTTCCATGGAAATATCCGGAAAACCGTCAATTTTTATGTCTTTTAACAAGTCATAAAGACCGAGGTTATGCAGGTTGTTTTCCAGCGAACGGCCAATCAGGTATTCAATGGAGAGGTAATACACTCTTTTGGCCGACTTTTCATTATAGCGGGCCATTGTGTTGTACATTTCATCCATTGCAAATTCCCGAACCGCCAGAGAAATGGCATACAAAGCCTCTTCTTTGGTAACTTCGCAGGTTCTTTTGCCGATAAAATATTTGATATAATGCTCAATAGAAAGCTTCAGCCGTGCTTTTTTCATTTCATCGCTGATTTCTAATTTACCTTTTTTCAATACACAATCTCCCAAATTAAACATACTTTACTATTCACAAAACTATAGTGAAATAGTTTGAATTTTCGTTAATAATATAAGATTATTTTATAAAATAAAAACCGGGATTGGCGTTTTTTTAACAATTATGTGCTAAAGAAAAAACGAACGAATCTTTTTTGATATGGATAAAAAGGAAAACTTAACGATGAAAAAGCTTAGTCTTCTTGCGCTGGTTCTTACTGTTTCAACCGCGCTTTCTGCAAATGCGGATACACTGGAAACAGCCTTGGCCAAAGCGTATGAATATAATCCTGCGCTTAAAGCCGCCCGCGCTGCAACGGGAGCCGTCGATGAAAACGTAGCGATTGCAAAATCAGGGTATCGCCCGACATTGACCGTAGAAGGCGGATATTCAGATTCGAAGATAAATACAAACAGTACGGTCAACGGGGTTGCGCAGCGTCCGGTAGACGGTTATGAAAGAACCTTGGCCGCAAAGGTGTCGCAGCCGATTTTCAGCGGTTTTAAAACCGTTAATTCCGTCAGTTCTGCCAAAAGTTCCGTAAAAGCAGCGCAGGCCAGTCTTTTGGCAACCGAGCAGGATATTTTGCTCAGTGCGGCAACCGCGTATCTGAACGTAATGCGCGATGAGGCAATTGTAAAACTGCAAAAAAATAATGAAAAACTTTTGAAAAAAGAGCTGGATGAAACCCGCGAGCGTTTCAAAGTCGGTGAAGTTACCACGACCGACGTATCTCAAGCTGAGGCAAGCTACGCGTCCGCCCAATCCCAGCGCATTTCGGCGGAAGGTGATTTGGAAGCGTCAAAAGCTGTTTACAAGCAGATAATCGGCGAAGAGCCGAAAGGAACGGAAGATCCTAAAGCAATTGAAAAAATGTTTCCGAAAAGTATGGATGAGGCGTTGAATTATGCCAGGATTCACAATTATGACCTGAATGCTGCCAAACATAACCTGAAAGCAAAAAAATATGATGTCAAAACCAATCAGGGGGATTTGCTGCCGTCTGTAAATGCTTATGCAATGGCCGGACGCATCAAAACTCAGGATTACCAGTACGATAAAAATCCGACTAACAATTCGGTCGAGCTTGGCGTAAATTTCTCGATTCCTCTCTATAATGCGGGTTCCAGCCGGGCAAAAATCCGCCAGAGCAAATATTATCGCTGGCAGGCTCAGGAAGACCTGCTAAATACACAGGACGCCTTGTATTCCGATATTACCAGCTATTGGGAATATTTGAGTGCGAATAAAGCCAAAATTAAATCGGTAAAAGCACAGATTAAGGCCTATCAGGTTGCCTTAAACGGTGTACGGGAAGAGGAAGCCCTTGGCAATCGTACTGTTCTTGATGTCTTAAACCAATATCAGTACTTGTTAAACTCTGAAGTGGAAGAAGTTACAACCCGGCATGACTATTATGTTTCCGGCTTGGGCTTGCTGCAGGCTATGGGTAAGTTGACGGCCAAAGACCTGAACTTAAAAGTTGATTTATATGACGCTGATGCTAAATATGAAGAAACATCGGGAAAGTGGCTTTCAACCAGTATAGATAAAGAATAACGGAGAAATAAATGTCAGAACGCGAAGATATTGACGATGCAACGGCAACGCTTCGCCAGAGCGTTATTGAAGCAAAAAGCAACAGGCACTGCCTGCGTGATTTCAGCGGGGAGGTTTTTGAACTGACACCGGATATGCTTGTCAGCGAAAACAGTTTTAATCCGGAAGAAAAATCTGAATTAGCTGGAGTCGCAGAATGTATTTTGCATAAATATGCAAAATTGCTTTCTATTGCAAAATAAAAGCAGTTCTGTATGAAGCAAACTGTTAAAAGCAGGTGCGGCAGCACCTGCTTTTATTTATTTTTTCAAATTCTCCGTTGCGTTTCAGGCAAGAACATATGGCAGCATATCACCGGCAGACTCTTGCCACAGTCAAAGCGTCAACAGATTTTGCCCCTGCTTTTTTTAAGACTTTGGCACATTCTTTCAGAGTTGACCCTGTTGTAAACACGTCATCAATAAGAACAATGCGCTTTCCTTTGATATTTTCAGGATGGGCAACTTCAAAGGCATTTCGAACGTTTTTCAACCGTTGTTTGCCGCTGCAATGAACCTGCGGCAGCGTGTGGCGGGTTTTCTTCAGCGATTTGTAATCGACGGGAATACCGCATAATTTGGATAAGCCTGCGCTTAAAACGGCAGATTGATTGTATTTTCTTTTAAACATGCGGGTATAGTGCAGCGGAACAGGAATAATCAAGTCAACTCCGGCATTAAAAATATCTTTTCCAGCCATATACAGCCACCGCGCCAATAACATTTTATTTTCTACGTGATCAAAAAACTTAAAGTCCAAAATTAATTTTTTTGAATGGTCGTTGTATTCAACGGCCGCCCGGCACAAACGAAAAGGCATTCTTTTACTGAGGCATTCTGCACAGTAATAAGAGCTGTTAACCGTTTCGGGAAAAGGCCTGCCGCATTTCTTGCAGTAAGGCCTGCTGATAAAGTCAATTTTAGTAAAGCAGTCGGAACATAAGCTGTTATCGGAGTGAATTTCTTTTCCGCACAATAAACAACGCGGCGGCAGCAAGATATCTAACAGTAAACGCAGCCACTTTGTCATAACTGCATAAGTTCGTCTTTTAGCAAATTGATATCGTCAACGACAATCATGCCGGCTTTCCGGAGAATGCTTTTTTTATCCTCGGCCGTAGTTATGCCGCGGCATAAAATTTCCGGAGCCAGGCCTTTATTATCGGACAGAGGCGTCGGATCGTCAAGAATTAGGGCAATTATCGGCTTTTTCTTATTTTGCGCCATATAAAATTCTGCTGCTTCAATTTCATAATTTCCACCGATTCCACCAATTAAAATAATTGCTTTGGTATCCTCATCGTTGTTGAACTGTTTGATTATTTCAACAAAACTCGTTCCTAGAATAACATCATCGCCCAAACCAATAACGGTAGATTCGCCAAATCCGGCTTTGTTAATTTCGAGAACGACTTCATAAGTCAAAGTTGATGAACGGGATATGATGCCAATATTTCCGCCTTTATGGATACTGTCGGGAAAAATGCCCATGTACGCTTCCTGTGGCGTAATAACTCCCGGCGTGTTGGGGCCGATAAGAATGGTAGATGATTGTTGGAGCTCATGTTTTATCTCCATCATATCGCTGACGGGAATACCGGAAGTAATCACAACGACCAGTTTTAATCCGGCATGGATGGCCTCCAAAATAGCGGTTTTGGCATATTTTGCCGGTACAAACACAATTGACGCCTCAGCACCGGTTTTGTCTTTCGCCTCTTGTACGGTTCCGAACAAGGGGACGCCCAAATAAGAGCTTTCATTCTTATTCGGAACAACGCCAGCCACAATTCGTGTGCCATACTTCATCGCCCTTTGAATATGGAAGGAAGCCTGTGTTCCGGTAATGCCCTGAACCATTATTTTCGTATTTTTGTTAACGAGTACCGCCATTACAAATCCTCCTCAATAGCGCTTTTTAAGAGCGTAAGTCCTTCAAGCGTATCAGATGCAATAGACAAAGGCAGTCCGGATTTTTGTAAAATTTCAGTAGCCTCGTTTTTATTTGTCCCTTCAAAACGCACAACTAGAGGAATGTTAAGCCCTAAATCGTTTGCAACGGTAATAATGCCGTCCGCAATAAGATTACAGCGTAAAAAACCGCCGAGAATGTTTATAAGGATGCCGTCAACTTTGGGATTTGTCATAATAAGTTTTATGCTTGCGGCGATTTTATCCCTGTCAACACCGCCTTTCAAATTAAGAAAACATGCTGTTTCCATGCCCATCTTTTGAGCTTGATTGATTGTACTTAGAGCGAGGCCGTCGCCATTGACGATAATACCTATGCCGCTTTCCAGCTCTTTATATTGAAAACCGTATTTTGCAGCCGTCAATTCTCTTTCTTCCGTTTCGGAGTCATCTGACATCTTTACAATATCCGGGTGCCTGTATAAAGCGTTGCCGTCAAAGATGATTTTGGCGTCAAGCGCCCAGACTTCCCCGTTCTTGCTGATGCCAATCGGATTAATCTCAAGCATGGTTGCGTCATAACTGTAAAATACTTTCAGCATTCTGTTCAAAAATGCTTTTAAACCGGTTGTATTAAGCTGGGTTTGCATAAAATCCGTAATTAGGGACAGCTGCTCATGTTTTATTTCCTTCTGCAGCCCCAGATTTATTTTTAATAATTTGTCAGGGTGGTCGATAGCCAGTTTGACGATATCGTCATCATCTTTCTCTGTAACAGGCGCTATCAACAGGACAGTTGATGCTGCTACCCAGTCCACAACAAGCCCCAGATAAAATTTTTTCACGGTTTTTATAAATTCTTCAACATACACTCTGCTGACAAGTCGTCCCTTGGCGCCGGTTTGGTTTGTAACCAAAAGGTTTTCCAACATTTCGTCGGCATTTTCATAAACCTCGTCCAAAGTTTTGGAAAGTCTGATTCCTCCCTTGCGCCCGGCCCTCTTGTCTGAAAACTTCCCTACATCACGGGAACCGGCCTGAATTTGCGCTTTAACAACCCAGGGACCGAACTCTGATATCTTTTCTGCTGCACTTTTGGCTTCCGCGGGCGTATACGCCACCAAACCGTATGGAACGTTAATCCCGGCTTTCTTAAAAATCTTTTTTGCCTGATATTCGTGAATATTCATTCTGTCCCTTTAGTGCTTGTGCGGCATAATATTTAATCTTGTCTACCATTGAAAGCATACCGCTGCGCCGATTGGGCGTAATATGCTCCCTTAACCCCATTTTATCAAAAATTTCTTCAACATCAATATCTAAAATTTCTTGTGCAGACTTATCTTTAAATATTTCCAGAACAACGGCAATAATTCCGCGGACGATAATGGCATCGCTGTCGCCTTCAAAACTGATGCCGTTTTCACTATAATGAGGGATAATCCAAACCTGGGATTGGCAGCCGGGAACTTTCCATTCGTCTTTTTTTTGCTCATCGCTGAAACGGGGAAGCTGGCCGCCAAGTTCTATAAGATATTTATAGCGGTCTTCCCAGCCATCCAAAAATGAAAAATCGTCAATTAAGCTTTCAATACTCATCTGCCGTATCCTTTGCTAAATCATTTCCAACATCATTCTGGCATCATCACTCAGCCTTTCGAGTGTCCATGCCGGTTCCCAGACGACTTCGACCTCCACTTTCCCGACCCCGGGAACTCCGGCAGTTGCATCGGCAACCTGTTGCGGTAAAATTCCGGCAACGGGGCAGCCGGGAGCAGTCAGGGACATATCTATATGCAAATTGCCGCAGTCTTCTTGATTTATTTTATAAATAAGCCCGAGGTCATAAACATTGATTGGTATTTCGGGGTCAAATACGGTTTTTATTGCTTCTACAATATCGTACATCTTCGCTTTTGTTTGGCCAACAGTAAGTTCTTGCCCTGCGTATGCCTTATAAACAGGCAATTCTTCAACGCTCATCGCATCAAGGAGTTGTGCTTCGGTTTCATCAATCAGTTCTTCGGTATTATCAGTCATCATTTTTCTTTTAGCTAAAAAAGTCCTTTGCTTTGTATAAAGCTTTTATAAATTCATCAATATCTTCTTTTATGGTATAAATGCCAAGAGAGGCTCTGGCAAGAGAAGTGTATCCCAGATAATTGACCAGCGGCTCGGCACAAAAATGCCCTGTCCGGATTGCAATTCCCTCTTTTCCTAAAATAAAAGCCAAATCCTGCGGGTGTATGCCGTCTATGGCAAATGAAAAAACACCGCCCTTTTCTTTTGCTGCTCCCAAAATCTTAAGCCCGCTTATTTCTGACATTTGCTTCGTTGCATAATCCGTCAGATTGTTTTCATATTCTTCAATCTCATTAAAGTCAAACTGCATAAGATAGTTTAATGAAGCACCTAAGCCGATAGCCTGTACGATAGCGGGAGTTCCGGCTTCAAAACGGGCAGGAGGGTTTGTAAAAGATGTTTTTTCATAACTGACATGTTCAATCATATCACCGCCGTACTGATAAGGCGGCATATCGGCAAGCAAATCATATTTACCATAAAGGATGCCGATACCCGTAGGTCCGTATACCTTATGTCCGGAAAATGCCAGAAAATCACAGTTAAAATCTTTCACGTCTATTTTTTTATGTACCGCAAACTGACAGGCATCTATTAATACCTTTGCGCCGACATTATGCGCCGCGGTACAAATCTGCTTGACCGGGAAAACTGTTCCCAAAACATTAGACATTGCTGTAACGGCGACAATTTTGGTATTTTCATTCAGCGAGTCGGTAAATTTATTCCACGAAAAACTTCCGTCTTCTTCCAAATCAAAATAAACCAGTTTGGCGCCGGTCTTGGCTGCCCATTGCTGCCACGTTACTAAGTTGGCATGATGCTCAGCACGGGAGAGGAGAATTTCATCGCCCGGTTTTAATGTCATTGCCCCGAAAGTCGCTGCAACCAAATTAATCCCTTCTGTTGCACTGCGTGTAAAAATAATTTCTTCCGGCTTTTCAGCGTTAATGAAATGTGCCGCAGATTGTCTGGCTTTTTCATAATTTTCGGTTGCTTTTTCTGAAAGCCAGTAGCTTCCGCGGTGAACGTTTGCATATTCGTCTAAATACGCCTTTCGGATTTCTTTCAGCATCACGAATGGCTTTTGCGCCGATGCTGCCGTGTCCAGATATGTATTGCGTTTCCCTTCTATCAGTCTGTCCAGAATGGGAAAATCTTTTCTGATTTTATATGCATCAAACATGTTATTACCCCAAAAAATTAGAGATAAGATAAATCCTATCTCTAATTTTTTCAACCTCAAAACTATTTAAAACAAGCTAATTATTCAATAATCATTGCTGTTAATTCCGCTTCCGAGGCAACCTGCCCGTCAACCATGGCTGTTCCCTTGAATACAAAGATATTCCGGCGAGCTTTAATTTTTTCAACGTGGATTCTCAACTGGTCTCCCGGTTTAACCTGTTTTCTGAATTTAACCCCGTCAATACCCATAAACAAAACCGAGCGCTTGGATTCGGCGTAATTTTCATCTTTCGATATAACCGCAATGCCTGCCGCCTGTGCCATTGCTTCAATCTGTAAAACGCCCGGCATAATCGGATTTCCTGGGAAATGCCCCTGAAAAAATTCTTCGTTCATTGTAACGTTTTTAATGCCGACGCCTTTTTCTCCCGGTACTTCTACTTCAAAACGGTCAACCAGCAAAAAGGGATACCTGTGCGGCAGCATTTTCATAATTTCTTCAATATGATAAACTTTCACGATTTCTGACATAATATAGTCTCCTTTGTTATTTTTTACTGTTTTTTTGCAAAAATGCGACCTGACGCATAAAATCTTTAAAAGGTACTGTTGGCGTTCCCATGACAATTGCACCGGGCTCGATATCCCGCATAACGCCGGATTGTGCTCCGATTTGTGCACCGCTGCCGACATTCAGGTGGTCGGCAAAACCCGTCTGTCCTCCGCACACGACATAATCGCCAAACGTGCAGCTTCCTGCAATTCCCGTTTGGGCGACAAGTATGCAGTAATTCCCGATTTTGTCATTATGCGCAATTTGCACCAGATTATCGACACGGCAGCCGTTCCCGATAATCGTGTCGTCCAAAGCGCCTCGGTCAATACAGGTATTTGCTCCGATTTCAACATCATTACCGATAATAACCCGTCCGATTTGGGGAATTCTCTTATGCTGCCCGTCAACAACGGAAAAACCAAATCCGTCTTGTCCGATTCGTGCCCCTGTATAAATATAACAGTCGTTTCCCATCAGGCAGTAAGCTATACTCGCGTTATTGCCGATTCGACAGTTGTTGCCAATCTTACAGCCTCTGGAGATAACCGCATTAGCCTCTATGATACAGTTATCACCGATAGTTACGTCGTCTTCAACAACGGCGTGTGGACCAATAAAACAGCTTTTGCCTATTTTTGCCGTTTTGGCAACGGTAGCACTTTCCGCAATACCGGAAACTGGTTTGTGCTCGGAATAAAAGGCACTGATTAGGCGGATAAAGGACAATTTAGGATTGCTGCATGTTAAAATGATAACTCCTTCCGGAACAAGATGAGCCAACTCTGCTGTAGAAATGCAGGCTTTTGCTTTTATTCCGGCCGCTTTATCCTTATTTTTCCTGTCATAAAAGAAACACAAATCTTCGCTGCCGGCACTTTCAATGGAGCAGATATTTTCGATAAGCTCATTTTCTTTTCCGGCAGTTACCAGTTCTGCCTCGGCAATCCGGGCAATTTCCCTAATGCTTTTTTTGCCGCTGTAATTATAAAAAACAGTATCAGCCATTATTTATTCCTTCATTACAAACTTGTACCAAAGTTCAAACGGAATACTTCTGTTTCATCGTAATCCTGCTTAACAATCGGGAAACCGAAGTCGATATCGATTTTACCCATCGGCGATGTCCACTCGAAACCAAAACCAATGGCAACACGCGGGCTGGAGGAATAGTCGACATCGGAAGTGTTGATGTTGTCCGGCTTGCCTGTTGTGCCGACGTCAACAAATGTCCGGCCTCTGATACCGAGCTCATCCAATCCCATCGGGAAAGCCAATTCGGCACCGCCGTACAGCATCCAGTTGCCGCCCAATGCGTCTTTGGTAACTTTATCGCGTGCACTGATACCGCCGGTTTCAAAACCGCGCATTGTATTGCCGCCGAGGAAATAACGCTGCGCCAGACGAACGTCTTCCCCGCCGTAACCGGCAATATATCCGCCGTTGATGAAGAACTTAAAGGTATAATAGTCGGACAATGTATAGAATTTATATGCTTTCGCGTCAAATTTCAAATATTTGTCATCACCTCCGAGACCGGAAATGTCATTACCAAACGATAAGTAGTAACCTTCGCGAGGCTTCATAATATTGTCGCGTTTGTCATAAACGATGGTCTGCCCGATAACGGAGTCGATGGCGTCGCCTTCTTCTTCCTGAATATATTTAGACGCGCTGCTGACATTTTTAATTTTATCCTGTTTCAGGGTATAACGGACATACTGGCTTAAATCGTCGGTATAATTCCAGCCGAAACGTAATCTGCCGCCCATGGTATCCATGTCATAGTTGCTCTCGTCCTGATAATCTTCAGTCTGATAGAACAAGTCTGTACCGGCGCTGAGACGGCGATCCATAAAGTACGGCTCGGTAAAACTGAAACTGTAATCGGTAGAACGTTGGGAAACGCCTGCATTCAAGCTGACTTGCTGACCTTTGCCAAGAAAGTTGTTTTCGGTAATCCCCGCACGGATTAGTGCCCCGTTAACGGTAGAATAGCCGACGCCGACATTGAAATAGCCCGTAGATTTTTCTTCAATATTGACATTAATGTCTGCTTTATCATAATCAACGCGCTCGGTATCAATGTCTACCTTGCTGAAATAATTCAGCCGTTCGACGTTTCTTCTCGATTCCCTAATCTTGGCGACGTTGAAAACATTGCCTTCGGAAATACGAAATTCGCGTCTGATAACCTCATCAAGCGTTCTGGTATTGCCTGTAATATTGATTCTGTTTACGAAAACTTTTGCATTTTCTTTAATATCGAAAACAACACTGAGTTTTCCTGTTTCTCTGTCTTTGTAAATATTGGGAACAACCTCGACAAAAACAAAACCTTTGCGGGAAAGTTCCTCGGTCAGAGCATTGACGGTTTTTTCTATTTCATCGGAGTTGTACCAGTTTCCTGTTTTGAATGTAACATATTTGTACCATTGGTTGGCATCAATATCCGGTACTGTCGATTTAATTTGAATATCATTAATGGTATAACGTTTTCCTTCGTCAATCGTAAAGGTAAGGATAAAAGAAGTTTTATCTCTGGACAGTTCGGCGATTGCTGAAACAACGGCAAAATCTGCATATCCGTGCCGGTTGTAGAAACGCCGCAGCAATTCTTGGTCATAGTTCATTTTTTCACGGTCAAAATTTTCCGCACTTGAAAACAGTCTGTACCAGCGGCTTTCCTTGCTCATAATTTCGCTTTGCAGGTCTTTTCCAGTATAGTGTTTATTGCCAATAAAGTTAATGGTGTCAATTTTTGCTTCCGGGCCTTCTTCAATCTCAAAAATCAAATCTACGCGGTTTTCTGATTTTTTAATAATTTTCGGCTCAACAGATACGCCATATCTCCCGGCACGCTTATAGACGTCCAAAATTCTCTGAACGTCTTGCTGAACTTTGGCTTTGCTGAAAACTGAGCGGGGAGCAGACTGGACTTCTGATTCAAGAATTTTATCATCAATCTTGTCGTTGCCGTCAAAGGCCATGACGCCGATTACCGGATTCTCCTTAACGTTAATGACAAGCGTATTGCCTTTGGTGTCGAAACTGATGTCGCTGAACAGGCCCGTATCATATAACCGTTTCAAAGCTTCATTAAGCTCTTCGGTCGAAACCGGCTTGTTTGTGCTGATGCCCGCATAGGACAAGGCAGTTTCCTTCTCTACGCGTTGAAGTCCGTTAATGTTAATGTTGCTGATAACTCCTTGCGCCATGGCATTAGAACAAACGGCCAGTGCCAGCAACGAAATCCCCGCTAATTTAAACTTCATCTTTTAATCCTTACAAGCTATTCAAACCATCTTGTTATGAGGTGCTTGATATCATTCCATGTTGCAAACACCATCAAAAACAAAATAAAACCAAGGCCTATCTTAAACAAATAATCTCTGAACTTTGTATTAAGCTCCCGCCTCGAAACTATTTCTAACAAATAAATTACAACATGTCCACCATCTAATATGGGGATTGGGAATAAGTTGATAAGCCCCAGATTAATGGACAACAGCGCCATAAAATATAAAAAGTCCAATATGCCGCGTGTGCGGGATATATCACCTGACATTTCCGCAATACGGATAATGCCGCCGACATCCTCGCCGGATCGTTCTCCCGTTAACATCTGTCCGACACCCCGTAAAGTCATATCTGTAACGTTGTAGACTTCTTCGGCCGCTTTTTTTACGGATGCACCGAAGTTGAAATTATCCTTGATAATTTTAAACTGCTTTGCTTCTCCCTTAATGCCTATCATTCGGCGCTTAATCGGCTTTTCAGATTCGTCAAAGGCATATTCCATGTCTTTTAAAGGAACGGTAAGAACTAGCTGCTGGTTGTTACGTTCAATTTTCAAATTAACGTCATTGACCGCAATACTGACTTCTTTGCTGATGTCCGACCAGTCGTTAATTTTCTGGTTGTTGATTTCAAGAATCTTGTCGCCCTTTATAATGCCGGCTTTTTCCGCAGGGCTTTCTTTGATAACTTCGGATACAATCGGTGGAATGTCATAGCTTCCGACAAAATAAAACAGACCAAAAAAAGTGATAAATGCAAAGAGGTAATTAAACAAAGGCCCTGCAATGGCAATCGCCAGTTTTTTATACGGAGTTTGAGTTGCAAAAAGGTGTTTTTGCTCTTCCTTTGTGTACTTGCTCAAATCGATGTCGGATGTTGACGAGGATTCGTCTGCATCGCCTAAAAACTGGCAATATCCGCCTAACGGTATTGCCGAGATTTTCCATACGGTACCTTTTTTGTCTGTGCGGCTCCACAGTTCTTTGCCAAATCCGATGGAAAAAGCGCTGACGCTGACCCCCAGGGAGCGGGCAACGATAAAATGGCCGAATTCATGTACAAAAACCAAAACGCCGAGAAGGACAAGAAAGGGGATGACATAATGAATAATATTTAATATCCACTCCATAATTTTGTTCCTTTAATTGCTAAGTGAAACTAAGGTAAAGTAACAATAGACAATCGGTGCGGCAAATATCAGGCCGTCAATTCTGTCAAATACGCCGCCGTGTCCGGGAATCAGAGAGCTGCTGTCCTTTACGCCCAGATGTCTTTTTATGGCAGATTCTGCAAGGTCGCCAATTTGAGCCACAATTGCAATCATGGCACCGAGCTGGGCAAATTTAAGCTGTTCGCTTAACGGCATCGGTAGGTTAAAAATATTTTTAACGGTAAACATGTAAATAAAACTGACAGCAACTGCAAGGACAACACCTCCGACAAGTCCCGACCAGGTTTTGTTTGGGCTTATTTTCGGAGCCAGCTTCGGTCCCTTTAAGGAAGAGCCGACAATGTATCCGCCGATATCAACCCCCCAAACCATCAGCATAAACCATAATGTCATGACAAAGCTTCCTTTTTCTCCGGGGATACTGCCGAAAGTGTCAAACAGGTAATATATCCAGTACAGGGCGCCGACGCCGATAGAAATATAAGGAACACCGAGTGTGAGGAGCTTACGGTGCTGCTCTTCTTTGGCTTTAATAAAAACAAAAAGCGTCGTTAATGCAATTGTCGCAATGAGCACCCAGCGGTTAAATACCAACAGAGAACAACCCATTGCAAAGGTATAGCATACGGCATAAACGCTTGATTTCTTGTTGGGTACCATTGAAGCCCATTCCCAGGAAAGCATTGCGCCGACAATAAAGACAAGAATATCAACATACGGATGCCCGGACTGTAGTGCACCGATAACAATCGGAATCATTATAAGTGACGTCAGTATCCTCTTTTGCAATGATGTCAGTTCAGTTTTTGCCATACCTTCTCTCCCTTTGATTAAATTTATTGATAATGTCCCAAAGCTCGTCTTTGCCAAAGTCAGGCCATAAAGTGTTTGTAAAAAACAACTCTGTATATGCTGATTGCCAGAGCAGATAATTGCTGATTCTCTGCTCTCCGCTGGTTCTGATTAAAACATCCGGATCCGGAATTTCTTTTGTATATAATTCTTCGGAAAAGACATCTTGTGTAATTTGGCTGATGTCCATGCTCCCTTCTTTTACTTTTGCGGCGATTTTTTTGACCGCAGACAGAATTTCCTGCCGCGAACCGTAAGACAGGGCTATGCATAATGTCAGGTCTGTATTCTTCTCGGATTCTTTTTCGAGAAATGCCATCTTTGCCTGAATGCTGTCGGACAGCATATATCTTTCTCCGATGAAAACAATACGGACATTATTGTCCATGATTTCTTTCAGTTCTTTATCCAGATATTCGTTCAGCAGCTGCATCAAGGCATCAACTTCATCTTTGGAACGTTGCCAGTTTTCTGTGGAAAAAGCGTACAATGTCAAATATTTTACGCCGGACTCTTTCATTGCCCGGGTAATTTTAACAACGTTTTCCGCTCCTTTTTTATGCCCGAAAGTTCTGGGCATCCCTCTTTTTTTTGCCCAGCGGCCGTTGCCGTCCATGATAATGGCAATATGCCTGCATATATTTTTTGTATCCATCGTTATTTAGACTTGTAAAATATCTTTTTCTTTTTGATCCAGCATGTCATCGATTTTTTTGATGGAGTCGTCAGTCAGTTTCTGAATCTCGGTGCCATATCTCTTTTCGTCGTCTTCGGAAATCAGATTGTCTTTTTTCAGCTTTCTTACTTCGTCAAGAGCATCTCTGCGGATATTCCTGATGGCTATTTTATTCTGTTCCGCATATTTTCCGGCAACTTTAACCAGTTCTTTTCTTCTTTCTTCGGAAAGTGGAGGAATTGGGATGCGGATAAGCTGTCCGTCAGATACCGGATTAAGCCCGAGGTCGGACTCTCTCAGGGCTTTTTCAACAGCTTTGGCGATTCCTTTGTCCCAGACGCTGACGGAAAGGGTACGCGCATCCGGAACGCTGACTGTACCGACTTGGGCTATCGGTGTTGGGGTTCCGTATGCTTCAACCATAATGTTGTCTAAAAGGCTGGCATGAGCTCTTCCGGCTCTCAGGCCGCCAAAATCATTGCGCAATGTTTCCAGTGTCTTTTCCATGCGCTCTGTCGTATCGGTCTTTATTTCGTTAAAATCAGTCATGTTTCCTCGCTTTGTCTTATTTTATGATAGTGTAGTTGCCTTTACCGCTTAATGCGTTTGTCAGCGAATTTTCATTTTCCTGTTTAAAAACGATAATAGGCAGCTTGTTTTCTCTTGCCATGGATATTGCTGTCATGTCCATAACCTTAAGTTCTTTGGCGATAACATCGTCATAAGAAACTTCCGTATAGCGTTTTGCTTCCGGATTCTTCTTGGGGTCGCTGTCATAAACGCCGTCAACTTGAGTGGCTTTGAATAATGCGTCGCACTCGGCTTCCAGAGCGCGCAATGTTGCTCCGGTATCTGTGGTGAAATACGGATTCCCTGTTCCTCCTGCAAAAATAACCACGACACCGTCAGCAAGCATCTGTTGAGCGGCCCTGTAAGAGTATGTTTCGGCAATTTGCGGTACGCTCAGCCCGGATAAAATCTCGGCCCGGATTCCTTTGCTGTTCAATGCACTTTTCAAAAACAGGGCATTAATGACTGTTGCCAACATTCCGGCCTGATCGGCAACCGGGCGGCAAATGATTTCATTTGTGTTGTTTACGCCGCGGTAAAAATTCCCTCCGCCGATAACGATGCAGAGCTCAAGCCCTGTATTGCGAATATTACGTATACTTTCCGAAACGGTGTTTAGAACGTTTTCGTCAATGCCGAACGGCTGGTCGCCCATCAATCCTTCGCCGGAAAGTTTCAAAAGAATTCTTTTAAATTTTTTTTTCATAATCTCCCCATAATGCAATGTTTGGTATCATATTAAACAATTAAATCGCTTTGTCATTATTTTTTTATTCCTAATATACAAAAAGATAAAATATTCATAAGATTGTAAAAATACCCACCGGATTATAAAATAAGTTGAAATTTAAGCTCTTTTCTCTAACATAAGGCAAAATTAAATTACGGGAGATAAAAAATGTCTGCAGGACTGATATATGGATTGAGTGCATTGTTTGGGTATTTTGTCGGCTCGATTCCTTTTGGACTTATTTTGACCAGGCTTGCAGGGTATGGCGATATTCGCAAAATCGGTTCAGGAAATATCGGGGCAACGAATGTGCTGCGGACGGGGAATAAAACGCTTGCGCTTTTGACGGTTCTTTGCGATGCGTTTAAAGCAGGTGCTGCAGCAGCAATTGCCGGAACTGTTGCCGGCGGCGATTCTCCCGAGGCGGTTACGGCTTCCCTGACGGCCGGAGCATTCGGCGTTTTGGGGCATAACTTCCCCGTATGGCTGAAATTTAAAGGTGGAAAAGGTGTTGCCTCAACATTCGGTTTTATTCTCGTAACCTGCTGGCCGGTAGCTGTTATTGCTCTTGGTATCTGGCTGGTTATGGCGTTTGCGTTCAGGTATTCGTCCCTTTCGGCACTGACGGCGGCCGTATTTGTTCCGGTGGCGTCGTATTTTCTGGCGCCGTCTTTAGAATATACTGTTGTGTACGCACTGGTCGTATTGCTTGTCATTGTCCGGCACCATGGCAATATTCGCCGCCTTCTGAACGGGGAAGAAAGCAAAATTAAACTAAAGAAACAATAAGCAGTAGAAGACAGACCGGTGAACAGAGAAAATTTAATATCCTGCATTCAACTTATTAATACGCCGGGAATAGGCCCGATAGGGTTCAGAAAACTGTTGCGGCAATTTGGCAGTGCGGAAAACGCGCTGTCTGCGCTTTCGCGGAAAAAAGAAGTTTTTTCGCGCCGAAAAGCCGAAGAAGAGATTATGACGGCGGAGTTAAAGCATGTTGAAATTATCACGGCAGAAGATGAGGCTTATCCCTATAATCTGAAACAAATTGAAGATTTTCCGCCGATTCTCTATGCCAAAGGAAATATTGAACTGCTTAAAAACGACAATATGCTGGCGGTGGTCGGTTCACGCAGTGCTTCATTGAGTGCGTTAAAACTTGCCGGAAGAATTGCTGCGGATATTGCTCGGAAAGACGTGGTTGTCGTATCGGGGATGGCTCGCGGTATTGACGCGGCGGCACATCTGGGAGCCTTGGAAGCCGATGGCGGGACGATAGCTGTGCTGGGAACGGGGATAGATGTCGTTTATCCTCTGGAAAATGAAAAATTATATAATAAATTGGTTCAAAACGGCTTGGTCTTGACGGAATATCCGTTTCATACCAAGCCGCAGGCAACAAATTTCCCGCGGCGTAACCGGATAGTTTCCGGGCTAAGCAAGGGTGTGCTGGTTATTGAAGCCGGGGTTCGCTCGGGCTCTCTGATAACGGCGCATCAGGCTTTGGAACAGGGACGGGATGTTTATGCCGTCCCCGGGGCGCCTTATGACGGGCGGGCATCTGGCTGCAACAAGTTATTAAAGGAAGGCGCGATTTTGGTGGATGATGCCGACGATGTGCTGGATAATTTTGATTTTTCTCCGGTTACATTTGCGCCGCGCCATGTCAAAGAACCCGAAACCGCCGATTTGTTTGAATATTCGCTTGACAATACGGAAAATAATTCCGATATTCCTGAACAAAGCGGCGACGAATATTCAAAATTGCTGTCATTGGTTTCTGCCAGCGGGGAAGATGTTGACGAGCTTATCCGGGCAATGGGGTTGCCGACGGAAAAAGTTCTGACCATGATTGTTGAACTGGAATTGGATGACCGGCTTATGCGCCTTCCGGGAAACAAGGTCGCTAAAATTTGAGGGATTTTTAGATGAAATTAGTTGTAGTGGAATCACCGGCAAAAGCGAAGACGATTAACAAATATCTGGGCAAGGATTATAAGGTTCTTGCAAGTTACGGTCATATCCGGGATTTGCCGAGCAAAGACGGTTCTGTCGATCCTGAAAAGGACTTTAGCATGGTTTGGGAGCTTAGCTCCGGCGGCAAAAAACGTCTGAATGACATTATAACTGCACTCAAAGACTGCGATACGTTAGTCCTCGCATCCGACCCGGATAGAGAAGGGGAAGCTATTGCCTGGCACATACTGGAAGAATTAAGCGCCAAAAAGAAGTTAAAAGATAAGAAAATCGAGCGAGTCGTTTTCCACGAAATTACCAAACACGCTGTTACCGAAGCTATTCAAAATCCGCGCCAGATAGACGACAATCTTGTTTCGGCATATATGGCTCGCCGTGCTTTGGATTATCTGGTGGGGTTCACGCTTTCTCCGGTCCTTTGGCGTAAATTGCCCGGTTCGAAATCGGCCGGGCGGGTTCAGTCCGTTGCCCTGCGTTTGATTTGTGAACGCGAAATGGAAATTGAGAAGTTCAAGCCCGAAGAGTACTGGACGGTTGATGTTGATTTGGAAACATCTGAAAAAGCGCTTATTCCGTCGCATTTGATAAATCTGGACGGCAAAAAACTTGAAAAATTTGATATTAATACCAAAGAAAAAGCCGAAGATGCCAAAGCAAAAATTGAAGCGCAGGATTTTAAAATTTCCAAAATTGAGCGCAAAAAAGCCAACCGTTATCCGGCGCCGCCGTTCACGACGTCTACGTTACAGCAGGAAGCCGCGCGAAAGCTGCGATTCCCGGCCAAAAAAACCATGCAGGTCGCGCAGCATTTGTATGAAGCCGGTTATATCACTTATATGAGAACCGATGCCGTAAACCTTTCGGTAGAAGCCATTTCTGCCTGTCGGGAAGCAATTTTAAAATATTTCGGTGAAAAGTATCTCCCGAAATCGGCTAAAGAATACAAGACCAAATCCAAGAACGCTCAGGAGGCACATGAGGCGATTCGCCCGGCGGATGTAATGAATACGCCGAAAAAAATGGAAGAAAAGCTGGATTCGGATGCATATAAGCTTTATGAACTGATTTGGAAAAGAACCATAGCCTGTCAGATGGAACCTGCCGTTTTGGATAAGGTGGTGATAGATTCTCTGTCCGGCGACGGTAAAATACTGCTGCGAGCTAATGGCCAGGTAATAGCTTTTGACGGTTTTTTGAAATTGTATCAGGAAAGCCGTGACGATGATAACGACGATGATGAAAACCGTCTGCTGCCGAATGTAGAAGTTGACGAAGCCGTCGCCAAAAAGGCGATTAAGCCTGAACAGCATTTTACTACGCCGCCGCCGCGCTTTACGGAAGCAAGCCTTGTTAAAAAACTTGAAGAACTTGGTATCGGGCGTCCGTCGACATATGCATCGATTATTGCCGTTTTGCAAGAACGTAAATATGTAAAAGTAGAAAAAATGCGCTTTATTCCGGAAGACCGCGGGCGTATCGTTACAATATTTCTTGAAAACTTCTTCAAAAAATATGTTGAATATGATTTCACGGCGCAAATGGAAGAGTTTTTGGATGACGTGTCTGCCGGTTCTATGGAATGGAAAAAGCTGTTAACCGGATTCTGGAACAAATTTTATAAAAATATTCAGGCGGTTCAGCCGTTGCAGGTCAGTGAAGTTATCAATAAAATTGATGAAGTTCTGGCATACCATCTGTTTCCACCGAGAGAAGACGGCTCAGACCCGCGGCTTTGTCCGGAATGTCATAAAGGGCATTTAAGCATAAAACTGGGCAAATTCGGCGCCTTTCTGGGGTGTTCAAACTATCCGGAGTGCAAATATACCATGCCCCTGACTGATATCAAGGAGGAAGAAGAACAGAGCGTAGAGAAAAAGCCCAATCCCGAAGATAAGTTGTTGGGCAGCCATAACAGCCTGAACGTTTATCTGAAAAAAGGGCCGTATGGTTATTATGTTCAGCTGGGCGAAGACGCCACGGCCACAACCGAAAAGCCGAAGAGGATTGCTCTGCCCAAATTTATTGCCCCTGAAAATCTGACTTTTGAACAGGCAGAAACGCTGGTTAGTCTGCCGAAAGATTTAGGCGACGGCATAACCGTCAACATCGGTAAATTCGGCCAGTACATCAAACAGGGTTTGAAATCCAGATCCCTGACCGGTAATGACAATATTTTCAACATTACCAGAGAACGGGCCGAAGAACTGCTGAAAGGTGCGGTGGCCAAGCCCGAAGCCAAAGTTCTCGGTCAGCATCCGAAACTAAAGGCGGATATCCTGCTGGCGGCGGGTCGGTACGGGCCGTATATTAAGTGCGGTAAGAACAATTACCGGATTCCTAATGAACTTAAAGGAAAAGAGATTACCGTTGAAGATGCACTTAAAATCATAGACGGTGCAAAGTAAAGTTTCTGGAAACGTATAAAACTTAACAGCCTGCTTTCTAAAGCCAGAGATAAAGGGCGCCTTCGGGTGTCCTTTTTTGTGATACAAATAATCATATACGAATAATCCTCTTGACTAACCGGATAATTTTGTTACTTTAACGACAGCACGATTAAAAATTTAATCGTGTCAGAGCCAGAGATGGCTCGGAGTCTTAGAAAACTCTGTCGTTAGTAGCGGTGCTGGATATAGCATCGTCATATTGTTATCTGCAAAATGCGGAAACAATAGATATATCCCCGACTGTCGAATGGTCGGGGAGGTTCTAGCGTATGTTCAGAAGCTCTGTTGGCTTTAAAGGCTAAAACGGTCATTCCTACTAACATGATTTTCTAACTCTCCGATCGCCTTATTTCAGGCGATTTTTTGTATACTGGAGGACTGTAATGCTGGAAAATCATAATCAATATGGCCGTTCTATACTGGAGATGTTGGGCGTACTGGCCATTGTCGGGATACTTTCGGTTATCGGTATAAAAAGCTTTCAATACGCCATGGAAAGGCATCGTGTTAATGAACTGGCGGAAGAGTATATCAGCTTTATTCAGAACCTGCTGCCTTATGAAACGGATTTTGTTAAGATTAAAAAAACAAAATCTCCTGAAAAAGTCTTATATTTGGTGCCTTATATCAGAAAGATGAATGTTATTCCGCCCAAATGGCAAACCGTCAATGGAAATTATTTGCGAGACAGCATAGGGGTCCTGCTTGATCCGCATATGCGTCACGAACCGGGCGGAATAAGAGAGAATAAAATAACCTGGAACTATATATTAAAATCGGCAGAAACCAATGTTTCCTCGCAAAAATTATGCGAAATAATGTATGCGCGTATCGTTCTTCCCTATCACGAACTGATAAGTATGGTGGCATATTTTACCGATGAAACCGAGGGGAATTCTTCCGGCGTACACGAATACGGCGACAATTATTGCAACGGAAAAAGCAGACAGTGCATAACAAGCCTGACGCTGACCGATATTCAAGACAGGTGCAGCCGCTGTGAGGACAAAAACAGACGATGCCTGCTGGTCATCAGTTTTTGAACTAAAAAAGGCATTTCGTTTTCTGAAATGCCCTTTCGTTTTCTCTAATAACAAAGCCAGTCTAACCGTTGTATCAGAAAATCCAAGCGGCAATTAAGGCTGTGCACAAATTTTTATCCCACGCTTCCCTCAAGCGAGATGTCAATCAGCTTTGCCGCCTCAACCGCAAACTCCATTGGCAGCTTTTGCATAACTTCTTTGCAAAAGCCGTTAACGATAAGGCTGACCGCGTCTTCTTCGGAAAGGCCGCGCTGTTTGCAGTAAAACAACTGTTCCTCGCTGATTTTTGAAGTCGTCGCTTCATGTTCCAGAATGGCGGAATTATTGCTGTTTTCTATGTACGGAACGGTATGCGAACCGCAGGTCTGCCCGATAAGCAGGCTGTCGCATTGCGAATAGTTGCGCGCATTGTCGGCATTCTTTCCGACCTTGACCAGCCCGCGGTAAGTCTGGTTTGAAAATCCCGCCGAAATCCCTTTGGAAATAATTTTGGAACTGGTGTTCTTTCCCAGATGAATCATCTTTGTCCCGGTGTCAGCCTGTTGCTTGTTGTTAGTAATGGCAACGGAATAAAACTCGCCTTTTGAATTGTCGCCTTTTAAGACACAGGACGGGTATTTCCAGGTTATGGCGGAACCTGTCTCCACCTGCGTCCACGAAACTTTGGCGTTATCGCCGTCGCACAACGCACGCTTTGTAACAAAGTTATAAACGCCGCCTTTGCCGTCCTTGTCGCCGGGGTACCAGTTCTGCACGGTAGAATATTTGACTTCTGCATCTTTATGCACCACAATTTCCACAATCGCCGCGTGCAACTGGTTTTCGTCGCGCTGTGGTGCCGTGCAGCCTTCAAGGTAGGAAACGTAGCTGCCTTCATCGGCAACAATCAGCGTCCGTTCAAACTGTCCGGTATTTTTTGCGTTGATGCGGAAATAAGTAGAAAGCTCCATCGGGCATTTGACCCCTTTGGGAATATACACAAACGAACCGTCGGTAAAAACGGCCGAATTGAGAGCTGCGAAAAAATTATCGGTGTATGGCACGACCGACCCCAGATACTTCCTGACCAAATCGGGGTGTTCTTTAACCGCCTCGGATATGGAACAGAAAATAATCCCTTGTTTTCTGAGCTGCGCTTTGTAAGTTGTTGCCACCGATACGCTGTCAAACACGGCGTCAACTGCAACCACGCCGGCCAAAACTTCCTGCTCTTTCAGCGGAATGCCGAGCTTGTTGTATGTTTCCAGGAGCTTCGGGTCAACCTCGTCAAGGCTTTTGGGCTTAACGGCCTGTTTCGGTGCCGAGTAATAATATAAATCCTGATAGTCTACCGGCTCATAGCTCAGCTTTGCCCATGTCGGCTCTGTCATCGTCAGCCATTTCCGATAGGCTTTGAGCCGGGAATCCAAAAGCCACTCCGGCTCTTCCTTTTTTTGTGAGATTAACCGGATGATGTCTTCATTCAGCCCTTTGGGGGCAATATCGGACGCAATGTCCGTTACAAAGCCGAATTTATAGTTGTCGCCGCTTTCATCGGCAATATTGGGCAGGCTGCTCATTGTTCCGTTTCCTCATATTCTGTAATTTACCTTTGTATAAAATAATATGGTGTAAAAATCAAGCCGATAATCTTCACCGTCTTGACGAATCCTCAAATATATAGTTCCCGCCGTCTTAACGGATATTTCTGCCGGCAGTCTTCTTTTCTGAGGAATGTTCTGAGAACTCCGTCAGTTTAACGGATATTCCGCCCGGCAGTTTTCTTCTCTGGTTAATGTTCTGATAATCTCCGCCGGTTTAACCAATATTTAGGTATTTTATTATAATACGAAAAGTAATAACAAAGGAAAAACAATGAAAAAAGTCTGGATTACATTGCTTTTTGTTCCTCTGCTTTTCGGCTGTTATGCCCGAAGCGGTGGGATTCCTCTGTTTAACGGCTATGGCTACAACTATGCTCCCGGCAGCGTTGTCGTGCAGAAAGGGGATACGTTATACAGCCTTTCCCGCAAATATCAGGTGCCGCTGCGCGGAATGATAGAAGAAAACAATCTCTCTGCGCCGTATGCTTTGAATATCGGCCAGACGCTCCGCCTGCCGAAACGCCGGACGCACATCGTTGCCAAAGGGGATACGCTGTACGGCATTTCTAAGAAATATAACGTGGATATCACCTCTTTGAGCCGCCTGAACGGTTTGGATGAGCCGTACACGCTCAATGTCGGGCAGGCTCTGGCTTTGCCGGGAAGTTTGGCCGGCAGCGGCAGTTCCGGCGCTTCGTATCAAATAGCGTCTGATTACGGCGGAACGTCAAGCTATTCGTATACTAAAGGGAAGACGGCGGCAAAAAAGGCTTCAAAAACAACATCGTCGGCACAGAAGAAAACGTCTGTGTCCAAAACCAAAGCCAAACCGGCCGCGAAAGCCATTGCCCGCAAAGCGCCGCGCAAAACCGTGTCGACATACCGCAAGAGCAAATTTATCTGGCCGGTAAAAGGAACCGTCGTTTCAAATTTCGGCGTTGTCGGCAAAGGGCGCCGCAACGACGGAATAAACATCAAGGCAGCCACCGGAACTAACGTAAAAGCGGCAGACAAAGGGGTCGTTGCCTATGCCGGCAACGAGCTGAAAGGGTTTGGCAATCTCGTTTTGATAAAACACAGCGATGGCTATATCACCGCGTATGCCCACAATCAGCGTTTGTATGTCAAAAAAGGGCAAAAAGTGTTGCGCGGGGAAAAAATTGCAACGGTAGGCAGCACCGGCAGCGTAAATTCGCCGCAGTTGCATTTTGAAGTCCGTGCCGGCAAAAAAGCGGTTAACCCTCGGACATATTTGCCGTAAAATGTTATTCGCCGTCATCTTCCGCGCACCTGCTTTCTCCCCGTTCATTCCGCTCCCTCACCCCAGGGCACCGAGTCCTCTCTCGCTTTGTTAGCCGCTGTATACGGGTAAAAAAGGCTTGCCAAGGGATTAAAAATATGGTAAATTGTTCTATATAAGGCGTAAAAGGCGGCCGTAAAGCCGCATATAACAAGGTCAAAAGAGGCGAAAATGGA
>MNTT01000013.1:0-276590 GCA_001917135.1 Acetobacter sp. 46_36
CGACGTGCTGCGGCGTGAGCCAAAGCCAAAGGAAAGAACCGGCAGGGGGCTGCCGGTTCTTTTGTGTTGGGAGGAAAAGGAGGACGGAAGAGGGGGCAGCGGCGATTTCAGCTTTACAAAAGGCAAAAAATGTGGTATGGAGCGTATAAAGATTATGTTTCAGGGCGAAAGGAGATGCTTATGACAAATCCGTATTTCGTAGATATTACCACGGAAAAGTCCCCGTTTGAATGTTATCAGAAAATAAAAACGGCAGCAGAAAACGACAGTTCGGCAATTACTCCAGAACTATGCCTTGACATTCTGCAAAGCACGAATTATCCGCCGGTTATAAGTGCAATGGTGAAAAGGGCGGCTTTTGCCATTGAGGGCGATACCCGGCGGTATTTGAATTTTCGCCGGGTTTTGCTCGGAGCAGTGGCACAGCGCGAAAGCAGCGAGGAAACACGCCGGGTTGTGTGCGCCATGACGGAACGGTATCATGACAAGGCTGCCTATGAACGGGCGCTGCATTCGGAAGCGGGAAAATTTCTGCTTCAGGGGTATCGCTGTCAGTATGGCCTGAATTTACAGGGAAGTGCCGCGCAGATGAATTTGCGGTATCATGATTTTTCGGGGTATGACAAGCTGGTTTTTGACGGCAATGTCCGGCAGATAGATTTGGGGCATGCGCGCAATCTGCCCAAACGGCTGGATTTGTCTTCAGCGGAAAAAGCCGAAGCAATATCTTTGAATTGTGCGGATTTGTCGGGCGTTGAGAAACTGGAACTTCCCCGGGGCATAAAAAAGGCGGATTTTTCCAGAGTGCGGAATATGCCAGATGCAGCGTTTGATTTGCAGAAATATGAACGGCTGCGGGAAGCGGGGTTTGCCGCTTTGGATTTTGCGGGAAAGCCGTTGCTGAAACTTCCGGGACAGATAGAGAAAGTTGATTTGCGGGGAGCCAAAAATCTTTCACGGCGAACAGATTTGCGTGCCTGTTCCCGTTTGAAAGAGGTCAATGCGGAAGGGATTGCCGGAGAGGCAGAGTTTTTGCTTCCCGATGAAAGTCAGGCTCAGGTCAGACGGCGCGGAAGGAGTGTGCGCCGGGTTATGCAGCCGCTCCCGTCCTGGGCGGCATATTATCGCGGTCGGGCGGCATAGAGGCTTGGCGCAATCGGGCAGCATAGAGGCTTGGGCGCAATCGGGCGGCATAGAGGCTTGGGCGCGGCCGGGCGGCATAGAGGTCTAGGCACGATTGACACATGGAGGCTGATAAATGACGTGCAGGCGGCAGGAGAGGAAGCCGGCCAGAGGAGGAATTTTCGGGTCGAAGAGGTTTTTCTTTGACAGCGGGCGGAATTTCGGGTATACTTATCTTATGATTAGCCGGAAAGGGGAGTGCCGATGGCTTTTGTTGACATTATAAAACCGAAAAGTCCGATGGGAGTGGAAAATCGGCTGAGGCCGTATAAACGCGGCGAAGCGGAAATTACGTCCGACGTTTGTTATGAAGTGTTGCAGGCGACGAATTTCGGGCGCAGCCTCCGCGATATGTTGGATTGTATGGCAAAACTTTCAGATGAGGTTTTGTCCGGCGAGAAATTTAAGACGATACTGATTGCGGTTATGGCCGGCCGGGAACAGCCGGACAATGTGGTTGAACGGGTGCGGAAGCTGGCAGAGCGCGGCGGATATGCCGATGCGGTTCCCTCGGAACCGGTGCTGATACCAACAGGATACGGGGAGGAGGCTCTGCAGTCCCATTTTGAGCGCAGAATGGTTTTGCATTTGGATGACGGTGCCGTCAATGCGGCTGATTTTTCCGGCTATGCCAAGCTGGTATTGCCGGAGACGACCGACGGGACTTTTGCTTTTATGTCCTGCCGGAATTTTCCTAAAGATATTGATGCAACGGCCGTTTCCAAAAAAGTTGATTTTCACGATTGCGCAGTGGATACCTTATGCGGTTTTAAAACGGCAAAAGCGACGGCGGTTTGTTTTTCCGGCAAAGAGGGCGCAGCGGACGGCGATTATACGAAATGCGCCGACGTAAGCTTTTATCATGTGGATTTTCGTCCTTGTATGGCGCCGAAGTTTGGCGAAGGCAGCAATGTTAGTATAACCGAATGCCATCTGCACCCGCAGACGGATGTCACCAGGGCGGGCAAAGTGGAAATACTGGGAGTTGACGGAAAAGACCTGGCCGGGCTCGTTTTTGGCGATGGTGCAGAAGTCTGCCTGTCGCCCGGAGTGGACGGCGACAGACTTCCGCGGCTGGATTTCAGCAGCCTGAAGGCGCTTCAACTGTATTGCTGGGATATGCAGGATTATCGGTCCCTGCCGCTTAAGGGCGGCGCAATGGCGGATTTTGCCAATTTGAGCAATGTTCCGGCGGATTTTGACAGCAGCCGGCTTGATGAAGTTGCACTGGACAGGGTAAAATTCACGGAGCTTCCGTCCCTGCGGTTTAAAAACGGGGCGAAAGCGAAAATCTGCTGTACGGAACTGGCGGGAACGACGGATTTGACTCCCTGTTCGGAAGTGCGGTTGGAAGTCAGTTCTCCGGGCGATTTGCATTGTTTTGAATATGGCAGGGTTGAAGAACTGGTTTTATGGAATGCGGCGAATTTTGGCACGAAGGAAAATTTTGCCGGTTGCAAACGGGTTGAATTTAAGCACTGCAACGTGAAGAATGACTGTTATGGGCGTTTTGACGAAGATGCGTCGGTTTGCTTTTACGGTGGTGAGCTGAAGGGGATTTTTGATTGCGGCAAGTGTGCGGAGGTTTACGTTAGCAACGGCGACGCGATGAAAATCAAAACAGCGCCGGGCGTAAAAATCCGCGGGCATTTTTTTGACCAAACGTTTTATGGAACGGAGATGTTTAAACGCTTTGACGAAGTTTCTGTCGAGGATTCGAAATTTGACGACTTTTGGGAAGAACTGGCTTTCAAAGACGGGGCGGATGTTACGATGCGTAATGTTACTTTGCCGGAAAAAGTCGATATGTCGGGTTGTGTTGCGGCGCAGTGCAACGACTGTATCTGGAAATATGTGCGACAGGTGCAGTTTCCTGATGAGCCGACGTATTTGCGGTATAAGGACGAATTGCCGGCGGAAGCGCATGCAGTGTGGGGGAAGGTTCCGGCGGCGGCGCTGCTGCGGAATAAAGCCCGGGGATAGAGAGCAGAGAGCGGCCTGTTGCGGCGGAGCGGCCGGAAATAAAAACGAGCCACGGCGGAGGGGGAAGACTGCGGGCGGCGGAGATAAGGTTGGGCAGGCAGGTCGGGAAGTATTGAGGACAGAACGGCCGGAGATAAGAAACGCGCCGCGGCGGAGCGGTATGGCTGCGAGCGGCGGAGATAAGGTTGTGACGGGACAGGAGCGGAGATTTATTCTTCGCTCTGTTTTTTCAATTTCTTGATAATCATATTACGTTTCAGGCGGCTGATGCGGTCAATGTACAAAATACCGTCCAGATGGTCGGTTTCGTGTTGCAGAATAACCGCAAGATAGTCTTCCGCATCCAGCGTCTGTTCTTTGCCGTCGTAGTCCAGATAGCGTACGGTTACGGCGCGGTGGCGCTCGACTTCGGCGCATTGTCCGGGAACGGAGAGGCATCCTTCGTTAAACCAAATCGTATCTTCGGATTTACGGATAATTTCCGGATTGACGAGAAAACGCGGGTTGGGTCCGGGAGTACCGTCTTCGGATACTTTGTCGTCAATGACGATGATGCGTTTGGTTACGCCGACCTGCGGCGCGGCGAGGCCGACGCCTTTGTCTGCGTACATCGTTTCCAGCATATCGTCAAGAAAGCGGCGGATTTCGTCGGTAACTTCGGCGACCGGTTCGCATTTCTGGCTTAAGACCTTGTCCGGGTAGGTATAAAGCTTTAATATGGCCATCGTGTTATCCTTTTGTTGTCAGAGGCGTTTGCCGCGAGGGCGCCTTTATATTCGGGTGTCTGCAGCGGGGGCAGGGTGTTTTTGCCGGAGTGAGACTACACTGCTGCGAGTGCCAGCGCGGCGGCGCTTCTGTTTTTTTTATATCCTTACGTCTTTGGCAATCTGGTCCAAGAGCGCATTAATCATTTTGGGTTCGTTTTTCATAAAGAACGCGTAGGCAAGGTCGACGTATTCCTGAATGATAATTTTGGCATCCACGTCGGTCGTGTAGGCGAGTTCATACATCGCGCACAGCAGCAGAGCCTGCATGGTGGCGTTCATATGGTCGTAGGCCGAACCGTCTTTCAGGTGCAGGCGCAGCGATTTTTCGAGGCTTTCCTTATTGGCATGGACGCCGCGGACGATTTTTTCAAAATAAGGCTTATCCATTTCTTCCAGTTCAACCAGATGTTCGCCGGACAAGCCGTCTTCTTCGATGGCGTAGCGGCCGATTTCTCCTTTGAGGAAATCTTCCACCACTTCGTCAACACTCAAGCCGGAAAAGGCGGCCATGTAAGCGGCCTGTACGGCAGCCAGGCGGGCGCCGGATTTTTTTCTTATTTTTTCGGAAACGAATTTAGCCATTTCGTGTGTTACCTCGCATACGTTTATGTGGTTATGAATTAATCTTGCTTACAAATTCTTCAAAATCTCTGACTTCCTTAAAGTCTTTGTAGACGGAAGCAAAACGGATATAGGCAACCTTGTTGATTTTTATCAGCCTGTCCATAACTTTTTCGCCGATGCTTTTGGAGGAGATTTCGGCAATGCCGGAATTTTCCAGTTCGCGGCGGATTTCTTCTACCAAGCGCTCAATCTCAAAACTTGAGATGCCGCACTTGCTGACGGCGAGGCTGATGGAACGCAGCAGCTTTTCGCGGTCGAAGGGAACACGTTCGCCGTTCTTTTTGACGACGGTCAGGTCTTGCAGCTGCACGCGTTCATAGGTTGTAAAACGGCCGCCGCAGTCCGGGCATTCGCGCCTTCTGCGAATGGCGGTTTCGTCTATCGTGTCGCGGGAATCCTTGACCTGCGTATTGGTGCTGCCGCAAAACGGGCATTTCATCGGTTATGGCTCCTATCAGATTGCTTAAGAATGTTATATACGCCGATTTGGCAGAAAAATCAAGATATTTTTTCGCCGTGCAGAGGATGCGGAAATTGCGTTTGAGTCGGGAAATATGTGGGGAGGGAATTAATCAGCAGCTTTTTTGATAAAGCGGGCAGGGTTTCCTGCCCATATTTTGTTTTCCGGTACATCGCTTAGCACAACGCTGCCGGCACCAATGACGGAATTGCTGCCGATATGGACGTTTCCGACGATGACGGCGTTTGCATAAACAGTTACGTTGTTTCCCAAAACCGGAGCTTTTCCGTTTTTTTCGCCTATCGTTGTGTTTTGATATACTTTGCAGTTATTGCCGATACGGGCTTTGGCACTGATAACGACGCCTACCTGGTGTATAATCTGAAAGTTGTTTTCTCGGTACAGCCGTTTGAGGAATTTATAAGGTATGTCGCAACATCTTTTGGCTTTTTTCAATTTATCGGCGTAATATTCAAAAACTTTTGTTTCGAAAATGTAAATTTCGCGTTTTCCGTTTTCGTAGCGTTGTTTTTTCAGTATCATAATTTAAACTTCCTTATAAAAATGCAAAAGGTGCAATGTTAAGCAGAAATTGGAGACATAGTAGCCTAAAGCGGGAGAAAAATCAACGGGAAATGCTTAGATGCGCATCATCGGCGATTTTTTTCCCGAAATGCGGCGGAATGTAACGGCAAATTAACTTTTACGGATAAAAATAAAGCCGTTATAAGGCAGATTTTCAGATTGACGGAAAGGCGGGAAAATGCAGTTAAATACGGTTGAAATTGCAAAGATACTGGGGTATGGCAGCGAGATTGCGGCGGCGGAAATTACGGAAGTTTCTACCGACAGCCGGAAAGTCGGTGCGGGGACGTTGTTTGTTGCTTTGAAAGGCGAGCGGTTTGACGGGCACGATTTTATCCGCGAAGTGCTGGACAAAGGGGCGTCGGCGGCGGTAGCGGAATATGTGCCGGCAGGAACCGACCCGGCACGGGTGATTGTGGTGGAGGATACGCTTAAAGCGTTCGGAAAACTCGGGCAGTATAACCGGCGGCAGTTTAAAGGCACGCTGATTGCGCTGACCGGCAGTTCAGGTAAAACGACTGTCAAGGAAGAATTAAAGGCGGTATTGAGCCGGTTTGCGCCGACATATGCGACCAATGGCAACTTCAACAACCATATCGGCGTGCCGCGGTCGCTGCTGGATTTGGATATGGGAGCCCGCTATGCGGTGATTGAAATGGGAATGTCGGCGCGCGGGGAAATTGAATATCTGACGCAGCTGGCGGAGCCGGATATTGCGATTGTAACGAATGTTTATCCGATGCATATCGAATTTTTGGGAAGCCTGAAGAATATTGCGCGGGCAAAGGCGGAGATTTTCAGCGGGTTGAGGAAGGGGGCGTCTGAAGGAAAGCAGGGAATTGCAATTTTTAACGAAGATGCAGCGTATGCGGATATTCTGCGGGCCGAGGCGGAAAAATATGCCGTGACGGTTTGTGCCTACGGCAGGAATAACCATCCCGACGTGCCGCTGGCTTTGGAAGACGAGGCGGAGCATTGCCGTTACAATGCGTGGTGCGTGTTGAAAACGGCGGAAATTCTCGATTTGGATCTAACGGCGGCCGCTGAGGCAATTAACGGCTTTTCGGCGCCGGAAGGACGCGGCAAAAAGCACAGGCTGAATATCGGCGGACGGCGGGTTGTGTTGATTGACGACAGTTACTCCGGGCAGCCGGAAGCGATGAAACTGGCTGTTCGGTCGCTGGCTAAACTTCCGGTTCAGGGACGGCGGATTGCCGTTTTGGGGAAAATGGCGGAACTCGGAGATTTTTCCCGACAGGCGCATATTGAAGTCGGGCAGGAACTGGCTGCGGCGGGGATTGACGCGGTGGTCGGTGTATGCGCAGAGACCAGGGACATGCTGGCGCAGCTGCCGGAGCGGACGGAACGGCATTACTTTGACACTGCGGACGGCGTGGCGGCGTTTTTGACCGGAAACCTGCTGCAAGACGGCGATGCGGTTTTGGTCAAAGGGGCGCACTATTCCTCGCAGGTGTTTAAAGTGGCAGAAGCGCTGAAACAATACGAAGAAAAGTAGGAGCCGGAGTTGCGGACAGGATCTGCCACGGCAAAGCGCAGCGATATGTACAGCAACGGCCTCTCTGGACGAAAACGGACAGCGAGGCGGGGCGGCAGGCGAACTGTGCTGCACGAGAGAACCGGATTGCGGGTGGCAATTCAGCTGGCAAACTGTACTGCACAGGAAAATTGGATTGCCGGTGGCAATTCAGCAGGCAAGCTGTTGTTATACGGGATGACTTGATTGCTCCTAAGTGATTCAGCGAATGTAGTTTTTGACAAAGCGCGGATTTTTACCGAGGTTGGAAATCAGCTCATAGGCAATGGTTCCGGCGTCGCGGGCGATGTCATCGACGGTGTAGTCGTCGTTAATCAGCCAGCCGAAATCTCCGGGAGAAACAGCCTCCGGCGCCAGCGCGCTGATGTCGCAGATAATGTTATCCATGGACACGCGGCCGAGAATCGGGCAGAAACAGGGCTTGCCATCGGCATAGAAAATAACTTTGCCGCGGCTGGAAAGCGACCGGGGCAGGCCGTCGCCATAGCCGACGGATACAATCGCAATCCGCATATCGCAGGGCGCGCGAAAAGTGGCGGAATAGCCGACAAATTCGCCTTTGGGAAGCGGCTTGACCTGCAGGACGGGGGCTTTCAACTCCAGAATGTTCTGCATTTGGTTTTCGCGGTAGGGCGCAGTGTTTATCCCATACATGGCGGCGCCGAGGCGTGTCATGTCGAAATGAAAATCATCGCCGAGGAACACGCCGTCGGAAGCGGACAGCGTGGCGGGCGTTGCAGGGAAAAAGCGGGCTTTGATAGCGCGGAAAGCGGCGAGCTGGCGCGCGTTCATAAAATGCGCCTGTTCGTCGGCACAGGACAGATGCGAGAGAACGCCGGCAAAGTCTTCCCGTTCGGTTTCGGCCAGCCGTTCAAGTTCGGCAACGGTAAAGCCGAGGCGGTTAAGCCCGGTTTCTACCTGAATCAGCGGACGGATGCCATCGATGCGGTTTTGCTGCCAGAAGGCGTACATTTGCGGCGAACAGATGACCGGCGTCAGGCGGGCAGTGCGAAAATAAGGGAGAGAATCGGCGCCGATGCCTTGTAAAACATATATTTCCGCATCGGGTACGAGAGGGCGGATTTTTTCGCCTTCCGAACCATGGGCAACAAAAAAGCGGCGGCAGCCGGCGGCGTATAACGCAGCGGCAACTTCGGCGGCGCCCAGGCCGTAAGCGCCGTCTTTGACTACGGCGGCGGGAATTGCCGGAGCGGACAATTTTTCCAGAAGCCGGTAATTGGCGGCGAGTTTTTTTAGGTTGATATTAAATACAGGCGTGGTATACAGAGCCATGGCGATTGTCCTCGTTGCAGTCGGTCGGTTATCAGAAACATAATATCGGCGGGGCGGAAGATATGCCGCTGCCGGAAAGGTTTTATGTGATGCAGTTTATTGATACGCATATCCATTTGCAAGATTTTAAGGCGGATTGTGCACCGCGGGTTTGGCATAATCCGGAGGCAAAAGGGCTGGTGCTGGTGTCGGCGGGCCGCGAAGATTTTGCCAAAATCGCGGCACTGCTGCGGCAGTATCCCGGCAAGGCGTCCGGCGCGTTCGGCATCCATCCGTGGCATTATCGGGAAAAGGCGCCGCTGGACGAACTCGAAACCTGTTTGCGGGAATTTCCGCAGGCGCTTGTCGGAGAAATCGGCGTGGACGAGCTGAAAGAGCCGGTCAGCCCCGGACAGCACGATTTGTTCGCAGCACAGCTTGAGATTGCAACAGCATACCGGCGACCGGTCATCGTGCATGCGGCGAAGGCTTTTGCGGCGCTGACGGAACATGAAACGGCGCTGAAAAAAGTAAAGTTTTCGCACCATGGCTTTGTCAAAAACCGCGAATTGCTGAAGTTCATCAATAAATGCGGCGGCTATATCGGTTTGGGCGCGCTGTTTCTCAAACAGGAAAAAGCGGCGGAGATGTGGGCGATGATGCCGCAAGACCGGATATTGTTTGAGACCGACGCTCCGTACCGGGTTGATGAAACAAAGTATAACGAGGCAGTGCAGGAAAATCTGCGGCGTCTGGCGGAAATCGCCGGAGAAGAGCCGGAAGCACTGGCGGAACGGCTTATTAAAAACGCTGAGGGTTTTTTGCGGACAGATAATTTGCGGACAGATAAATAGCAGACAGGTAAATAGCAGACAGGTAAATAGCAGACAGGTAAATAGCGTAACGGTTCGGCAATGCAACGATACAGGTGCGGACGCGGGAATCGGGTGAGGAAAAGAAGAGGAAGGGCAGACGATGAAAACACAATTGGAAGAACGGTTGCAGCGGACGATTGCGCTGCTGGGAAAAGAAAAAGCAGAGCGCGTTTTCGGCGCATCGGTTATGGTCATCGGCTGCGGAGCGGTCGGCGGTTATGCGCTGGAGATGGTGGCTCGGCTCGGGTTCGGGAAAATCAGGGCGGTCGATTTTGACCGGTTTGAGGCAAGTAATATCAACCGGCAGATTCTGGCGACGATTTCTACTATCGGGTGCAAAAAGTGCGAAGCGGCGTGCGAGCGGGTACGGGAGATTAATCCCGATGCGGAGGTTCGGGGGCTGGATATACGGATTACGGCAGACAATCTCGATTTTATCCGGAATGAAAATCCGGACGTTGTGATTGATGCGATTGACGATGTGCAGGCGAAATGCTCCCTGGCAGCTTTTTTGGCGCGAAACGGCATCTGCTTTGTGTCGGCAATGGGAGCTGCGCTTAAGACAAAGCCTGAGATGCTGCGGGCAGCGACGCTTGACAAGACGGAAGGCTGCGCGCTGGCAAAGAAAATGCGCGATAACCTGCGGCGGGAAGGCGTTGATTTGAGAAAGGTGCGCTGCGTTTATTCGCCCGAGGCGGTCAAAATCTGCAAAGATGCGGCGGGGAACAACGTGCTCGGTTCGCTGCCAATGGTTCCGGCGGCGATGGGGGCGATGCTGGCGGCGGAAGCGCTGGCATTGGTAACGGAATAGTGCCGGCGGTAGCGGCAGTAATGCAGCAGCGGCGAAAACGCTGATGTTGACAATGGAGTAATGCCGGCGGTAGTGGAAATAATGCCGGTGGCGATGTGGCGATACCGGCGGCGGAAACGGAAAGTTTGGTATCTCACTCAACGGGGCAGAAAAGGGACGGCCGCTTATTCCCATCCGTTCAGGACGCGTTCGCGTGTGCGCTTTTGCACGGCAGCGTCAAAGTACTGGTTGTTGCGCAGAATGTCATAGGCGTTGTTGCCGTCGCTGTCGCGAATCTGCGGGTCGGCGCCGCGACTCAGCAGCAGTTTGACAAATTTGGACGGATAGTTGTTTTTTAAAGCGAACAGCAGCGGCGTGTCGCCGTGTTCGTTTTTGATGTTCAGGTTGTTCTGCGCCATAATAATGTTTTCAATCACCATATCCGAACCGCCTTTGTTTAGGACATACCACAGCGGGATGTCGCCGGCGGCGTTGGTTATTTCGGTGTCGGCGCCGCCGCGCAGCAATGTGCGAATCAGCACTTCGTCGCCGTCGGTACGGAGCAGATACCATAGCGGGGTTTCGCCGCGGCGGTCCTTATGGTTGACATCGGCGCCGTATTCTATCAGCAATTTAACCGTTTCCGACGGGAGGTTTTGGCGTACGGCCGTCCACAGCGGCGTTTCACCGAGGTTACTGGCTGCATTGACGTCGGCGCCGGAAGCAAGAAGCATACGGACATAGTTTATGTCGGCGCGGTTGGCCAAGGCGTACATCAGCGCGGTGTTGCCGGCGTCATCGGTGCGGTTGATATCTGTTCCGCTTGCCAGCAGGAGCTTTGCCTTTTCGATTTGCAGAGCAGGCGTGTCGGTTTCGCCGGCCTGGGAAGAAATAAACATAAGGGCATTTTTGCCGTCCATACAGGAGGCGTTGACGTCGGCTTTGCCGTTAATCAGTTTTTCGAGAACACTGCGGGATTTATTGTACAGGGCGGCATTGAGGAATGTCGTGCAGCCGTTTTCATCCAATACGTCGATGTCGGCAAGGTTGGCAATGGCATCGGCGACGGCTGCATCGGGATTGTCTTCAAACAGGCTTTCTCTCAGCGCGATGTTGAAACGGTGGTGGTTTTCGGCGATGAATTTGAATTCGGCGGACAGGCGTTCGGACGGGGTGGCGAAACGGTTGATTTCAAAACCGAGGGTTTCGAGATATTTGCGCTTGTTGTAGTAGTCGAGGACGCTTAAACCGTTTTTGTCTTTGGCTTTAAAGTCGGCGCCGCGTTTTATAAGGTACTGCATAACGTCATCCCGCCCGCGAACGGCAGCAGCCATCAGGGCGGTGTGCCCTTCAGAATCGGCGGCGTTGACATCTGCCTCGTTGTCGAGCAGCGACTGCAAAACCATAATGCTTCCGTTTTCGTAAGAGGCAAGCGTCAGGGCATCAAACCCGAAATTGTTTTTAACATTGACCTTGAGGCCGTATTCAAGCAGCGTGTCGATAACGCGGGAGCTTTTGTTGAATGTTGCCGCAAGCATCAGCGCCGTGTTGCCTTCATGATCTTTTTCGACAAGATTGGCACCGTTATTGATGAGCATTTCGATAATTTCGGCGGACGGGTTGTTGATGGCGGCGATAAACAGCGCCTCATAACGCGGGGTGCAGTGCGTCTGCACGTCGGCACCGTATTCCATCAGCAGGCGCAGGGCATCGAGGTTGGACGAGTTGGCAACGACATACAAAAGCATGGTTTTGCCGTTGTCCAGGCACATATTGAGGTCGGCGGTCTGCGCTATCCAGGCTTCCATTTCTTCCGTCGTAAAGTCCATGCCTTTACGAACTTTCGTCAAAAGGTCAGCTCCGGAAACGGGTGCGGCGGGACTTGAGGTGTCTGGCGCCGAGCCTGGCTTGGGCTTGGGGGTGGAAGAGCTTTTAGCGGCAGAATCCGTGCTTGGTTTTGGGGTGGAAGAGGAAGAACTTTTCGAGACGGGCGCTGTGTCGGGTTTGGAGTTGGCAGAGGCAGCGTTTTGGGAGGCAGGTGCCGGGGAGGCGGAGCCGTTTATATCAGTCGAGGGGGCTGAATATTCTTCGAAATCCAAGCCCATGTCCAATGCCAAATCGTCATCCATGGCGAGGGCGGGTGCCGCTCCGGCGGCGAAACCGGCAAGCATACCCAGCACGAGGCAGGAACAGGGCAATAAACGGTAATTGTGCGACATAATAACCTCCAAACCGAAAAATTTAATTTATTATAACCGGTTTTTGCTTCAAGTTCAAGCGATGCTGCGGCAAAATCCACATTATATTTGCCGAAATATTTACTGAAATATTTACTGAAATATTTACCGAAATATTTATTGATGTTTGCAGGAAACGGGTTTGCAGCAAAGTATGGACGTGAGAGGGCGGTGGGCATGGCCGGCGGAGGAGAGAGGGCGTGCGTGATTAACGGATGGGGCAGGCCGGCGGAGGAGGGGGAATTTGGGAGCGGGGCGGCATTGCCGCGTCATATTCTGACCCGGTAGTGGCGGGCGTTGTTCAGGGGCGACGGGATTTCCTCAAGATAGGAAGGGATATTTTCGCGTTTAATCAGCCGGTAGTACAGCTTGCTCTGGTTAGTGGGCGAGAGGTCGTAATAGCGGTCGTAGCCGTCGAAGAGCAAAATCTGGGCTATCTGGTGTTTCAGGAGCAGGGGAACAATCGTCCGGTCGTCGGTTCCCTGCAGAAGGTTGTGGGTATCAACCAGTCCGGCGCGGTTGCGGTGGTAGGGCGTACCGACGGTATTGACGCCGCAGAGCCAGACGTATCTGGGGCTCAGAAAGTTGTCGGTAACGAGCGTGCCGCCGGCGTTTCTGACGTTTTGGCAGAGGGCGGGCGAAAATACGGGCGCTTTTTTCTTGTTCAGGGCATTGATGTTAAACGGCAGGAAAACGAATTGCTGAAAAATCAGAATTCCCAGCCCGAGCGCCCAGACAGATGCGGGAAACTCAAGGCTCTGCCGCCGGGCGTAAGCGCTTTTTTTGTAGGTTAAATCAATCAGGCAGAGCCAGGGCAGAATGTTGTAGAGGCTTTGGTAGTTGGCGAAACGCAGGGCGGCAAGGCTTAAGGCGAACAGGGGCAGGCCGAGGCAGAGATTCAGCAGCATCATGCGGCGGTAAGATTTGCAGCGCAGCAGCAGAAAGCTCAGGATAAGCGAGGCTGCGCCGAAAGGATAAACGGCAAGAACCGTGTCCCAATCCTGACGCCAGACGGGGCGCATTTCAGAAATGCGGCTACTCCAGACACGGCTGATTTCACCGTCGAGAGGAAAACGGCAGATGTCGGCGCCAAAACAGACAAGCAGCAGCAGCGCGGTTCCGAGCGCGGCGCATATCAGGCTCCATATTTTCAGGGGGCGGGTGTGCAGACGGCTGCGTTCTATACCGTACAGGGCGACGAACACAAACCAGGAAAACGCCGTGTAGAGTATGGAAATGCGCCCGTTATCGGGATAAAGCCAGCCTTCGTACGGCGGATTGAGCAGCCAAAAGCAGGTCAGGGCAACAGCGAAGTATTTGGCGGTTTTGACGGCCGGAACCGGAGAAACGTTTTTGAAAACATACAGCCAGAGGAAAAACGACAGAAAGAGGAGATAAAGGATGACGCCTTCAATCGCGGCAAATGTTGCCAGTGCCAGAGAGAAACCAAGCAGGCGCAGATAGCGGTTGTGGCGTTTTTTGAGCCAGCAGAGGTTCAGCGAAACGGCGTATATGCCGAGCAGCGCCATCAGCGCGTGGTGGTCGGGGCGGCCGATGAAAAAGTAATTTTGCATAACCGGGTCGGAAAGAAAAATAAAACAGCCGAACAGTGTCAGGTAGACATTGAATTGCCGGCGCAGGCCGTATGCCAGGGCTATGGCAGACAGGACGCAGAGCCAGGGGGCAAGGAATGCCCCGCCTAGGAAAACGGTGTCGCGCAGGTTGCCGAGATGCAAAAACGGAATGGCATTTACAGCCCAGAGAATGTCCATCGGCCGGGTCCAATGCAGAATTTCGCCGAACGGATAGTTGCTTTCGGTGAGCGACTGCTCCCAGAAAGACGGGGCGGCAAGCCAATGCCAGACACGCAGGGCGCGCATATAGCCGTCCGAATCGTTATAGGTGTAGTTCCAGTACGAAGCGTCGGCGCCGATAAGCGCGGCAACGGCTCCGGCGGCGATTATCAGGTACAGCCAGTCTTTGATAAATCGGGTCAGCTTTTTGACGGCGCGCCGGTAGCGCAGGTCGGCGGTTTCGGCTGGGGTGCGGGATAAGGCCATGGCAAAGACTCCTGACAGTTGGCGGCGGCAGCGCGGCAAAGCCTGCTCGCCTTTACGATACGGGGCGGCACAGGGCGTCCGGGTATAAAGAATGCCGCTGTACCGGTATTATATGAAGGATTTTAATACGGGAAAAGTAAAAGCGGACTTAAATTTTGGGCGCCGCATATAAATTATGGGGCATTAGCGGGGACTTGTCGGGTGCGGGGCATAGCGGGTATAATTCAGGTATGGCGAAGGCATAATTTAGGCTTGCACCGGCGTAAAAAATATGGTATAATGTATCCTATACCGATAAACGCACGACGGAGGGAAACATGGCAACGCTGAGTATCAAAGAAAGCCGCGAATTTGTTATCTTTCAGGCTTTTTCGCAAAATGACAGTTATAATGCGGCGCTGGACGCGTTGGAAAAATATGACCGGGAAAACCCCGACCGCAGGATTTTTGCGTCGGCGGAAGAGAAAAAAGCCATGCGCGACAGCTACCTGATGTTTAAGGAAGCGGAGCGGATTATCAGCCGCGGCGGATCGGCTCCCGATTATGACAATCCGCAGATTATGGAGCGTTTGAATACGATTTTGCGCCAGCAGCTGCCGGCAGTTTCGCGTGAGGTTATGAAAAGCGCAACGGCGAGTACGGCAATCAATAAGGCCAATGTCGGACGGATGATGGCGCTGCACGCGCGCAACGTCAAGGCGTTGGGCAAGAAGATGCTGCAACAGGGCAAGGAAACGGTGCACGAGCAAGCCCGGGTCGGCAAAAGCGGCATTACCGGACACAGCCCGTACGAAAAGGTTATTTCCACTGAGTCGACGTATAAGCGCAATGAGGACGTTGTGGTGGAGCGTCTGCTTAAAGAACGGCAGGAAAAGCAGAGAGCTTGAGGCTGCGATAGATGAGGTGCGGTCGGTGTTGTGGCCGGCGGTGCGGATGACGGGCGCAGGCGGCAATAAATGAGGAGTGGTTGCTGTAGTGGCCGGCGGTGCGGATGACGGGCGCAGGCTGCGATAGATGAGGATCGGTCGGTGTTGTGGCAGGCGGTGCGGATGACGGGCATGAAGCGTGGCATATGAAGAGCAGCGTGCAAATGCTTTCCGGCAACAAAAAAGACCAGATAAAATCCAGTCTTTTCAAAGTGGTAGGGGTGATGAGACTTGAACTCATACTTCCAGAGGAAACAAGATTTTGAGTCTAGCGCGTCTACCAGTTCCGCCACACCCCCATATATTGAAACGAAACACCTTTTTTGCTTTGGGAACCGGAGCCAACTGCTCCGTATTTCGTTTGTAT
Source organism: Acetobacter sp. 46_36 (assembly GCA_001917135.1). Taxonomy (GTDB): domain Bacteria; phylum Pseudomonadota; class Alphaproteobacteria; order RF32; family CAG-239; genus CAG-267. Next base: position 15,684 of record MNTT01000013.1, read on the forward strand.
GGGGATATTTAATCTATATTTTTTTTACAGTCAATAGTTTTTTTTGCTTTTTTTGGGATAAAAATGCGATAAAAACGTGGAACATTAACTTTTTTGTGCTATAAAAGATAAAATTGGTTCTTACGGGCGGCGGATTAGAACAACATGAAGCCTGCGACATTGAAGGATGCCGGACAGTGGAAGAATTAGAACAGAATGCATTGGATTTTTTGAAAAGCGGCGAGTTTGAAAAGGCGGCCAAGCTGTATCTGCAGCTTGCGGTGGCGGCGCCGGAGAATGAGAATTACCTGGTGGCGGCGGCAAACTGCTATGACAGTTTCGGCGACAAGAAAATAGCGCTCAGCCTATATAAAAAGGCGCTGGCCGTCAATCCGCAGTCGCTGACGGCGCTTCTCAACGTTTCAACCCTTTATTACGAACTGAAAAAATACGACCGGGCGGCGGAGTTTGCGGAAAAGGCACTGGAGGTGAAGGAAGGCAATTTTGCGGCGCTGATGAACCTCGGCAACGTGTGTTATGCCAAAGGGGAATACAAGGAAGCGCTCGGGTATTATCAAAAACTGTATGAGCTTAATCCGAATTCGTACAACGCCATAGTCAACATTGCGAATACGAGTTACAACATGAGCCGGTTTATCCAAGCCATCGAGTTTGCCAACATGGCGATAGAAAAGCGCCCGACCAGCGTCGAACCGTATATTATTGCGGGGAATTCCTATATTGAGCTGTTTAAGAACGATGAGGCGACGGGGTTTTTGAAAAAAGCGGCGGAGATTGCGCCTAATTCGGACTGGCTTTGCAATTCGATTGCCAACCTGTTTCAGAAAATGGGGAACTGGAAACAGTGCCTGCATTATGCGTGGAAGGCTTTTGCCCTGAAAGGGGATAAAATCAGCGCCGACGACCATATCAATTTCGGCTATCTGCTGTATGAGGCGCATGACGAGAAACAGGACGAACTGGTTGACAAATATCTCTCGCGCTGGGAGGAATGTTTTCCCGAAAATCCGATTGTCCGGCATATGAGCTGCGCCATCCGCAATATTCAGGAAGTGCCGACGACGGATTTAAGCTATGTCAAGGGGTTGTTTGACGGGTTTGCGCCGTCGTTTGACGAAATCCTGCACGAGCTTGACTATAAAGTTCCGGCGATGATTGCCGATTTTCTGAAAGATACGCTCAAGACCAAGCTGTTTAAAAAACGCCGCATTCTGGATTTGGGGTGCGGGACGGGGCTGTGCGCAGAGGCTTTGAGAGCGTATTTTCCGAACGAGGAGTTTTTCGGTGTGGACGTATCGGAAAAAATGCTCGAATTTGCAGGCAAAAAAAACGTATATAAGGAACTCTATTTTGATGATATCGAAAGTTTTCTCGAAGATGTTGCCGACCCGTATCACGCTGTTATTGCAGGGGACGTGCTGACGTATATGGGCGAGCTGAAAACGCTGTTCCGCCTGTTGGTCAAAGCGGTGAAGGCAAACGGGCTGTTTTGTTTTTCGATATCTAAAAACACCTATAATCAGAGCGATTATTTCCTGACGCCGTCGGGGAGGTTCGTCCATTCAATCGCTTATGTCCGGCGGCTGTTGAAATATTGCGGGTTTGAAGTTATCCGGCAGGAGGAGATGACGCTGCGGCGCGAGGGCAATAAAGAAGTTGACGGGTATATTGTTTTAGCAAAAAAGGAAATAGAAGTCGTCTTTGAGTAGTGCGTAGCGCAGGGGAAAGGCGCGAGATGAAACCTGCAGCAAGGTGCCGATGAAGATGTGCGATGCGGTCTTGCAGTAAAGATGTCGGTGAAGACGCATGATGCGGCCTGCGACAAAGATGCCAGGGGAAAGGCGCGAGATGAAACCTGCGACAAGGTGCCGAGACGGCGTGCGGTGCGGTTTGCGGCAAAAATGTCGGTGAAGACAACGGGAAGTTAATTATGGAAAGAAAGACTAAAGCCGGGCTATGGAGCTCGGCTTTGGTTTTGCGGGTGTGGAAATTACTTGCAAGGATTTTATGTATGGCGGCGCGGGTTATGCTCGTCCTCCTCGTATCCAGCTAATCGTGTTGAGGACGGCTCCGGCAGTGTTAATTCCGGCGATAACTTTATTTATCGTATTGTTATGCGTAATGTAACCGCTGCCAAAGCACCGCGTAATTTTTTTGTCCGGGTCATAAATCATATTGCGTTCGTGCCCGCTGTGATCCCAGGCGCCGATGTTATGGTCGGCAGAACCTTTTGCTGACTGATAGCTGTCGTAATGAACCGGCTTGTCGCGCAGAGGGTCGTTCGGAACCAACGTTACTGAATTGTCGCGCGGGTCGATGAAAGCACCGAGGTAGCCGCCGTGCGTATCGGAGCCGATACGATTCAGGCCATTGGATAAATACGGGTCATATACCAACCCGAAGTTTTGGGCATACAGCGTCGGGTCGGAATAGATGTCAACCTGAGGCTGCTGCTGAACAACGACAGTTTCCTGAACCGGCTGTTGGACGACAACGGTTTGCTGCGGTTCTTCTATGCCCAGTACCCGTTTGTCAGATTCGTTAAGCGGTTCGAATTTGAAGCCTACGCCGTGGTCATTGGAGCAGGCGTATTTGTCGTTCAGGTAATCGGCGACTTTGTTGCCGGTTGGCGGAACATCAATCGGGTGGGTCGGAATTTCGTGCGGTTTAAGACCTTCGTATTCCTGACGGGCTTCTTTGGCACGCGCGTACTCTTCCTGCAATGTGGGCTTGCGGATTTCATCCGGGCCGGCACGCAGACGGTCTTGGTCGGCATTGGCAAAGGGATCATGCGCCGGCGCCCGGTAGTCGGCGAAGTTTTCGGCTTTGAACTGCGCACCGTCAAAGTTATTCTGAATAAAGTTATTGAGAGCCGTGTGCTGTTCCGGAGTCAGGTCGTGGCTGGCCATATACTGAATCATATTGTAGGAACTCGGGTTGTTGTCGGGCAGGCCTTCAAGCTGCAAAACCTGTTGCAGGGCATGCGGCGCCATCTTGCAGGCAATGGTGGCAAGGTTGGCGTTTTTGCCGACGTGTTCGGATATGCCTTCGGCAACGGCGTTGGTGTCGGTTATCCTGCTGTCGCCCAGGCTTTCCAGATGTTGCAGCGTGTGGGCAAAGGCGCTTTTGCCCTCAATGCCGCTGGAGTTTTCGGCTTTGGCGGCGGCGAGGTTGGTTTCATGCGCTTTTATACCGCTGATTTCATCCGGGGCGCCGTGCATGGCGGGGTCATGTTCGGCCATGTATGCGGCCATTTGGGCTGAAGGCGAATTGCGAAGTATCCCGTCCGGGTCATAAACGCTGCGGTCGCGCAGCATGGTGGTGCCTTCGGGAACGTTGGCATAAGCGTCGTTTGCGTATGCCTGCGCTTCTTTCCACGGGTCGATGCCGTGTTCGGCGGCGACTGCCTTGACGGTTTCGACGGCATTATTGGCTTCTTCCTGTACAAATGCCGTAATGTGCGGCATCAATGCCTGTCCGGCAGCCATACCGGCGACGAGCGAGCCGCCTTTGATGAGCATTTCCTTTTTGTTATTTTTAATTTTGACCTGCAGGGCTTTCTGGTTGGCAATTAACTGCTGCAGTTTTTCGCCGTCTTTTTCCTTCTTGATTTTACGGTTAAGGCTCAAGTTTTGTATACGCAGGCTGACGCTTTCGGTCAGGTTCGGCAACATGGTTGCGGCGGCGCTGATGCCCATACGCCCGTAGGTGCCGAGCTGCCCCATAAAGTTGGCGGCAGAGCTGGCCATGCCGGGCGAAACCGTATTGATTGCTTCGGCGGCGGAGCCGATGCCGGAAGCGATACCAAGCCCGGACAGAGCGGTGGTGGCGCAGGCGCCTATAACCATCGCGCATTTTTTCGCTGTGGATGCGTTCGGGTCTTTCAGCTGCTTATTAATGTTTGCCCAGTTCTTGTAGATGTTGTAGCCGATGACAACGGCGGTGCCGCCCGGGATTAAGCCTGCGGCGCCGTATATCGCGGCGTTTTTGGCGACGGAGCCGCTGATTTTACCGACAAACTTCAGCGCCTGTTTGGCGTAAACGTATTTTTTGCCATAGCGCTCTTCAAGCTTCTTATCGATTTTCTCAACGTTATTGGAAACTTTTTTGACCAGGGGATTGTCTTTGAATTTCTGTTTGCAGCGGTCTTTGAACGTTTCGGTTTCAAGGTACTGGTTGGCGATGGTCGAGGCCAGCGCGTCCTTGTCTACCTGCGGTTTGCCGTTTTTGCCATATTTGGGCTGGGAGCCCCAGACGATTTCTGCCGCGGCATCCTTATAGGCCTGCTCCAGTTCTTCCGGCGTGTAGCTGCCTTGTTTGGCCAGACGTTGTGCCGCCATTTCGCGCGCAAGGGCGGAGATGGCTGCTTTTTGCTCTTTGGCTTCCTTTTCGCTTAACGGTTTGCCTGCCGCGTCGGTAAATTCAACGCTGCCGAGGTCGATGGTGTCTTTGTCCGGGTCGTGCTTACAGGCGAACGGGTCTTTGTCTTTTAAGCCGGCATGCGCTTTGTCATAATTGGCGGCCAGCTCTTCGGTATTGGGTCTGAACGAGCCGAAGTGTTCCTTGTCGTATTGGATAATTGCATCGGCAATCAGGTTCAGGGCCTGCTGGCGCAGTTCTTCGTTGCCGCATTGCAGGCAGAGCAGGCGGTAGCTTTCGGCGTTGGCCGGCGTAATGTCGGAAAGGGACAGGTTTTTCAGGCGGTTTTCAACAATCGGGTCAAGCTGTGCCGACTTGTCTTTGTCGTCTTTGTAATAAGCTTGGGCGGCAACCAGGTCGTCGATGTTGGAAAGGGCTTTGTCCGGCTCATTGCTTGCCATTGCCGCAGCGATGGCAGCGGGAGTGATGGCGCCGGCGCTGTAAGTCCACGGCTTTTTTTCGGTCGTAATGGAATCGAGGGCAGCCTGACGATCTTCCGCAGAGTTTTCCGGTTCCGGCTCAGGTATCGGCTCGGCGGCCGCACCGGGTTCCGGCGAGGGCTGTTCGGGGGCCGGCTGCTCGGGCAGAGGGTTGCCGTCGGCGAGGATTCTGGCGCTCGCTTTTGCCGTTTCCGTCGTATAAGGGCTGTTGATGATGTTCTGCAAAATCTGCCGGTCGGCGTCGGTCATCTCTTTGGGGTCTTTGTTTAGAACCGAGAGGTCTAAAGTCGGCGCTTCCGCGGTTTCAGCGGCGGAAGCGGGGGAGGAGTCCTGCTCTGGTGTTGGTTCGGGGGCGGAAGCCGGTTCTGCGGCGGAATTTTCCGGGACAGGCTGATGGTCTTCGGCGGCATTTTCCGGGGCAGGCTGTGCAGGTGCAGTTTGCTGTACAGCATCTCGTACGGCGGTCAGAGCGCTGCCCAGGGCATTGCGGCTTTCATCGGGCAGATTTCTGAAAGCTTCATTCATATCTTCGCGGTAGACGTCATAAACGCGGTTGAACGTATCGAATTCCTGCCTACCCAGCCTGTAGCCGCCCTGAATTTCGGCAGCCAAATCGGCAACGGCCTGTCTAACCTCTTTACGGTCTGTGTTGGTGATTTCTTTTTTCCGTGCTTTGGCGCTCAGAACATTGAATATTGTTTTGGTATCGTTTTTAGCCATCGGTTTTCTCCTCGTGCGATTTGGCCTGAATTTAAGCTATTGTATCATAAAAAAACGGCTGGTGCAAGCGTAAATTTTTATGATATTTTAACTTTCGTTTTATTAAGATATTCTAAAAATTTTGATTCTAACCGGCGGATTTTAAAAGAAAATGACGGAAATTAACAAAGCAGCTCTTGCGCAGGAAACGCGACTTATCGAATATTGGCGCAAAAAATATCTGTTTCAGGCGGCAGCGGTGGCGGTATGCGCCGGAGCGGCGATTGCGGCGGCGGCCGTTTATATTCAGGCGAAACTGCCGGCGCTGCTGATTATTTTGGCGGTGTTGACGGTGGCATACCTGATGCTTCGCGAACTGCGCGACAGTTTGCAGACACGGGGGGAAACGCTTATTTTTGCCAAAGGTAAGGCTTTGTTTGACGGCGTGGATTTTGATTACGGGCAGGGGATTGACAAAGACGAGGCATTGTTCGGAATGTGGGCGTTTGATGCGCGCGAGTGCCGCGGCGTTATGTCCGGCAGAGGGTTTAGCCTGGAAGAAGACTGGTTGTACAAAGCAGTTTCTGCCCGCTTTTTTATGCTCAAGCTGACGGTATTTGAGGGGATACTGCTGGTTGTTGACAACGGAGAGGGCTCAATGCCCGATGCGGCGGCGTTAATAAGAAATGCCGGGGTACACGGGGCGGCAGAGAAAATGCGGCGGCTGCTTGGTGCGGAGACGATGCGGGCTGCTGTCAGCGGCGGGCGGGCAGTCTTTTATTTTAAGACGAAAAACAGGCTGTTTCACCAGTTTGCACTGGAGCGGACGAATACGACGGGAATTTTTGTCCGGCGGGTTGAAGCGCTGAAGGCGCAGGCTGAAGAAACGGCGGCGGCGGTTCGAGGTGCGGCGGATGCGGTTCAGACAGAGGCACAGTCGGCGGCGGTTCGAGGTGCGGCTCAGACAGGGGCGCAGCCGGACAGTGATGAACGGCGGGGAAGTGCCGACGGGTCTAGCGGCGGTGGCGGGTGCGGAAAAGTCGGCGGTTGACAAAGGTTGAAGCTTTTGATATTCGTAATTATATAATTTTTATTCAAAGGGAGGTTTTTATGAAATTTACAAAATTACTGGCAGCGGCATTGCTGTCTACGGCTATGATTCCGGCGGTGCGGGTGATGCCGGCGCAGGCGCTTCTGCCGGCAGGGGAAACGTCGGCAACGGATAAAGCTGCGGCTGGCAAGGCGGCGGAAAAGGTCGAAAACGCTGCGGCGACGGCCGGGCAGACCGCGGGGGGAAAAGACAGTGGATACACGGCAGGGAAGAACGGCGGCCAGACGGCCGGGCAGACCGCGGGGGGACCGGCGACCGAAATCACTATTTACAATCAGGATCTGGCGCTGATAAAGAAACGCCAGCAGGTTAAGCTCAACAAAGGCATCAACGAAGTGGTCTTTGACGAAGTGGCGCGGCAGATGCGTCCGGAATCGGCGTTTATTTTCGGCGACGGGGTAAAAATTCTGGAACAGAACTATGACTATGCCGGGGTTAACTATATGAATATGCTGAGCGCTTTTGTCGGCAAGGAAGTCAAGACCGTGCGCACCAATCCGGCGACCGGAGAAAACATTTATGAAAAGGCAATTCTGCTGGCAGCGGACGGAATGTCGCCGGTGCTGAAGTTCGACTACGGAATTGAGACGAATTTTCCGGGGCGGGTTCTGTTTGACAAGGTGCCTTTGGGGCTGAACGGCACGCCGGTTTTAAAAGCCCGGGCAGAAACGGCGGAAGCGGGAGAAAAAGAACTGCGTCTGGCATATCTGACGTCCGGCTTTTCGTGGGAAGCGAATTATGTTGCAAAAGTCAACGATGAAAAAACGCTGGAACTGCTGGGGAGGGTTTCGCTCAGCAACAGTTCGGGCAGCGCTTACGACAATGTCAGCGTCAACCTGATTGCGGGCGACGTCAATACGGTCGGCGCAGTGTTGCAGCCGCGGATGTTTAAGCGGGCGATGGTCAATGCGATGGCACTCGGTGCGGCGATGGATACGATGGAGGCGGCGCCGGTCATTTCTGCCCCGCAGAATTTGAACGGCTATTATATTTACAAGATACCGCAGCCGACGTCTTTGAAAGACGGGCAGATTAAGCAGGTGTCTTTTGTCAATGCGCCGGCAGTGAAATATAAAAAGCGCGGCGTGGTCGACTCAACGCTGTCGTTCGGCAAGAACAAGTCTTTCTATAAGGACGTCCATCCGAACCTGATTTATAATTTTACAAACAATGCGGAAGACGGGCTGGGAATGCCGCTGCCGAAAGGGAAAATCAGTTTTTATGACTATGACAAGAACGGCGCGTTGCAGTTTGTCGGCGAAAATACGATTGACAACAAAGCGGAAGGGCAGCGCCTGACGCTTAATCTGGGCAAGTTTTTCGACGTTTATGCCGAAGCAAAAGTCGATGACATCCAGAAACTAAGCGAGCGCAAATATAAGAAAAATCCGGCTGATACCTGCGTTACGGCAGAAACGACCAACCTTTATGAAACGATTTACAGCGTAACCAACAAGGCGCAGTATCCGGCGGATATCGTACTGAAACAGCCAATGCCGGCTGATGCAAAAATTGTCAAAGAGAGCATCAAAGGCGAGGCCGGGGACGGCAACGAACACGTCTGGCGCTTTACGGTGGCTCCGGGCGCAACGCAGGAACTTAAGGCAAGTATTCAGAATAAGCTGGAGCAGCGCGACTGCGGCGTGATTACGCTGGTTGAATAAGCAAGCCCTGCTGGGAGAGGCAGACCGGTACCGACGGAAAATCGGCGCCGGCCTGCGGCGGTAGAGAATCGGTGTTAATCTGCGGAATGCTGCGGGCGGCGTAGTTTGAACAAACTCCGGGCGGCGGGGTGTTGCGGGCAGTGTGGTTCGGTCGGGGGCGGGCGTGCGGACGGCATTGCCCGGGAAAGCTTCAGGAACGGAGTACAGCGGGCAGAACGGTTCAGGAACGGTGAGGCTATGCCCGTGTTTTGACAAGGTGAAAAAAGTTCTTGACGTTTGGAAAAAAGTGTTTTAGTTTGCTTTTGTTGTCCGGTCGGATAGCGGCGTTTCGACGCCGGGCTGTTGCAGACGGACAGCCGGTCAGACGGAGATGTGGCAGAGCTGGTTTAATGCACCTGACTTGAAATCAGACGAGGGCGCAAGTCCTCCCGGGGTTCGAATCCCTGCATCTCCGCCAGTTTTTGCAAAGCCGCTCCGGTTAGGGCGGCTTTTTGTTTTGGGCTGTCGCCGGCGATGAGCGTTTAGGACGTATACATAGATATTGAGGATGCATAAGTATTAAGACGTATAAATATTTGGGACGTATAAGCATCAGGCTGTAAAGGGAGAAAGACAATGACGATTTTAGCGAAAGAAAACAGAGAGACGGCGGTGTTGGAGGCGAGACGGCGGCGGTATGCGGCAGGGAAAAGACGGCGTCAGCGTACGGCCGGGCAGAGCCTGGGGAAGATAATGCTGGCAGCGCTTTGGCTGACGGCTGCCGGAAATACGGCAGCGTTTTCAGCAGCGGAGGCGGCTTTTCCAGCGGCGGCAGCAGGCAATGCATGGGGCGGTGCGGCAGCGGCGGAAGCTGTCCGGCAGCCGAATGAAGATGCAGCCCCTACGGAAGGCGCAGTTCGCATATACGATGAGAAAGACCTGCATGAAGCAGACGGCAAATTGGCGGACATTAACAATATTCCGGTTACGGGCGAGGTTCGGGCGTATTATCCGGGCGGCAGAATTTTAGAAAAGTCTTATTATACCGACGGCGTCAAAAACGGTTCGGCCCGCTTGTTTTTTGAAAACGGAATGCTGCTGAGCGAGGCAACTTATGCCGACGGCAAAGAAGAAGGCGTTGCAAAAATTTATTATGCCAGCGGCGACTTGCTGGCGGCGGTAACGTTTGAAAAGGGAAAAGCCGTGGCGGGGCATTGCCGTACGCGAAATGGGGAAAACCGGGAACTTGATATTGCTGATTTGGCTGCATTTCAGGACAACGGACGCTTGCCTTGCACGGCTAAGTAGATGCAGGGAGCGAGTGCCGGAATGGGCGCTGCGGCGTGAGAATTTTGCAGCAGGAGAGCAAGCCGAACGGCGTGCGTTTTTATAGCGGCGGGGGAGCCGTTTGGCCGGTGCCGGAAAATAAGAGGCGGTGTGCGGCTATTGTCTGGCGGGAGGGGCAACGGCGGAAGCTGCGCGGAAAAAAGGCTTGCAATTATCTGGCGGCAATGCTAAAAAACAGGCAGATTGATATTTGTCTGTCGCGGGAATTATTTTTGTGCGGCGTTGCTGCGGTGTTGTTTGTATTTATTAATTAGTTTATAATTGTTGCGTATGAAAGCAGATTTGAAGTTTAAAGCGGTGTGGTGGAACAGCTTTTTGTTCTATTGGGCACTGATATTTTTGCTTTTTGCCCTTGTGGCGGCAGCTGCGGATTTTTTTAATCTCGGCAGGCTGATGCTTTGGGCGGCGCTGGGCGCGTTCGCCGGGGCAAAAACGGTGCGTCTGCTGGAGGTGTGTTTTCTGATGAAAGAAACCGACACGGCGACGCGGGTATATCTGGCAGCGGTCAATCTGGCGCTGGGCTGCGGTGCGTGCTGGCTGCTTGCCGATTTGGTATTAAAACACTCGGGATTGTAAAACCCGGGTGTTTTTTTGTACGGACGGAGAACGTGTACGAGTGGAGAACGTGTACGAGTGGAGAACGTGTACGAGTGGAGAACGGGTACGGGCGGAGAACGGGTATTATGAAGGCGGGCGAGGGGTGATATTTTTGTTGCAATATAAAAATATCTATGATATGTTGCCCAAAATTTTATTAATTATGTCTAATTTAAATTATATTGTATGAATTTATTATTGTTTTTACAGACGGGTTTGCTGTTTTCGGCAAACCGCTGGAAGGTTGCGGTAAGCAAGAGCAAACCGTTGTTGTGGCTGTGTGGCATATTTTATGTAATCGCGCCGCTTTTGGAAAAGCCGAATTCAATGTGGGCGGCTCCTTTGTTTTTTTATCTTTTTATTTTAATGGCGGATTTAATGTCTGCTGATGCCGGAGGCGTGTTTGCGAACAGCGGAGAAAGATTCCGTTGTATCGTGTTTGCTACCGGTTTTACCAAAAAGGGAGGGGAACGCCGTTTGAGCGAAGGCGTGTTTATCAAAGCCAAAGGATTGCATATCGTCGATATGTTTCCGGTTACAGACTGCCGGGAAAGGCTGCTGGACGAGCGGACGCTGATTATCAAGCCCAAAGATTTCTCTTCCTGCTGTCTGTATAGTGCGGCTTATCCCAAAGGGCTGATTTTAGGCGAGGCGGTTGATGACGCGTTAGTGTTTTTCTATAGCAAGAAAGCAAAAATGCTGCGGGTTGCAGAGCCGGGCCTGCTTGGCAAAGTTTCGGGGATTGCCGGCGTTGCGGCGGGAGATGAAATGATGTCCGATTTTTGGGGCGAGGCGACATACGTTGAGCTTGATGGCGGAGAGAGTATTGACGCGGCCGAGTACGACAGTTTTTGCGACGCGTATCGCGTTGATGAAACACGATTTCTCCGCGCCGAACAAAACGACGGTTCATGTCTGGTGTTTGAGGCTTTATTTTCCAATGGTGAAGCGGTTGCGGCGTTTCGGGTTGAAAATGTGCCGGAAATCTTTTTTGCAGACGAAAACGGCAGTCGGAAAAGGCTGCATTACGATGCGGAAAAACATGCGTATGCCGTGGCGTGAAAACAGAAAAAACATAAAAAACGGAAGCATTGTGCTTCCGTTTTTTTGTTAAGAATCAGCTTTACCAGGAATAGGTTATTCCCATACGATAGGCCGTATCCGCGCTGCCCCAGGCGGCACCGACATTTAACAGAACGTTGTCGTTTATCCAGTGGAAGCCGCCGAGCGCCATTGCCGTTTCGCCTTCGTACATGCCTGTACCGAAAGAAAGCTGCGTGTTGCCGGTGGCACGGGCATTCGGTACCAGAGCCGTCATGGCAGACATGGTAGCCATGACGGCATTGAAGTCATCGCGCAGATCATTAATGTCGCCGCTTAGCTGGTAATAACGAGAATCCAAATTGTGAATCTGGTTATCCAATCCGGCAACGGCGTCGGTTAGATTGGCGGCGCCGGAGACGTAATGCGTGTTGGCCAGTTTTGAGGTGTTGCCGATGGCGGTATTGACTGCGGCAATGTTTTGATTGACCGTATTGCTTGATGATACGCCGTTTTGTGCGGTACCCAAATCTTCTGCCGTACCGATGTTGGAGGCGATTTCGCTGATGGCGGTGGAAATGTCTGCACCGGCTGTGGCGAGATAGTTATTGGAACCGTTGGCGTTGGTATAGTTATCGCGGTTGCCGATGGCAGAATCCAAAGATGTCAGATGATCTTCCACCGTGGTACCGTCGGCCAGGTTGCCCTGATGCTGGTCGCCCAGTTTGTCGGCGAGGCCGTGAATAGTGCCCAGGGACTGGTCTATGTTGTTGATGGCCTCAACAATCGTTTCCGGCGCATCCTCAGAACCGTTAGAAAGGTTTTTGTTGCCGACGCCGAGCTGGCTGATGTCTCCGACCGTTTCATTGACGGCATCTTCAACCCGGGTGCCGATAGTATTGTCAACCGAGGTTTGAACTTTTTTGTCAAGCCCTTCGTTGGTAACGTATTTTTCATCGGCTTTGGCAAAGATGTTTTCTTCAACCGTTGATAATTGGGAATCGGTATAGTTTTTGCTCTCCTGCAGGCTGTCTGCAATATTGCCTTCCAGCTCGGTTTTAGCGGTGTTTATGTTGCCTTGCAGTTCAGTTTTGGTATCGGAAATCGTGCCGTTTAATTCCTCTTTGGCCGTATTTACCGCCGTGTCTATCGCACCGCCTTCTTTGGTGATGTCGTTAATCTGGCCGGACAGTTCGTTTTTGGCTTGTACAAGCTCTGTTTTATCCGCTTTGCCGCTTTCCAAATTGTCAATGGCTTCCGTATTGGCGGTGATGGCGGCAGTGTTGCCGGCGACGGCGGTGTTGGTGGTTTCCAGCTTGCCGTCTAAGGCCGTAACCGTTTCGTTGGTCTTGTCGAGTTTGCTTCCAAGATTAGCCACATTTTGGTCGGTGGTTTCCAGCTTGCCGTTTAAATCGGAGACGGTTTGATTGGTTTTGCCCAGTTCATCTTGCAGCGCCGTTACGTCGGAAGCGTCGGCTTTGCCCTTCAGGCTGTTCTCAAGACTGTCAACTTTTTTGTTGGTATCAGAAAGCGATGTTTCCAGATTGCCGACTTTTTCATTCGTGTCAGAGAGGGAGTTTTCCAAGTTGCCGACTTTTTCGCTGGTGCTGGCCAGCTCGCCGGAAACTTTATCAATATTTCCCTGCAATTCGGTTTTGGTACTTTGCAGCTCTTCATCCGTTGCGTAGGTGTTATCCAGGTTGGCAACGGTATCCTGCAAGCCGCTGATGTCGTCTTTAACCGTAGTCATGTCGTCTTTAACCGTAGCCATGTCGCTTTGCAGCTTGTTAATATCCGTTTCTGTCGTATCCAGGCGCCCGCCAAGTTCGGTTACATCCTCGGCGACATCGTTAATGCTGCCCTGCAGTTCGTCTTTGGCGGCAGTGAGTTCTTCATCGCTGGCAAAGATTTTATCCAGACCGCCCATAACATTGTCAGTTACGGTTTGTTCCAGCTTCTCAGTCTGCTTGTTGATTTCGTCGCTGACGGCGCTGCTGACCGTATCGCCCAGCTGGTCGGTAATGGTATTCTGGACGGTTGAGGCCAGTTCGTCCTGAGAAACGTATTGCCCGTCCAGTTCTGCGGATATTTCATTCTTAATCGTATCCAGATTGTCCTTGCTGACAAATTTATTGTCGGCTTCGGTTTTGTTGTATACATCGGAAGCGTCAGCTTTGTTGTTTAACTCGTCTTTGGTGGCGTAGTTATTCAGATCGTTTTTTGATGCATACAGGCCGTCGGCGGTATCTTTGTCCAGCAGACCTTCGGTGGCTCCGGCAACGGCACTGTCAACGTAACTTTCACTGGCCAGGCCGGTGGTTGCTTCCGAAATGGCACTGTTCATATCGTCTTTTGAGACTTTGTCGGCGATTTGCGTTTCCAGAGCACCGGTTGCGGAGCCGACCGCGCCGGCGACGGCGTCATTTAATTCGCCGTCGGTAACATAGCCTTCCAGAGAATTACTGATTTCGGTTTTGGCAGAGTCAACGGCACTGTTGACGTACTCTTCAGAGGCAAGTCCTTCGGTGGCCGTATTAACGGCATCACTTATCGCGTTTTGCATTTCTTCGCCTGAAGCCAAACCTGCCAAATCTTCTTTGGTGACATAGTTGCTGCCTGCTTCCGTGACGGCATCGTTGATGGCCGTATCAATTGTCCCGCCCTCGGCTACGCTGTCGGATATGGCCTGCGTAATGTCGTCTTTGGTGGCGAAATTGCCTTCTTCAATCGCGGAAGAAACCTGTTCGCTGACGGCGTTTTGGATGGTGTCGCCTGAGGCAAGGTCTTTCGTTGCCTGATTTATGGCCTGCGTAATGCTGCCTTCTTCTTTAAGAGCGTCGGAAATTGCCGTGTTGGCGACTTCTTCGGCCGTGCTGCCGATGGTGTCGGAAATTTCGGTTTTGGCATTATTGATGGCATCATAAACCTGGTCGCCGCTGACAAGGTTATCATGGCCGTTGCCGATGCCTTCGCTTGTGTCTGTGGCTTTGTCTATGGCTGACTTTATGGAACCGCCGCTTTCAAGGGCCGTTTCTATGCCGATGTTAATGCGGTTGTTGGTGAAGGTATAAATTTGTCCGCCACTTTCCAGCGCCGTATTCAGGTTGCTGTTAAAGACGGAAGTTGCCGTATTTCTGACGTTGGCTTCCAGCCCGGTTCCAGAGTATGTGGTGCCGGAAGATATGTTGTTTATTTTTGTATTTTGTTCGTCTTGTTCTTCTTCAAGAGCGGCAATGTCATTGCTGTTTTGGTCAATTTTTCCTTCATTTGTGGTGATGCGATTGGACAGTTCGGTAACCGTTGTGGTATCGGCTTTGAGTGCCAACTCGCTTTCAACAGTTTTGCTCAAATTGTCGACGGCTGTTTTGGCTTCGGACGCCTGAGTTTTGGCTGTGGTAGCGTCTTCCTGTGTGGTACGCAGATTGGCCGCGGTGGCATAAGCGGTATTGCCAATCATATTGATACTGTTTTGCAGAGTGGTAAGGTCGCTATTTGTCAGGTAATTGATTTGGGTATAGCTTGATCCGGATTCATCGCTGGCAATCCATCCGGTTCCTTTATTAAACTGAATGGATTCAAAAGTGTCTTCCTCATTATTTGTTGTCTGGGCATGGACAATTGAGGCCGTACTTAACAAGCAAATAGCGGTTCCTGCCAGTAAGATATTTTTGTTCATGGTTTTGTCCTTTGATATAGGTTGCCTTTGTTTTTTGGAGTGTGTCGTGCTGATTTTTTGGGGTCGTTTAAAATATACATCTTTAGTTTTATTTACGTTTTTTTAACTGATTGATTGTTATAAAAATAAAGAAACAGTTCTGTTGATTTTAAACGACCCTTTTTTTTCAGCAGTCCGGATTGTTCGCAAGGGTAAGGAATACAAGAATGTAAGAACCAGTGCGAAAAAAACTGTACAGTAAGGGAAATATTAAAACTGAGAAGAAAAACGGCGAAAGCAGGGAATGGCTGGTTTTTATATCTATTGACTTTTGGGGGCAGACGGCGCTATATATACCTCTATGAGCAATCAATTTGAAGTGGTCAGCCCGTTTGAGCCGTCGGGAGACCAGCCGGAAGCAATCAGGCAACTGTGCGACGGCCTGAGAAGAGGCGAAAGAAACCAAGTTCTGCTGGGCGTTACCGGTTCGGGCAAGACCTTTACCATGGCCAAAATCATTGAGGAGATGAAGAAGCCGACGCTGATTATGGCGCCGAACAAAATTCTTGCGGCGCAGCTGTATGCGGAGATGAAAGAGTTTTTTCCGCACAACCATGTTGAGTATTTCGTATCCTACTACGACTATTATCAGCCGGAAGCATATATTCCGAAGACTGATACCTATATTGAAAAAGATTCTGCGATTAACGAGCAGATTGACCGGATGCGGCACGGAGCGACGCGTAACGTTTTGGAAGAGAAAGACGTGATTATCGTGGCGTCGGTGTCATGCATTTACGGTTTGGGAAGCATGGAATCGTATTCGGCGATGGCGTTTTCGCTTAAAAAAGGCGACTGCATTGAGCCGAAAGAAATCTATAAAAATCTGGCGTTGCTGCAATATGAGCGCAATCAGGCGAATTTCGTGCGTTCTACGTTCCGGGTTAAGGGCGATACGCTGGATATCTTTCCGGCGCACTACGAAGACCGCGGGTGGCGGGTATCTTTCTTTGGCGACGAGATTGAGAAAATCAGCGAGTTTGACGTTTTGACCGGCAAAAAAACCGCGGATTTGGAAGAGATTACGATTTATCCGGCGAACCATTATGTTACGCCGCGTCCGGCGCTGTCGCAGGCGATGATGCACATTAAGGAAGATCTGGCTTTGCGGCTTGACGAGCTGAGGCGCGACAACAAGCTGGTGGAGGCGCAGCGGCTGGAGCAGCGGACGCGGTTTGACCTGGAGATGATGGAAACGACCGGGCACTGCAAAGGGATTGAAAATTATTCACGCTATCTGACCGGACGTGCGCCGGGCGAGCCGCCGCCGACGCTGTTTGAGTATTTTCCGAAAGACGCGCTGCTGTTTATTGACGAGAGCCACATTTCGGTGCCGCAAATCGGCGGCATGTATCGCGGCGACCGCAACCGCAAATCCACGCTGGCTGATTACGGGTTCCGGCTGCCGTCGTGCGTGGACAACCGGCCGTTGAAGTTTGAGGAATGGGACAGGTTCCGCGCGCCGACGATTTTCGTTTCGGCGACGCCCGGCGACTGGGAACTGGAACAGAGCCACGGCGTGTTTGCCGAGCAGGTTATCCGCCCGACGGGGCTGATGGATCCGGTCTGCGTGGTCAAGCCGGTGGAAGACCAGGTTGACGATTTGATGGCGGAATGCCGCAAGGTGATTGCCAAGGGCGAGCGGGCGCTGGTTACGACGCTGACGAAAAAGATGGCGGAGGATTTGACCGAATATCTTAAGGAAAACGGGATTAAAGTGCGGTATCTGCATTCGGATATTGATACGCTGGAACGCATTGAGATTATCCGTGACCTGCGGCAGGGCGTGTTTGACGTACTGGTCGGGATTAACCTGCTGCGCGAGGGGCTTGACATTCCCGAGTGTTCGCTGGTGGCTATTCTCGACGCGGACAAAGAGGGGTTTTTACGCTCGACGCGGTCGCTGATTCAGACCATCGGGCGGGCGGCGCGCAATGCCGAGGGGCGCGTGGTGCTGTATGCCGACAAGATGACGGATTCAATTAAGTTTGCACTGGACGAGACCGAGCGGCGGCGCAAGAAACAGTTTCAATATAACCTGGAGCACGGGATTACGCCGAAGACGATTAAAAAGGCGATTTCGTCAGTATTGCAGACGATGACCGAGGCAGAGGGCGACAAGGAGCTGACGGCGCCGATTGCCCGCGACAGGATTGAAAACATCGCCAAAGAAATCAAGCGGCTGACCAGGGAAATGAAACAATACGCGGCGGATTTGGAATTTGAACAGGCGATGAAGTGCCGCGACGAAATCAAACGGCTGGAATCCATCCGGCTGGTCGTGGAGGATTAGGAACCGGCCGCGGAAGACACGGAAACGGGGCTGAACGGCATTGCGGCAGAACAACGGGTTTGCGGCAGAGTAGAAAGGCTGGCAGAGCAACGTGGCAGAACAACGGGGTTGTGGCAGAGCAGAAAGGCTGGCAGAGCAGCGGGGCGCAGAACAACAGGTTTCGCAGCAGAGCAGAAAGGCAGGCAGAGCAATGCGGCAGAACAGCAAGTTTGCGGCAGCTCCGGGTGTTCCGATGTGGGAGCAGGGCAGGCGTTGCATCTTTTGTTACATTTTTTCCGGCGCTTTGAAACCCAGAATGTTAATGCATATATCCAAAACTTTCAGTGTCAGGGTAATCAGCGCAACGAGCGACCGCAGGGTCGTTTTATCCTCTTCTGCCAAAATCTTTTTATCGTGGTAGAAGACGTTGAACTTGTTGGAAATCTCGTACACATACGAACAGATGATGGAGGGGGCATCTTTTTTGAGCGCTTCGCCAAGCGTGTGGCTGAAACGGGTCAGCGTCAGAGCCAGGTCGCGTTCGCTGGCAGTGGTGAAAGCGGCAAAACGGCAGGCGGTTCCGGATGCCGTTGTGCCGGACGAAACCGCAGCGGCAATCTCCGGATGGCGTTCCTTAAGTTTGGCAAGAATGGACTTTATCCGCACCATGGTATAAAGGATATACGGCCCGGTATTGCCTTCAAACGAGGCAAACTTGTCAATGTCAAAAATATAATTGCTTTCGCAAGGGTTCATCAGGTCGCCGTATTTGATGGCGGCGAGGCCGATGGCCTGTTTCAACTGCCGCAGTTCGGCTGCGGGCATTTCCTCTTCGCCTTTAATCGCAACTTTGCTTTCTACCGTATCCAGCAGTTCGGAAAGTTTCATCGTGCCGCCGGAACGGGTTTTGAAGGGTTTGCCGTCTTTGCCGTTGACGGTGCCGAAACCGATGAACGTCAGTTCGGTTTCGGGGCGGATTACGCCGGTTTTGCGGGCGCAGCGGAAAACGCGCTCAAAATGCAGCGCCTGGCGTTTGTCGACAACATACATGACGCGGTCCGGGCGGAAATCCCGTTCGCGCTGGACGAGGGTGGCAAGGTCGGTCGTTTCATAAATTGCGCTGCCGTCGGATTTCAAAATAATGCACGGCGGGATTGGCGCGGTATCGCTTTCTTCTTTGACATCTACGACGAGAGCCCCTTCGCTTTCATAGGCGAGCCCTTTGCCTTTCATCATCCTGACCATATCGGGAATAAAAGGGTCGGCATCGCTTTCGCCGAGCCAGAGGTCAAAGTCGACGTCCAGCCGCGCATAGTTGCGCTTTAAGTCGGGAACGGAAACGCCGACGATATGGCGCAGCAGGGCGCGGTAACCGCGGCGTCCGGACTGCATTTCCTGCGTGGCGGCGCGGGCGGCGGCCAGATAGGCTTCGTCTTCTTTGGATTTGGCGGAAGCAAAAGGATAAATCTGCTCCAAATCTGCCAGAGTGAACGGCGCTTCCTGCGGGTAGTCCCCGGCATAATTTTCGTCAAAATACGGCAATTCCGGATGACGGAGGGAGAGTTCGTGAATAATCAGCCCCATTTGCAGTCCCCAGTCGCCCAAGTGCGCATCGGCAATGACCTTGTTGCCGGCAAAACGGTTCAGGCGCTTTAAGCATTCGCCGATAACGGCCGAGCGCAGATGCCCGACATGCAGCGGTTTGGCAACGTTCGGCCCGCCGTAGTCAATGACGACGGTGCGGGGATTTTCAACCTTGGCAAAGCCGCAGTTTTCGCTCTGGCTCATTTCTTCCAGATAACAGGCGATGAATTCGTCTTTGACGGTGATGTTGATAAATCCGGGGGCGACGACGGAAACGGTTGCGACGACATCGTTGGCAGGCAGTGCCGCAGCCACGTCATCGGCGATTGCCAGCGGAGCTTTGCGATATTGTTTGGCGGCGGACATGGCGCCGTTGCACTGAAACTGGCATAAGTCCGGGCGAGCCGAAACGACAACGCGCCCCAAGGCGGCGTCATAACCGGCAGCGGAAAAACCCGCGGAAAAAATGTCGCTTAATTTGTCAATAACCGTTTGCACGAAAGGTCTCCTTCAGATGGGGTGGATTTTTGGGGGATATTAAGGCGACGGGAACGTTTTGTCAAGGGGAAATGCGGGAATGGCAAGAGAGAGGGGCCGGCAAAGCGGCATGGCGGCGGGAGCATTTTGAAACGGCGGCGCGTGGAGTATTGGAAACGGCAGAGGGACGGGTGTGTTTTGAGACGGCGGCGTTATGTTGTGGATAGAACACCGCGAGCCTTGCCAAGCGGCGGCGGATTTGGCAAAATTACATCTCGGGCATTGCAGAAAAGAAAACCCGACACTATATAGAACTAATCCATACAGAGGGAAAGTGCATCCATACGGGAGAGCAGCCTCCTTTGCAAAGGATACTAAAACAGGTGCGCGGGTGCCGGTTTTTTCGAACGGGAAAGCAGAGCCGCGTGCCGCCAGGACAGGGGCGCGGGCGCTGGCTTTTTTGAACGGGAGAGCAGGGCAGCGTGCCGGTTTAGCAGTTTGTTTGAGCAATTCATAAGGATATTATAATGAGCCGCGTTGAAGATAAAGACATCAACATAGACAACCATCCGGAAGCAAAAGATGCGCTTCCGCCCGCAGATGACAAGATGATTTTGGAGAATATGGAATATCCGGTGCTGTCGCTCCGGGATATTGTGGTTTTTCCGGAAAATTCGGCATCGCTGTTCGTCGGCCGGAGCATGTCGCTTAAAGCCGCGAAAGCCGCCTATCAGTTTGGGACGCCGCTGGCGCTTTTGACCCAAAAGCAGTCGGCAACAGAGGACCCTAAGGAAAAAGACCTCTATCAAATCGGGACACTGGCGCGCATCAAGCGCTTTATTACCATGCCGGACGGGACGCTTAATCTGGCCGTTGAGGGAATCCGCCGCATCAGGGTCAAGAAACTCAATACGTTCGGCGATTATTATACGGCGTTTATCGAACCTTATGATTTGGCGGAAAACGGCGGCGACGAGGCTGAACTTAAGGCGCTGGCGGCGGTGGTCAGCGAAAAATTCCGCCAGCAGACGATTGACTATTCCAAACTGCCCAAAGAAAGCCTGATGATTGTCAACCAGCATGAAAACCTCGGCAAACTGATTGCGGTGATTATCGGCAATCTGGATATCAAAACCTCGGACAAGCAGGAGCTGCTGGAATGCCGCGACGAACGCGCGATGCTGACCAAGCTTTTGGAAATCCTTAATGAAGAAGGCGCGCGCATTGCGGCGGAAAACAAAATTAAAGACCGTGTCAAGAGCCAGATGGAAAAGAATCAGCGCGACTATTACCTTAACGAGCAGCTGAAAGCGATTCAGAAAGAGCTGACCGGGGTAGAAAACGAAGAGGAAGACGAACTGCAGCAATATGCGAAGAAAATTGCCGAATCCAAAATGAGCAAAGAAGCGCGAGCCAAAGCGAATCAGGAACTGAAAAAACTTAAGGCGGCGGGGCCGATGAGCGCGGAATCGACGATTATCCGCAATTATCTCGACTGGCTGGTGGATTTGCCGTGGGGCAAGTATTCGCCAATCAGCCATAATCTCGGCAAAGCGATAGAAATTCTGGACGAAGACCACTATGGCCTGCAGAAAGTTAAAGAGCGCATTATCGAGTATCTGGCGGTGCAGGCGCGGTCGAAAGATTTGAAGAGCCCTATTTTATGCCTGGTCGGGGCGCCGGGCGTGGGCAAAACCTCGCTCGGGAGGTCGATTGCCAGGGCAACGGGGCGCAAGTTTGTGCGCGCGTCGCTGGGCGGCATGCGCGACGAGGCGGAAATCCGCGGACACCGCCGCACTTATATCGGAGCAATGCCGGGCAAGATTATCCAAAACATCAAAAAAGCCGGCGTGTCCAACCCTCTGTTTCTCCTGGACGAGATTGATAAGCTCGGTTCGGATTGGCGCGGCGACCCGAGTTCGGCGCTGCTGGAAGTGCTGGATCCCGAGCAGAATGCGACGTTTAACGACCATTATCTGGATTTGGACTATGACCTTTCCAAGGTGATGTTCGTAACGACCGCCAACTCGCTGGATATGCCGCGGCCGCTGCTGGACCGCATGGAGATTATCCGGCTGGACGGCTATACCGAGCAGGAGAAAATTGAAATCGCCAAGCGGCATCTGATTCCGAAAGTGTTTAAGGAGAATGCGATTAAGCCGACGGAGCTGTTTATTACCGACGATGCCATCCGCGACGTTATCCGCTACTATACGTCGGAATCCGGCGTGCGCAATTTGGAACGCGAACTGGCGACGATTGCACGCAAGTCGGCGAAAGAACTGTTGCTGGACAGTGAGAAAAAGGCGGAGAAAGGCGGAAAGAGCGCCGGGAGGAGCCGCAACGGCACAGTTAATGAAAAAACGGCTAATGAAAAAACGGCGGCGGACGAGCATATTACGGTTACGGCAGACGAGCATATTACGGTTACGCCTGACAACCTGAACAAATATCTCGGCATTAAGAAGTTTCATTTCGGCGTGCGCGAGGAGAAAAATCTGGTCGGGGTTACGACCGGGCTGGCATGGACGGAAGTCGGCGGAGACATCTTGTTTATCGAAGCGGTGGATATGCCTGGCAAGGGCGTTATTAAACAAACCGGCAAACTCGGCGAAGTGATGAAAGAATCGATTGACACCGCATATTCGGTTGTGCGGTCGCATGCGCAGGCGCTGGGGATTAATCCCGAGGTGTTTGAAAAGACCGATGTGCATGTCCATGTGCCGGAGGGAGCCATTCCGAAAGACGGTCCGTCGGCGGGAATTACGATGTATACGACGCTGGTGTCGGTGTTTACGAAAATTCCGGTCAGGAGCGATGTGGCGATGACCGGCGAAATTACATTGCAGGGCAGGGTGCTGCCAATCGGCGGTTTGAAAGAAAAACTGCTTTCGGCATTGCGCGGCGGCATCAAAACGGTGATTATCCCGAAAGGCAATGAAAAAGACCTGGCGGAACTGCCGGAGATTGTCAAGAACGAATTGAAAATCGTGCTGGCGGAAAATGTCAACGATGTGTTGGCTGTGGCGCTGGAACATCCGGTTACGCCGCTTAAGACCGATACGGTGCATTAAGGCGAAGGGCTGACTGATGGAAAAAGCCGGTTTTTACCGGCTTTTTGTTTGACGTTTTGCCGCCGTGCTTTTATGCCGGGTCAGACAGGTATTGACAAAACCCGGCGGCGATATTATAGAACAATGCAACAGAATATTGTTATGGAAGTTTAATTATTTTAAATTTGATTTTATGAAAGCTAAAATTTCTAAGAAAAAGAACAGGAAGCTAAATGCCAAATCAGTAAAAAGAGAACCGGGCAAGGCCGAAGTTTTTCTGACATCGCTGCACAAAGCCGCTGAAAAGGCCTTTTATCCCAAAGCGTGGCTGGATGCTTTTTGCCGCGACTGCTGGAAGTTTGAAGACAGGCAGGAAAAATGTTTTGCCGCGCTTACAACGGTATTTAAGTTTTTGCCGCAGGCTGAACAGGTGGAGCTTATTCCGCTTTTGATAGGCAGCAGCAAGGCTTATCCGAAACTTGTCCTGTTGGCCGAGGAGCTGTTTAACGCCCTGCCGGCGGAAGAGCAGAAACGGATTAAGGTGCCGATGATTTACTGGACGATGGATGACAGGGAAACCCAGATTACGGAGGCGGAATATCGCTGGCGAAAAGAGCATGATTTGTCTTGTCGGCAGACTGAAACCGGCTATTCCCGGCCGATGAATGCGGATTTGGATTTGAAGTGTTTTTACGCCGTCCTCGGAATGCTCAGCGCTTCGGGTACAGAAACTTACATTTATCTTCGTGGCTGGTAAAACGGCCGGTTCGGAAATTTGGGAAAAGGCGCAGTCTGCGGACGGCGCTTTTTTTAGTGGGGAAGATGTGCCGTGTTGCAGAAGCGGCGGAACAAAGAACGGGTGATGTGCAGCGGGAAACGGAGAACAACGTACTGTGCAGCGGCTGTACTGTGCGGCGGCTGTTTTATGATGCGGGCAAATGAAGCAGGACGATATTTCCGCTTGACAGGGCGGGGAGTTGCGGTTATATTTCCCGTTGTTTGAATTGAGGCATACAATGGCAAAGAAAGTAAAAAAATCGGATTTTATCGCATCGGGGCAGGTGGCCGTCAACCGCCGCGCCACGTTTGACTATGCCATTGAGGAAACGTTTACCGCCGGTTTGGAATTGCGCGGTACCGAAGTCAAATCGCTGCGGCTGGGCAAGGCAAGCCTGACCGATACGTACGGTTCTTTTGCCGACGGCGAATTATTTATCGAAAACCTCAAAATTGAGGAGTATGCCAACAAAGGGTATGAAAAGCAGGAGCCGAACCGCAAGAAAAAGCTGCTGCTGACGCGCCATGAAATCAACCGCATTATCGGGGCGATGGCGAAGAAAGGCTATTCCCTGGTTGCCAAGCGGCTGTATTTTAACGAGCGCGGGCTGGCCAAGCTGGAGGTCGGCATCGGCAAGGGCAAGAAACTTTATGATAAGCGTGAGAGCATTAAGGAGCGCGAACTGAACCGTAAGCTGCGCGAGTGGTAGTCAGGGCGCGGTGTGTTGATTTGCAGGCTGCGCGAGTGGTAGCAGGGGAAGGCGTGTCGAACCGCAGGCTGTATAAGCGGTAGTCGGGGTGCGGTGCGTTGGCCGCAGGTGGTTGTCGGCGAGTTGATGAGCGGGGCGAGGAGAGAGGGCGCTGCGGACTGGCGGGTTGATGAGCGAGTGGTAGTCGAGGGTGCTGGTGCGGGTGTAATAACCCGTTATTTTTAAAAGAAAAACTTAAAAATATCTCCTGAAGTTTTAACCGGTTGTTTAGAAATGGGCGGCTAAACTCGGGGCAGCTGCCGGCGGAGGGCCTTTTTTCCGTCCGGGTTGCTCGTTAATACCGATGAAAAGGGAGATTACATGTTTAACATTAAGAAAATGACGGCTTTTGCGGCGGCGTTGGCGCCGGCATTGGCCGTGGGGGCGAGCGGGGCGCAGGCGTCCGAAATCGACCTCAAAATCCCGTCGCTGGACGTGGGTTACAATATTTTCGGCTGGGCGGTGTCCGGTACGCAGATTTTGGCTTTCGGGCTGGTTATCTGCGTTTTGGGCATGCTGTTCGGCTGGTATCAGTTTCACAAAATCAAGAATATGCCGGCGCATCAGTCGATGCTTAACGTGTCGGAACTGATTTACGCAACCTGCAAGACCTATATGAAACAGCAGGCGAAACTGCTGCTGTTGCTCGAAGTGTTTATTGCGGTATGCATTTTCTACTATTTTTACGGCCTGAACGATACGCCGCTGCCGAAAGTCCTGACGGTTCTGGGCTGGTCGGTGCTGGGTATTCTCGGCTCGTATTCGGTGGCGTGGTTCGGTATGCGCATCAACAACTACGCGAATGCGCGTACGGCTTTTTCTTCGCTTGAAGGCAAGGCGTACAAGGTAATGAGCCTGCCGCTCAAGTCCGGCATGTCCATCGGCGTGCTGCTCATCTGCGTTGAGCTGATTATGATGATGGCAATTTTGCTGTTCGTATCCAAAGAGAGTGCGGGCGCGTGCTTTATCGGCTTTGCCATCGGCGAATCGCTCGGCGCGGCGGCGCTGCGCATTTGCGGCGGCATTTTCACCAAGATTGCCGATATCGGTGCGGATTTGATGAAAATTATCTTTAAAATCGGCGAGGACGATGCGCGCAATCCGGGCGTGATTGCCGATTGCACCGGCGACAACGCGGGCGACTCCGTCGGCCCGACTGCGGACGGTTTTGAAACCTACGGCGTTACCGGCGTGGCGCTTATCAGCTTTATCGTTCTGGGTGCGGGCATGATGTATGCCAATAACGGCGATTTGGTCATGCTGGCGAACGGCGTTGATTTTCAGGCGCGTTTAATCGTATGGATTTTTGCGATGCGCATTCTGATGATTCTGACCTCGCTGTTTTCGTACTGGCTGAACGGGAAAATTTCTGAAGCGCGCTACGGCAAGGAGAAAATCTTTGACTTTGAAAAGCCGCTGACGAGCCTTATCTGGCTGACGTCGCTGACGTCGATTGCGGTAACGTTCGGCATTTCGTATGTTATGCTTTCCAACATCAGCCCCGATTTGTGGTGGCGGCTGTCGCTGATTATCAGCTGCGGTACGCTGGCGGCGGCGCTGATTCCGGAGTTTACAAAAATCTTTACGTCTTCCAAGTCGCAGCACGTGCAGGAAATTGTCAAGTCCAGCCGCGAGGCGGGCGCTTCGCTGAACATCATTTCCGGTATTGTCGCCGGCAATATGTCGGCGTTCTGGCAGGGGCTGGTTATGGTCGGCCTGATGGTTATCGCATTCTTTACGGCGCAGGACGGCCTGGACGGCTTTATGGTCTATCCGACGGTGTTTGCATTCGGTCTGGTGGCGTTCGGCATGCTCGGCATGGGGCCGGTAACGATTGCGGTCGACAGCTACGGCCCGGTTACCGACAATGCGCAGTCGGTGTTTGAACTGTCCCAGATTGAGAGCCTGAGAGGCGTCAAGAAAGAGATTGAGAAAGACTACGGTTTCAAGCCGGACTTTGAGCAGGGCAAACACCTGTTGGAAGCCAACGACAGCGCCGGAAACACGTTCAAGGCGACGGCCAAGCCGGTGCTTATCGGCACGGCGGTTATCGGCGCGACGACGATGATTTTCTCCATCATTCTGCTGCTGAACCTTAAGCTGAATTTGCTTGACCCGATGGTATTGTTCGGCATTATCCTCGGCGGTGCGGTCATCTACTGGTTCTCGGGCGCGTCAATGCAGGCGGTTTCCACCGGCGCTTACCGTGCGGTCGACTTCATTAAGCAGCACATCAAGCTTTCGGGCAAAAAGGCGGCTTCCAAGGAAGACTCGCAGGAAGTGGTGCGTATCTGCACGCTGTATGCGCAGAAAGGCATGTTCAACATCTTTATCGTGATTTTCTCGTTCACGATTGCGTTTGCGTGCTTTGATGCGAATCTGTTTGCGAGCTATCTGATTTCGATTGCGGTCTTCGGGCTGTACCAGGCGCTGTTTATGGCGAATGCCGGCGGTGCATGGGACAACGCCAAGAAGGTCGTAGAAGTCGACCTTGGCGAAAAAGGCACGCCGCTGCACGACGCGACGGTCGTCGGCGATACGGTCGGCGATCCGTTCAAGGATACGTCCTCGGTGGCGCTGAACCCGATTATTAAATTCACGACGCTGTTCGGCCTGCTTGCGGTCGAGATGGCGGTAGCGGCGCCGAAGTGCGTTTCGCTCGGCCTCGGCATCTTCTTCCTGTTGGTGGGGTTGGTCTTTGTTTACCGCTCCTTCTACAAGATGAAGATTTAAAGGGGGAAATTATGGTGAACTGACTTGCAGATGGTGCTCCTCTTCGTCGCGTCGTGTACGTTTATGTACACTCTGCTCCTTGGGAGACATCTGCGGCCATTTCGCGAAATTTTCCGCCTTTAAGGGGTAAATTATTGTGATTAAGTTCGCAGGAGTCCGGTTTGTGAAAACCGGACTCTTTTTTATACAAAAAACATATTGATTTTGTATAAAAAGTATGTTATATTAAGGCAGTTAAAAAATTATTGTGCCCGTTTGCGGCTGTTTTGTTTATGCAGAACAGCATGGTAAGGTTTATGTTTTATTATTGCAAGGGTACATACAAGAGAAATTTTTTTAATTAAATAATCTAAAATTTACAGACGTATGAAAAAGAAAAATTTCTTGCGTTTTGCAGCTATAGCTGTGAGCGCAGTAGTATTGGTTGCGTGTACAGTCGTATTAAGTGCGTGTACAGCAGGAGAGAAGACGAACTTCATGAGTGAAGGTATTGATCCACAAATGAAGTGGTTTCTTTATGTTGATACCGCGGTAAATGACGGTCAGGGCGAAAGTACCGGTTCGTTTGAGCAAGAGTCAAACGTTGACATGGAGGGTGATGGAACCAATGTACAACGTTTTAATCCCACGGCGTATATCAATGTGGTTCTGGAAAAGAAGCACATTGAGGTGGCTAGCGAAGCAGAGCTGGCGGTTGCTTTGACCGGCGAGGAAACGGTAAGTGACAAGAACGTTGAAGAAGGGGCGACTTTCGGCAAAGATATTGTCAAAAAGTTTACCTTCTCTGACGGGCAGGTAGCTACCGTATCCTACGGCTGGCGTTATGATCGTAAAGTTGTAGAAGACTATGGGGCCGTCGAGGCACCGCATTTGGAGATTTCTTCTGTAGTTTATGATGATTATACGTCAGAAGCTATGGACGAGAATCAAAAAGTGACGTTGTTGTTTAACGCTGCTTGGACGGCGAAAAACGTTACAACGCCGAATTCTGACGTTATGACGCTGCGGCCGTGGTATACCAAGTCGGTAAAAGCAGGCGACATTCCCGGTGAGCCGGTTTGGGACTTCAAACTTAACTGGAGCCTGAATGGTGAACGCCAAGGCGTGGTTGACGTGATTGTTACCAAGACAATTCCGCATTCAACGGCGGAAGACGAGGTAAAGACGTGGACTGACCAGGTGGTTGTGGCTATGGGATTAAACAGCAACAACAGCTGGTATGTGGCAAACACAGAAGTTACTTATGACTCTTATGTTACCAACGAAGGGAAAAGTTCCCGTATCAGTGGTACAGAGAGGGCATTTACGGTAGAATTTGATGACAACCGTTATAACTTCGTGCCGCATTACCGGATGCCGGGCGGCGGTTATCTCACTCCTGAGCCGACGTTTAACACGCTGGTGCGTTCCGTCAAAATCGTCTTTGACAACGGGGAAAAGCACAAAGAATTTAATATTCCGCTGGAACTTAAATTCTCACAGAGCGTGCAGTACCTGTCCGAACGTGCCAAACTGTATCCGGATGACACATATCTGGGTTCCGACGTAAGGGAATTCAGTTTCGTCAATACGGATACCAAGCAGGAGGTAATGCACCACACGGCATACACCGACCTGAAGCTGCACCCGTAACGCGCAGTACCCTGATTTAGAGAAAGCCCTTCTTGCAATGCCCCGTTTGACGGCGGCGCTGCAGAGGGGCTTTCTTTTTGTCAGCGGCAGAGAAAATCGTTGGGGCGCGGCGGACGGCAGTGCCAAGCGACAATCGGCAGGCGGCAGTGCCAAGCGGCAACCGGCGGGCGGCAGTGTCAGGCGGCAACCGGCAGGTGGCAGACAGCAACCGGCGTGCACAGACAGTAACCGGCGTGCACAGACAGCAGGCGGCGGGTGCGTTAATTTTGGCGGAGTGGGGCGCGGTTTAAACCTTTTTTTAAGATTATCGGTGTTATGAACAAAATATATCATTATGCCCGGCAGGCAGCTGGGTGTCAGGGGGCGGATTAATGCGCCAGATGTATGGCAGGCAGCTGGGTGTCAGGGGGCGGATTAATGCGCCAGATGTATGGCAGGCGGTGGATTGCCGGGAAAACGGAATCAATGCGCCATATATCGGAGGGTGCCTGATTGTCGGGAGAACGGAATCAACGCGCCATATATCGACAGATGACTGGTTGCCGGGGACGAAGGGAACAATATGTCAAGTACGGAATTTAGAACCAAAATAAAACATTTGCGGCAGAAAATCAGCAAGCTTCCGGTTGTGCTCGACCTGATAGGCGGACTGGCTTATTTATATGCATGGCTGGCGGGGAAAACGGGGAAGTTTGACGTCAGCGGAATAGACGAGTTTGAAAAACTGATTGCCGACAATGACGGCGGCATTTTTGTTGCCTGGCACGGGCGGGCGCTGATGCTGCCCTATTTCTGGCGCAATCCGCGGCAGATGAAAGCGCTGGTATCGCCGCACAATGACGGACGGATTATCGCACGGCTGCTTCGGGGGTTCAATATTTTGAGCATCGACGGTTCCAGCTACCGCAAAGCGCTTCCGGCGGCGCTCAGCATCGTGCACGAACTGGAGCAGGGCACGGTGGTGGCGCTTATTCCGGACGGACCCAGGGGGCCGAGGATGCGCCTGAACAAAAGCGTGATTTATTTTGCCCAGAAGACCGGCAAACCGGTTATGGGGTTTACCTACAGTTCGGAAGGGGCGTGGATTGCCAAACGGAGCTGGGACGCCATGCTTATTCCCAAGCTTTTTGCCAGAGGCGCCGTGGCGGGTACACGGCCGTTGTTTGTGCCGCCCGACGCAACCGAGGAGGAAATGGAACAGATGCGCCGTGCGTTTGAAGACGAACTGAATGCGCTGACGCAGGAACTTGACCGCAAATGCGGGCTGCCGGAGATTGTGCCGGCGGAAGAGATGAAGAACAAGAGGATATAAACCAACCGGTGCGCCGGATATCGGAAAGGACCCTGACATGGTTATCGGAATTTATAAGACGCTTATTACTCTGGTGTTTCCCGTGTTGAAAGCGACCTATATCAGAAAACGGCGGCGGACGGGCAAAGAACATCCGGTGCGTTTCAACGAGCGGCTGGGGCTGTACAAACGCCCGCGCCCCGAAGGAAAACTCTACTGGATGCACGGCGCGTCGGTCGGCGAGGCGGTGTCGATGCTGCCGCTGATTGACAAGCTGCTGAAAGAAGATCCGGAGCTTTCGATTATGGTAACGACGGGGACGCTGACGTCGGCGGAAATTATGGCCAAGCGTCTGCCGCCGCGTGCGTTCCACCAGTTTATCCCGTTTGATGTGCCGGCGTATGCAAAGCGGCTGTTGAAGCATTTCCGCCCCGACGCGGTGTTGTGGTTTGAGTCTGAATTATGGCCGTCGCTGCTGTCGGAAATCAAAGCGGCAAAAATTCCGCTGATTCTGGTTAACGGGCGGATTTCGGACAAGTCGTTTGCAATGTGGAAGAAGTTTAAATTTGCCGCCAAAGAGTTGTTGTCGTGTTTTTCGCTCTGTCTCGGGCAGTCGGAACAGGATAAGAACCGGCTTATCTTTCTGGGAGCGCCGAAAGCGGACTGTTTCGGCAATATCAAATTTGCGGGCATGCCGCTGCCGGTCGACGCGGACAAGCTGGCAGCGCTGAAACAGGCTATCGGGGAACGTCCGGTGTTTCTGGCGAGTTCGACCCATCATGACGAGGAGGAACGGCTGGCTTTGTATCTGCCGTGGCTGAAGGAAAATGTGCCGGGCGTCTTGACTGTCGTTGTACCGCGCCATCCGCACCGCGGGCAGGAAATTGCCGCAATGTACCGCAGCCGGCATTTTGCGGCGGCGCTGCGCTCTGCGGAAGAACCGATAACGCCGGAAACGGATATTTACGTTGCCGATACCATCGGCGAGATGGGGCTGTGGTACGCGCTGGCAAAGGTCAGTTTTATCGGCGGGTCGCTGGTGGCGCACGGTGGGCAGAACTTTATGGAGGCGGCGCGCGACAAAAACGCGGTCATCGTCGGCCCGAATATGCAGAACTTTGCGGAGATGATGACGCGGGCGCGGTTTTTTGACGCGGTTTATCAGGTGTCTTCCGCCGAGGATGTGATTGAAGAGACGATTACGCTGCTGCGCGATCCGGCGCTGCTGGCGGAAAGGCAGCAAAAAGCGTACGCCTGGACGGTTAAGGAAGCGGCGGTTTTGGACGGGATTGCGGCGGCACTGGCAAAGGAGCTGAGACGATGAAAACTCCGCGTTTCTGGCAGAAAAACGGCATATTTCCGACGCTGCTGAC
The DNA here is from genome assembly GCA_001917135.1 of Acetobacter sp. 46_36. GTDB lineage: Bacteria > Pseudomonadota > Alphaproteobacteria > RF32 > CAG-239 > CAG-267. Next base: position 46,637 of record MNTT01000013.1, read on the forward strand.
GCCGCTGGGGTGGGTTTACGGCGCGGCGACGCAGCTGCGGCTGAGACTGGGCAAACCCCGCAAGTGCAAGGCGAAGGTCATCTGTATCGGCAACATCACCGCAGGCGGTGTCGGCAAGACGCCGGTGGCGATGGCCATGGCGGAACAGTATATCAAAGCCGGCAAGAAAGTTTTTTTCGTTACCCGCGGCTATAAAGGCAAACTGAAAAATATCGTGGTCAATCTGGAACGGCATACGGCGGCGGAAACCGGCGACGAGGCGCGGCTGCTGGCCGGCGTGGCGCCGACGATTATTGCGCCCAGGCGGGAGCTCGGCGCGGAAAAGGCAGTGCGGCTCGGCGCGGAGATTATCATTATGGATGACGGTTTTCAGAATCCGGGGCTGTATAAAGACGAAAGCTGGCTGGTATTTGACGGTGCTGCGGGTATCGGCAACGGCAAAATTATTCCGGCGGGGCCGTTGCGCGAGACGCTGAAAAATGGCGAAAAGCGCGCCGACTATATTCTGATTATGGGCGAGGACAAGACCGGGCTGGCAGAGCAGTGTACGCTGCCGGTGTTTTCAGGCAGGCTGAAACCGCTGCCGTTTGACCTGGAGAATAAACGGGTGTTGGCATTTGCGGGCATAGGACATCCGGAAAAGTTCTACCAGACGCTTAAGAGCCTCGGCTATATCCTTGTCGCAACGCGGGATTTTGCCGACCATCATGCCTATACGGCGACGGATTTGGAGGCGTTGCGGGCGGAAGCAGCAGCACAGGGGCTGTCACTGGTAACGACGGAAAAGGATTACGTCAAGCTGCCGGACAGCGCCAAAAAAGACATTTTCTGCCTGAAAGTGCGGGCGGAATGGGCACCGGTTCCGGTATGCGGGACGCGGAACGGGCACTAGCGAAGGCGTTTGGTGCGCGGAACGGATATCAGTGCCGGTATGCGGGACGCGGAATGGGCACTAGCGAAGGCGTTTGGTGCGCGGAACGGATATCAGTGCCGGTATGTGGGATGCGGAACGGACATCAGTGAAGGCGTTTGGTGCGCGGAACGGATGTCAGTGCCGGTATGCGGGACGCGGAATGGATATCAGCGAAGGCAAAATACGAACGAACGGAGCTGATGCCAGCGAAGGCAAAGTGCAGGCGGAGTGTACGCCTGCGAAGACAAAATGCGAGGCCGGTAAACCGTATTGCGACACTGTTTAATTTAAACGTTCGTTTTTTATCAACAAAAAACTGGGGATATTTTAATCGCCGATATGGCTATTTAGCTAAACCAAAAGTATATGAAATTAAACGAACGTTTTTTTTCAGCAGCGGAGGGGTATATGCCGGAGTATAAAGATTATTGTCGGTTATTACGGTTTGTTACAACGAGAAGGAAATTGAGCGCTGCTGTTATTTGTTCGGCATTTGTTGCTGAAGATAGGGAGAGAACTAATGGCTGACAAACAGATTATTCCAATTGTCTTTGCGAGTAACGAGAATTATGCACCGTATATGTCGGTGGCAATTCGTTCGATTATTGAACACAAGTCTCCGGACAAGGAATATCGGGTTTATGTGCTGCACAGCGGTTTGAGGAGAGAAACCCTCGCATTGCTGCAGAAAATGACGGTTGAGGGCTTATGCGTTCAAGCTGTTGATATGACGGAGCGGGTTAAGGATTGTCCGCTTTATGTGTGCAGTTATTTTACGGAAGAAATGTATTATCGTATTTGGATACCGGAGATTTTTAAAGAATATGAAAAGGTTTTGTATCTGGATTGCGATGTTTTGGCGCAGGCTGACGTGGCGGAAATGTTTATGGAAGATATGGAGGGAAACTATATCGGAGCCTGTTCAGATGTTTATACTTTTGAGATGCAGAGCTATATACGCGATAAATTACGGTGTTCGGAGGAGGGGTATTTCAACAGCGGCGTACTGATGTTCAATATTCCGCTGTGGATAAAAGAAAATCTGGTGGAGAAATGTGTAAAGAAAATAGCCGATATGCCGGATTTGTCATACCCGGACCAAGATGTATTGAATATGGTTTGTGCCGGGAAGGTTTACTACTTTGATGTCATGTGGAACGCGATGTGGCATGTTGAGTTGGGAAAAACTGCTTTTTATTCTGAGGTAAATACACAAAAATATGCAGCACTGGAGAGCGGCAGAATAAATCCGAAAATCATACATTATTCTTCTCCGGTAAAACCTTGGAACGATGGACGGTTTCGGCGTTTGGCATCCGCTTGGCGGAGGTGTGCGCAACACTCTCCGTTTTTTGCCGGCAAAAATCAGGAGCGTTGGGGAATCTATCTGGTAAATCAGTGGCTGGCAAGAGAAGCGGAAGATGCGGCTAAATACGGCGAATTTTTTTATTGTCTGTATCGTTTACCGGCTGTATTCAGAATTATTAAATCAACGCACAGCAGAAAACTGAAATTGTTTAATGTACTGACGGTTTATAAAATTAAATATAAAAAAGACGGTGTGGAACATTGCCTGTTCGGGTTTATTCCGTTGTTTGGCATACGGAAAATCGCATAAGTCAGGAGGAAAACCGGCGAAAATGCAGCGGGCGCGTTTATGGTTTTCAGCTTAAAAAGCTTTTGATGCGGTCAGAAAAAATGATGTCGTCTTCGCAAAGGCCGCGCTTTATCAGCATATCGGCTTTGCGGCGGGTGCGGGAGAGGGCAACGTACAGCTGGCCGTGGGCGAACGCGCCGCGGTCGATGTCAATAATGACGCGGTCAAGAGTTTTGCCCTGTGCCTTGTGGATGGTCAGCGCATAGCCGAGCTGGAGCGGGAACTGGATAAACGAGCCGGTTTCCTTTTCGGTTACGTCGCCGGTTTCTTCATTAATGTCATAGGCGAACGACTTCCACTCTTCGCGGCGGACGGTAATGAATTTGTTGTCCTGAAGGCAGCGGACAACGATATAGCGGTCTTCGAGCTTTTCGACAATGCCCGAGGTCCCGTTGATGTAATCGGGGTAGTTGTTTTTGTTAAAAACGACGAGCGCTCCTTCCTTGATGGTCAGAATTTTCGGGGAGGGCGTATCCTGCATTTTTTCAAACGAACCGGCGAGCTGGGCCTCGTATTCGCGTTCGGGCGTCTGCAATTCGGCAAGGCGGCGGCGGTTGATGCCGTCGGCGACCGAACGGTACGGCGTGATGGTGATGGCGGTGGCGGCGAAGTCGGGCGGATAGTTTTCGCGCCGATTGAAGTAAGAGACGGTTTCGGGCAGGTTTTCATCGTTGCGGAGGTTTTGCAGGTAGCTTAACAGTTCTTTGTCGCTTTGGCGGTAGACTTCGGTCAGCTCGATTTTTTCAAATGCGCCTTTTTGATAAGATAACGCGTCAAAAAAGTACGGTTCGGCGGTGCCGTATTTCTGTTTGAACGCGGGGATTGCCGCCGGTTTGATTATCGGGGGAAGCTGGCAGAGGTCGCCGATGAGGATAATCTGCAGCCCCCCGAACAGCGCCAAATTGCCTCGCGCCTGGCAGCACAGCTCTTCTATCATATCCAAAATGTCGGGGCGGAGCATGGACACCTCGTCGATAATGAGGATGTCGGTTTTTTTGAGAATGGACTTCAGTTTGCGGCGGCGGGTGGAACGCACTTCCTGCGGAATGAGAAAATCGCTTAACGGCAGGGTAAACATGGAGTGGATGGTGGCGCCTTCAATATTGAGCGCGGCGATGGCGGTCGGGGCGACAAGGCGGATGCGTTTTTTAGAGTGTTTCTTCAGGTATTTGATAAAGGTGGACTTGCCGGTGCCTGCCTGTCCCTGAATAAAGATGTTGTTGTGGGTATGTTCAATCCTGTCGAACAGCTTGCGCTGGGTAAGGTTCAGGGAATCAAGGTCGCGGACGGCTTTGGACACGGCCTTGAGCGCGTCGATTTCGCCGGTGAGGGTGTGCGGGGCTGTTGCAGAGGCGGGAAAAGAGGCGGGCTGTGCGGCTGCCGGGGCAGCATGACCGAGGGCTGTGGCGAAAGAGGTGCAGTCGGAAGCGATGTCTTTTTCCTGAGGCATGGGTGTCCTGTTGTTAGGGTTTTGTTCTGACGTATGGTAGGACGGAGCGGCGGAAATGTCAAGCGGAAAAGGGAAAAACAGCGGCAGATGAAGAGAAGGATGCAGACGGGCGGAGGGCGCGTGCGGGCGTTACCGCCGGGCTGACGCAGGAAGAAGCGGCGGATTATTCCGCCGCGGTGCCTGTTGCCTGCTGCTCTTCCTGCCGCTGTTTCATACGCAGGTAGCGGCGGGTAATCTTGAGCGCGTTTTCAAACGTTGAGGCGGTGGAAATGTCGTGCCAGGTCAGTCCGTTTTGCAAAAACGCTTCGTGCAGCATACGGCGCGGCTGCTTCTTGATGTTGGAGAGGATGATTTTGGCGCCGTGTTTTTTCTTGACACGGTCGATAAAGCTGACCAGCGCGTTGGCACCGCTGATGTCTACGAGCGGAACGTAACCCATGCGGATGATGATGATTTTGGGTTCGGCTTTTATCTTTTGCAAAAAGCGGGTTACGTCCAGCGCGTCGCCGAAGAACAGCGGGCCGGAGAAACGCAGCGAGATAACGCCCTGTTCGTGCAGAACCTGCGAGAGGTCGCGGCCGCCGCCTTTGTATTCAAGCGCCTTTTCATCGGTTTCGATTTCAATTTCCTTGCTCATGCGGTGCATAAAGATAATGCTGGAGAGGATAAAGCCGACGGAAATGCCGGTGTTGAGGTCGACCAGCAGCGTCAGCAGCAGCGTAACGACCAGGGTCAGCGCGTCGCCGCGCGCGCCTTTGAGGAGGTAGTACATTTTGGTCAGGTTCAGCATGTTCCAGCCGACGAGAATCAGAATTGCGGACAGGCAGGCGAGCGGGATAAATTTGGCAACGCCGGCAAGCAGCAGCATGAACAAAAGCAGAATTACCGACTGCATAATGCCGGCCATCGGCGAATAGCCGCCGGATTTGTAGTTGGTGGCGGTGCGGGCGATGGCGCCGGTGGCGGGAACGCCGGTGAATGCCATGCTCATCAGGTTGGCGGTGCCTTCGGCGATAAGTTCGGCGTTAGAGTTATGGTTGTCGCCGCTCATGCCGTCGACGACAGTGGCGCTCAGCAGGGATTCGACCCCGGCGAGAAAGGCGATGGTCAGTCCGCTCGGGAAAACTTTGAGCATCAGATTGACGTCAAGTTCCGGCAGTTTCGGCGCAGGCAGGAAGTGCGGAATGGCACCGAATTTGGAGCCGATGGTATCCGGCGCGGCGGAGAACAGCGCAAATACCGCGACCAGCAGCGTGGCGCCGACGACGGCGACGAGGTAGGCCGGCAGGTTCGGGCGCTTGTGCCGGACGTAGAAAATCGCGGCAAACGAAAAGGCGGCAATGAAGACCGACGAGAAACTGAAGTTGCCGAGGTTGGCAAAGTATGCCTGCCATTTGGGAAGAAAATCAGAGGGGACGCTTTCCATTTGCAGGCCGAGAAGGTCTTTGACCTGGGTGGAAATCAGCAATGCGCCGATGCCGGCGGTGAAGCCGGTAACGACGGGGTAGGGAATGTATTTGATGTAGGTGCCGAGGCGGAGCAGGCCGGCAATAATCAAGATGATGCCGGCAACAAGCATGGTCATGGTCAGTCCTTCGGGGCCGTAGTTTTTGATGACGTTAAAAATGACGACGACGAAAGCGCCGGTCGGGCCGCCGATTTGGTATTTTGAACCGCCGAGCAGGGCAATGAAAAAGCCGGCGACGATGGCCGTGTACAGCCCTTGCGCCGGAGTAACGCCGGAAGCAATCGCCAGGGCCATTGCCAGCGGAATCGAAACGACGGCGACGGTCATGCCGGCAAGAGTGTCGCGGCGGAATTTGTCTTTGTCATAGCCTTTGCGTAGGACTTCTACCAGTTTGGGGCAGAAGTTTTTCATATAAAAACTGCCGAAACCGTTGATTTTTTGTTTTAATGACATTGCCAGATTCTGCAATACCGCGAGCATTTTTTTCTACCTTTTCTTTTGCGGCTGCCGATTAGCGGCAGCATTGATGTTAATGACTATACAAAGTTGAAGACAACACAAAATCCCCCGGGAGGGGGATTGTATGCTGCTGCGGTTTTACCACGGGAGCGGAAAGCCGCGCAGTTGGCGTTTTTATAACGCCGCCTCTCAAATAGCAAGCAAAAAGTTAAGCTGTGGTTAAAAAATGTTTGATTTTATGAAAAAAATGCGCTTTGAACCCGGCCGGAGAACAATGGGGCGGAAGTTTCGAAATTTCGAAATGTGCCCGGCCGGTGAGCAACGGGGAGGAAGTTTCAAAACACGGTGTCGGGGCAGGGGACGGACAGCGCTGATGATTATATGTCCGGGCGTACGGGAGGCCGGCGTATTGGGCCGGCTGCCGCTACATCCGCAGCTTAATATTTCCCCAGCCCCTGGCAGCCGGTTTTGATGTGCCGGACGAATCCTTTGCAGAGGAATCCTGCGGCAGAGACGAGCCTGAGCCGGAGGCAGAAGGCGTTCTGTCTTCTTCGGCGGCAGGCATTTTCCAGTTCATTACCGGTGCGTTTTCGCGTTGTTTCTTTTCATAGATTTCGGCTTCCCTGTCGGTGTCGGCGGTACCGTTGGCGACGGTCTTTTTCAAAAGCGCGGGGGAGTTGAACGGCTGGTTTTCTTTGTCAAACTGGCTGATGATGTCGTCAATAACGCCCTGCTTGATGTTAAAAGCGGTGTATCTGCCGGCGTAAAAGACGGTGAATGACGGGCAGGGAGAGGATAAAAGGACATCGGTATAATCGACGCCGCGCACAAAACGCAGCATGACGCGCGGCTCAATGGCACAGGCGGCAGGCGCGGTTATAATGTTCGGGCTTTGGGTGAAAAGCGCCTCGTAAGTGGTTGCGGTGGCGCCTATATCCAGTTCGCCGCAATAGCCGGTAACGGCAAAGTTGTCCAGTGTGTAGCCGGCAAAATCCGCGGGCTTTTTGGCAACATGGTAACAGAAAACCTGCTCCGCGTTGGCGATATTATTGGTGGCGGCAGCGGACGTCGCTTTAGGCAGGGACGAGATGATGAACGGGATAATGCTCTGCTGGCGTGAAGCGCGCCGCGAAGACGGAAGCCCGCCGGTGCCGTCCGAGCCTATCGGCAGGATATCTTCATACAGCCCAAGCCCCTGCAATTCGGGCGGAAGGTCGCCGTCAGCGGCAGAGGCGGAAATGCCGGTAAAAACGAGGGAAACGGCGGTTAACAATGTGGTCAGCGAAAATCCGGACATGGCAAAACTCCTTTACTGGCGCGGCAGTACGACAGACAGTGCGATGGTACGGCGGCGCATATATTTATCATATCATACGACAGGCGTGGTTAAAAAAAAGTGAATAACCTCCGGGCGGACGGGGCGGAATTGCTGCATACGGGGTGATTGTGGAATTTTGGGGGCGCAGGGTGCCGGGCGGCGGCGCGAAAATGCGGCGGGGAAAAATATTTTGATTTTCAGATATTTTTTAAGACTTCATTTAGATATTGACTGTAAAATCAATTCCAATATATTTTTTCAGATTTTGTTTAACTTTTTTGCGACGGGAATGTGCGGATAATGTGGTCTTTTTGGTCTTATGCGCCGGAAACGGTGCCTCTGCGGGCGGCGGCGGCTTTTGCGCTGGCTTTGGTTGTATCTCTCCTTACGGGCGGAAGGCTCATCGCTTTCCTCAAAGGGCATGAGCGCGGCGGGCAGCCGATACGCGGCGATGGGCCGAAATCGCACATTGAGGAAAAGAAAGGCACGCCGACGATGGGCGGGCTGTTGATTTTGGGGACGAGCCTTTTGGCGATGCTGCTGTTTGCGAATGTCCGGCAGCATTTTGTCTGGATTTCGATGCTGGTGTTGTTCATCTATGGGCTGACGGGGTTTGCCGACGATTATGTCAAAGTCAAAAAGCAGACGCCGAACGCAATGACGGCGAAGATGAAGCTGTTTATCCAGTTTATGGCGGCGGTGCTGGCGGTCAACGTTATTGCGGCGGCGACGCCGAATTCGATTGAGAGCAGGCTGTATCTGCCGTATATTGACTGGTCGTTCCAGCTGTCGTGGGTGTATATCCCGTTTGCGGTTATCGTTATTTCCGGCGCGTCCAATGCCGTGAATCTCAGCGACGGGCTGGACGGGCTGGCGGCGGGAATGCTCGCTGTCGTTTTTTCGGTATTTATGGTGTTTGCATTTGCGACCGGGTATCCGGCGTTTAACGAAACCGCGTTTCCGTATGTGCCCAAAAGCGCGGAAATGGCGGTCGTCTGTGCGGCGCTGGCCGGCGGGTGTGTCGGGTTCTTGTGGTTTAACCTGAAAAAAGCCCGCGTTTTTATGGGCGATACGGGGTCGCTGGCGCTGGGCGCAGTGCTGGGCGTGATTGCGGTTATCTTAAAGCACGAGATTCTGCTGGCGATTGTCGGTATCGTATTTGTGTTGGAAACGGTGTCGGTGATGATTCAGGTTCTGTATTTCAAGAAGACCGGCAAGCGCTTTTTTAAGATGGCGCCGATACACCACCACTTTGAGCAGCTGGGCTGGAGCGAGGTCAAGGTTGTTTATACGTTCTGGGCGGTAACGGCGCTGGCGTCGGTTATCGGCCTGTTGTCGTTAATCTGACAAGGGAGGCGGCGCGGCGATGTTTTCTTTTGCACGGCACAGCAAGAGCAAAATTTCCAACTGGTGGTGGACGGTGGACAAGGTCAGCTTTTCGCTGGCCGTCTTTCTTATTTTTATCGGGGCGATGCTGGTGCTTTCGGCAAGCCCTTCGGCGGCGCACCGCGACCGGCTGGCGGACGATTTTGCCTTTATAAAGAAACAGGGCGTGTTTATATTTATGGGGCTGGTGCTGATGATCGGCGTTTCAATGCAGAGCCTGCGCACCATCCGGCGGCTGGCGGTATTCGGCTTCTTGTGCGCGTTTGCCGGCGTGGTGCTGACGTATGTGGTCGGCGACGCGACCAAAGGGGCGGCGCGCTGGATTAAGTTTGCGGGATTTTCGTTGCAGCCGTCGGAGTTCATCAAGCCGGTGTTTATCGTGGTAACGGCGTGGCTGCTGGACGCGAACAAGAGAATTGAGGATTTTCCGGGCATGACGCTGGCGGTCGGGCTGTTTCTGCTGACGGCGCTGTCGGTGTTCGGGCAGCCGGATTTGGGCATGACGGTGCTGATTTCCGGCGTATGGGCGCTGCAGATGGTCTGGGCAGGAATTCCGGTATGGCTGATTATGACGCTGTTTTCGGCAGGGCTGGTACTGGTTACGGGGTCGTATTTCTTTCTGGCACACGTGCGCGACCGTATCGACCGTTTTTTGGCATCCGAGAATGAAATCGGGTCGCAGATACAAAAGTCGATGGACGCGTTTGCCAACGGTAACCTGCTGGGGCGCGGGCCGGGCGAAGGGTATGTCAAGATGACGCTGCCGGACGTGCATACGGACTTTATCTTTGCGCTGGCGGGAGAAGAGTGCGGCGTGTGGCTGACGACGATTATCGTCGCGACGTTTGCGGCGATTGTGGTGCGCTCGATGACACTTTCCATGCGCGACAACAATTTGTTCGTTATGTATGCGGCATCGGGACTGGCGGCCTCGCTCGGCGGACAGGCAATTGTCAATATGTGTTCGGCGCTGCAGCTCATGCCTGCCAAGGGGATGACGCTGCCGTTCGTGTCCTACGGCGGGTCATCAATGCTGGCGAGCTGTCTGGCGATGGGGATGCTGTTGGCGATAACGCGCAAGAACGCGGCGGCCGAGGACAAGGACAACGGGTAACCGCGGCGCAGCGACCGAATGAGCCGGAGCGATGTTCGGACAGGGCAACGGATGGCGGCGGCGCAGATGACGGCGATGGCGTGACCGGAGACGGACAGGGCAACGGGTAGCCGTGGCGCAGTGACCGAATGACTCGGGGCGGTGTTCGGACAGGGCAACGGATGGCGGCGGGCAGATGACGGCGATGGCGTGACCGGAGACGGACAGGACAACGGCGAACCGGGACGGAAACGACCAGCAGGGCGCGTGAAACGGAGCGAGGAACGGACAAGACGATGCAAAAAAGAAAAAGGAGAAAATAATGTTCGGAAGATTATTCGGGGCGAAGACGCCGATTTTGGACAGCCTGCCGGAAGTGCGCGGCAAATACATTGAGAACGCCAAGCTGGCGAAACATACCTGGTTCGGGGTCGGAGGGCCGGCGGAAGTGCTGTTCCTGCCCGAAGACGCGGACGATTTGAAAACGTTTCTGATGCGCAAGCCGGCGGCAATTCCGGTTACGGTTATCGGCGGCGGTTCCAATCTCCTCATTCGCGACGGGGGAATTCCCGGCGTGGTCGTTAAGCTGGATGCACCAGCGTTTCGTCAGGTGAAGTTTGACGGGGCGGAAGTTACGGTCGGCGCGGGGCTGAAAAACAGCGATTTGAAAAAAGCGCTGATTGACAACGGCGTCGGCGGGCTGGAGTTTATCTGTTCGGTGCCGGGGCGCATCGGCGGGCTGCTGCGCACGAATGCCGGGTGTTTCGGCAAGACGGTGTCGGACGTGTTTGTGCGGGCGCATATTATGAACGACTGGGGGCAGATTTACGAAACCGGGGCGGAAGACTTTAACTTTTCGTACCGTTCCAGTATGTTTCCGGAAAACTGGATTGTGCTTGACGCAACGCTCAAGGGCGTAAAAGCGGCGCCGGAAGAAATCCGCAAAACGATGGACGAGCAGCTGGCGTACCGCCTGGCGCATCAGCCGATTAATAAAAAGACGGCGGGGTCTACGTTTAAGAACCCCGAGGGATTGCAGGCATGGAAGCTGATTAAGGAAGCAGGCTGCGCGGGGCTGAAAGTCGGCGGGGCGGAAGTTTCGGACATGCACTGCAATTTTCTCATCAATCGCGGCAAGGCAACGGCGGAAGATATTGAAGAACTTGGAGAAATGATTATCGAGAAAGTGAAAGAGAAGACAGCGATTACGCTGGAATGGGAAGTGCGGCGCATGGGCGTGAAAAAATAAGGGAATGTAAAGCGAGATGGCAACAACGGCGGCTAACAATATGAATTTGCAGGATATGAAGGTCCGGCCCGAACGCGAATGGGCATACCGGCTGACCGGGCTGGCGGCGGCGTTTCTGATTATGCTGTCGCTGGCGCTGACGGCGGTAACGGTTCGCGACAACGTGATTGCGGCACAGTTTGACAAACTGATGCAGGCGATTTACAGAATCTCCGCCGACCACGGCATGTATGTCGAGGACGTGATTGTCGAGGGCAACCGCCGCACTTCTTACGAAGATTTAGTCCAAGCGCTGAACCTTTCGGAAAACGAGAGCATTTTGGGGATTGATATTGCCAAGCTGCAAAACCGCATCGAGCAGCTGACGTGGGTGCGGAAATGCGTGGTCAAAAGAGAGTTTTTCCCGAACAATATTCTGGTCAATATTGAAGAACGGCAGGTCAAGGCGATTTGGCAGTATGAGGGGCGCTATTATCCGGTGGACGCGGAAGGGAACGTCATCGAGGTTGAAGAATACGAGCCGGACGCGCCGATTTTGCTTCTGACAGGCGACGGCGCGCCGCACCATCTGGCGGAACTTCTGAAAGTGCTGGCGACCGACGAGGAACTGGCGAACCGGGTCAAAGCGGCGGTATTCGTTTCCAACCGGCGCTGGGATTTGATTTTTGACAATGTCAACAACGGCGTGGTTGTCAAGCTGCCGGAAAAGAAATTTGCCGAAGCTTACCAAAAAATCGCATTATTAAATAAAAGGCAGGGAATTTTTAAACGTAAATTAACTTCCTTTGATGTAAGGTACGATAACAGAATTGTGGTAGACATTGATAAGTCTGTTGAAGATTTGATGCTTAAAAGATAAAAAAGTAAAGGGATTGCAATGAACCATTCTTTTAACAGATCGCCGATTGTAGCGGCTTTGGACATCGGAACGTCCAAAGTGTGCTGCATTATTGCCAGAGTAACAAAAGAAAAGAGGGTTTCGATTTTAGGCTACGGCTACAATGCCGCCAAAGGGATTAAAAACGGCGTGGTTACCGACGTTAATCAGGCGACGATTGCGGTTTGCAATGCGGTCGAAGCGGCCGAACAGATGGCCAACGAGCGCATTACCAACGTGATTGTCAATGTTTCCGGCGACCGTACCCGCAGCGTGGTGCGGAGCTCGTCAATCTCTATCCACAAGAACCGCCCGGTCGGCGAAGAAGACGTCAAGAAAGTTACCGACAAAGGGCTGATGAAAGTTAATGTCGAGGGCAACGAGCCGATTCATTTTCTGACGATGGGGTACCATGTCGACAACGGTGAAGAGGTCAAAAACCCGATTAGCATTTACGGCGACACGCTCAGCGTGGATATTCTGCTCGGGCTGTATCCGCGGCCGATGTACAAAAATCTGGCGACGGTGGTAGAGAGTTCGCACCTTGAAGTGGAGATGAAGGCGTTTTCGGCGTACGCGTCGGGGCTTTCGTGCCTGGTGGACGACGAAAAGGAACTCGGGGCGACGATTATTGATATCGGCGGCGGCACGACAAGCATTGCAACGTTTAAGAACGGGCACCCGGTTTATTTTTCGTCAATTCCGGTCGGGGGAATTAACGTTACCAACGATATCGCGCTGGGGCTGACGACCTCGTTCAACTACGCGGAAGAGGTCAAAAACCGTCACGGCTGCGCGTTTCTCATCAGCCAGGACGAGCAGGAAATCATTAACGTATATCCGGTCGGCGAAGAGGACGACAGCAACATCAAACAGATTTACCGCTCGGATTTGATTAATATTATTTCGCCGCGGATTGAAGAGATTTTTGAGCTGGTCGGGCGCAAGCTGGACGAAGCAGGCTATAAGAACACCGCTTCGCACCGCGTGGTGCTGACCGGCGGGGCATCGCAGCTGCCGGGCATGCGCGAGGTGGCGAGCATGGTGCTGGACAAGCAGGTACGAATCGGGCGGCCGCGCAATATCGAAAACATTCCGCAGGTGTTGCACAATCCGACGTTTTCCACGGCGCTGGGACTGTTGCTGTTTGCCGTCAACAATTCGGAGCGCAAAATCGTCAAGAAAGTTAATGTCAGTTCCAATGCCGACGGGCTGTTTACGAAGATTCTGGAGCTGTTCAAAAAAACGTGCTGACGTTTGGAGCGCGGCAGAAAACGGAGCCGGAAAAATCTTGATTTATGCAAAAAAACGTGCTGATGGTAACTAAAACTTAATTTATTTAAAGCTAGAATCCGTAACAAATGGATTTTAGCTTTTTTTTTATATCACGGAGAAAAAACAATGGCAATAAAACTGGCTGTCGGAGAAACGAGCTTTACGCATTTGAAACCAAGAATTACCGTTATCGGCGTCGGCGGCGGCGGCGGCAACGCCATCAGCAACATGATGGCCAAGAATCTGGAGGGGGTCGATTTTGTTGTTGCCAATACCGACGCGCAGGCGCTGGCGCTTTCTCCGGCGGGCCGGAAAATCCAGCTCGGGCTTGAAATCACGCAGGGGCTGGGCGCGGGCGCAAGGCCGGAAATCGGCAAAATGGCGGCCGAGGAAGCCCGCGAAGATATAGAAAAAGAACTGGCGGATTCCAATATGGTGTTCATCACCGCGGGCATGGGCGGCGGTACCGGGTCGGGCGCGGCGCCGGTAGTGGCGAAGATTGCCAAGGAAAAAGGAATTCTTACCGTGGGCGTGGTTACCAAGCCGTTTGCGTTTGAAGGCAAAAAAAGAATGGAAAACGCCGAAGCGGCGCTGGAGAATTTTATCCAGGAAGTCGACAGCATCATTGTTATCCCGAACCAGAATCTGTTTCGTATTGCCGACAAGAACACGACGCTCAAAGATGCATTTGTCAAAGCCGACGAAGTGCTTTATGACGGCGTGCGCTCAATTACGGATTTGATGATTATGCCGGGGCTGATTAACCTCGACTTTGCCGACGTTAAGCGCATTATGGAAGACAAGGGCAAGGCGATTATGGGAACCGGCGAGGCAGAAGGCGAAGACCGGGCTCGCGTTGCGGCGGAACAGGCGCTTTCCAACCCGATTCTGGACGACTGTTCGATGAAGGGTGCAAAAGGCGTCTTGATTAATATTACCGGCGGTTCGGACATTACGCTGATGGAAATCGACGAGGCGGTTAATATCATCCGCGAGGAAGTCGATGAAAATGCCGAGATTATCTTCGGTTCCAGCTATGATGATTCGCTGTCGGGGCGCATTCGCGTTTCCATCGTGGTAACGGGCATTGACGACGAAGCGACAATGCAGGTTTTGAAAACCAAGGATATGGGGGCGTACGTTGACCTTGACGCCGGCAAAGCAGAAGATGAGGAAGAACGCCGGGAGATGCCGGAAATGCCGCTGCGGGAAGAAATTACGGTTGAAGAAACGGTTTTGGACGAAGCGCCGATTGAGCTTGACAATGTGGTTGAGCTGACTGCCGCGAAAAAGGCGGCGGCGCCGAAACAGGAGGAATTTGCCGCGCTGAAAGGCGAAGAGGAGAATGAAGAGGCTCACCCGTCTTCGGCGTTGTTTAATGCGATAATCAACAAGCCGGTGGTCGCCAATGCAGAAGAGGCGGCGCAGGTGAAATCTGAACTGGCGGAAGTTAAAGTGGAAAAGGCGTTTGCCCCGACGGCCCGGGTTAAGATTATTGAAGAAGAGCCGCAGCTGTTTCCGGAACAGGGCGAAGTAGAACTGCCGCGCGAACGCAGAGCCCGCGAAGAAGCGCAGGCGATGATTCAGGAAGAGCCGGAAGAACCGACCCGCCAACGTTTTATCGACAAGATTTTGGGCATTTCGCGCGCCAAGGCCAAAAAGCCGGTTAAGCCGGTAGTGGTGCCGAAGTTTGACGAAATCGAAGACTTTGCCGAAAAGGAAAACGACAGCGAAGACGATTTGGAAATCCCGTCGTTTCTGCGCCGCAGATAGCAAGGCAATGTGCCGAAAGGAAACCCCGCTGTTTGTGCAGCGGGGTTTTTGCTTGGCGAGGTTCCCTGGTTACATTTTGCCGATGTTATGGGCGGAGACAAGGGCTGAACGGCGCCGGGACGATAGCGGATACTGTTGCCGGGAGTGCGGAGAGTGGGCGGACGGGATATTGACGAGGGGCGGCGAACCGGCAACAAAAAAGAGGAACCGTGAAGGTTCCCCTTTAACGATAAACGCTTTACGATTAGAAAGCGTATCTGATACCAACGGTGAATTCGTCAAGCGCGTCCAACTGCGAGCTGTGAACCCAGGCATGGTGATACATAACCCGGACAGTGGCGTTTTCGCTCATGGCGTACTGTACGCCGGCGCCGAGACGTTCGGCATAGCCGCGGTCAGTACCCAGGCCGTTGTCGCCTTTGAGCTTGTAATTGGCAAGACCGGCGGAGCCAACGAGTTCCCATCTGCCGGAGCAGCCGAGCTGCTGGAAGACCAACGCATCAATACCGTAGCCGCTGATGCGGGAATCGTGGCTGGATTTGTGTTCTTTCAGGCCGGCATTGTAAAAAGCTTCCAAGCCGAAACGGTCGGTTCTGCCGCCGATAACGCCGGACAAAGACCAGTCTTTGGAGCTGATGCTGTGGCTGGAATCCGTATCAACGAGCGCATAGTTTGCGTCCAAACCGACATACGGGGTTACATCAATAGCTTCCGCGTTTGCGGCAACCATTCCGGCAAGTCCTGCCAATAATAAAACTTTTTTCATCTAAGAGTTCCTCTCAAAAGTTAAGAAATTATCGTTATGGTTAGAAACGATAGCATAACTTTAGTCTATATTTGATTGTTTGCAAGCAAAATTTTTATTTTGGGGCAATGAAAATGGGGATAACCAAGCGATAAAGCGGCTGGCGCGGGCAAATTCGGGTGGAGGCTGGTGCGAGGCGTGTGGGGTGGCGCGGGCAAAATCGGGCGGAGGGCTGATGTGGGGTATATGGGGTGGCGCGGGCAAATTCGGGCTGAGGTCAGGAGCGAGGCGTGTGGGGGCACCAGTGCCGGTATGGCAGGATTGCCAGCTTTAATCCCGGCGCGGCGGGGCTATATCATAATAAGTTGAAGATTTGAGGAGGAGGAGAAAATGCGTTTTATCAAGCTTAACAACGAAACGGAAATGCCGATTATCGGGCTGGGGACGTGGAAGAGCGAGCCGTCGGAGGCGTATGCGGCGGTACGCTGGGCGTTGAAACTCGGCTATACGCACTTCGATTGCGCGGCGATATACAACAATGAAGAAGCGGTCGGGCAGGCGTTTGCCGACGCCATGGCCGAAGACGGGCTGAAACGGGAGGATATTTTCGTTACTTCCAAACTGTGGAACAACGCGCACCGTGCCGAAGACGTGGCACCGGCGTTGCAAGAAATGCTGACGCGGCTGAAGCTGGAATATCTGGATTTGTTTTTGATGCATTGGCCGGTGGCGCAGAAAAAAGAAGCGCTGATGCCGCTTACGGCCGACGATATGCTGCCGTTGTCCGAGGCGCCGATTGCCGATACATGGCAGGCGATGGAGGAATTGTACAAAGAGGGAAAGGCCAAGGCAATCGGCGTTTCCAACTTCGGCGAAAAAAGCCTGACCGAACTGGCGATGACTTCGGAAATCAATCCGATGGTCAACCAGGTGGAGAGCCATCCTTATCTGCCGCAGGAGGAACTGCAGGCCTATTGCCAGAAAAATATGATTGCGCTGACGGCTTATTCTCCTCTCGGATCGGGCAGCAGCGTTATGCTGGAGGATCCGGTTATTGACCGGATTGCGGAAAAAAACAATGCGACGCCGGCACAGATTTTGCTGGCTTGGAATATGCAGCGCGGCGTAGCGGTCATTCCGAAGGCGGTTGAAGAGAAACACCTACGCGAGAATCTGGCGGCTCTTAACGTTGAACTTGACGCCGGGGATATGGCCGCCATCGCTTCCATCGGCAAGAACGAGCGCTTTCTGACGGCAGACGTATTTGAAATCGGGCCGTACCAGGGTATGGATATTTTTGCGTGATGAGGGGCTGTTCCTGTGTCTGACACGCCAAACCGGCAAAAGGTATTTTGTTGACAGGGGTGGATTTTTTGCTATAATATTTTTCAGCTTAGCTACAGAACGAATAACAGAGGAGAATAAAAATGTTTGGCAAAAAGCTGGAAATAAAAATCGATAAAATGCCCGCCATAAACAAAAGCGGCAAGATTGATATGCGTGGAAAAGAAAATGCCGTGGAGGCAACGGTTACCAATTTATCAGACTCTGACCGGGTTTTGAAAGTTTCCTGTTATATATATCTGGATAATGATCCGGATTTCCCGGATATTCCGTATTTAGAGGTCAAGATGGCTTTTAAAGATGGCATCGAGGAAGTCAAAGATTCATGGTCGCGTAGAATAGAGCAGGAACATGCAAGCGGCGATGTGATTTTGCAGGAAGGAATGGTAAAATTGCGCAATGAAAAAGGGAAACTGTATACGCCTGTTTATAAAGCCATGAAGAAAATGAGCGAGGAGATTGCCAGGAAGGAAGCAATGTTCGCCAAGGAAACGGACAAAAGCCGGTTTGAGGCGCTAATGTCTGACTTTGCCAAAAAGAAAAGATGGTGGAGCCGGTAGAGCCGCCAGAACAGGCCAAATCCGGCAGAATAAGCCGAGCAGGCAGAACAAGCCGAACCCGGCAGCGCCGGCCGGGCAGACAGAACTGGCGCAAGTAGAACAGGTAGCGCTGCCAGAACAGGCGGGGCGGAGATGCGGCGGCAAGGCCGGCAGCGGGGCGCGGAAAAAGACCTATTTTATCCGCCGGCGCCCGGTTTCGGTTATCCGGTGGCGCACGGCCTCGGCAAAGACGCGCGGCAGGTCGGACAATACGGCCGGGTGCAGGTGCTGCGGTTCGATGCCCATATAGCACGCCAGACTGACGAAATCTTCAAAGCGGAGAGCGTATTTCGGCGTCATCAGCTGCAACATATTCAGACAGTCGGCGCGGACGGACTTGTCGATAAAAATCCCTTCGGAACTGATGGCCGTCGGAATGCCGGCGCTGACGGTTTCGCAGCAGGAATACGTGTCGGACGTGTGGACGGCGAGCGTGTTGCCGTAGCCGAGAACGGCGGGGTATATGTTGCCGAGCTTCTTCAATTTGGCAAAGTCATCTTCATGCCTGCCGGAGTATATGCGCCAAACTTTTCGTTCGGCATCGCTGCCGGCGATGTTTTTGCAGTTTTGAAAAATAATGTCAGGCGCTGACAGTGCCGCTTCGTACAAATAATCGGTAACGTCGTTCGGCGTGCGGGGGCCGTTGACGATAGCCACGCCGTAACCGTGGCGCACCAGGGCGACGCATTTTTCGAACAGGCTTTTGGCGTAATTGACATTGAAAACGATTTCGCTGCCTTCGACACGTCCGCCGAGGCAGATGACGACTTTTTTGCTTTTGCGGGTGAAGTTTCTGAGTTTGGCAATTTGTTGTTTCAATACCGGTTCGCGCGGCGTTTTCTTCAACTTTTCGTCCAGTTCTGCCTTGCGGGCGAGAACGCCGGCCATGGTGAATTTGTGGACGGTGCCGACGGTAATCAGGGTTTTCTGGCGCAGCTTTTTGTTTTGCAGAAGGCGGATGCGCGAATAAAACGTCAGCAGGTGTTTGGGAACGTTGACGAGGTCGACGTATTTGTAATTGTGCAGCCGGCTGATGAGGACGACGGTAAAAATTTTGCCGAGATTGTGCCGGCGGTAGTATTCCTTGACGGCGCGGCACAGCATATCGGCGTTTTTGTCGGCGGCGCCGCTTTCGGTCAGGTTATAGGCGGTTATGAAAACGCGGGGCACGGCAGGAAGCTGCGGCAGGCGGGCATCCAACAGCGCAAATATTTCATTCTGAAAACTGCGGTAGCTGCCGAAATGCGCATAGCAGAGCGACTCGCGCATATCGTCGACGGTTTCGGCGCCGGACGGCAGCAACAGGCATTTTTCGGCCGGGAGTGCGGTTTTAGAATTTTTGTTGATGGCATCCAGCGCGCCGAGAAGCTGGTTGCGGCATCCCATATACGGAGTGTCGACGGCAAAAGCCAAAAGCGTGTCTTTTTTCATACCGGCACTCCGCTTTAGCCGTTTGCCCGGGCAGCGCCAAGCAGGAACGGGCGGGCGCACCAAAACAGCTTTTGCAGCAGTTCGTCGCGGTTGATGGTTATGACGTTGTCCGCAGGCAGCATCTTTAATACGATGGTTACGTCTAAGTTGACGTTGAGCTTCATCAGCGACAGCATTTTGATGAAACTGGCGAGAATGACCGTGTTTTCCAGCGACGAGGCGTGAAAAACGTATTTCCGGCCGGGGTTGGACAGGTGCAGGGTTATGGTATTTTCAATATAATCGTTTTTGACGTCCAGCCCGAGGTAGCTCAGCGATTGGATATCCTTGTACATGGCGTTTTTATCCATTTCAATCAGGCGCAGGACATAATCCGCGGCTACGGTAAACGAAAAGTACGGGCGGTATTTTTCCAATGCCTGCTTGTAATCGGCGACTTTGAAAACGCCTTGCAGGGGGAGGGCGTTTCTGCCTTCAAGGCTGAGGAGTGCCGCAAAGAGAAAGCAAGAAGGATTTTCATGTTCGGGGCGAATCAGAACGGTTTCGTTGTCCCGGTTTGCCTTTGCCAGGTCGCGGGCCTGCTTTTGCAGCTGCCTGAAATCGACGGCTTCCGGGGTGCGCAGGTTAAAGACGGGGTAATTCTGACCCTGAAAAGCATCGTTTTGGTTTTCATCGAAAATTATTTCCATCTTTTTATCCTTTCCTGCTGCATTATGTGAAGAGCGGCGGGGGTTCTCCGCCGATATGAGGAAAATATAGCGCTTATTTGCTAATAAAGACTTAAAAAGCGGGCGGGGCGCCGTGTTTTTTGCGGGAGGGGGAGCGGAGATGCGGAACGCTGCGTTTTTGCGGGTTACGGAGGAGAGCGGGCAGTGCGTTATGCGGGAATACGGAGGAGAACGGACGATGCTTTATGCGGGAATATGAAGGAGAGCGGGCAGTGCGGTATGAGGGAATACGGAAGGGCAGCGGCGGTGAGGAGATAGCGGCGTGGCGACAGGTCGCGGCGATGGGGAGATAGTGGGTGGCGGCGGGTCAGCGGGTTGTGGGCGACAGGTCAGCGGCTGGTGCGCATGGAATAAACGCAGCCGCAATAATCCTGATTATACAGCCCCAGTTCTTTTATCAGAGCGAGGCGGGCTTCCTGCATGCCGTGTTTGCGGCCTTCTATTTCCAGATACGGGACGCCGGTCTTTGCGGAAGCGCGGGCGGCGGCGGCATTAACCTGCGCCAGATTTTTCCAGCGCGAAACGCCCAGAACAGAGGCGACGGCAGCGAAACCGTTGGCTTTGGCGTAATCCATCACTTTTTTCAGGCGTAACTCAAAACAGACGGAGCAGCGGGCGCCGCGTTCAGGCTCGTCTTTATAGGGCAGGGTGGTTTGAAGCCAGTTTTCAGGGTCGTAGGAGAGTTCCGTGAACGGAATGTTCCAAGTTGCGCAGAGCTGCTTTTGTTCATCGCGGCGCTTTTTATATTCGGAGGCGGGGTGAATGTTCGGATTGTAAAACGCCACGGTGAAATCCGTGCCGTCTTCATGAAGCTTTTTGATGACGGCGCAGGCACACGGCGCACAACAGGAAAGGAGGAGCAGCCGTCCTGCCGCAGATGCGGCGGGGTGTGGAGTAACAGATGATATCTGCCCGGATGCGGCCGGAGGCGTCGTCTTCCCGGGGGCGGGCGTTTTGGCAGATGCCGGAGTTTGGGCGTTATCAGATACGGAAGTCATCATTTTTTCTCTTAAAGTCTTCATTGGCGGTGCGCTTGCGGCAGCAGCCGGGCGCCCGGTTTGACCTGCGGTGTACTCGCATCAATTTGGTTTGATGCGCGGCGCACTTTGCATTAATCCCAAAAAGCAAGGCGGCCGGGGTATCGCTATGCACTCAAACGGTAGTGCCCCTCCTTATTTGGCGAACCTTATTCGGAGGTACCCCGACCATAGGAAATATCGGGGATATATAAAACGGTGTGCGGAATTTCAGGGAGGTGAGTTAAGTTAAGCAGTTCTCTCCCTAAAGCCTTTCACATCATTTTTAACGGTGTATATCCACACACCGCCGTTTGAAACGGGATAGCGTACCCCATTTGCAGACGCAAGAACGATGTCCCCGCGTCGGATATAGTCATTACATCATATATTATTAACATTCAAGCAAAAAATATTTTATCCGAAATGGCGGGGGACGGTCAGGGAGACCCGCGCTGCCAGCCGTTTTGCGACGGCAGAAGAAAAGGCTTTATCACGGGCAGGAGAATTCAGAAAAACAAAAAGGGTTTGCTTTTGCAAACCCTTGTCCTAACTGGTGGAGGTAAGGGGGATCGAACCCCTGACCTATTGATTGCGAACCAATCGCTCTCCCATCTGAGCTATACCCCCGCAACGCAGATACGTTTACACCCTAAAAAAATAAAAAACAAGTCTTTTTTACGCCTATGGAAAAATTTTTCTCCACTTGCTCCCTTTTCGTCCGCTCCGTCTGCGCCGGCTTCATTCGCAGCGGTTCCATTTGCAGCGGTTCTGCCCGCGTTGAACTCATCTCTTCTGTTCCGCCCTCTTTTACTTTGCCCGTTCCGCTTTTTTCTGCCCCGCTGCCGGCGCTTGTTTTTTAACAGCCGGCACCTTCTCCAACAGTCGCCCCTCATCTTTAACAACTGCCCCCTCTTCTTTAACAGCCTTCCTTTTTTTTAACAAAAGGCAAAAATTTTGCTTGCAATTTAAAAAATATGCCGCTATAAGGTCATCTGTTCTCATAACGGGGTTGTAGCTCAGTTGGGAGAGCGCTTGAATGGCATTCAAGAGGTCAGGGGTTCGATTCCCCTCAGCTCCACCAGTTATCAGAAAGGGCTTGCCGTTTGTGCAGGTCCTTTAATTTTATCAAAATTAAATTTGTTTTGTTGCGCTTTGCATTTTGGGCAGACGGGGAAGATTTAACCGGCGGGGAAGATTAGGCAGGCGGAGAAAATTTAACCGGCAGAGAAAATTAGGCAGGTGGAGAAAATTTGGCTGGCGGAGGGAAATTTGCTGGCGGAGGAGATTTGACAGATGCCCTTTTTTAGCGGGGCGGAGGAAAATTTGGGCTCATACGAGAAAAAGTTTTACCGGAGCGAAAATAATACTTGACTTAGAGCAAACTCTAAATGTTAGAGTAGCGGCAGAATCGGGATGGGAC
This sequence comes from Acetobacter sp. 46_36, assembly GCA_001917135.1. Taxonomy (GTDB): domain Bacteria; phylum Pseudomonadota; class Alphaproteobacteria; order RF32; family CAG-239; genus CAG-267. The sequence continues at coordinate 68,841 of MNTT01000013.1, forward strand.
GGTTTTGCACTTTCGTGTTTCCGGTTGCTTTTGCCGGAACGGCATCCTATATTGTGATAAACATTAACTACAGAGAGGGAAGAACATGACATATCTGGACAGGGTAAATTCACCGGCCGATGTTAAGAAGATGACGGCGGAAGAATTAAAAGGTTTGGCGGCGGACATCCGGGAGGGGATTTTGAAGCGCGACAGCCTTATCGGCGGGCACGTCGGCCCGAACCTCGGCTTTGTCGAGGCGACGCTCGCGCTGCATTATGTCTTTAACTCGCCGGAAGACAAAATCGTTTATGACGTGTCGCACCAGTGTTATGCGCACAAGATGATTACCGGGCGTAAAAACGGTTTTCTCAATCCTGACGATTATGCAAAGATTTCCGGCTATACGAATCCGCACGAAAGCGAGCACGACCATTTTGTCATCGGGCATACGTCAACGTCGGTCAGCCTGGCTTCGGGGCTGGCGAAAGCGCGCGATCTTAAGGGCGAAAAATACAATGTGATTGCGGTTATCGGTGACGGGTCGCTGTCGGGCGGCGAGGCGTTGGAAGGGCTGGACTTTGCCGGGTCTGAACTCGGGACGAACTTTATCGTGGTGGTCAACGACAATCAGATGTCGATTGCCGAAAATCACGGCGGGCTTTACAATAACCTGAAGCAGCTGCGCGAGAGCAACGGCAAAGCGGAGACCAATCTGTTTAAGGCACTGGGGTACGATTATCTGTATGTTGCCGACGGCAACGACATTGAGGCGTTGATTGCGGCATTCAGACAAGTTAAAGACAGCACGAAACCGGTAGTTGTCCACCTTAACACGCTGAAAGGCAAAGGCTACAAGCCGGCGGAAGAACACAAGGAACCGTGGCATTGGAGCGTGCCGTTTGACGTGAAGAGCGGCGAAAAGACGGCTGACTTCGGCGGCGGGGAAAATTACAACGATTTGACTTATGACTTTTTGCTGAACAAAATCCGCGAAAGCGATGCGGGAAAAGGCGGAAAAGTTGCGGTGCTGACGGCGGGAACGCCGGGCGTGTTCGGGTTTACGCCGGAACGGCGCGCCGAACTGGGCAGCCACTATATTGACGTCGGCATTGCCGAAGAGCACGCGGTGGCAATGGCATCGGCGCTGGCAAAAGGCGGCTGCCGTCCGGTCTTCTGCGTTTACAGTTCATTTATCCAGCGCACTTATGACCAGCTGTCGCAGGATTTGGCGATTAACAGCAATCCGGCAGTGATTTTGGTATTCGGCGCGGGTCTGTCGCCGATGGATGCAACGCACCTCGGCTGTTTTGACATGGCGATGGCGGCGAATATTCCGAATATCGTTTATCTGACGCCGGCGACGAAAGAGGAATATCTGGCGATGCTGGAATGGGGCATGACGCAGACGAAGCGTCCGGTGATTATCCGCGTGCCGGGCGAAGTTGTTTCCGACGGAGCGGCGATGAAGGCCGAAGCGGCGGAAGTTAAGAGGCTTAATGTGGTTGAGAAGGGCGAAGGCGTTGCCATTCTGGCGGTCGGCGATTTTCTGGAGCTGGGGCGGCAGGCAGCAGCCAAGCTTAAGGAAAAGGGTATCCATGCTACGGTGGCAGCGGTACGCTGCGTGTCGGAACCTGACGAGGCGGCGCTGGCGGAACTGGCGAAGACGCATAAAGTTGCGGTTACGCTGGAAGACGGCGTTTTGGACGGCGGGTTCGGTGAGAAAGTCGCGCGGTATTACGGCGCAACTGCGCTTAAAGTGCTGGCATACGGCGGCAGAAAGGAATTTACCGACCGCGAGCCGCTGGACGAGATTTACCGCAAAAACCGGCTGGAACCGGAGATGATTGCGGAAGACGTCCTGAAACTGCTGGAGGCGTAAACAAAAGCCGGGAATAAATAACGTTTTTGAAGGCAGGCGTTGTTTGAAGGCTTGCGTTCGGAAGCAGAGCCCCGTTGCGGAAGCAGCGGGTTTTTTTGTGCCGGGCGGGGAAGCAGCGTTTTTTGTGCCGGGCGGATATGACGGGGGAAGCTGCTGCTACTGGTTGTGCAGAGGGGAGAAGGGAAGGTTGTGGCTGTTAATCAGGAGAAAGTATATCTGGAGAGAACAGAGAATATGCGTTTTGAGGGGGGAGGATTAACAAAAAATTTAGGCTTTAGGAGATAGGCTGGCTTATGTTAAAAAAATTAGCCGGTTTATGATAAAATTGGAGAGACGATGTTGCGTAAAGTTGATACGGGGCTGGAAGCGGAAAAGGACAGGTTTCGGACATATTACAGTGAAAAGCTGTGCGGCGATTATGTCGGTCTGGAGCCAATCAGGAAAAAATATCTGCGGCAGTTTGGGGTACGGATGGCGGTTGGATTTGTTGCGGCAGGATTGTATTATGCCTGCTGTGTCATGCGGAATGTTTCGGCGGAGGTGATATTCAGCAATAATGTGTTGGGGATTTATGTTGTATTCATTTCCTTTTTTGGGTTATGGGCGCGAAAACCGTGTGTTTGGTATCAAAAGGATAGTAAGCGGCTGGTTATGGATAAAATTCTTGCATTTTGGGGTGATGTGCACTATTCCGCTTCGAGCGAGTCGGATATTCCGGCGGAGGATTTAAGGAAATCCGGGCTGTTTGGGAATTTTGAAGACAGGAAGGCTGCTGATGAGTTTAAAGGGGTATATAAAGGTGCGGAGGTAATTGTTTCCGAACAATGTTTGACGCGGACAGTGCATATGCGTGAAGGCAGCCGGGAAGCGATGGTTTTTAACGGGATTGTCATCAAGCTTAAACTGGCAAAAAAAATTGCCGGGCAGACGGTGGTACGGAGTGACCGCGGGTGGTTTAATTTTATGATTTCGGCTCTCAGGGGCGGACGGAAGGAGTTTGCCAACGGTACTGTTGTTGAGAGTATTTTTATTAAATCGATGCAGCAGAATGTCAAACTGGAGGATCCGGTGTTTGAGAGGGAGTGGGAAGTGTATGCGACTGACCAGATCGAGGCACGGTATATCCTGACGCCGGCACTGATGGAACGGATGCTTGAAATTAAGCGGCGTTTCGGAGGCAAAAGCATTGAGTTCAGTTTTTTTGACAATCAGGCGTTGATTGCGGTGCGTACAAATAAGGATATGTTTGAAACGACGTCTTTGTTTACGCCGAGTTTGTCGTATTGCAGGGTGCAGGAGGTTGTAGCGCAGTTTTACAGCATATTCTCCGCAATTGGTCTGTTGCAGGGAGCAGAATATGAAAGAGCGGTGTCTGTACAGCAGTAACATTGCCGGCGCTGGCGGGCATGTTTGTATTTGAGTGCAGTGTGGGAGAAGAAGCAAAGGTTTGACTTTTTGTTTAAAACGGGCTATATTGGCGACAGGTTTAATCCGAAACGGAGATTTTGCAGATGGCAATGCGGACAATGACGGCAGCAACAGCGCTTGTAGCGGCGTTTGCGGCAGTATTTTCAACGGCGGGAACAGCTATGGCTAAACGGGATTTTTCCGTCCGCAGCGAGGTGCGTTGTGATGAGGCGGGAACCATGTGTTATGACGCGCGGAGCGGGGCTCCCTTTTCGGGCGAGCTGCGGCTGTATTATCCCGACGGAAAGGTTCAGGCGTCCCTTTTTTATGCCAACGGACGGCAGGATGGCAAATACCGCGTCTTTTTTGCGGACGGAGGTTTGCGTTATTCCGGCGTTTATAAGGACGGGAAACCGGAAGGCGTGCTGACCGCCTATTATGACAACGGGAAAATCGAGGCCGAGACAAGCGTCAACGGCGGCGTGTGGAACGGGCTGCGACGGTCGTTTTACCGCGACGGTACGCTTCGGCAGGAGGAAAATTACGCCGACGGCAAACGGCAGGGAAACGCCAAGCGCTATTATCCCGACGGCAGCCCGGCGCTGCGCGTGGCGTATGAACAGGGCGTTCCGGTTTCCGGCTATTGCCTGACGCCGCAAGGGCAGAGGATTGATTTCAGTGCCGATATAGCGGCATTTGCGGAAACGGGGAAAACGCCGTGCGACGAGATGATGACTCAGGCGGAAAAAGACAGCCTTCCCGGAGAGAAATGAGCGCAAATGGATCGGGGTGTCGGAAGAAACCGTGCGCCAGAAGGAGCGGCTTGTCAGAAGAGGATGTGGGCCTGAAAGAACAGTTTGTCAAAAAAAGCCTCTCGTCAGAAGAGTGGAGAGCCTTGAAATAAAAGCGGGGCGTCGGAAAAAACTCTCACCAGAAAAAGCCGCGAGCCTGAAAGAACAGTTTGTCAGAAAAAGCCTTTCGTCAGAAGAGTGGAGAGCCCTAAAATAAAAGCGGGGCGTCAGAAGAAGTCTCTCATCAGAAAAAGCCGCGAGCCTGAAAGAACAGTTTGTCAGAAAAAGTCTCTCGTCAGAAGAGTGGAGAGTCTTAAAATAAAAGCGGGGCGCCAGAAGAAGTCTCTCATCAGAAAAAGCCGCGAGCCTGAAAAGCGGCGATTATCCGTGCTGCGACCTCGTCAATGGTGCCGGCGGCATCAATGACGGCGAAACGTTCCGGTTCGGCGGCGGCCAGTTCAAGATAGCCGCGGCGCAGGCGTTCGTGAAACGCAATGTCGACATTTTCAAACCGCAATTCTTTATTGGCCATTGTTTGCGCTTTTTGGAAGCTGCGCTGCAGACCGGTGCGCGGGTCGATGTCGAGCAGAAACGTCAGGTCGGGCTTAAAATCGCCGACGACAATTTTATACAACCTGTCCATTATTCCGGTGTCGGCAAATTTGCCGGAACCGTAAAACTGGTAAGCGACGGTCGAATCGTTAAAACGGTCGGAGAGGACGCATTTTCCGGCGGCAAGCGCAGGGAAAACGACTTGCGTTAAGTCAATACGGCGGTCAGCATAGAACAGCAGGATTTCGGTGATTTCATCAAATTTGTCTTTGTCTCCTTCAACCAGCAGGCGGCGGATTTCCTTGCCGACGGGGGTGCCGCCGGGTTCGCGGGTCATTACGACATCGCAGCCACGGGTACGGAGATATTCGGCAAAGCGGGAAATCTGGACGGATTTTCCGCAGCCTTCGCCGCCTTCAAAAGTGATGAAAAGCCCGCGCCGGGCGGCTGAGGAAGCCGGGCAGTCGCGTTGGACGTCGGAGGGAGCAGAGTGGTCGTACCGAGAGGGGGCGGAGGCAGGACGGAAAGTATCACAATGCGGAACCGCAACAGAGGCGGTGCCGGAGAGCGGAGTGCTTTGGCCGGAGACGGGTGCGGCGGAAGAGGAACTGTCGCCGGTGCCGGAGAGCGGAACGGAGGGGTTCATATCTGCCGTCATGTTACTCACCGGTTCCGAAGACAAAATACTTCAGGTTGGCGAGGAAACGGCTGAACGGGCCGATTTTGGCAACGTTGTCTTTGGCGACCAGCGGGATTTTATCTACGGTTTCATCTTCATAGGTGATGAACAGTTCGCCGATTTTGTCGCCTTTGAGCACGGGGGCTTTCAGCGGCTGGTCATAAATGATTTTGGCGCCGTATTTGCTTTTGCCGCTTTTTTTGATGGTCCTGACGACTTTTTCGGGAACGACGGCATCAACGGTTTTGACGGTGCCGTACCAGACGGGGACTTCGGCCATAATCTGGTTCTCGTTAAAAAACTTATAGTTGTCGAAGTTGGCAAAACCCCAGGTCATCAGGCTTTCGGTTTCTTCGGAGCGCTGTTTGTTGCTTTCCAGCCCGGCCATCACCTCAATGAGGCGGCGGTTGTTCCGGACGGCGGAACCGGTCAGGCAGAAACCCGCTTCGGACGTGTGGCCGGTTTTGAGACCGTCGGCGCCTTTGAGGCTGTAGAGCAATGGGTTGCGGTTGCCCTGGCGGATGCCGTTAAAGGTGAATTCCTTTGTGGAAAATAGGTGGTAAAATTCGGGAAATTCGCTGATGATGCGCCGGGCGAGCAAAGCCAGGTCTTCAACGGAAATTTTATGTTCGGGGTGAGGCAGGCCGGTGGCGTTTTCAAAGTGGGCATTATGCAGGCCGATTTTTTCGGCGGTTTCATTCATCATCGCGGCAAATTCCGCTTCCGAACCGGCAAGGTTTTCGGCGACGACGATGCAGGCATCGTTGCCGGACTGGATGAGAATCCCTTTCAGGAGGTCTTCAACCCGGACTTCCTGTCCGATTTTCAGAAACATGGTCGACCCGCCGGAGGCTGCGCCGCCCTTGCGCCAGGCGTTTTCGCTGACGGTAAATTTGTCGTCGAGGGAAATTTCGCCGTCCTTAAGCTTGCTTAAGAGGACATAGACGGTCATCAGTTTGCTCATCGATGCCGGGGCAATCATTTCCTGATGGTTTTTGGTGAACAGATAGGCGCCGGTTTCATAATCCATCAAAATCGCGTTTCTGGCCTTGGTTTCAAAGGCGTGCGCCGACGCGGCGAAAGAAAGGCAGGAAATTCCCACCGCCAGAAGGCAGAGTTTTTGGGAAAGCGATATGCGGCCGGATTGATTCTGCCGCAGGGAATTAGTGATATTCAGAGCCATTGTCGTTTGTTCTCCAGTTTTAGTTGCCACAGGGCGCCGTCTGGCGGGAACGGCGGATATTCCGCCGCTGCCGGAACGGGCTAATCTTTTTCCACAATAGTTACGTCCGAGTGCCCGTAATCAAGCACGCGGTCAAGGATTTTCATCGCTTCGCCGCGGTTCGGATAAGCACCGAGGCGGACGCGGTAAACGCCGTTTTTGCTTAAGTAGGCTTCGTAAATCGAAACGTTGCCGAAACGCTTCATATTATCCGCCATCTGCCTGGCCTTGTCATAATCGGCAAAGGCGCCGACCTGGACGAAGAAAGGGCCTTCGCCTGCGCTTTCCGGCACATTGACCGCCGCAGCGGACGCATTGGACGCCAGCGAAATTTCTGACGTGTATTTAAGCGGCTGGCGTTGTTGTGATGTGCTGATTTCGTACTTTGCCGGCTTGGCGGCCGGTTTTGCCGCGGCAGTTCCGGCGGCGGGTGCCGCAGCCATTGCCGTCTGCGTGTTGGAATAAGGTATGGTCTGGTTGCCGTAAGTCGCGGAGGAGTTGGACGGGGAAAGCATGGCTTCCTTTATGGCGCGGCTTTCGCGCTCCAAAACTTCGACTTTGACTTTTGTTGTGCCTTTGTTTTTGTAGCCCAGCAGTTCGGCACCCTTTTCGGAGAGGTCGATAATGCGGTTTTTGACATAGGGGCCGCGGTCGTTGACGCGGGCAATAATCGACCGCCCGTTTTCGAGGTTGGTTACGCGGACAATCGACGGCAGAGGCAGCGTGCGGTGCGCAGCGGTTACGGCGCGCATGTCATAGGTTTCGCCGTTGGCGGTGCGCTTGTTGTGGAAGTCGTCGCCGTACCATGAAGCCATGCCGGTTTCAACGTAGCCGTAATCTTCGCGCGGGGTGTAGCTTTGCCCCATAACGGTATACGGGTTGCCGACTTTGTAGATGCCGCCGTCGGCTTTGATGGCTTCGACTTCTTCGGTGAGGTTTTTGTATTCAAACTCTTTCGGCTCGGAAGCGCAGCCCGCCAGCAGAAGCAGGGTGCCGAGCCCGAGGCAGAAGTTCAGGTTTGTTTTCAATCTCGTCATTTGTATCGTTCCTTTGCGTATCGTCATAACCGGAATTCCGGCTTTTGTAAAGCTTCAACAGCAAGTTATTGACTGTTTGTTTTTATGCAGAAGCGCCAAAATTTTTTTGACAATTATAAACTTTGCGCTTATTATACGCGTCAAATCCTTAACAAAAAGTAAGAGAATTGCCAATGTTGAAGAAAAGCCGGGTATTTTTAAGTTGTATGGCTCTGGCCGGAGCCGGGTTCGGAGCGGCGGCCGGGTTTGGCGCGGAGGAAGCGCGGGCGGCGGAGATGATACGCCCCGAGGACGAGGCTCTGCTGGCGGATATTTTTGCGCCGGCGGGCAGCGCGGAGGTTTCCGGCGGGCGGGCGGCCGTTTCGGGACAGGAAGACGGCAGCGGTACGGAGATGAAAGGCGCGCGCGCCGCGAGCCGGGTGCAGGCGGTACCGTTGAAGGTTATACGAAGCAAGGCGGCAGCAGCGGCTGACAGTTCTGCGGCGGTCAATAAGAATAACGGCGCAGCGGCGGGGAATGATGGCGCCGCGGCAAAGAAGAACGGCGGCACAGCGGCAGAGAAGAGCAACGAGATAACAGCGGGGAACAGTGCTGCAACGGCGGGGAATGGCAGAGCAGCGACGGAACACAGCGTTGCAACGGCGGGATATTATGGCGCGGCTGCAATGGAAAAGGGCGGCGCAAGAGAGGCAAAAGCGGGCGGAACCGAGGAAATTATTTATGTTTATCCGAATAAGAGCGAACGTGAAACAGCCCGTGCGCCTCTGGACGAATGGTATGACGCAGCGCAGCACAGATATACTGGTGCGGCAGAACGGGAAGACGGTGCCGGTACCGGGGCGGACCGGGCAACCGGCGCGTCTGGCCGTGCGGAAAATGAGGCTGAAATTGCCGCATATCGGGAGCAGATAGCTTCCTGCCTTGATGCGCGCGCGGACGGGCTGGATTTGGAAAAGGCCATGCTCTATCAGGGAAACGTTTATGACGCGGCGGCATATCTGTCGCAGACGTTTGCAGAAGTCAACGCCTGTTATGAAAATATCGGTTATGACATTATCAACGCATATTATGACGGTAATCCCGAGATGCTGGCGGCGTTTGCCCAAAAGGCGCAGAGCTTTTATGTCGGCGGGGCGGATACGGGATTTAATCCGAAATTCTGCGGCGAAGACTGTTCGATGCAGGCGGTGGCCGATGCACAGACGGAGCAGTTTGCGGCGTTCAGGACTTATCTGGCACGGCTGCTGGCCGAACGGCCGCAGGAGAAATTGACCGGGCAGGGGGGAAACCTGACTTCACGGCCGCAGGAAAAGCTGACCGGGCAGGGGAAAGACCTGACTTCCCGGATGCAGGGGGAATGAGCGGCGCAGATGGCAGACGAAGCGATTTATCCCAGCAGGAATCCGTATCTTATCGGGCATGACGAAGAAGTGCGGCTGTTTTTGTCGGCGTACAATTCCGGCGCATTGCATCACGGCTGGCTGATTACCGGCGACGAGGGAATCGGCAAGGCGACGCTGGCCTATAAAATTGCACGTTTTCTGTTGGCGGCGGAAACCGGCAAAACTTACGAAACGCTGGAGGTTCCGGTTGACGGTCCGGTGTTTGCGCAAGTGGCGCAGAAGTCGCATCCCGATTTTAAGGTGCTGGAGCGCGACTTTACCGAGACGGATAAGAAAAAGCTGATTAAGGCGATTAATCAGGGCGAAGAAGTCGACGACGAAATGAAACAGGGGCTGAAACGTTCGGCGGTGATTAAAGTCGAAGATGTGCGCGGCGTGGTGGAATTTCTCGGCAAGAAATCGTTTAACGACAACTGGAGGGTGGTGATTGTGGACAGCGCCGACGATTTGAACGTTTCTTCGGCCAATGCGCTGTTGAAAATTTTGGAAGAGCCGCCGCTTAAAAGCATTCTGCTGCTGGTGTCGCACAATCCGGGGAAATTGTTGCCGACCATCCGCTCGCGCTGTGCGAAGCTGGCGCTGAAACCGCTGCAGGAAACCGAGGTGGCGAGCCTGCTGCGGCGGTATAAGCCGTCGCTGAAAGAGGCTGAAGTGCAGGGGCTGGCGAAGATTGCGGCGGGGAGTATCGGACGGGCGCTCAAGTATGCCGAAAACGACGCGCTTGAAATGTATGAAAATATTAAGAAAATCTGTTACGGCGGGGCAAAATGCGACGGCGGGCTGTTGCTGGAACTGGCAGGCGACGTTGCCGGCGACGAAGACTGCTGGTATCTGTTTGCCGAGCTGGTCTGCCGGTTTGTACGCGACAATCTGCCCGATGCGGCACATCCGCGCGAGCTGTACGAGGCTTATGAGGCGACGCTGAAAATCCTCGACGAGACGGTGCGGCTGAATATGGATAAGAAACTGGCGGCGCTGCAAATCCTGACCGGGCTGGGCAGCGCGTGCTGACAGGTAGGCTTTGCCGTAACAATTGCGGCCGAAGAGGAGAGAACGCTTATGTCGGTTAAGGATATTATATTTGTCGTGTTGGCCGCGTGTCTGATGTGTTATTTGCATCGGCGAGATATGCTGGGACGGGCGGCGGCCGAACTGGGAACGGTGGTTTCCGTGCTGGCTGTATGGCTGGTTTTGACGGCGGTGACGTGGAAACTGATGGCGTATGTCGGCGTACCGCTGCCGGTGGCACTGGCAACAGAGGTGCTGGGTGGTGCATATTTACAGTTTATTGTGCTGGCGGCGGTGTTTTATTATAAGAATTTTGACGATTAGGCGGCGATGCCTAGATACGACGAAAAGAAGCCGGACAGGCTGAAACCGGCTGCCGCTCGGAAGCCGACGTTCCGGAGCTGCCATTTAGAAACAGCTGTTTCAGAAGCCGTCGTCCCCGGAGCCGCCGTTCAGAAATCGCTGTTTCGGAGCGGCCTTTCAGAAGCTGCTTATTAGAAATAGTACCTGTCGTGTAAAAGCTGTTCGTCAGAAGTGATTTTTCCGAAACGGCGTTCGGCTGTATTGATGTTGCCGCAGCAGCCGTAATTTACCATACCGATAGAGAGAAAAGTAAATAATATAAGGAGAATAATAATTCCTACGGCATGAAGAAAGAAGTTCCGGCAGCGGGCGCGTCTTTGCTTTTGCAACAGGGATTGCTGCGCCAGAAGAAGTGGTGCACGGGAGGTATTTATGTCAAAATTTTGCGGCGAGCGAGAGGTTCCCGCGTCAAAGTTTTGGGGTGCGATCCTGCAGATGGAATTTACCGATACCGGAATTGCCAGGGCGGGTTGTGCTATGTTATTGGCGGAGGAGCTGCCAAAGGGCTGTTTTGCTGTCGGGGTTTGGGGCGGCAGAATTGTTTTTCTCAGTTTATAAAGGAGTATAAATTCTTCACATACGCCGATGATTAGGCAAGGGATGAGTAAAGTTAAACCGCTTTCGAGCATAGCAAATATGCATAAGACGACTATTGTCAGGCGAAAACAGGGCTGATATTTGTGCCAGAACGGAAACCGCGTTGTTTTTTGGGGGGTATCGGTTTTGCAGTTTTGGGCTTCCGGCGGTGTTGGTGCAGCGACGTGCCGGGCTTTCAACCGGCGCGAGAATGCGGCGGGAAGCGGCAAAAGACATAATGCCGACAGGCCAAAGAACAGGCAGCGCCAAATAATCTTAGGCATGAAGCCTGAGATACTTGCGAAGTTCGTAAGAAAGAAGAGAAATATGATGAGGAGGGCAATCAGACAGAAATACGGCAGCAGGGCATCGCGGCGGGGCGTACGGAAATCAAAAGCCGAGCGGCGGATGTTGTTAATGTCGTTCATTCCGCGGTATAGTATGTTCAACATTACGGGAACGGATAACAGCAGCACGAAAGAACTATAGAGGATAAATTCGGAAGGATCCACAAAGGTTATTTTGTCGGCAAATATGGAGTAGGGGAAGAATACAATGAACCATATCAGCCCGAGGATGACTTGCGGGTATATCCGGCGGGTATGCAGAGCCAAGGCGGTGAAAAATATTATCAATAATGTTTTGGCAAGACAGCTCAGCGGCGTCTCGACAACCCAGCGGAAAGCCCAGCCGATATACCAGCATTTGGCGATAACCAGTGCGGTTATGATTTTGACGATGGTGTCGGTCATGACTGATATGGAGAATTTGGCCGCAGTTGCGGTGCAGGTTGCGGCGGTGTCGGTTGTGGCAGTGGCTGTGGCTGTGTTGTCGGTTGCGGGGGCTGCGGCGGTGGCAGCGGTTGCGGGGGCTGCGGCGGCAGTGGTTGTGGGGGAAGCTGCTGCGGCGTCAGTGTTGGTCATGCTTTTTTCCTTGAACAATAAAATTTCATTTAGGGTAGCATTGTACTGAAAAAAAGCAAGTATTTTTGTTTGGGGCGGTGCTTTTTAAGGCTTTTTAAACGCTCGGAAAGTATTATGGACAGCGATTGCGAAAGGATAAAACGAATATGTTTACAGACAGCCATTGCCATATTGAAGATGACGCAACCGCGTTTCGGGCAGGTGAAGCCGGCGTCGGCGTGATTTTGAATGCGGGAAAGGATTTGGATGAGGCGGCGGCGCAGCTTTTGATGTGCGAGCGGATGGACAGTCTGCGGGCGGCGCAGAGCGCGGCGGACAGGGGCAGACCGGCCGGCGTTGCGGGAGAGCTGAACGGCACCGGAGCAGGAGGTGGGGAAGGCACCGGGGCAGGAGACGGGGACGGCGGCAGCGGCGAGAATGAACAGTCTGCCGGCCGGGGCAGCGAGGCGTGCGGCGGGACAATGAAGCGGATTATTCCGCAGATGTGGACGTCGGCGGGCGTGCATCCTGACAGCGCACCGAATAAACTGGGGCGTATCGGCGTGGCGGAAATCGTGCGAGCGGCGGAACATCCGAAAGTCATTGCCATCGGCGAATGCGGGCTTGATTATCACTACGGCGCAGATGCCAAAGCGGAGCAGAAAGAAATGTTTGCGCGGCACATTGAGGCAGCGGGCATTACGGGACTTCCCTTAATGATTCACCAGCGTGAGGCGGAGGACGATATGCTTGATATGCTGCGGCGCGGGGCGGAGAAATTCGGCGGGCTGGCCGGGGTTATCCACTGTTTTACGTCGACGCAGGCGTTTGCAGACGCGGTGCGGGAGCTCGGATTTTACATTTCGGCGTCGGGCATCGTTACGTTTAAGAGCGGGGCAGACGTGGCGGCGGTTTTTGCATCGTATCCGGCAGATAAAATCCTGATTGAAACCGACAGTCCGTATCTGGCGCCGGTGCCTTACCGCGGCAAAACCAACGAGCCGGCGTTTGTGGTAAAAACGGCGGAGAAAATTGCCGCAATTAAGGGCTTGACGATTGAAGAAACAGCGCGTATAACTACGGATAACTTTTTTAAATTGTACCGAAAAGCGAAACGATAAGAAGAAAGGTGTATCGTGTCCAAAGTCATTATTTTAGGTTCGGGAGCAGCGCCGGGCGTGCCGTCGCTGGCCTATGGTTTCGGCGATTGTGATCCGAAAGAGGAAAAGAATATCCGGCTCAGGTCGGGAACGTATATGGAAATCAGCGGGGTGAAACTGCTGATAGATACGTCGCCGGATTTGCGGATGCAGCTAATTTTATCGAATATCCGCGATGTGGACGCAGTGTTTTATACCCATGCGCACGCAGACCATCTGCACGGAATTGACGATTTGCGCGAGATTAACCGGATTACCGGGCGCGCGATTGAACTGTTTGCCTCGCCGGAAAATCTGAGCGTTATCCGGACGAGGTTTCCGTATCTGATTGTCGAGAAAGGGGAAGACGTGGATCCGGTATATCGCGCGGCGCTGCACCCGAATGCGTTTGAATACGAAAAGAGCTTTTATTTCCGCGAACTGAAAGTTACGCCGATAAAATTACAGGGGCATAACGTGGAATGCAGCGGGTATATCTTTAATGACGGCGAAGTCGTGCATATTTCCGATTTTCGGGATATTCCGGAGAGCGCGTTTGAGTTTATCAAGCGGCGGCCGGAAGTGCTGATTATGCCGCTGACAACGCCGGAGGGAACGCGGTTTCATGCAGGTTTGACGACACTTTTAGAATATGCAGAGCGGATTAAGGCGAAGAAGACGATTATTACGCATATGGCGGTCGAATGCGACTATGCGGCAGTTAAGGCGCAATGCCCGGCGGGCGTGGAACCGGCGTACGACGGCTATGAAGCCGAGTGGGCGGACGCGGGCGCGCAGGCGGAGGGCTTTTAAGAGGAAGCGGTGCGCCGGATGGTGTTCTGACGGGGTACGCGCGGCAGGCGTTGCGGCGGCAGGCGGACGGCGGCTCCGGAGAGAAAATGGGCGTTGCGGCGGCAGGCGATAAATGACGGCGCGGCGGTGCAATGTACGGGCGTTTCGGGCAGGGTACGCGCGGCAGGCGTTGTCGGGCGGCAGATGTCGGTTTCGGACAGAACCGGAGCGGCGAACAGCAGTGCGAGCGGTTTCGGAGAGAACGGCGGCGAATTAAAAACAAAGAAAGGAAAAGAATATGTTATGCATTTACCATATGGCGGATCACGACGGCAAAGGGTCGGCGGCGATTGTCAAATACGCGCATAAGGACTGTGAGCTTCTGGGATATAATTACGACCAGGAAATTCCGTATGCGGAGATTGAAAAACATCAGGAAATCGTTATCTGCGACATTTCTTTTCCGATGGACTATATGTTCAAGCTGCACGCGGAAAAAGACCTGATATGGATTGACCACCATGCGTCGGCGATTGCGCAGTATGACGAAAAACTCAGGGAAGAGGGCGGTTTCGGGATTAAAGGGCTGCGCGCGGTCGGCACGGCGGCAATCGAGCTGACCTGGCAGTATTTCTTTCCGGCGCAGCCGGTGCCGGAAGGGGTAAAGCTGCTGGCGCTCAACGATTTGTTTGATTTGCGCGACAAAAGGGTGCGTCCGTTTGAGTTTGCGTTTCAGGCGCTGGGCGTCAACCGGCCGTACGAGCGGGTGTGGCGCGATTTGTTTGAGGGGCGGATTGATGTGCCGCTGATGGTGGAAAAAGGCAATGCGATTTTGTCTTACATCAGGCACCGCGACTACCGCCTGTCGCGCAATATGGCGTTTGAGGGGACGTACAACGGGCTCCGGTTCATTGCCGCGAATATGGCGCAGGCGGGGTCGGACTTTTTTGAGTCGCTGGACAATATCGCCAATTACGACTTTATGGTCAGCTTTTCCTTAAACAAACGCAGCAAATGGAATTTGTCGTTCCGGACGGTGAAAGACAATGTGGACGTATCGGCGATTGCGGCGGCGTTCGGCGGCGGCGGGCATAAAAAGGCTTCGGGGGCGTCGGGGCTGGATAAGCTGCCGGAATTTCTGACGCAGAATGTGCGCGAGTGGACGAAGTTTAACTAGGGAAAGCGTCGGAACCGACCGGCGGATGGCTGCGGTTTGTTTGGGAGGCCGGCAGCGGTGCCGTCTGACGGGCGACGGATGTACCGGGCTAAGAAAACCGACAGCGGGGCGCGCCAAGCCAATAGAACCAGTGCGTGGACGGTGGTAAAAAAATGGTGGTGGGTGCGCTAGGTAAATAGAGCCGATGGCGGCAGGATTTGAAACAAGGGCATAGAAAAAGAGCGTTCGTGTGAACGCTCTTTTTTTGTATGATGCCTTCAGCTTTAGACAATGTCTTTGCCTTTGGCTAAATTAGCAATCATTTTGCAGACACCGCCGCCGACAATGTATATTGCACAGCAGGCGAGAATAAACACGAGGCCGCACAATGCTCTTACCAGGGCAGGAGCGGTGCATCCGATATTGAATATGATGCAGAAGCTGAGGGCAGCTGCGCATATTAAAAAGATGCTCAGTGTTGAAAAGATCACAATTGCAACAATGTCTTCTCTTTTATCTGCTTTAGTTCTCATAATTCTTGATTTTTTTAACGAGGTTCGGCCCTGTTGCCTAATCCTTCGTGAAACAACGCCACAAGGACTGCCGTTTCAAAATTTAACATAATTAGGTTTTTATGCCGCATTATGAAAAACTTTCAGCATTCAGAACAGAGGAAGCCTCTAAACCAAAATTGTGAAAACCGTTTTCCAATAATACGACATAATATTTTTTTACGTTTCCATTATACTCTTTTTTTCAGGTTTTGGCAAGATGTTTTTATGTTGTAAATTCAGCTTGTTGGCGGCGGAATTTTTTATTTTTGCAAAAAAGTTTGAACTTTTTTAATCCAATTCCGTTATACCAGATGTAAGTTGTGATTTTTGCGAAAGAGATTTAACGATGGACAAGATTTCGGAACTTTTGGCGGAAGCCGGCCCCCTGTATCGCAAACGCCGCAAAGCGCGCCAGTTTGCGGCAGGGACGCTGTGTTCCCTGCTCTGCGGCGTCTGGTTCGGCGCGGCGGTGCTGCTGCCGGAGCGGGCGGCGGACGAAACGCAGCTGGAAGCGTATTATGCGGCGTTGTACGAAAGCGACGGTTACTTTACTTACGGTGTGGCGGCGGACGATATTTTGCCGCTCGACGGGTACGGCTTTTATGAGGTCAGCTGATGGAAAAGCTGAGCTGGCTTCATAAACGGCTGGTCAGAAGCGTGGTGAAAAAAATGCTGAACCGCGCCGACGAGGACGTTGAACAGGAAATCTACATCCGCCTGTGGCAGAAGTTTCCGACTTATCGCGAACAGGAGAAGCTTGGTGCCTGGATACGGGTGGTGGCGGAGAATTTTTGCAAAGATTATCTTAAGAGCAAAAGCCGAAAGCTTTTGGCGGCTTCGGTCGGGGAGGAAGAAAGCGGGCTGGCCGATATGGCAGCGGCAGACAATCCCGAACGGGCGTGGCTGCGCAAATGCCGGCAGCAGCTGATTCTTGAGGCGGTAGACGCATTGCCGGGGGATATGCGCCGGGCGGTGGTGCTGGTCGAATTTGACGGGCTGAGCTATGACGCGGCAGCAAAAAGGCTGGGCATCAATCCCGGAACGCTGAAGTCGCGGCTGCACAACGCCAAGCAAAAACTGCACGAAAAGCTGGCGTATCTTGAGCTTTGACGGATGTGCCGGGCGGCCGGCGGTACAAAAAGTGCAGCGGCGGCGGAAAAGGCGCAAACCCAAAACGTTTGTGCAGACGGCATGACGCGAGGGACAACGGACGGTTCGGGAGATTTCGAACGAGGGATTAACAAGATAAGGAAAGGATTTTGACAATGGAAAAAGGAAGAAAGAATATGCTGATTGTTGCGGGAGCCGCTTTTGCCGGCGGCGTGGCGGTAACCCTGACGGTACTGGCGCTGGCATTTTGCCCGGCGAAACGCCATGGCATGTGGCACGGAGGCTGGCACCGCGATATGCCGCGGGCGGAGATGCGTCTGCCTACACGGCATCATCCGGAGGGGCGCTTTGACGGCGAACGCCATCGAGAATGGAAATATCGAGCAGACAGGGGGGACGCTCCGCGCCGCTTTGGGCATCCAGGCTTTCATCCCGAACGGGCGCTGAAGCACCGCTTTGCGGAAAAGCTGCAACTGACAGATGAGCAGAAAGCGCAAATCGAACAGTTTCGCAAAGAGGATATGGCGCAGATGGAGCCGCTGTTTAAACAAATGGACGACCTGCGCGCCAAAGCTGACAAGCTGCGCGAGGAAAACAAGGCGCGGTTTGAGAGCGTACTGACAGACGAGCAGAAAGAAATTCTTGCGGCGATGCATGAGCGGCGCGCACAGATACGGGAACGGCGTGCGGAGATGCGGGGACGCCGGGCTGAGATGAAGGAACGGCGTGTACTGGCGGACGGGCAGCGTGATGTTTACGGAAAAAAACAACTTGAAAAAACGCAGCCTGCGGGGGAGGAAACTGTTTCCGCCGAGTAGGCCGCAGGATGCTGCCGGATATCAAAAAAGCCGCTGACTTTAGGGTCAGGGGCTTTTTTATGACTTTTTTTCGGTTAATACTAAAAAAATTTCTGCAAAAATGCAATGCGGGCTGTCAGTATCGGAAAATTTCAAATTTTTCGCGGGCGGCAGCCTGTCTGGCGGCGCGTTGAAGTTTGTTTTCATGTTTTTTCCAAACTAAACGGACCGTAAAAACAACGGCGGAAAATGCAATTGCGCCATATTGCAGTATAACGGCGGCATTTTCCATAAAATTTCCATGTTCCATACTCTAATAATTTAAAGTGTTACCTAAAAATTCTTTTTACGATACGGCATATAACATGGCATATTTTTTTTGTCAATAGCTTTTTGGCAATTTTTTTGAAAGGGGAAAAAGCCGTGTTGCGGATTAGGCGTTACTTTTTGGGGGGGGGAGAGATGCCGTGTTGCGGATTAGGCGTTACTTTTTGGGGGAGATATGCCATGTTGCGGATTAGGCGTTACTTTTTGGGGGAGATATGCCATGTTGCGGATTAGGCGCTACTTTTTGGGGGTGAGAGATGCCGTGTTGCGGATTAAACTTTACTTTTGATGATAAATATGGTATTTTCTTTTTATATTTGGCAGAAAGGGGCGCTATGGTTAACAAAACGGCGGCATTTGCAACTTTGCTGACGCTCGGAGGGGCGGCGAATGGCGGCATGGCACAGGAAAGCATGGCGCAGGAAGGGCAGGTTCCAGCGTCTGAGAATAATCAAATTTTGGCAGAAACTCGCACGGATACCGACAGCAGTCCATTGCGCGAACAAACGGCGGATAGCGCTCTTGAGCCGCAGTGCTACTATAATTATATTCATTTTGACAGAGATGGATACTGTGGGGAAAAAAGGCGGGAGTGTTACCGAGTGGCCGGGGCGTCATATTCATTGTTTCCGCTGAAAGAGCGGGCGGTGATGGACAGCTTTTTAGACGGAGGAAAAGGCGGGGTGGTTGTCAACCAATATGTCATCTCTGATGAAAATGCATTTGCGATGGCAGCGGGCAACCGTGATTTTCAACAAGCTATGGCTCAATTTCAGGCAAAAGCAAACGGGGTAAACTCACAGATAAAAACACTTGATGATGTGAAAGCTTGTCTGGAGGAAGAGAAGAAGACAAGAAAAAGGGGAATTTTGCAAAAATGGGCGGATAGCTTGGGGCTTAGCGCCGCGATAGAAGCTAAAAATGCGGTGGCAGAAATTAATGCATCTAACCGTTCTGACGCAGTTCTTGCGCATGAGGGGACGCACTGGCAGGATAATGATATTCTCTCAGGCATTCAAACGGGGAAGTTAATGGTGAAACCGGAACATCATTACGCGTTGAAAATGATCAGCGAAATGAAAGCCCGGATGGCGGAAGCCAAGGTTCAGGGAAAAGATGCAGCGCAGGGTTTGGCAACATTTGAGCAGGAGTGTCTAGACGAGTATCGGACGGAATTTACGCAAGATGCACGGGGAAGATTTGGAAATGCCGTCCGCCGGAGACAGCTGGCGTTGGCGATGGACAGCTTGGGAATGCAAAAAGTTGTTCAGCCAACGTATCCCGACGATGTGAAGTACGTGCCAAACAACGATGTGCAGGACGGGTGGGTACAGATGGCATTTTACAGTACGCCCGAGCAGAAATATTGCGTTTATTTCAGGCCAGACAGCGTGGCACAAAATGTTACGCAGTTTACGGATAAATTTAATGAGGTGCATCCCTTTAATGTGCTTCTTGACGAAAAAAAAGAGCCGATTAAAGATAAAAACGGGAATATGATTGCCGTTACGCCTGATTCATATACGCCAGCTGAAGATGCGGTGATTGCGCTGGAAGGCATGAAGCCGTCTTATGGCGATGAAACGATGAGAATTAATTATCGTCAGGCTATGCGGAAGATGCTTCAGCCTTTATCTTCTGAAGAAAGGCAACTGGTGGTCGACAAGCTTAACAGCAGCGCCTATCAGCCGGTACAAAATTTGGAGATACGGCAGAATCTTGCATCTGATGACATTACGTCTTTGCGAGAAGAGACATGGCTGGACGGAATGCCTAAAGAAGAATGCATGGCACGGGCGCTTGACGGCAGCGTGAAACGCATGGAGCGGGAGTATATGCAGCAAAGTGCCGATAAGGCTCAATCTTATGTGGCGGTCAGCCCGCAGGGGGAAGCAATTAAAAAGACGATGACCGCAGAGGCATTTTTGCAGAAAGCGCAAGCAATGCGGCACGAACGTTAAACAGATAAAATGCCTGCGGCGAAAAGGGGAAATTCCCTTTTTAAATCTTTTTAAACGTCTTGAAACTATATTTCCGATAACAGGAAAGAAAAATTTTATCTGATTTAGGGGAGACAGGTTATGGCAAAAACAGTTATTCTGATGATGGACTCTTTCGGGATCGGCGGGGCAAAAGACGCGGCGGCGTTCGGCGATGCCGGCGCGAATACGTTTCTGCATATTGCGCAGAATTATCCAGAGTTTGGCGGAAACGGGCTTGCGCTGCCCAATCTGGAAGCGCTGGGACTGGCGAATGCGGGCGAGCTGGCGTCCGGTGTCCGTGCTCCGTTGGTGTCAGAGCGGGCGAAAATGACGCTTGCCGGCAGGTGCAAATACGGCTGTATGGAAGAAATCAGCGCCGGCAAGGATACGATTTCCGGACACTGGGAAATGGCGGGCGTGCCGGTGCGGCAGGATTTCGGGCACTTTCCGCTTGAGTATCCGTCGTTTCCGGCAGAGATGGTTGCCCGCATCTGCGAGCGGGCGGGGATTCCGGGCATTCTCGGCAACAAGGCGGCGTCGGGCACGGTAATTATCCAGGAACTCGGCGAGGAACATCTGGCGAGCGGAAAGCCGATTTTTTACACTTCCGCCGACAGCAACCTGCAAATTGCGGCGCATGAGGAAAAGTTCGGGCTGGAACGGTTGTACAAATTGTGCGAGATTGCTTTTGAAGAGGTGAAACCCTACCGCATTGCGCGGGTGATTGCCCGGCCGTTTGCAGGAGAGAAGAACGGCGCTTTCGTGCGGACGAAAAACCGGCACGACTATGCGCTCAATCCGCCGGCACCGACGATTCTGGACAAGGCAAAAGCGGCGGGGCTGCAGGTTACGGCAATCGGCAAGATTTCCGACATCTACGCCGGGTCGGGCGTTACGCGCAAGGTTTTGGCGAGCGGGCTGGAAGAGCTGTGGGACAAGACGCTTGAAGAAGTGCAGAATCTGAAAGGCGACGGCATTGTTTTTACCAACTTTGTCGATTTTGACATGATGTGGGGGCACCGGCGCGATGTCAAAGGCTATGCGGAAGGGCTGATGTATTTTGACCGCCGCCTGCCGGAGCTGGAACCGCTGCTCGGCGAAGACGATGTTGTGTTTATCACCGCCGACCACGGGTGCGACCCGACATACCCCGGCAGCGACCATACGCGCGAGTGCGTGCCGGTGCTGATGTTCGGGCGAAAGGTTCCGGCGCAGAATATCGGGCGGCGCAAGACTTATGCCGACATTGCGGAAACGATTGCGGCGAAGTTCGGGCTGGAGCCGTTCGGAATCGGTACGGCGTTCTGATGCGGACGCGGGAAGAAATCGGACGCGTGAGGAAATCGGAGACGGATGCCTGGCGGCAGCGGGGCGGTTTATTTCGGGCGCGAGGCTGGGGAAAAAGGCAAATAATACTTGGCGGGCGGAAAAGTTGTGTTATATTCGCCTATTATGAATTAAATTGATGCAATGTAAGGAGTATTCGTGTTAGCAGGATTAATCACGGCACTGGCTGCCGTTGTGTCGGATCAGGCATCCAAGGCGCTGGTGTTCGGCTTTTTGGCGGAAACGCAGCCGGTGGTGGCGGTAACGCCGTTTTTCAATCTGGTGTCGGCGTGGAATACGGGCGTCAGCTTTTCGATGTTTGACAATCTGGGCGGGGCAGGCGTGTATATCCTGTCGGCGTTTTCGCTTGTGGTCGTCGGTTTTCTGCTGTACTGGCTGAGCCGCGAAAAGACGCTGCTGATGCAGGTTTCGCTCGGCATGGTTATCGGCGGGGCAATCGGCAATGTTATTGACCGGGTACGCATCGGCGCGGTATTTGATTTTCTGGACGTGCATTTCGGCGGTTACCACTGGCCGGCATTCAATCTTGCCGACAGCTTTATCTGCATCGGCGCGGTATTGATTATCTGCGACGGCCTGCTGGTGCGCAAATGCGATAATACGACAACATCATCTAGCAAAGGATAGAAAAAATGAAAAAAGCATTTATTTTACTGGCGGCGGCGTTGTTTTTATCCGGCTGCGGCCTGACGAAAGAAGATTTGGGAATGGCGGCGTCCAAACCGGACGAGACGCAGGTAACACGGCGCAACCAGCTGGTTATTCCGCCGGATTTTGACGTTCGCCCGCAGCAGTAGGCGCGAAGCGGAGCCGGCGTTCCGGGCGGGAACAGGGCCGGGGCGGCGGTCGGAACAGCGCATCGGAGAAATGCAGTAACGGAACGGCGTCCGGGACAGTGTTCCGGGCGGGGCAGATAGCGTCTTTGGCGGGGCGAAGCCCGAACAGCGGAGGAAAATTAATGCGAACGGGAAAAACGTTTTGGCGGCGAAACATCAGGGCGGCAGCATTCGGGCTGCTGTTGGGCTGTGCTTTATGCTGGCGGGCGGGAACGGCGGAAGCCAAGCTGATGAACCTGTCGCACTTTACGCTTGGCAACGGGCTGGAAGTGGCAGTGGTCGAGAACCATAAGGCGCCGATTGTTTTGCAGATGCTGTATTACAAGACGGGGTCGGTTAATGACCCGAAAGGCAAGGGCGGAATTGCGCACTTGTTGGAGCATATGATGTTTCGCGGTACGAAACGGCTGCCGGACCAGGCTTTTAACCGGCTGACGGAAGAACACGGGGCGGTAAGCAATGCCTATACGACCTATAATGAAACCGGCTATTATGAATTTTCGGACATTGCAAAACTGGAGCTGATGATGGCGATGGAAGCCGAAAGAATGTCCGGGCTGGAGATGGACGAGGCAGCTTTTGCCAAAGAGCGCGACGTGGTGCTGCAGGAACGGCGGCAGCGTTTTGAAACCAACCCGGTGCCATTGTTTTACGAAACCCTGAATAAAATTTTGTGGCAAGGCCATCCGCTGGCAAATCCGGTCAGCGGCAGCCCGGAGGAAATCAAAGCGCTGTCTGTGGCGGATGCGCGGGATTTTTACCGCTGTTATTATCGTCCGGACAATGCGCTGCTGGTGCTGGCAGGCGATATTGGTGCCAGAGAAGCGAGAGATTTGGCGCAGAAGTATTACGGCGGCATTGCACGGCCGGAGGGCAGCGTTCCGCAGCCTGAATTTGAAAAAGGGCGGGCGGCCGAGGCGGAAACGGCAATGAAACTGGCGGGAGTGGAACAGCCGCGCTATGCCGATTATATCCGGCTGGATGCGGGAGAGTTTTCCAAAACCGACATCCTGTCGCTGCAGCTGCTGGCGGAATATCTGGCAGGCGATGACACGGCGCCGTTGTATGATTGCCTGGTTTATCGCGGCAAAACGCTGCTGGGAATAGATGCGGACGTTTCGTATGACGACAAGCTGGGCGGCACGTTTGCCTTTTATGCGACGCCGGCGCCGGAATGGCTGGAGCGGGCAGTCCTGGACGGCTCGGGTGCGCTTCGGGCAGTGAAAGAAGAAATCGGCAGAGCTACGGAAAAAGCTTTGGCAGGGCTGACGGAGGAAAAACTTGACAAGATTAAAAACCGTACGCTGGCGGATACGGTATATTTGCAGGAGAATCCGCAGACGGCGGCGGCTTTTGCCGGCGGAATGCTGACGGCGGGATATTCTCCCGACGAGATTATGAATTTTGATGCGGCGGTGCAGGCGGCAACGGTTTCCGACATTCGGGCGGCATGGGCAAAGGTTCAGGCTTCCCGGGCGCGGGCGACGGGCTGGCTGGAAGGGAAAAACGCCGGCAAAGATACTGGTTTTTCGGGCGCTGATGCAGAGGCGGCAGAAAGGGAGAACGCAGGCAAAAGAGGGAGCTTGTAGGATAATGGAACATAACGGAAAACAGGACAGCGGGAAGGAACGCTTTTTTATGCTGCCCGGGGGAGAAAATGTGCCGGCTGAGGGTGAAACTGTGCCGCTTGGGAGTGAAGCTGTGAAGGTTAAGGGAGAAACTGTGCTGCCCGGGGGAGAAAATGTGCCGGTCAAAGGTGAGACTGTGACGGCTGAGGAGGCAGAGGCGGCAGAGGCGGCTACTGGTGCCGGACGGGAACAGTTCTGTATGCGGCGCTGGGCAAAAATGCGTTTTGGCGGACAGCGCGGGGCTTGGAAACGCTTTGGGGCGTTGGGCGGGGCGCTGATGATTATTGCGGCGGCCGGGGCGGCAGTTTATACGGCCGGTTATACGGATTGGAACGAGCCGGCGCTGAACGCGGAGAAAATTCTGGCACAGTCCAAACTCGGCGGGCGGACGTTCAAAGGCGAAGTGCAGGAAGTCAGCGCGCTGGGCGGCAAGGTGCGGGCGTATCTGATGGAGGAGCACAGCGTGCCGCTGGCGGCGGTATCGTTCGGGTTTGCAAAAGCCGGGCGCGCCTATGAGCCTAAACCGGGGGCGGCGCTGCTGGCAGAAAGCGTATTGTCAGACGGGGCGGGGCGGTTTGACCGCCGTGAACTGCGCGAGCTGATGAAAGAGAAAGGCATTAAGCTCAGCGTTACGGCGACGGCTGACCGGCTGGAGTTTTCGCTCAGCTTTGTCAAACAGTTTGAAAAGGAAGCGCTGGAAGTTCTGCGTGCGGTGATGTATGAGCCGCATTTGAAGCGGGAAGACATCGAACTGGCGCGGCGGCAGCTGGCCGTGCTGCGGCAGCAGCGGCGGGAGAATCCGCAGCAGCAGCTCGGCGAACTGGTCAGGACGGAATTTTACGGTTCCCATCCGTACGGGCGGGAGGATATTCCCGACGAAAAGGCGCTGGCGGCGGTTACGGCCGAAGACATCAGAGCGTATCTGCGTTCCTTTATGGGCAAAGACAATCTGGCGGCAGGAATTTCCGGCGATATGGACAAGGCGGAAGCCGAGGCCTTTCTGGCGCAGGCGTTCGGCGGGCTGACGGATAAGGCGGCGGGGACGGCGCTGCCGGCGTTTGCGCCGGATTTCCGGCAGGAAGCCGCGGTGCGTGAATCGGACGTTTCGGCGCAGAGTTTTGTTTTGGCGCTGGCGCCGGGTGTGGCGCGGCTGGATAAGGATTTTTATCCGTTGTACGTTGCCAACCATATTTTCGGCGGGGCGGGACTGTCGTCGCGCCTGAGCCGGGCAGTGCGTGAGAAAGAGGGGCTGACTTACGGAATTTACAGCTATTTTTCCAACAGCGACGCCGGCGATTTGTGGCAGGTGTATTTTTCGGCAACGCCGGAGAATACGTCCCGGATTATGACATTGACGGCGGAGGAATATGGGGCTTTTTACCGGGACGGCGTTGGCGATGAGGAAGTCGAGCTGGCCAAAAAGAGTCTGATGTCGTCGTTTAACCTGCGGTTTGCGAGCCTGTTGGATATTGCAGACATGCTGGAACAGATGCAGGTGCAGGCGCTGGGCGCGGATTTTCTGAAAACGCGGCAGGCGCAGGTGGCGGCGGTTACGGCCGAGGCGGTCAACGATGCAGTGCGGCGGCGGATGCCGAAAAGCTTTGCGGCAGGGGCCGGCATGCGCGTGTTTGAAGTCAGCGGGGCGCTGAATGAGTGAACGCCCGTGAACGGCTGATTTTGCTCTGGACGTTTTATTTTCGCTTTTCATTTTGCTTTCTAACGATTTTTTAACCATCCTGTGGCATTAATATCTTTAATACATAAGGCAAATTGCGAGGTGTAAAAGGTAAATGAACACGTTGAACGATATTTTGGAAAAAGTAAAAAAATCCGGTTTGATGATTGTTTTGGGCGTGTTTTCTTTTTATTTTGCGATTAATGCCATCAAAGGCGACCGGGGCTTTTTCAAGTACCTTTATCTGAAAGGGAAGGTTGAGGCGGCTCAGGCGGAGCGCGAACATTATGCGGCGATAAAAAAAGATTTGGAACATAAGGTCGCAATGCTTTCGGAGCGGTCGCTCGATTTGGATTATCTGGAGGAACGGGCGCGCATTGTTTTGAATATGGTGAGCGACGGTGAATACGTCATTTTAGATAAAGATATTGATAAGAAGTAAAAAGAAATTGCCATTTAAAAAAATAATTGCTATAACTAGCGCCGAATACCGGAAAAATACGGGCGTTTGTGCCGTCCGTCCTGCCGGGAGAGGATTAACAGCAACGGGTTTTGCAATTGAGATACAAGAGACGACCGAGGAGACCGAAACCGCTTAATTACCAGCCGACGGAAAGCAGAGCCTTCTTTTCCGAAAAGGAATTTATTATCCGTTCCAACGGGCGGATGAAGGTGTTTAAAATTTCGCCGCGCCTGCAGTGGACGGTGTTTGCCGTTTTGGTCGGGCTGGGCGTCTGGATGGCGCATTCGTACCAGATGTACAGCGTTTCCGACCGGATTATTTCCTACCAGGAGCGCAAACTCGGCGAGACGCGCAGCGCATATGTCGATTTGATGAGCGACTTTGTTACGGTGCATAAAAATATTTCCGCATTGGTGGAGGATTTTGGCAAGGGTGCCGAAAAAAAGCCTGAAAACGTTGACGAATATCTGAAGCGGGCGGAAGTCATTGAAGAGAAAATCCGCCAGATTACGGCGCAGGAAGACTGGATTAACGAAAAAGACCTGAGCAAGAAAAGCGCGCTTAAAGACGCTTTGATTCACCGCGACGTAGCGATTGAAGAGAAAAAGCTGCTGGAGCAGAAAGTTGCGCATCTGGAGGAAATGGTCAGTTCGCTGCAGGCGTTTGAAATGGACATTTTGAAAAAAGTCGAGAGCATTTCCAACAAGGACATTGACAAAATAAAGACAACGATTTCGTCGGTCAACGGCGAGCTGAAAAAGCGCGGCAAATACTTTAACCCGCTGGCGAATTCCAAGAAAAACAGCAAGGGCGGGGTGTATATTCCCGACAATCCGGCTCTGGGGCAGAACGAGGAGCTGATGCAGCAGGTTACAAAAACGTTTACCGCGATTGACGACAGTTCCTATTACCGCGAGGCGATGAAACATGTTCCGGTCGGGAAACCGGTGTGGACATACTGGCTGTCTTCGCCGTTCGGTAAACGCTCCGATCCGTTCAATGCCAAAAGCGCGGCGCACAAAGGCGTTGATCTGGCATCGAACAAGGGCAACAAAATTAAAACGATGGCCGCCGGGAAAGTAACCCGCGCCGGGAATGCGACGGGATACGGCAAACTGGTGGAAATCGACCATGGCAACGGTTTTAAAACCAAATACGGGCATATGAACAAGATTTATGTGCAGCGCGGGGAAGAAGTCGCGATGGGGCAGGCCATCGGCGAAGTCGGGAATACCGGAAGGTCGACAGGGCCGCACCTGCACTATGAGGTTTTGTATGACGGCGTGCACATGGACCCGATGGCGTTTATCAAGGCGAAATGACGATGCCGGGAGGTGGAATTGCCAAAGCGCGGCTTTGTCCGGGGCTGCATCCGGGCGTAATTTTATTTGGACTGGGAGGCTGATACAATGAGAAAATTCAGACGCGTGCTGTTTTTGAAGCTGGCGAGGATGATGCGGGGCGAGAAGAATATCGTGCCGTGCATTATCAGCGCGGGAACGCGTATTGTCGGCAATATTACCGACGGAGACGTTATCCATATTGACGGAAGGCTGGACGGCGATGTTTCCTGCCGCGAACTGGTTATCGGCAGCACCGGGGCGGTTACCGGAAAAATTCAGGCGAAAAGTCTGGAACTTTACGGCGAACTGAATGGCTCGCTGGCAGTGGAAAACCTGTTTATCGCCGGTACGGCACGGTTTATCGGCGACTCGGTATATAAGACGATTGCGATTGAACCGGGCGCAGTGCTGGAAGGAAAATGCGCGGTTTCCAAAGGAAATGCAGCGGCGGTTGCGGATAAGGAAGCCGGTGCTGGCAAGGAGCAGTAGGCAGGCCGGAAAACGGGAGCGTGTTTCGAAGGCAGCGTGCGGATGGCCGACGGGGAGATGGAAACAGGTGTCGGCAACGGGCAGGCGGCCGACGGAAGGCCGGGAAACGCCGGGTTGAAATTCCGAGGGGCTGCCGGCTTAGAGATGCCGGGAAGAAAGAGCATATAGCGGCCAAAGACAGGGAATAGAGTTCAGACCATAAAAAAACAGCCGGAGAAAAATCGGCTGTTTTTTTATAATCAGAACTGTGAGAACCGGGTGTTAAACCGTGTACGGCAGAGCTTTCCGGTTATGAGCGGCACTTTTGCGGGCAATATGGTTCAGCAACGGCCGGCAAATTATCACAATAGGACAAATTGTTACAATCGGACAAATTAGAGCAGGCGCGCCGGTTCCGGAGCAGAAAGCATCTAAGGATTCAAGTTTGTTATCTCCAGTATGTAAAACATTATCCCGAGGAGGATGACAATGCAGGTCAGCTCCGGTTCGCGGTATTGGCCGGCACATATTGCAGCTGCGGCGATAACGGCAAGGCTGCAAGTCAGGTCGGTGATAAAAAAGTATCCCGTAAAACCGGTTCTGACGCGGGCGTTGATTTTCCAAGCGGCAAAAAATTTTCCGGCAAACAGCAGCGGTATAAACAACATCATGCGCAGGGCTTTTCCTGTCCATAGGCTGAAAGCTGCGAGGAACAGTACAATACAGACGGCGGTGAGGGCTGACAGAGCTATTTCTTTACGGTTCAGCCGATACCAATGCTTAAATTTTTGTGTCATAATGATAGAAATTGGTGAATAATAAGACATATGGTTAACTTAATTGCGCTAAATTTAGCCAGGGCAGAGATAAAAGTCAACTGTTTTGTGACTTTTTCGAGATTTGAACGGGGAACAGAAGCGAAGATGCTGAACCGGGGGAACGGTTTGTCCGGCCGGTTTGGTATGGCAAGAGGCTGCCGGTTAAGCGGGAGGGCAGCCCTTATGCCGTACGGTCAGGCACGATGAGAGGCTGTCGGTTAAGCGGGAGGGCAGCCCTTATGCCGTACGGTCAGGCACGATGGTACGGGTGTCCGCCGATGATGGTTTCGATACGGTATATCTGTTCGGTGAGGACGGCGCGCATCAAAATGTGCGGGAGTGTCAGCCTGCCGAACGAAAGAAGCAGATCGGCCTTTTGGCGCGTGGAATCCAGGTGCCCGTCGGCGCCGCCTATCAAAAAGCATATTTCCGAGCAGCCGGAAAGCATCCAGTTTTCAACAATGCCGGCGAGTTCCGGACTGGATATGTTTTTGCCGCGTTCGTCAAGGACGACGACTTTGGCGCCGGGAGCTATGCAGAATTGGAGAAAACGTGCTTCGTCCTGTTGCGAGGCGTTGTCTTTTTCGCGGATGTTTAAAGTCCACTTCATCCGTTCGGCATACCGGGCGATGATTTCTCCTTCCGGGGAGCCTGCTTTGCATTTGCCGATGACGCCCAGAGTGATTTTCATGGCTGTTTCTCCTTTGTTGAAGCGGCAGGGGAAACAGATGCGGAAATGTTGCCGTTTTGGGGTGTGGACGCGGTTGTCGTTGCAGATATGGCAGACAAGGCGGCCGTTTCCGCGGCGGCGCGTCCCGATGCCAGCGCCTGGACGACCGTGCCGCAGTTTCCGGTCATATCGCCGGCGACGGTGGTGTTTGGCGGCAGTTTGTCGGCGGGGAAAAACGAACCCAGCGCCATAATGACGCGGTCGTAGCCTTCCAGCGTGCATTCGGTGCCGTTGCAGACAACCGCACGTCCCCGGCTGTCGATTTGGTTGCTGACGGCAGTCAGGCGGCAGGCGTTTCCGACGGGGCATATTGCGGCGACGGAAGTCAGGGCGCGGACGATGACGCCTTTTTGTTCCAGTTCGAGGTGGTCGCGCGCCATTATCCGCATATCTTCCCGGCGGCGGCGCACAAACATTTCTACCGTTTCGCAGCCGTGTTCCTTGAGGGTCAGGGCACAATCAAGGGCAACTTCCCCGCCGCCGACAACCGCAGCTTTGTTGCAGAGATAGCGGGAAGGGGAGGTGAGGTATTCGGCATAAGGGAGGCACAGTTCTTCGCCTTTAATGCCCAATGTGCGGGGCAAGGGTTCTCCCAGTGCCGCGACGACAGCGTCATATCGGGCGGACAGGGCGGAAAAGTCCGTTATTTCCGTATTCAGGCGGACGGTAACGCGCGGGTTTTCAACCAGGCGGGCAATTTCTGTTTCCAGAACCGTACGGGGAAGGCGGCGTTCGGGGATTAACCGGGCTGCGCCGCCCAGAACCGCGCTCTTTTCATAGAGGTCGACTTGCCAGCCGCGCAGCAGAAATTCATACAAGGCGCCAAGCCCGGCCGGGCCGCCGCCGATGACGGCGGCTCTGTACGGAACGCCGGCGGCAGTATGTGCTGTCGGCAGCAATTCCAACGCCGGCAGTCCGCCTTTTTGCATAACGGCGGCTTGCAGGCAGGGGATTTCTATCGGCGTGTCAATACGTCCGCGGATACAGGCTTTTTGGCAGAAACGGTCGGGGCAGACAAGGCCGCAGGTCTGCGGCAGCGGGTTGCGCGCAGCAATGGCTGCTGCTGCGGCGGCGAAATCTCCGGTTTTGGCAGCGGCAATAAAATCGTGCGGCGATACGCCCAGCGGGCAGGCTTTTTCGCACGGTTTGGCACGGCAGCCGAGGCAGCGGTTGAACTCGCGGGACAGTTTTGCGGCAGAATCCGGGCATTCGTTTCCGGGGAGGCTGGTATCATCAGCGTTCATGGCAGTTCCTGTAGTCATTATCGCGGCGTCCGGACAGGGAAAGCGCAGGCCGCGTCTGCTGCCGTTCCCGGTTTTCAGGAGGGGAATTCCGATATTTTTATGGACGGATTCCGATATTTTACCGTCAGATTATAACAGAAGCCGGGGCGGCGGGCAAGCCAAAAAAAAGGTTGTGGATAATAGGTGTATTCCGGCGGTTGCAAGCCGGATAAAGGCACGGGGACGGAGAAACGGCATCAGGCTGAACAAAAGTTGCGGGCGGCGGGGGATATTATAACAGCTGCAAGCCGGATAAAGGCACGGGGACGGAGAAACGGCATCAGGCTGAACAAAAGTTGCGGGCGCAGAGGCAGCGGTACTGCTGGACGGAAGAGAGGCACCGGACGGAAGCGCTGTCGGGCTTTAACCCGGCAATCGTTTTGCGGCTTCGGCGGCGGACAAGGACAAACAGTAAGATGGCGGTATTTTTTATACAGCTCTTTTTTTGTGGGTTAAACAAAAATATATTTACATTGCGGCGACGGCATGTTAGATATAAGCGTATGCGCAGCGGTGCAGCGGCACGGCCGGGGAAAGGGCTGTTATACGGCCGGAGTGCCGGCAGATGCAGCGGTTCGGCAGAGCCGGTATGCGAGCCGTCATGCTGCCGATGTGCGTGGAAAAAATAAGGAGTAAGATTGAGTACCAAAAGCCGGAAATTGCGTTTTTTCTCCCTGTTTTGGGATTATGCCAGCGCGCTGTCGCTTATTGCGCTGCTGGTTTTGTTGTGGCATTTGGGCAAGGGGCCGGTGAAAGTGAATTTTCTGCGGCCGTATATCATTCAGGCGCTGACGAACGAAACGGCCGATTATGATTTAAGCGTGGGGTCGGTTAATCTGGAACTGGTTCATTCGGTGCAGCCGGTCAAGATTATCGCCAAAGACGTGCAGTTTAAGGATAAGGAAGGCGAATATCTGGTTGAGGCACCGCGTTTGTCGCTGTCGTTTTCGGCGCGGGCGCTGCTGAAAGGGATGCTGGCGCCGAGTTCAATCACGATTGAGCGGCCGCGGGTGCAGATTACGGCTTCGTACGGGCTGAAAGGCGGCGAAGACGAAACAGATGCGGTAAACGCGGATACGGCAGGAGCGGACGAGAACGGTGCGGCCGGAGCCGGCGAAGCGGGAGCGGGCGGAAAAGCGGTAATGCGCGGAGGGAAAGCGGTAATGCGCGGCGGAAAAGCGCTGGCGGCTGATACCGGCGAAAAAAAGGGGGGAAAGAAAATCGGAGGCGCGGGCGGAAAGGCGGGAGGCAGAATAAGAACCGGCCGGGACGGGAAACCGCTGTCGCCCGAGGCGCTGCAGGAACGGCGCGAGCGGCGGCGGGCGGCGCGCACCCTCAAGAAGCTGGAATTCTACTTTACCCAGTTTGAAGATTTTATGGAGCGGTTCAATTCTCCGGAGCGGCTGTATCTGGAAAGTTTTATCAACAATATCAGCGTTACCGATGCGACGCTGGATATGACGGAAGCGGAAACGGGGCAGCAGTTTACGTTTACGGACATGGACTTTACGTTTGAGCGCGGCATTGCCGATATCATTATCCGGGCGGACAGCGCGGTCAGGTTTGAAAACCGCACGTCGGCGCTTGATATGACACTGAAATACCGGCTGCTGAACGACGAAGTGCGCTATACGCTCAATTTCTCCGATTTGGTGATTACGGATTTGTACGATATCCTGATGCCGGAAAAAGGCGATATCCGCATGGTGGACATTCCGGTCAACGGCCGGCTTTCGGCGCTGATAGACTTCGGGAAAGTCCTGAAAGACAAAAGGCATTTTGCCGACAACCCCGGCGACTATATCAAAGACGTCAGCTTTGCGATTGAAGGCGGACGCGGCAAAATCGGCTTCGGCGACAGCGAAGACTTTGACTATGACGTATCGTCTTTTAATCTGGAAGGGCAGCTGCACGGCGGACTGGACAAGGTCAAAATCGAAAACGCGGCGTTTGACTTTGACGGCAAGAAGGCGGAGCTGAGTTTGTCGGCGTCAGGGTTCAAGGATTATTTCTTCAAAGGGAACCTGGAGAATTTCAAAGTCAATTTCCGGGCGAAAGTCGGGGCGTTTGAGATGGACGAACTGTCGCTCCTTTGGCCGCGCTACCTCGGCGAAAAAGCGTGGGCGTGGTGCAAGGAAAGCCTGTACGGCGGGAGCATTGCCAACGGCGACTTTTCGTTCGACTTCGGCTGGGATAAAAAAGCGGCGCATTTCGGGCTGCTGAAGCTTGCGGGCAAAGCGGAGTTTGCGGACGCGAACCTGCACTATCTGGAAGGGATGCCGGTTATCCGCAACGTGTACGGAACCGCGTTGTTTGAACAGGACAAAATTGACATCAAGGTGGACAAGGGCGTTTCCGACGGGGTGATTTTGACCGGGGGCAGCGTGCTGCTGTATGATTTGGACAAGTATGACAACTTTATCAAAATAGATTTGACCGGAAATTCGACGATTACCGACGCGCTGAAGCTGATTGACCACGAGCCGCTCGGCTTTACCAAAGAAATGGGCGTTAATCCGGAGCTGGTGGCAGGCGACGTCGACATTGATCTGAAACTTGACTTTGAGCTGAAAACCAACCTGAAGCCGGAAGAAATCAAAGTGGAAGTTAACGGCAACCTGAAACAGGTGGAATATCTGGGACTGGAGGACGGCAAGACGTTTGTTGCAGACGAGCTGCATTTGGTTGTGACGGAAAAAGGGTTTGACCTTGAGGGCGTGGCGAAATATCAGGGTGTGCCGCTTAAGCTGGCGCTCAAGGAGAATTTTCACGAAAAGAGCCACAAGAGCCGCATTACCGCCGATGTACGGATTAACGACCAGGTATTGAAAACGCTCGGCATTGAGAGCGAGATTCTGGCGGCACCGTATTTTACCGGCAGTTCGGACGTCAAGGCAGTGCTTACGTTTTTGAATGACGGCCGGATTGAGCTGGCGGTGGACGGGTCGCTGAAAGATACGGCGATTGACTATGCGTTTCTGGGCTTTGCCAAAGAAAAGGGATTCCCGTGCCGCGCCAAGGCGACGATGCTGATTAAGGACGGCAAGTTGCAGGAAGTAACGCATTTTCAGCTGATTAAGGCACTGTTTTCGGCTACGGGCAAGATGGCGGCGGACAGCGAGGGACGGCTGAAAACGATTGACGTTACCCAGATTAAGGCGCCCAAAGCTTTTGCCAAGGCGCGGGTCGATTTCAACTACAAGCCGAAACTGGCGCTGAAGGTTACGGTATCGGGCGACTCATACGACCTGACGGACTTTTTTGACAAGAAAAAGAAAGACAGCGCGGCGGAGAAAAAGCAGAAGAAAAAAAGCCTGAAAGATCCGCTGGCGGACATTATGGATACCGATATCGTCATCGGCGTAAACAAGCTTTGGACCAACGACAAGGTGCCGGTAACCAATTTTGCGGGCAAGGCGGAACTGCGCCACGGCATCGGGCTGCACCGCATGAATCTGGTCGGCAACTACGGGGCGAGCCGCGACGTCAAGATGAAGCTCGATTTTGAGCCGCGCGGCGACGAATATATGCTGACCGTCGACTCCAACAATGCAGGAAGCACGCTCAAGGTGCTGCGTTTGTATGAAAACATGAAAGGCGGAAATCTGCGCATTGAGGCGCGGCGCGACAAATACAGAAATTTCAGAGGGCATGCGCGGATGCGCGATTTTGCATTGGTCAACACGCCAGTGTTTGCCAAGATTCTGAGCGTGGCATCGCTGACGGGAATCGTGGATATGCTGACCGGCGAGGGGCTGACGTTTACGCACCTGAATGCGCCGTTTACCTATACGTTTTCAACCAAGAATCTGGAAACGACGGATGCCAGAATGTTCGGTTCGGTTTTGGGGGTAACGATGAGCGGACGCTATAACCTCGTGGACGAGGACATTGAAGCGAAAGGTATGGTTATTCCGGCATACGGGCTGAATACGTTTATCGGCAACATTCCGCTGGTCGGCAAGGTTTTGGCCGGACGCGACGGTACGGTATTTGCGACGAATTACAGCGTGTCGGGCAGTATGGCGCAGCCGAAGGTTTCGATTAATCCGCTGTCGACGCTGGCACCGAATTCGCTCAAGGAGCTGTTTTCGTCGGGAGACTGACGGGCGGCAGCGCCGCGGGCAACGAGGGGCGGTACGGAAAGAGAGCGGCGGCACGGGGAAAACGCAACAGGCGGCAATAGCCTTGCCACGAGGTGAAAACGCCACGGAAGGAGGGCGGCGCCACAGGGGTGAAAATGCCACGGGCAACGAGGGGTGCGCTATATCGCGGGGACGGGTGCCGTTTAAAGGGATAACGAGGAGGATATAAACAATGACTGGCAAAATAGGAATTGACTTTCACGGGGTGATTTCGGCGGCGCCGGGGCTTTTTGCCGAGTTCTGTCATGAAATCCGCAAGCGGGGCGTTAAGGTTTACGTTATCAGCGGCGGGCCGAAGAAAGACGTGGTCAAATATCTTGACGAAAACCGGATTGAATATGATACGGTGTGGGCTATTTTGGACTTTTATGAGCAACAAGGCAAAGCGGAGCTTTTTTCCGACGGGAGCTTTAAGGTTGACACAACGCTGTGGAACAAGGCCAAGGCCGAATACTGCGCGGCGGAAGACATCCGGTTTCATATTGACGATTCAAGCGTTTACGGGCGTTATTTCATAACGCCGTATTGCAAATACGACATCGGCGGCGGCGTCTGCGAATGGAATGGCGTCAAGGTCGATTTTAATGATGCGGGGCGGGCGGCCAAAGAGGTGGCCGACTATATCGCGCGCGGCGGACATTAAGCAAAAAATACCGCAATGTCGGCAAGACGTTACCTGGGAAATCAGGATAAACATTGTGTTGCTGTTATACAGGAAAAGCGATAACATTGCGTTGTGATATATGGGAAGCGGGTAAACGCAGCGTTGCTGTTATACAGGAAAAGCGATAACATTGTGTTGTGATATATGAAAAGCGGGTAAACGCAGCGTTATAGCTGTACAGAAAAAGATAACTTTATGGCGATTATGTGGGGAAAAAGGAGTAGGTGGTGGACCGTAGAGGTAACGCTCCTCTGCTACATCCATGTCAAGGATGCGTTCTACTTTTAAACTAACGGTCCGAACCTGTAGAAGTTTATCAAAACAAAAAGCTTTTTAACATAGAAATTTTAGATTGCAAGCGTTTTTTGCGATTTTTTTTAAAATTATTGAAAAGTTAACTTTTAGTGTGTATAACTCTAGCATAAATCGGTTGAAATATTAAGACAATAAAGAGAAAAATGAGCGAAAACATAGATTTCCGGGTCGATTACAACAAATTAAAGGTGATGGACGAATTTAACACGGACGAGTTGAAGTATCCGCTTATCCTGTCCATTCCGCATTGCGGCACCGTTTTTCCGGAGGAATTTCTGCGCGCGGTCAGGCATGACGTGATGACGCTGCGCAAAAACGAGGACATTCTGGTTTACGACCTTCTGGAGCCGGCAATACGCGACGGGGGAATCGCCGCGATTAAGCTTAACGTCAGCCGCAGCTTTATTGACGTGAACCGTGCCAAGGTGGAACTGGATCCGAATATGTTTTTCGACTATCCGCGCGAGGATATCGGCCTCAACCAGCAGCGTTCGCGTTACGGGCTGGGGATTATCCATAAGGTTACGGCAGACAGCCGGCCGATATATGCGGGGCGAATCTCGTACAAGGAAGCCGAAGAGCGGATTAAAAACGTATATGACGTTTATCACGGGCGGCTGAAGGAGCTGATTGCGCGCACGATTGACAAGTTCGGTTTCTGTCTGGTGCTGGACTGCCATTCGATGCCGTCCAAAATCTGTTCCATCATTTCGGAAAGCCCGCGCATCGACTACTGCCTCGGCAACCTGTTTGAACAGAGCTGCCCGAACAAAATAAGCTTTTTTGTGGAAAACGAACTGGCAAAACGCGAGTATTACGTTGCCAAAAACCGCCCGTATTCCGGGGCTTATATCACTTTTAACTACTGCGAGCCGCGCAAGCAGGCGCATACCCTGCAACTTGAAATCAACCGGGTGATTTATGCAGATGAAAATACGTTGGAAAAAAACAGCGACTTTCAGCGGGTTAGCTATGATTTGAGCAAGGTTGTCACGAACCTTGCGAATTTTTTGCTGGATTTTTAAAAAATATATGGTATAGATGCTCCTTGTATTTTGCCGGTGAATGATTATTTTTTTCCGGCGTTTTGTTAATTTACCCGCGTTTAAGGACTTTTCCTTCGGGAACTGACCGGGCCGAAAGTTTAAAGACAGGGACGCCCTTTGCCTTAGAGCGGTATTCAGGATAATAACATCGTGCTAAAAAGCATCTTATTCCTGTTGGTTTTGATCAGTTTCATTACCACACCTACCAGAGCTTATGAAGCATACAGCATTTCAAGCCTTAATTTGACAGAAGAACAAGAAGCCGCCGAGGCGGCAGCTGCGGAACCCGAAGTTTATGAATTGTGCGAGATTGCCGCAGACAAGGCCGAAAAAGAATACAACATCAAACCAAACCTTTTGCAGACCATAGCGTCGGTTGAGAGCGGGCGCTGGAACGCCAAAGCCGGGCGTCGCGTTGCATGGCCGTGGACGGTACATGCCAACGGCAAAGGGCGTTATTACAAAACCAAAGCAGAGGCGGTTGCCGCCGTGCAGGCGTTGCAAGACCGCGGCATCAGAAACATTGACGTCGGCTGCATGCAGGTTAATTTGAAATATCACGGAAAGGCATTCAGCAGTTTGGACGAGGCGTTTGAGCCGGAAAAGAACGCGGCTTACAGCGCACAGTTTTTGCGTCAGCTCTATAAGCGCAACAAGCAAGACTGGACCAAGACCGCCATGCATTACCATTCGCGCAACCTGCGCCAGGGGACGAACTACAAGAACCGTCTGGAAAAGCATTATGCCGAGTATGTCCGCGAGGACGGCGAGGGCGCGAAACTGTTTTAGCGCAGTGCAGCCGCAAAGCTGTTTCAGGACGGTGCGTTTGGGCGAAAATTTCAAGGGCGGACATCAAAATGCGAAGCTGTTTCGATGTTGCGTCTGATTAAAGAGCCTCCGGCAACGGGGGCTTTTTTGCGGCGATATGCTTTCTGCCGGACGGGTGATGAGGATGCCGGGGAGAAAATTCCGGGGTGCAGCGGGCTTCGGCGGGCGGCAGCGAGGGAGCTACAGCATGCAGCGTAGGGAGAATTCCGGCGCGTGGCGGGCTTCGGAGGGCGGCAGCTGGAGAGCATAAATTTCACAGCGGGTAAGGTGGAAATTTTGCTTGCAATTATTAAATTTAGCGCTTAAGTTTTACGGGATTGTTAAGAGTTTAGAGATGATTATGGAAAATATTGAAGAGAAAAACAAGGACGAATCGCTGGGGGAAACCTTTAAGACGGTTATTTATGCGATTGTCATCGCCGGGCTTATCCGCACTTTTTTGTTTGAGCCGTTTAAAATCCCGTCGGGGTCAATGTATCCGACGCTGGAAATCGGCGATTTTTTGTTTGTTTCCAAATATACTTACGGCTATTCGCGCCATTCTTTTCCTTTCAGCCGCCCCGCGTTTGAGGGACGGGTGTGGGAAGATTTGCCGGAACGCGGCGATGTGGTGGTATTCAAATATCCGGGCGACAACAAGACCGATTTTATCAAGCGGGTTATAGGGCTGCCGGGGGATACGGTACAGATGAAAGGCGGGCGCCTTTTTATCAACGGCAAGATGGTTGAGCGCGAAGAGGTCGGCAAATATACGATTGACGAATATACGGTCATTCCGACGACGTATACCGAGTATACCGAGACGCTGCCGAATGGCAAAAAGCACCGGATACTAGAGCTTTCCGACGACAAGAGCGTGGACGATACGATTGAGTTTAAGGTGCCGGAACGACATTACTTCATGATGGGGGACAATCGCGACAACTCCAATGATTCGCGCAAGGATGTCGGGTTTGTGCCGTTTGAGAATATTGAGGGCAAAGCGCGGTTTTTATTTTATTCGCATGACGACAGCGTGGTCTGGTATAATCCGATAAGCTGGATTGCTGCTATTCGCTGGGGGCGGCTGTTTAACACGATAAAGTAGGAAGCCCGGAACCGAGGGGCATATCCGAGCGGTGCGGCCTATCCGAGTGGTGCGGTCTGTCCGTATGAAGCATATAAAAAAACAGTGCCCGGAAGGCACTGTTTTTTTGAGGGGGAGAGTTTGTGCATCATCTTAGATTTAATGCACAGGCTCTAATTTCTTTTTGTATACGCAATTTGTTTTGCCAGCGTTTGAAGAAGTTTCCTTCTCCGGCGGCTTTGGTTGCGGCAAAAAAGTTTTCCCAATCCAGTTTTTCCGCTTTTTCCTGCTCGGCAAACCAGGCGATGTGTTTGCGCCATTGGTTCGGCTGAGCGTAGTGGCGGAAAATGGTTTCCTCGTCGGCATACTTTTCTGCCCATTGCTTGGCAAGGGTGTAAAGCAGTTTGCCGTTCGGAGCGTAGGTCACGGTACCCAGCATATAGCCTTCCTGTTCTTCGCCATCTTCGTTCAGGTAATGTACCAGGCCGAAAGCGATTGCCAGAGCATGGCTGCGGGTTTTGGCGTGTTCAAGGCAGACAGGCAGAGCATTGACGATGAAGTCTTCGCATTCTTTGCCCATCAGCCCGGGTTCGCCGCCCAGGTATCCGTTTTGCGAACCGTATGTGCGGTAAGCTTGGGGCAGAGCCTCAAAGGTGGGCGTCGGGTCGTCAGGATGAAGCACGGCGCCGTCAGAAATGCGCTGCATGGCGATTTCCAACATAATGTTGCCGAGGTGTTCGTCCTTACGACAGACGTCTTGAGTGAATTCCGCCATAAACTTCATAAAAGCATTACCGATGCGGTTGCGCTGGTTTGCCGGATAAGCCATCATAGGCAGAATGACATTGTCAACGACGTCCTGCCAAGAGCGGTTTTCCAGGTTGTTTACTCCGGTTACTTTCTCTAAATAAGAAAAAAGTTTTTCCATAATGATAAAAAAATTTAATTAAACATAATTTATATATTCACGCTTATATTGTACCACGTTTCCAGCGGGAATGCAAGCCATTTTTGGACAAAAGACGGGATGGCAAGTTGGGGTGCGGCGGAGAGGCGGGGAGCGGCGGTAAGATAAAAATATAGTTGACAAAAATAATCGCGCGTGCTAGCGTTTTGGCAATTAATCTATTATTGTTTTTTAAATCTTATCATTTATGGAAAAGAATACTATTTTGGAACAAGTCAACGCTTATGGCGCGAAACTTGGCTGGCCTTTTTATGTTTACCCTGACGGAACCTGCGGCAAGAGCATCGTTTCTGCGGGGGGAAAGCTGAATGCGGCGATGTTCGTGAAAAAGAAATTTCCGGTACGGGCGTTGAATTCCGAGTTTTTGACCGGAACGGCCGGTGCGGAAGACGATGTTCTCGCACATTTGTGCGAAGTCGGCGACAAGCTCGGCTATCCGCTGTATGTTTATGCAGACGGAACGTGCGGGACAACGCCGGTTTCTCCGGAAAACAAATTTCCGTTCACTTTGGTCGTGAAGAAGAAATTTGTCGTCAACCAGATGGTGCTGGAAACAGAAGAGCCGGTCAGGAAGGAGGCAAAGGATGCCGACAATGCGACAGATGATATGGCTGGAAATTTCGCTTTGGCGAAAACTATAAAGCAGGCGAAAGCTTTTAACGAATCGGAATTCAACGAATTTGAACGGATATGTTTGGCATTGCTTTTAGGCTAAAAGGAAAGACGAATTTTTGAGTTTCAAAAGCTTTAATGTGTTGGTAAAAGAGCGTTCTCCTTCGGGGGGGGGCGCTTTTTTTGCGTATGAATGGCAGAAAGATGGACAGGGGCGGCGGGCAGTGCGAGGCGGCAAAGCATGAGGTAGGGCGCGGGGCGGGAGAGCCAGGCGGAGCGCGTCCGGAGGCGGGCAAAAAAACGCTTGCATTTGCGGCGATTAGGGCTTATTTTGGCGCTAACGGTTTAA
The DNA here is from genome assembly GCA_001917135.1 of Acetobacter sp. 46_36. Taxonomy (GTDB): domain Bacteria; phylum Pseudomonadota; class Alphaproteobacteria; order RF32; family CAG-239; genus CAG-267. The sequence goes on from MNTT01000013.1 coordinate 109,082, forward strand.
TTTATTTATAAACAGAAGAAGAAAAGAATATGCAGGAATTGGAAGAAAAAATCGGTTATACCTTTAAGACGCCGAAATTGTTGCAGCAGGCGCTGACGCATTCGAGCTTTACGCCTGACATCCATAAAAATTACGAGCGGCTGGAATTTCTGGGCGACCGGATTTTGGGCGTTACGGTGGCGGATATGCTGTGCCGCGCGTTTGCCAATGAGCCTGAGGGCAGCCTGTCGCAGAGGTTTGTTTGTCTGGTGTGCAAGGAAACGGTGGCGGAGATTGTGCGAGGTCTTGGCGCGGACAAATACATCATTGCGCGGGATATGAGCGTTGCTTCCAGCGAAAACGTGTTGTGCGATATCGGCGAGGCGCTGATTGCGGCGGTTTATCTGGACAGCGGCGACATTACGGCAGCACAGGCTTTCGTTCGGCGCTGCTGGACGCCGTTTATCGACCGCAAGTCGCGGCCGCACAAGGACTTTAAGACGCGGTTGCAGGAGGCGGTTTATCATCTGGGGCTGGAGCAGCCGAGGTATAAAATGCTGAAAAAGACCGGCAGCGAGCATGAACCGGAATTCCGGGTGCAGGTTGATGCCGGGCAGGGCAAGACGGCCGAAGGGCGCGGGCGGAACGTCAAGACCGCGGAACAGAATGCGGCGCAGGCGCTGCTGACGGCGTTGGGAGTAGAAGACAATGCGTAACAAGGCGATGGCGGAAGAAGAGAAGCCGAAGACGGCCGAAAACGGGACGATTGCGGCGGCGGTTACGGATGAAGAGGCAGCCGAGGCGGAGACAGAGGCGGAAACCACGGGCGATAAGGCGTACGGTGCGGGCGGCCGGAATGGAACAGCCGGCGGCGAACCCAGCCGGTGCGGGTTTGTGGCGCTGCTGGGGGCGCCGAATGCGGGCAAGTCTACGCTGACCAACAATTTTGTCGGTTCCAAAGTCAGCATCGTGTCGCCGAAAGCGCAGACAACGCGTACAACGGTCAAGGGCATCGGGATTTGGGGCAATACGCAGATTATCTTTCTGGACACGCCGGGGATTTTCAAGCCCAAGCGGCGGCTTGACCGGGCAATGGTCGCTTCGGCATGGGGCGGCGTCGGCGATGCGGACATAACGGCGCTGGTGGTGGACGCCAAGCGCGGTTTTGACGATGAAACGCGGGCAATTATCGCCAAGCTTAAGGAAAACAAAATTCCGGCGGTTCTGGTTTTAAACAAGGTCGATTTGGTCAGCGGCGAAACGCTGTTGCAGTTGTGTGCGGCGCTGAACGACGCTTATGCTTTTGCGGAAACGTTTATGGTATCGGCGCTCAACGGTAAAGGCGTAGACGATTTTTACGACTATCTGGCGGCGCATCTGCCGGAGAGCCCGTGGTATTATCCTGAAGAACAGATGTCTGATTTGCCGCTTAAACTGCTGGCGGCGGAGATTGTGCGCGAAAAGCTGTTTTTGTATCTCAGGCAGGAAGTGCCGTATGCGCTGACGGTGGAGCCGGAACTGTGGGAGCGCCGCGCGGACAATTCGGTGCGGGCGGAGATGACGATTTATGTTGAGCGCGACAGCCAGAAACAGATTGTGCTCGGACGCGGCGGGACGATGATTAAAAAAATCGGCCAGGCGGCGCGGCGGGAGCTGGAAGAGCTGCTGGAAGACCGCATCCATTTGTTTTTGTTTGTCAAAGTGCGCGAAAACTGGGGCGACGACCCGGCAAGATATGCGGACTGGAATCTGGATTACAAGGCTTAAGTTAAAAATTGTCGGTTAATGACGAGATGCGTTACGTTTGAAGAAAGCGCGGCGCATTTTTTATGCTCTGGGGGCAGAAGAGAGCGGGTGGGGTTTAAATGGCGGCGGGCGAGGCTTATATCTGCGGTGGACGTCAAAGTTTTAACCGGGAGAAAAATAATGGAAACCTATTTGTTTATCGCGTTGGCGTTTATCTACCTTCTGACGGCGTTTATCCTTTCCAAGCAGGTGCAGAAGCGGATTTGGACGGTGGCGTATATTCTGGCGTTTGCGATTACCTGCGTCGCCATTTTTTTCATCAAGTCGTATGCGGGGGAAACGCTGATGCGCGTGGGTGAGCTGAACTGGTACTACATCCTTTACGTTTTCGGGTCAATCAGCATTATTCTCGGCGTTATCAACCTGTGGATGTACAAAAGAGGGATTATCCGCCTGTTTACGGAAGACGGCGACGATGACGAGGAGGACGACACGGCAGAAAAAGGCCGCAAATAAAACCCGCTGACGGATTGCGGCACGCGGAAAGCCGTATTCTGCTCCGGCTTAATTAAAACGTTCCTTTTTTTTCTTATACTTTGGTTTTATATAAGGGGCTATATTTACGTTATAAATATCCACACGTTTGTGCTGAAAAAAAAGGAACGTTTTTTTTCAGCAGGCAGGATATTTATGGGACATCGGACGAGGGCAGTTACGGCAAACCGGGACGGGGCATTTATCGCGAACCGGGGCAGGAAACTTGCGGCAAACCGGATTGGGGCATTTATTGCGAACCGGGGCAGGAAACTTGCGGCAAACCGGATTGGGACATTTATCGCGAACCGGGGCAGGAAACTTGCGGCAAACCGGATTGGGACATTTATCGCGAACCGGAACAGGAAACTTACGGCAAACCGGGGCGGGACATTTATCGCGAACCGGAAAACAGGTCAGGCAATGCGCCTGCTCAACACCATTTTTTATGCGGCAATGGTGTTGTTTGCAGTCGTGGCCGTCTGGCGGGTCTGCCGAGGCGCCGGATTTTTTATGGATACGGCAGAGCATATCCATTCTTCCTGGCTGGTCAGCATAGGAAAAGTGCCGTACCGCGATTTTTTTCAACATCACAATCCGCTGTTATGGTATTTGTTTGCACCGGTAACGCAGCTTTTTTACCGCGATACGGCGATAGTTTATGCGGCGCGGGTTGCTGCGATTTTAGGCTGGGGCGCGGTGCTGTATAAATTATATGCGTTGGTTTGTGCGGGGTTTGGCGGCCGGGCTGCGGGTTCGGCTGGCGACGAGAGCGGGCCGCGGGTGGTTGCAGATGCGGGATTTTCCGGGTGCCGGGGGGATGCGGCAGATGTCGGGCTGGAGGCTGATGCGGCAGCGAAACGGATGACGGCGCAATGGGCGCTGCTGTTTCTGTTGGCGCTGTCGCCGTTGTGGAAGGACGTACAGAACCTGTGCCCGGACATTTTTATGCTTTGGGGCATGCTGGCAGGGACGGAGCGTTTTTTTGCCTATCTCGACGGGCAGCGGCGGCGGGATTTGGTTTTGTCTTATTTGTGGTGGACGGCGGCATTTTTGTTTTTGCAGAAAGCCGTGTTTCCCGGAGCCGGATTTGCCGCGGCGAATCTGTGGCTGCTGCTGCGGGGGAGGGTGCGTTTTGCAGACTGTGCGGCGGCATCGGCGGCGGCTTTGGCGGTATTGGCGGCTGCGGCGGCATATTTTTGGCATGAGGGTGCCCTGAAGCAATGGTTTGACTATAACTTTTTATTTAACCGGCAGGTTGCGGCGTATTATGGCAGCTATACTTCCGGGGTCGGGACGGCATTGAAACTATGTGCTGCCGGAACGGCTGCGGCGGTTATCCGCTTTGGCCGGTGCGGGGAAAAGGAAACGGCGTGGCTGCTGTTGCTGGCCGGATGTGCCGGTATTCTGTTTGTTTTTGCTCCGCATCCACGATACTATGTCCCTTATTTTTTGCTGGCGGCGCCGTATGTCGGCCGGGCGGCGATGCGCCTGATGGCGGCGGAAAGGCTTTCCGGGCGGTTGAAAAAAGCGGCGATTGCGGCAGCGGCGGCTGGATTTGCCGTTTCTTTGTGGACATTGGTTCCGGCGGGAAAAAAAGCATCCGCCTTTAAAAAGCATATGGCGCTGGCGGAATATGTGATACGGCATACGGCGCCGGACGAAGCGCTTTTGAACGGCGTGAACGCATATGCCGCCAATCTGTATAATCCAGACGCGGATTATTTTTGGTTTGGCTTCCATAATACTGTTAAGATTGCCGCGTACTGGGGATATGGGAAGTTTGACTACAATACGGCGATAAAACGCCTTAAGCCGAAGATTTTGCTGCTGGGGGAAGACAGCCCGCTTGATGTAATCGCGATGTCGCAGACGAAATGGCTGAAAGAACGCAATCTGCGCGCCGCTATGCTGGGGCGGGGAAACGTTGCGGGACGGAATGATTTTATCCGCCTGAACTACAGCTGTTGGAACGAAGATATGGATTATATTAAAAAACATTATGATTTGGTGGAAGCCGGCAGCGAGGCAATGCTTTGGGTGCGCAAAGACGGCAGCGGGACGGGCAATGGCGGCGGTTCCGGGCAATGAGGCGGAAGATGGCGGGTGTTTCTGCTGGTGATGACGGGACGGAAGATGGCGGCGATAGCGGACGCGGGTGGCGGGTGCGGGTGGCGGGTGCGGTCGGTGCCGTCATTTTTTTGTTGTAAAATCCGGCGCGGGAGCGTATGGTACGGTTCAGGTGAATTTTACGAAAGAAGAGGTGCGGAAATGACGCGTTATCGTCTGAACAACATCAAGCTGCCGTTAGAGGCCGGAGCGGAGGAAGTTTGGGCACAGACTGTGCAGCGGGCAGGGAGTTCGGCATTGCGGAATTTCCGGGTAGCGAAAAAATCGCTGGACGCGCGGCGCAAGGACAATCTGTTCTGGGTGTATGCGGCGGAGTTTGAGTATGACGGCGCGCTGGAAACAGGCGGCGACCTGCTGGAGCTGGCACCGGAAGAAAGGCTTGATTTTACGGCAGTGTGCCGGAGCGGCGGCGCGGCCGGTATGAACCTTACGGCCGGCATGAAACTTCCGGGCGGCATGAAACTTCCGGGCGGCACGGGTATCCGTGCGGCGGGGGACGGTTTACGGCCGGTGGTGGCCGGTTCGGGGCCGGCGGGAATGATGGCGGCGCTGTGTCTGGCGGAAGCAGGGCTGCGGCCGATTGTGCTGGAGCGCGGGGCGGCGGTGCGCGAGCGGCAGAAAGCGGTGCAAAAGTTTTGGGCAACGGGCGAACTGGCGCCGGAAACGAACGTGCAGTTCGGCGAGGGCGGTGCCGGCACGTTTTCCGACGGCAAACTGATGACCGGCATCAAGAAGGACAAATATACCGCCAAGGTTTTGGAGGAATTTGTCAAAGCCGGAGCTCCGGGAGAAATTCTTTATCTTGCCAAGCCGCATATCGGTACCGACAATCTGGCGCTGATGGTGGAGAATATCCGGCATAAGGTGGAGAGCCTCGGCGGCGAATACCGGTTCGGGGAAAAACTGGCGGATTTGCGGATTGACTATGACGGTGCCGGGGACGGCGCAGGCAATGAGAACGGTACTCGCGGCGTGGAAAACAGGAACGGCGCCGGGGCAGAGGGCGACGGAAGTGACGGTGCGACGTGCGGCGCAGTTAATGAGGGCGCGACGGGCGACGCCATCGGTGCGGGCGGCGTTTTGCGCGCGGCGGTGGTTGAACGGGCGGACGGGACGCGCTATGAGCTTCCGGCGGATACGCTGATCCTGGCGGTCGGGCATTCGGCGCGTGATACGTTCCGCATGCTGTACGGGCGCGGGCTTGAGATGACACAGAAGCCGTTTGCAGTAGGGGTGCGCATAGAGCATAAACAAGCGGACGTCAATTTGGCACAGTACGGAAAGAAATACTGTTGCTCGAGGTATCTCGGGGCGGCGGATTACAAACTGGCAGAACATCTGGACGGCGGAAGGTCGGTTTATACGTTCTGCATGTGTCCGGGCGGGACGGTGGTGGCGGCAACCAGCCTTGAGGGGCACGTGGTTACCAACGGCATGAGCGAGTTTGCGCGCGATAAGGAAAATGCCAACGCGGCGGTGCTGGTCAACGTGGACGAGAGAGATTTCGGCTCGGTGCATCCGCTGGCAGGAATTGAATTTCAGGAAAAGCTGGAGAAAAAGGCGTTTGCGCTTGGGGGCGGCACCTATTTTGCGCCGGTGCAGAAAGTCGGGGATTTTCTGGCGGGAAGAGGGACGCTGCGCCTCGGTGTGGTGAAACCGTCGTATAAACCGGGCGTAATGCCGGCCGATTTCCGGGAGCTGTTTGACGCGCCGCTTTATAAGGCTTTGCAGGAAGGCATCCGGCGTATGGGCAGAAAACTGCGCGGGTTTGCCGCGGACGATGCTGTGCTGACGGCGGTGGAGAGCCGGTCGTCGTCGCCGGTCAGGATTGTACGCGGGGCGGATTATATGAGCAACATCCACGGCGTGTATCCGGCAGGAGAAGGCGCGGGATATGCAGGCGGAATTACGAGCGCAGCAGCCGACGGGGTGAAATTGGCGGCGGCGATATGCGGAATCGGGTGAGCGGAGAGGAAAATGCGTAGCGGGGCGGTGTGGATGAAATCCCCGGGCAATGATGATGAAACCGGAGCGAAAGTGAGGCGGGGCGGGTTGTGTGAGGCAATAAAAAAGCCCCGTGCGGCCAAAGGCGGCAAGGGGCAGATGCTGCAATCGCTGCCGGCGTACGGCGGCAGGGCTGCTTTTTTCAGAGCAATTCCTGATTGAAAACCCGGCATTTGTAAGTGCGCAGGAAATCAGCCATTTTGTATTCCAAAGGCAGGGGAGACTGTGCGTGATGGAAGTCAATCCATTTTTTTTGCACATCTGCCTGAGCGGGAACGAGTTCCACGTCCGGCGCCAACCTGACAAAACGGGCTTCGACGAGGTCAAACGCATATTTGTCAAGCCCGGTGATGCTGATTGCGGGATGCTGTACCTTTCCGTCAATGCCGTCTTCGTTAAAATGGCGGATTAAAACGGCAAAGTGCAGCATGGACGTGTCTGCCCAGATTAAGCGGGCGAAAAAGCCGAGCGAAAATTCGATTTTCGGTGCCGGCAGATTTATTTTTTCCATAATTTACATAGTTTTATTGTTTCGCTGTTAATAATAGCACAAAATTTTGTCTAATGCAAGCGCTTTTTTTCGGTTTACAGCGGCTTTTTTTTGCGTTATACTGTTTTTATACGATGTTTTGCGGCTGCCAACAGGGCAGACGGCGGCTGAGACGAGCCGGCAGCGATTTGGCACGGTGAGCTGTGCTGACTGCGGGAGCCGGGGGTGAAACGAGCCGGAGGCGGTCTGGCGCAATGAGGCGCGCGGGTGGCGGAAACGGCGGCCGGGGAAAGCAAAACTTGAAGAAAGGCAGAAACGATGACCGAGTGGAAATTGCAGAGTTATCCGGAGATGCTGCAGGCGCTGTATCAGCTGAAAGCGGCGACGCGCATTTACCGGCAGGAAAGAACGGCGGAAAACGTTGCCCTGATGCTGGAGAAGTTTCCGGCGGCGGCGATGGCTGCGGCAGAAAACGCAGAGGTATGGAAACGGGTTATGTCCGGGGCGGCTGCCGGCGTGCTGGAACGGGCGGCGGACGGCGCCGATGTTGACAAGCTGGCGGCGCTGGGCAGAAATGACAGGTTTTATACGCTGTTTGCGCACGAAGATGCGGCTGCTTTTCAGAAATTTTTAGCGGAAAGGGAGAAAAACAAAGCGGACATCGCCGTGTTGGAAGGTGGAGGCAAAGCAGATAAAAAAGCGAAAAAGCCTGCCCGCGGGAGCAGCGATGCGGCAAAGCCGGCAGCCAAAAAAGAAGATGCGGTTGTCGGCGAACTGCGCCGGGAAATCGAGGCAGCGGTAACGCGGGACAAAAAGCTTACGGACACGGAAAAGCGGAATATGCTGCAGGCACTGGCGGAAACGGCGGAAATCAAAGCGGCGGCAAAGGGCGCCAAGTGCAAGCTTTCTTTCGGGGGCTATGCGGTCGATACGGTTTTGGCGCGGGAAGGCATTGTCTTTGAGGGCAAATTTTCCAAATACGGCGGACTGAGTGCGGAAACGGCGAAAACCCTGAAGAACGGAAAATACGTTACAACGGCGGGGCTGGCCGCCAAAAGTACCAGGGCAGCAGAGAACCGTGCGGCGAAAAAGCAGGAAGAAAGCAATGAGAAGCTGGCGGTACTGCGGCAGAAGGAAAAGGCTTATGACGAGGCGCTGGTTCCGGCTTTTCGGAAATTTTTGCAGCGGGCGGATGCGGCAGCGGTATATGACGACGTGCAAAACGGGGGCGGCATTCTGGCTTCCGTTTGCCGCGAACCGGACGAGGCCGCAGCCGGCTTTAAGCGGGAACTGGCGCGGGCGGCGGAAAACAGCCGCGAGGTCTGGGGGCTTTTCCGCGGCAAAGGGGACGACCATTGTTTCGATACCAGCAGCTTTTATGAAAAATGCCTGCAAAATACGGTGGCGGAGCAGGGGATTTCCGCGGCGGAACAGGCGGCGGGCCTGTTCCGGGACTATACTAAGGGCAAGGAAGGCGGCACCGTGTTGGATATGAAGCGTCTGGTTACGAAATACGCGATGGCGACGGCGGGGATGTCGCTGCCGTACGAAGAAGCGAAACAGCTTTTGCAGCGGGAAGTCTACCGTATGGGAATGGCATTGCGGCACAGCGACCGGTTTGATTTGGAAAAGTTTAACTTTATGAACGAGGTGCTGGCGGCAGACGGCTATAAAATCGGCATTCAGGAACTTCCGGTTAAGGCCAAGAACGGCAGGGAAGCCAAACCGCTGGGCGAGGAAATCCTGAAAGACATGCACAAGCCCAACGGCGTCAAGAGCATTAAAAACCGGACTATCGCGCTGCTGTACCGGGTGGAGGAATTCCGCCGCGCCCATCCGGGAACCGATTTGGGCAATCCGGGCGCATCGCCGCAGGCGGAACGGCTTTACAATACGTTCATGCAGGTGTTTTACGGCCGGGAGGCGCGCAAAAACGGCGGGCTTTATGACAATATGTACGAAAAACAGTGGCGGGCGTTTGTGCAGAACGGCGGCAACGCGCAAAAGGCAAAGGACGTGTTTGACTATTTTAACGGCGAGGCCGGCAGCCGGGAGACGCTGCAGCGCTGGATCGGCGATTTGGAGAAGGGGAATTCCGTCGGGTATGCGAGCATGCACCATATTTTTTACCGGCGATTTGCCGGGGCGGTGCAGGACCCGGCGCGCCAGCTGAACGCCGTGCCGCGCGTGGTGGCGACGATTTCGATGCATCCGGCCGATGCGGATATGCACAAGGATGAAGAGCATAAGTTTGATATGAAGGAAGTTTATCTGTTCAGGCGCGGCAAAGACGTACTGACGGGGTCGTTTAACAACGTGCGGGAAGGGGATGTCCTGCTGATGCCGGTGGTGATGAAACGGCAGGGCGACGGTTCGTTCCGCCCGCTGATGGAGCAGGGCACGCTGCTGATGACGTCAAAGCTGACGGTCAGGGAACCGGAGGTTCAGGGCCGCTCGTTCGGCATTCCGGAAAGGGATATGCTGGCAGACGTTATGCGGGGGGCGAACGGTGCGGCTTACGGCGGGCGTTAAAAGAGCCGGACGGAACGGTGCGGCGGATGCGGCGTGTTTTCTGTGATTAAACTGCGATAAAAGATTGAGTGCGGCGGAGGCTTTGTTAAACTAACGGACAGGTTGTTTTAACAAAGGGAGGCATTTATGAAGCGTAAGATTTTGGCGATGGGCGGCGTGTTGGCAATTGTTGCGGCCGGCGGGGCGGCGTGGCTGATGCTGGCGGGGAGCGGCGAGCCGAAAACGCTGGCGGCCTATTGGGACGGTGCAGCCGAAATCAACGCGGCCGACAAATCCGGGTGCCTGCCGCTGGTGATGGCGGTGGAAGCCGGAGACGAAGCGGCGGCAAAATACCTGATTGAGCAGGGGGCGGATACGGACAGGGCTGACCGGAACGGCGTATCGGCGCTGGCTGCTGCTGCGGCACGAGGGGATTTTTCGCTGTTTGAAGCGGTGGCGGCAGCGAGCAAAGCCGACCTTAAAGCGCCGCAGCTGATGGACAAGGCTCTGGACGGCGGCAATGTCAAAATCGTTAAGCTGCTGTTGGAAAAGGGGAGCGATGCCAATGCAGTTCTGGTGTTCAAAGGCAAGCACAAGCCCGAAGAAATGCCGGACTATAAAGACCCGCGCGTGATTACTCCGCTGAAAAAGGCGGTGGCGGCGGGACGGGCGGATATTGCCGCGGTGCTGCTGGACAAAGGAGCGGACGGCGCTGCGTATTTTCTGGCCGAAAACGTACGGACGGCAGCACCGGAACTGGTGCGTGCGCTGGGAGACAAGGCGGGAGATTTGCGGGAGATTGAAACCGGAAACACGGATTTGCTGACGTATGCGGCGGAGACGGCTCCGGCCGGCACTCTGGCGTATCTGATTGAAAAGAACGCAGGCGACGTCAATGCGGCGTTGCAAAGGGTTTTGACGCACCGCAAAGACGCGGAGAGTACGGGAGCAAAGGCGGAGAACGGCGCAGCCGGCGCGATGTCTGGCACGGGCGGGGCCGAAAGAACTGCCGGGACGGAGAACGGCGCAAACGCAGCGGAGAAAAATCCAAGCGAGACGGCGCAAATTATAGAGCTATTTTTGCAAAACGGGGCGAGGCCGACGGTGGCGGCGATGGAGCTGATGCTGGCCGAGAGGCGGACGGATGCTTATCTGGCGCTGGCGCAGTGCAGCCCGAATCCGAATGCGCTGACGGCAAAAAACGAGAGCATACTGATGTATGCGGCGGAAAACGGCTATGTCGACGGCGTGCGTTTTCTGCTGGAGCAGGGGGCGGACATGTGGCAGGCGGAGGCCGACGGGCGCACGGTTATCGGGACGGCGGTTAAAAACGCGGCGAAGCATTCCGAGGTTGTTGCACTGCTGGAAGAGAGACTTAAAGACATCAACGAGCCGGGATATAACGGCGAGACGCTGCTGATGCTGTATGCGGGCAGCGGGCGCGATGCCGATTTTGCCAGAGTGGCGGAAAAAGGCGGCGACATTTTTAAAGTCGACAATGCGGGCAAGACGCTGCTGATGTATGCGGCGGAGGGCGGCAATACGAAAATTATCGATTATCTGCTTAACAAGGGCGCCAATATTGCGGCAAAAGACAATGCCGGGCGGACGGCGCTGATGTATGCGGCAGGAAGCGGACGAGATGCGGCGGCACGGCTGCTGGCAGAAAAGGGTGCCAAAACCGGCGAAGCGGATTATGAGGGCAAGACGGTGCTGATGTATGCGGCGGAAAAAGGCAGCCCGGAAACGGCGGCGCGGCTGATTGACGACGGGATAAGTTTTGCCGCGGCGGACAACGAGGGGCGGACGGCGCTGATGTATGCGGCAGGCAGCGGCAATGTGCCGATGGCGGAGATGCTTTTGGAAAAAGGCGACGATGTTGACAAAACTGATGTTAGGGGACGGACGGCTCTGGCCTATGCGGCGAAAAACGGCAATGCGGAAATCATCCGGCTTATCCGCGATTACGGCGCGGATATCTATCTGGCGGACAAAGACGGCAAGCAGCCGGTGGTTTATGCGATTGAGCAGGGAAACGCTGAGGCTTTTGACCTGCTGACGGACGGTTTTATGCTGTTTGGCAGTGCTGTGGGCAGGAACGGCAAAACGGTGCTGATGTATGCGATTGAAGGCGGCAATGTGCAGATTTTGCGCAAGGTGATGGATCGCGGGCTGACAACGCTGAATAAGAAGGACCGTTTCGGGCGGACGGCGCTGATGTATCTGGTCGGCGAAGGGCGTCCGGACATGGTGCGCGAACTGATACAAAAAGGCGCGAACGTTACGGCACGCGACAACAACGGCAAAACAGTGCTGATGTATGCGGCGGAAGGGACGGCGGGCGTTAATATGGTAACTGTATTGCAGAATTTCTGGGTTGATGCCAACACCAATATCAATATGCGCGACAGTGACGGCAAGACCGCTTTGATGTATGCGGTCAGCGGCAAAAACAGCCAGCTTATCAAACCGCATATGCTGCTGGCGCGCAATGCCAATGCCGACGCGACGGACGATACCGGCAAAACGGTGCTGATGTATGCCGTGGGCAACCATGAAGCGCGGGTTGATGCCAAAGCGATTGAAGAATTGCTGGCGGCGGTCAAAAGAATTGACCAGAATGACGACAACGGGCGGACGGCGCTGATGTATGCGGCGGCAAATCCGGCGGCCGATACGGGGATTTTGGAACAGTTGATTGAAAAGGGCGCGAACGTGCAGGCGGCGGACAATACCGGCAAAACGGCGCTGATGTATGCGGCGGAAGGCGGCGATATCGGCAAAGTGCGCCTGTTGCTGGCGGCAGGGGCAAATGCTTCCGTGCAGACGCAAGACGGCAAGACGGCGGCGGATTTTGCCAAGGGCAACGGCAAATGTTTTGCCGATGCGGTTCGCAAGCTCCTGAAGTGAGTGCGGGCGGCGGGTGTCAGTAATGGAATGGCTGAACGGCTGGACGACTGAACGGCTGGGAGGCTGAACGGCTGAACGGCTGGACGGCGTATGTACGGTGGTAAGGGAAAAATGCAGATAATCGGAAGGGCGGTTGAGATGAGAGTGGGAGAAAGATTTGCCCTTCCGATTTCCGTCTTGGCGATGATGCCTGCACCGGCCGCCGTTATTGTAATCAGGGAAAAGACAAAACAGCCGGAGCAGAAAAGCTCATCTTGTTTTATGTCTTTGGTATAGCAGAAATTATTGCATCTGGCAAGCGCTATCTGCGGTATGATAATACAGATACCTGCAAGAATGTATGTAAACTAACGGGTTGCAGCGGTTCGGGCTGGTGTGGATAAGCCTGTGGATAACTCTGTAAATGTGAAATAACGCCTTGAAAACAGGTCATGAAAAATTTGAAAAAACGCGTAAAACGGGACCGGAAAAAGTTTCTGAATAGGAGGAAAGCATAAAACAGACGTGAAAGGCGAGTGTTTTGTCGGAAGCGTCGGAAAGTTTGCCGGGGCTGCGAGTGTTTTGTCGGAAGCGGCGGGCGGTTTGCCCGAGGCGGCGGGCGGTTTGCCGGGGCGGCGAATATTTTGCCGGAAGCGTCGGAAAGTTTGCCGGAGGTGCAGGTTGTTTGCCCGAGGCGGCGGGAACTGCCGTGACGGGGATATTCTTCAGCGGTCGGAGCGGGAGGCCTTTTTTCTTATTATCACTTTGGGGACATTGGGGGTAAAAGCCTGGCGGAGCGTGTCTTGCAGGTTTTGTCCGGGAGTGTTGGCTATGCGGTTAACGAGTTCTGTCGAATCTTTGGGCAGGCCGCCGTTTTTATGTCCGATGGTGTATATGCCGCCGATAGAAACGGCCGAGAGGTCCAAAGCGTTGTTTAGGCTGTCTGCCTTAGCCTGGTCGAGAACGATGTCGCCGAATAAAATCCGGGTTTCAAGGTCGCGTCGGTAACGCAGCTGGGGGAGGGCGCGCCCTTTGGCATAGATTTTGGCATTAATCAGTTTTTTTACAATGTTTTTATCTTCTTCCCGGCCGTCTTTTTTATAGCGGGCAAAGGCAGCGGAGAGTTCCGTCGGCGTTTTGTTTCTGCCGCGCAGCACGCCGGGGCCGCAGTTGTAGACGAGGCTGCCGAAAGCGGCTATTTCGCCGCGGTTCATATCTTTGAGCGGCAGGTATTGTTCCATAACGGGAAGGATGATTTTTTCAACATGGGTTTTGAAATAATCCATCAGTTCTTCCTGGCTGCGGATACGGTCAAAACTCCGAACCGGGCTGCCGTCGGGGCGTACGGTATTGCCAATGCCGATGGTCCATTTTTTGCCGTTCGGATCCCAATAGGCTCTGGTGCGAACACCTTCGCAATGGGCTATCAGCAGGAGCATATCTTCTTCGGCGGCCACAAACCTGTCGTGCGGAGACAGCAGCGTATCGGCGGCGAGAGAGTCTGCGGGGAAGGCGTTTGCCGCGAGCGTATCGGCAGAGAAACGGGTAGCAGATGTATTGTCGGCGAGACGGATTGCTGCCGTGTCGGCAGAGAAGCGGATTGCTGATGTGTCAGCGGCATGGGGCGATACGGTTCCGGTTTGGACCGTATCGGCAGGTGATGCGGCGTGTTTGGGGGCGAGACTGTCCGTATTATATTCGGCAGCGTTATATGCGGGGCGGCTGTGCCCGGGGATTTTGGCGAGCGTTTCCTGTTTCGGGGTACGGGCGGAGTCGCTGTCCTCTTCGTATTGTTCGTGTGCCTGAGATGCCGTCGACATTCCCAAAAATCCGCCTAAAAGCCAATATTTCCACTTCATTGCCTTGCCGTTCTTTCATTTCTGTATGATGATGTATCTGATGAAAAAAGTATAGCCTGTTTTCAATGCAAAATCAAGAGGTTTAATGCATTTTTTGTAAATGAGGATTTTGGGAGGAAGGCAGACGCGCCTGAAAAAGAAGCTCCCGTTGCCGGGAGCTTTTTTGTTTTGCGGTTGCATATCCGGAGCTTTTGAGTATTCCGGAGAACCGGTCAAAATTTCAACGCTTAGAAATCAGCCAGAACTTCTGCAGATTCATGCGTATTGTGAATATTAACCATTGCAATCGTGTTGTAGCCGTTATCAACGTGCAGGACTTCGCCGGTAATGGCTTCGCCGAGCGGCGACAACAGAGCCAGAGCGGCACGGCCGACCTGTTCCTGCGTAACGTTTGCCTGCAGCGGCGCGTTCAGCTCGTTCCAGCGCAAAATCTTGCGGAAATCGCCGATGCCGGAAGCGGCCAGCGTTTTAATCGGGCCAGCGGAAATCGCATTGACGCGGACTTTCTGCTGCCCCATATCAACCGCGGCATAACGTACCGAAGCTTCCAGCGCAGCTTTGGCAACGCCCATAATGTTGTAGTTCGGCAGGACGCGTTCGGACCCGAGATAGGTCAGGGTAACGATGGCGCCGTTTTCATTCATATACGGAGAAGCGCAGCGGCAGGCTTCCAAAAACGAGTAGCAGGAAATGTGCATCGTGTTGGTGAAGTTTTCCAGCGTCGTATCAATGGTGCGGCCTTTAAGCTGGTCTTTGTCCGAAAAGGCAATCGCATGAACCACAAAGTCAATCTTGCCCCATTTTTCGCCCAGTTCCTTAAAGCAGGCTTCGACCGAAGCGGAATCGGTTACGTCGCATTTAATCAGCGTCGGCGCGAAAGAAAGTTTTTCCGCCAGCGGGACGACCCTTTTTTCCAGAGCTTCGTTCTGATAGGAAATGGCGATTTGCGCACCCTGCGCATCAAGCGCCTGAGCAATGCCCCAGGCAATGGATTTGTCATTGGCGAGGCCCATAATCAGGCCCTTTTTGCCAGCCATAAGCGGTTCAGCTGTCATAGTTTAATTACCTCATCTAGTTCGTTACAGTAGTATGTTTTTAGAAACTAACTATCCTCGCTTTTACAGAATTAAATGCGTTTTGTAAACCTTTTTTTTCATAAAATCCGTATGGGAAATGTGAAACTTTTGTAAACAAGTGCGAAATTTGGCTTGCGCAGCGGGCGGTTGGTACGCTATGATAGCGGCAATGACGGAAAATTGTGTTTTATCAGTTTGTTTTTGCACGATATTTTAAAATAATTGCGTTAAGGGCAAAAAAATGCTTGCAAATCGAACAAAAGCAGAACATAATAGCGGCAGAAATTAAATGCAAGGCTGTTTGCGGGACTTGAATGCAAGACTGGTTGCAGAAATTAAACGCAAGGCGGCCTGCTGATTGAACGCAGAATAATTTATGAGGTACAAGATGGAAAAAGACAAGGCGTTAGACGCGGCGCTGAGCCAGATTGAGAGAGCTTTCGGCAAAGGCTCCATCATGCGGCTGGGACAGGACACCAAGATTGATATTGAGGCGATTTCGACCGGTTCGCTCGGCATAGATATCGCGCTAGGCATCGGCGGGCTGCCGAAAGGGAGAATCGTCGAGATTTACGGGCCGGAAAGCTCCGGTAAGACGACGCTGGCGCTGAGCGTTATCGCGCAGGCGCAGAAAAAGGGCGGCACGTGCGCGTTTATCGACGCGGAGCATGCGCTGGATCCGTCTTATGCCAAAAAAATCGGCGTGGACATCAATAATCTTCTGATATCGCAGCCAGATGCGGGCGAACAGGCGCTGGAAATTGCCGATACGCTGGTGCGTTCGGGTGCGATTGACGTGCTGGTTGTCGACTCGGTGGCGGCGCTGGTGCCGAAGGCTGAGCTTGAGGGCGAAATGGGCGACTCGCATATGGGGCTGCAGGCGCGGCTGATGAGTCAGGCACTTCGCAAGCTGACGGCGACGGTGTCGCGTTCCAATACGCTGATTATCTTTATTAACCAAATCCGTATGAAAATCGGGGTTATGTTCGGCAATCCGGAAACGACGACGGGCGGCAACGCGCTGAAGTTTTATGCGTCTATCCGTATGGATATCCGGCGTGTCGGCGCGATTAAGGACAAGGACGACGTTATCGGCAGCCAGACGCGGGTCAAAATTGTCAAGAATAAAGTGGCTCCGCCGTTTAAGACCGTAGATTTTGACATTATGTACGGCGAGGGGATTTCCAAGGTCGGCGAACTGATTGACCTCGGCGTCAAGGCCGGCATTGTCGAAAAAGCCGGCGCGTGGTTCTCGTATAACGGCGAAAAGCTCGGACAGGGCAGGGAAAATGCCAAGCAGGTGCTGCGGGAGAACCCGGCGCTGGCAGACGAAATCGAACGCAAAATCCGTGCCGATGCGGGACATCTGACATCAGAGCTTATCGGTGACGACGAGGGCAGCAGCGAAACGGTTGACCCGGTAACGGGCGAAGTATCGTAATGCGATAAAACGTTGCAACGCGAAAAGAACGGGCGCCGGGGTGAAATCCGGCGCCCGTTTGGTACTGTGCGAGCCGCGGCGCAGTGGCGGTGTTTTTGTTTTTATCTCGTGCGGCGGGAGCGGGCGGCAGGCAACAGAAAAGCATCGTCGTTGGCGGGGCGGCGGGCTGCTGCGCCGTTGATTGCGATATTGTTACCGGTGTTGGCGTTGATTGCGATATTGTTACCGGCATTATTGCCATTGGCACTGTTTCCGGTGTTGGCGAATTCGCGTCTGTTTTCATTTTCCGGCTGCCGTTTTATGAGTTCCGCGATGCGGGAAACGGCGGTTGAAGCCATTTCGATTTCGTTTTTGTAAGGTGCGTAAATCCGGTTGTCGCAGCGGTATTGGATGCTTTGGCGGATGCGGGTCAGCTGTTTGTTGACGGAAATCAGTTCAAAATCGGTCAGCGGACGGGTTTCTTCGCGTTCAATCGCGGTGCGGACATCCAGTTCGTGCGGGCGGCGGGAATCATACAGCACTTCATTGGCGCGGTTGATGACCATCAGGTCGACGTCGCGGCTGTTTTGCCGTTGGAAAGCGTCAATCCTGCCAATCATGTCGGGCAGCATTTTAACGACGCGGGAAAAGTATTCGTCCGATACCAGCCGCGGATAAAGCTCCTTGTTCTGAAAAATAATCTTATCATAAAGGTCGGCGCTGCGGTAGACGCTGCTCAGGTAAGCAATGTCGGGATTGACAGACATATAAACGGCGCAGGGTTTATAGCCGCTGGCAATGGCCTTGGCGGCGTTGTCCTTGAATTCGCTGCCGGCGCCCATGGAGCCGATGGACAAGATGGAGCGTTCGCCCCGAAGCAATGAGAGGTCTAAAATCCGGCGCACATAGTCAATTGTGATGCCGGCAAATTTTTCGCATTCGTCGAGGTGTCCGTTTTTGAGGTGGTTGAACAAATTCGGAAACAGGTCGCGGTGCTGGTCTTTGTCGATAATGTTGAACGGCAGGCAGTCTTCTTCGCGGCCGAAACGGTCGATAAGCTTTTGCGCCATAAACGATTTGCCGGCGCCGGGGTAGCCCCAATACACGACAAAGCGGCGCGTCTGCGGCGAGCGGGAGTCGGCGTTGCTTTCCTGAAACTGCGATACGGCGCGGTCGTAGTTTGCCTGCGTTTGCGCGGTTTCGGCGGCAATGATGCTTTGCACTTCCGCTTCGGTAAAGGGCGTGCTCGGCTCAAGGTTCAAGCTGTCGAGATATTCCAAAAGGCTGTCGGTTTGCGTCAGAAGTTCGTTTTTTATATTGTTTAACATTTTGTTTTTAACCTGTTGCTTTATTGTTATTTATATCCTAATTCCTGCAGTTTTCTGATGGTTTCATCGGCGGAAGTGTGAAGAATGCCGATGCCGCCCATTTGTTCCCAGCGGGCGATGTTGGCAGGCAAATCGTCGATGAGGATATCCTGCCGGGCGCCGAAGTTCTGTTTGTCTTTGCTCAGGCAGCAGATGACGCCGTCTTCTTTGTTGTAGTGTTTTTTGAGCCAGAGGCGCTTTTCCTTTTCCGCTTTGTCGTAGCCGTATGCGGGCAGCCCGGTCAGGATGCAGAAGCCGAAACGGCTGAGGTAGCCGACAAGCTTGTCGGCGCCGCCGGTTTTGGGCAGGTCGTACCAGTAGTCTTTGGCGGCGAGGACTTTTTCCCACAGTTCGGGACGGGGAATAGCGTGCGGCGGCATACCGAAGCGGCGTTCAAATTCGCCGTCAAAGTCTGTCAAAACGCCGTCCATATCGCAAAAAATCATTGTTTCAAAGCTCCGTTGCCGTTAAAGGTTTGCCTAAAATTCCATACGGAAGGAAACTTATACGATATTTGCGGGAAAAACAAAGGTTTTGTGCGGATTTTTCGATAATAAAATATTACGGAATGTTACACGGGGAGCTGACGGGCAGGAGGGCAGGGAAAACTTTTGATTGGGGGCGGATGTGCGGCGGTTGGTTTTAATAGGGCGGGGAGGGGCAGCGTGGGCAGGGGTGCGAGAGTGCAGCCATGCCGGGACGGAACGGAGGCAGGAGGGCAGGGCGTTGTGAGCGTGCGGTCGTGCCGGGATGGGGCGGAGGCGGGGTGCAGGCATAAAAAACGAGCCGCCGGAGAGAACCCGGCGGCTGGCGTTTTTTGTACCTTTGCTTCAGGCGGCGGGCTTGTCCGCGATATACGGGAACAGCGGGTCGCCGACCGTGGTTTGGCTGCCGGAGGCAAGCTGCTGCGGTTTGAAATCCGCAAGCGACGGTTTTTCGCCGATACCCAGCGACGCGAGAATTTTTTGCGAAACGGCCGGCATAAACGGATATACCGCCGCGGCAATCAGGCGCAGGGCGTCAAGCGTGGTGTAAATCACTGCTTCGTAGCGCTCTTTCTTGCTCTCGTCTTTGGCGAGCACCCACGGTTCGTTGGCGGCGAAATAGGCATTGACCGCGTCGCCGGCCTTGAGGATTTCGTTGCTCAGTTCGGACACGAGTTCCAGCGAGCTTTCGCCGTATTGGTAAATCCGCGCGAAAGTGCCGGCGATGTTGTCCAAAAGCGCTTTGTCTTCCGCGTTCAGCGACGCGGCGGACGGAACTTTGCCGCCAAGATTCTTGGCTATCATTTTCAGAACGCGCATCTGCAGGTTGCCGATGTTGTTGGCAAGCAGTTTGTATCCCTGTTTCAAAAGGTCGACGCTTATCTGCGAATCTCCGGTCAGGGACATCGCGTTGCAGAGGTAGAAACGCAGCGGTTCAATGCCCATCAAATCCATAACCTCATACGGGTCGACAACGTTGCCCAGCGACTTGGACATCTTAATCCCGCCTTCGCCGAGCCAGTAGCCGTGCACAATCAGGTGTTCCGGCGGCTGGATGCCCAGAGCTTTCAGCATAATCGGCCAGTAGACGGCGTGAGTCTTTAAAATATCTTTGGCGAGCAGGTGGGTGCAATGCGGCCAGAGTTCGTTGAAACGGGCGTTTTTGCTTTCGTCCGGAGACCAGCCGAGGCTCGAGATATAGTTAATCAGCGCATCAAACCATATATAGGTTACGAAATCATGGTCAAATGGCAGTTCAACGCCGAGCCAGACGCGGCTCTTGGGACGGGAAATGCACAAATCGTCCAGCGGTTCGGACAACATTCCCAGCACTTCTTTGGCAAAGCGCCGGGGTTTTATCCAGTCCGGATGGGTGTTGATATAATCAATCAGCCATTGGCGATCCTGCTCGAGCGGGAAGAAATAGTTTTCTTCGGTAATCAGCTTCGGCGCCTTCTGGTGGTCGGGGCAGAAACCGCGTTCATCCAGGTCAGAGGGCTTTTTGAACTGTTCGCAGCCTTCGCAGTACAGGCCTTCGTACGACTTTTTGCGGATAAGCCCCTTGTTGTAGATATAGTTCAGCGCTTCGGTTACGACGGCCTTATGTTCATCGGAAGAAGTGCGGACGAAGTGGTCGTAATCAATGTCCATCTTGTCAAACAGGTTGCGGAAGTTGTCGCTGCGCATTTTGAGGAATTCCGGCAGGGGAAGCCCGCTTTCCTGACAGCTCGTCTGGTTTTTCTGCCCGTGTTCGTCGGTGCCGGTGGTATAGAAAACGTCGGCGCCGCGCATTTGCTCAAACTTTTTCAGGACGTCGCCCAAAATCGTCGTATAAGCGTGGCCGATGTGCGGCGAACCGTTGATGTAATAAATCGGAGTGGTGAAATATTTTTGCATCGTAACTTCCTTTGCGTGGTTAATAAAAAAGACGGGTTGCCCCGCCTGATATAAACTTGTCTGACAACGCCGACGGGAGCGTTATTTTTGCCAAAAACGCCTTGCCATTCGCATCATCATGTCAATTTTGTTTCTCATAAGGAGTAATATAGCGCGGGGATTTTATTTTGCAAGAATTTTTTGACGGAAACGGTGAGGAATTGGCGCGAGAAGGGACTTTGCGGGGAGCGTTTTTTTGAGGAGCGCGGGGAGGGCGCCGGGGATGCGCGGCGGGTTGAGGACGGCGGTTATGGGCGGCGGGAGGGCAATTCGGGAAAAAAATCGTCAGTGCGGGCGGGCTGCAGAATCAGGAACCGGAGAAGGCGGGAAGGCAAACTCAGCGGCAACGTCATCATACCTTTCGTGTCGCCAGTTGATACCGCGCTTGACGATTTTGGCCGGATTGCCGGCAATTACGACGTTAGGTTCATCAAATTTTGCGGTAACGTTGCTGTTCCAACCGATAATTGAATAAGGCGGAATTTGTGTGTTTTTGCCGATGTGGACATCGCGTCCTATCCATACATGGTCGCCAATGACAACAGATTGCCCTTGATTGGTCGGGAAACCGTTTATGTCGGTTACGGTGTGCATATCCGTACACCAAATCAAAATGTTCCAAGATATCATACAGTCGCGGCCGATGGTGACTGATGAATTGTGTTCGTAAAGAAAAATAAAAGTGTCCCAGCAGGAAGTCTTTTCTCCGATGGATACAGTGCAGTTATGGCTGAAGCTGTTGCTGTCGCCGATTTTGATTTTTAATTTCAAAAATTCCGCAGAGTCAATTCTGATGACGTTGTTGTTGCCGTGAATGTTAATGTTTAAGGTGCTGTCAGGGTGTATTTTCTCGGGAAGTATGACGGTGTTGTTGCGGCCTTTGATTTCCAAGCGGAAAGTACAGCCACGGGGGATAATTACGTTATTGTGTTTTAAATCGGCTTTTATGCGGGATTGAAAACGAGATTTGATATTTTTGCGAAGCTTTTTTAATATTTGTTTTAGGAACATTGTTTGATTTTCCGGTATTGAATTAAAACGTACGTTTTAATTCAACACTTGCCATTATATCAAAATTGTGTAGTTTCAACAATTTTACTTGCATCTCAAATCTAAAATATAGCATAATTTAAACGTACCATAAATTTCATCATTTTGTAAATATGGGGCTGCGGCGGTTATGGGCGGGAGAGAAAGCGTGCGAGGTACGGCGGCGGGTTCTGCCGGATTAACGCAGCGGGCAGGATGCGCGGGCGGCTTTTAATACGGCCCGGGCTGCGGCGGCGTTGGTGAATTTTTCGAGCGTTATGCGCCGGGCTTTGGCGGCAAGGGCCTGACGCTCTTCTTCGTGGGTCAGGTAATACCGAAGCAAACCGGCAAGCTCTTCCTTGTTTTTATACATCGGCACGGCATCGCCGTAAGCGGTCTCAATTTCGGGCATATAGTCGGAAATGACCAGCGCGCCGGCGGCGGTGGCGTCATAAATGCGGTTGTTGACGAAACCGAAATCTTTCATATCCGGGCGGTGGTCGTTTAAGACAATCTTCGCTGAGCTGTAATAACGGTTCAGTTCGGTGTTGGCAATATACGGCGCTTTATACATTTCCGGCGGGACAATCCCCTGCCAGTTGTAGCCGTAGACGGCGACGGTAAATCCCGCTTCCAGCGCGTAACGAAGGCTGGTGCGGTCGTGCCAGTTGGAACCGACGAAAAGGATATCCGAGGCCAGCGCCGGGTCTGGGGCGGGATAAAATTTTTCCGGATTGGTGAATTGCGGCACATAAACGGCTTTGATGCCGGCGCGGTTTAATTCTGCGGCATAGGCGGGCGAGGCGACGGCGATGACGTCAAAGTTCTGCCAGTCGTCGTCCAAATTGGCGTTTTGGGGCTGCGGGGGGCGCCGGTTCAATGCGGATTTGGAAAGAGGATGCCTGCCAGCGGCGGCAGTTTTAATCGGAGCGGCGTTACGGGCAGAAACGGAGGGGAAATTGTCGGCGGTATCGGATGCCGGGGCAGAGGGGACAGTATAAGCCATCGGGTAATATGCGTACAGCACGTTGCAGCCGGACGGGAACGGCGGGATGAAGTCGGTATAGCCGCGCATATAGAGGTT
The DNA here is from genome assembly GCA_001917135.1 of Acetobacter sp. 46_36. GTDB lineage: Bacteria > Pseudomonadota > Alphaproteobacteria > RF32 > CAG-239 > CAG-267. The sequence goes on from MNTT01000013.1 coordinate 131,620, forward strand.
TAGCGCAGGTTCGGGAGAATGCGGGCGGTGATATTCGCCGCGATAGTCCATGTCTGTCATTGCGCCGAGAGTTTGGAAACCGGCGGCAAAATCTTCGCCTATCCAGTAGTCGCCGACGTTTGTTTCGCCACGGTTGGCGGTGGATTTGACGACGACGGAAAGCGGGGCAGCCGAAACCGGGGCCGGGGCTGGAACGGTTGGGGCAGACAGGACCGGGGCAGGGACGGCCTGGGCAGACAGAACCGGGGCAGGAACAGCCGGGGCAGACAGAACCGGGGCAGGAACAGCCGGGGCAGACAGAACCGGGGCAGGAACAGCCGGGGCAGGAACAGCCGGGGTTGAGGGGGCGGCCTGTGCGACGGGTGAAGATGCGGCGGCCGGATGTGCGGGGGAAACGAGGACGCAGAAAAGGAGCATGGCGCGCAGCGAAGATAGAAAGAAGCGTTTAACCATAGTCAGGCCTTTCAAAACAAGGAGTTCTTTTTGTTTTCCTGCGCCAGACGGGCTTTCAAATCCTCGGCGCGCAGTTTGATATTGGCGGGAAGCGGCTGTTTCAGGGCTTTGGCAAGCTGGCGGGAAGCAACGGCATTTTCGCCGACGGCAGCATTGTATTCGGCGGCGAAATAGTCGGCAACCGCTATCTGTCCCAGCCCGGCATATACCTGTCCGAGATAGTGCCAGGCCGAAGGCCAGGCGCGGCTGCGATTGGCCTGCTCCAGCAAAGGTATCAGGCTTTGCAGTTCCGGGCGCGAGGGGGAGGCGGAAAGCACGGCTTCGGCATAGGCAAGTTTGAACTGGTCGGACGACGGTTTCAAATCCAGCGCACGGCGATAGGCTTTTACGGCGTCGCGGGGCCTGCCGCTTTCAAAAAAGGTCTGCGCTTTCAGTTCCCAGAAATACGGGTTTTGGGGTTCGGCGGCAAGCAGGCGGTGCAGATATTTTTGGGCGGCGTTAAGGTTTTTCTGCCGCATATAATAGACGGCGTGGGCAATGTCTGCGGGGACGGACGCGTCATCCAAAGGATAGCGGCGGATGACCTGCGGCAGCGGGGCGAGATAGGCAAACAGTTTGGCCTGTATGCGCTTGAGGCGCGCGTCCATTTCGGCTTCTGAGGCGGAGGGGGCTTCCTTTTGCAGCTTTTCGTTAAAAAAGGCGACGCGTTCGGCGGTTACCGGGTGGGTGCGGAAATAGGGATTTTCCTCAATGCCCTGCAGGCGGTTGGCAGATTGGATTTTCTGCATAAAGTCTTTCAGCCCGCGGACGGATTTGCGGTTTTGGTGCAGGAGGGAAACCGCGGTTTCGTCGGCGGCGCGCTCCTCGCTGACCTGATAGGCGGTCATGGCGTTGATGGCGGAACTCTGGGTGCCGAGCACGACGGCAATCGCGGCATCGCCCCGACCGCTGGCGGCGGCTGCTCCGGCGGCGGCAATCAGCGAGGCAAGCGTGGCTTTCTGCAAATCCTGCATTTTGATTTTCAGACGCAGGATGTGGCCGCCCAGAATGTGTCCGGTTTCGTGGGCGAGCACGCCTTCGATTTCGTTGCTGTTTTTGGCTTTGAGCAAGGTGCCGGTGTGGACGAACATATGGTTCTGGTCGCCGACGAACGCATTGAGGCTGTCGTCTTTGACGATATGTACATAATCGCGGTTCAACGGCAGATTGGCGGCGCGGAATATCGGCGTCAGCAGGTCATAAAGCCAGCTTTCCGCCTCTTCGTCGGAAATCAGGCTGACGGCGGCGGCAGGCAGAGCCAGGCACAGAAATATCAGGGTAAGAAACAGGCGGCGCATCTCGGTTCTCCATATTGAGGGTATCGTAATATATAGTTTGCGGCATGTCAAACGGAAAGGGGGAGATGTTCGCAGGGAGGAGAGAGAAGGCGGAGAACGGGGCGGAAAAGGAGGAAAAACGGGAACGGAGAAAGGGGGAGGAGAGGGGAACGGAGGGGATAAATTAAATTTTAAGTATTGGCATCATATAAAAATGCAGAGTAGTATTCAGCGAGCGAAAGGTATGGCTATGAATAAGGTGTTGGTTTGGGCTTTGGTTTTGGCAATGATGCCGGCGGGCGGGCAGGCGTATGCTGCCGATAATATTGATGGGCTTATCAACGGTTTGTTTTGTAAGGATGAGCAAGGGGTGCACGTTTGTGCGGATTTTGTACCCACGGACGGAATTTTCTACTACGGAACATATCCGAACGGGAAATTAATTGGAAAAGGGTATGCTAAGGGCGGCAAGATTGATGGACCGGTTGAAATCTATTATGAAAACGGGCAGTTGGGCTCAGTGGCAAATTATAAAGACGGCAAGTTGGATGGATCTGCTAAAAGCTATTATGAAAACGGGAAGTTGCAAGAAGAGATGACTTTTAAAGGCGGCAAGCCGGAGGGTGGATTTAAAAGGTATTATGAAAGCGGACAGTTGGAAGAAGAAGGAAATTATAAAGACGACCAGCCGGATGGGGTGTGGAAGAGCTATTACGAAAACGGACAATTGCGGGAAGAGAAATATTATAAAAACGACAGGCCTGATGGGGTGTGGAAACGGTATAATGAGAACGGGCAGTTGGAATCAGAGACGAATTATAAAGACGGCACGCCGGCGGGTGTGAGAAACAAGTACCATAAGAACGGGAAGTTGAAAGAAGAGATGCAACATAAAAACGACAAGCCGGATGGGGTACTTAAAAGGTATTATGAAAGCGGGCAGTTGGAAGAAGAGGGAAACTATAAAAACGGCAAGAAGAATGGGCTATTTAAAAATTATTACGAAAGCCGGCAGTTGAAATCAGAGACGAATTATAAAGACGGCAAGCAGGATGGGGTGAGTAAAATGTACCATAAGAACGGGAAGTTGAGCGTAGAGGCTAATTATAAAGGCGGCAAGCATGATGGGACGACTAGATTTTATTATGAAGACGGGCAGTTGCAGGTGGAGATGAATTATAAAGATGGCAAGCAGGACGGGGTGTATAAAAGTTATTATAAAAGCGGGCAGTTGGAAGAAGAAGAAAATTATAAAGACGGCAAGCCGGAGGGGGTGAGTAAAATGTACCATAAAAACGGGCAGCTGTGGCTAGAGCAATATTATAAAGACGGCGAGTTGGAGGGGGGTTTTAAAAGGTATTACGAAAACGGGCAGCTGTGGGCGGAGTGGAATTATAAACACAGCCGATGGGACGGCGTGATGAAGGAATATTACGAAAACGGGCAGTTGAAATCAGAGACGAATTTTAAAAACGACAAGCCGGAGGGGGTATGGAAGAGCTATTACGAAAACGGACAACTGCGGGAAGAGAAATATTATAAAGACGGCAAGCCGGACGGGGCGCCTAAAATTTATGACGAAAACGGGCAGTTGGTTACGGAAGAATGTTTTATGTGAACGGAGAGAGGAAGGTGCGGACGTGTTATGACGAAAGGGGAGGCGTTATATCGCGCAAATGAAAAAAAGCCGCTGCGGCGGCTTTTTTTCGGAGAAGGCAGGCATTGGAAGGTGTCTGCCTTTTTATTTACGGGCGGATTAGCCGATGAGCTTTTTCCACCAGGTTTTCTTTTCCGGTTTCGGTTCACCGTCCGGAGCTGCGGACGAACTGCCGGCGGAGGAAGCGGAAGACGAACCGCGGCCGGATGAGGCGGAAGCCTGGGCGCGTTCCGAGGCAGCTGCGGACGAACCGCGGCCTGAAGTTTCGGCGGAGCGGGCATTGCCGCTGTGGGAAGAACCGTCCCGGGAGGTGCCTTCATCGGTGTCGGGCGCAGTATTTCCGCCGTTACGGCTGCTGCGTTCACGGTCGCGGCCGCGCCCGCCGCGATGTCCTCTGCGGCGGCGGTCGTTGCGTCCCCGGCCGCGGGAGCGTCTGCCGGTTTCTTCTTCGGTGCTGTTTTCGTTGCCGCTGCCGTTTTCGGTATCGGCGGGCGTGCAGTTGTTGCCTTCGTTTTCGTCATCGTCTGCAGTGTCATCGTCATCCTCGGCATAACCTGCGGCGGCATACGCGGTGGCCGCGGCAACGGTTTCCGGTTTCGCTTTCGGCTGGCGGCTCTTTTCAATCTTGTAATCGCAGATGTTTTTAATTGAGCCGTCGGCGGAGATGATGATTTCCAGACCGTATTTTTCTTCCATATCGGCTAAAATGCGGCGCTTGTGGTTTAGGATATAAATCGCGGTATCCTGCGGGAGGCGGACTTCCAGGCGGTTGTATGCGCCTTTGATGCCTTCTTCCTCAATCGCGCGCAGAACCAGCATGGCTCCGGACTCGGTCGAGCGCAGGACGCCCTGGCCGCGGCAATACGGACAGGTTACATAGTTGCTTTCGACAAACGACGAGTGCATCCGCTGGCGCGAGATTTCCAACAGCCCGAAGATGCTCATTTTGGCAATCTGCACCCGGGCGCGGTCAGGTTTCATCGCTTCTTTCATCCGCTTTTCGACCGCATGGTTGTTGGCCGGTTCTTCCATGTCGATAAAGTCAACGACGACCAGCCCGGCGAGGTTGCGCATCCGCAGCTGCTTGGCGATTTCGTCGGCAGCTTCCAGATTGGTTTTCAGCGCGGTTTCCTCAATGTCCATTTCGCGGGTGGCGCGGCCGGAGTTGACGTCTATGGACACCAGCGCTTCGGTCGGGTTAATCACAAGATAGCCGCCGGATGCGAGCTGAACTACCGGATTGTGCAGCTTGTCCAGCTCCTTTTCGACCTGATAATGCTGGAAGACGGGGATTTCGCCCGGTTTGCGGCATTTTATCTTGCGCCCCATGTTCGGCGAGAGAATCTTGCTGAATTCCTTGGCGGTCTTATAGGCATTGTCGCCGTCGATGACAACTTCGCCGATATCTTTGGTGTACATATCGCGCAGGGCTCGCTTAATCAGGTTGCCCTCTTCATAAATCAGTGCCGGCGCCTGGGTGCTCAACGCCGAATGGCGGATGTGGTTCCAGGTGCGGATAAGATAATTGTAGTCGCGGACGATGTCGCTCTTCTGTTTGTCTTCGCCGGCAGTGCGGATAATCAGCGACATATCGTCGTTCAGCGGCAATTCGCGCATAATGTCTTTAAGGCGTTTGCGGTCGTTGGCCGAGGTGATTTTGCGGGAAACGCCGCCGGATTTGATGCGGTTGGGCATTAAGACGCAGTAGCGGCCGGCGAGCGACAGGTAGGTCGTGCAGGCGGCGCCTTTGTTGCCGCGTTCTTCCTTGACAATCTGAATAAGCAGGGTCTGCCCTTCGCGGATAACGTCCTGAATCGCTGAGCGGTGATACAGCTTGCGTGCGAAAATCAGCTTGCGCTGGATTTCGAGATAGTGTTCGGAATCGGCGTCGTCATCGTCGTTGTCGAATTCTTTGCTGCTGCCGGAGCCGAAATCATCATCGTCGTCATCAGCACGCGAAGCCGCAGCGGCGTTGACATCGTCGTCATCGGCGGATTGAACCGGAGCGGCGCAGGCTTCATCCATATCGGTTTCGTCTTCTTTGCCGATTTCTTCGGCAACGCTTTCACCGCGTTCAATGCCGGCGGTTTCGGCCGAGACTTTGTAGCCGTCTTTGGTTTCGACTTTGGCGGCGGATTTGCCGGACGAACGGCGGCCTAAAAAGCGCGTGCCGCGGCGGCGGGTACGACGGGCCGGTTTGTCTTCCGTTTCGGCTGAGGCTTCACCGGATGCTGCCGCGCTGTCGGAAGCATCGTCGCCGGACCGGGTGTCAGATGTTGCCGCGCTGTCGGATGTATCGTCGCCGAACCGGGTGTCAGATGTTGCCGCGCTGTCGGATGTATCGTCGCCGGACCGGGTGTCAGATGTTGCCGCGCTGTCGGATGCATCGCCGCCGGACCGGGTGTCAGATGCTGTCGTGCTGTCGGATGTGTTGCCTGCGGCAGATGCTGCCTCTTTCCGGCAGGCGCTGCAATGGCATTCTTCATCGCAGGTGCAGACGCCGTTTTCTTCGCAATGGCAATGTCCGTCTTCAGCACGGCAGGCACAATTTGCCGAACAGCCGCAGCCGTCGGCGGTGGTTTCGTCTTCGGCATTTTCCGTTTCTGCGCCGGGGGCAGTTTCGGACGAAGCCGGGGTTTCCGTTCCGGCAGTGGAAGCGTTTTCGGTTGAAGCCGGGGTTTCCGATGTCATTTCGGCCGTGTCAGAGGCGGCGTTTGCAGCGGCCGCAGCTTCAGCTTCCGCTTCGGCCAGTTTCTTTGCCTCGTATTCGGCGCGTTTCTGCTCGCGTTCAAGGCGGCGGCGCTCCTGTTCGGCCTTGCGTTCGGCCTGAAACTGGCGCTTCTTTTCGATAATCTCGTCGACTTCCTTTTCCACTTCCGCCTTTATCTCATCGGAAACGTTGTAGTAGTCGGGGTGGATTTCGCCAAAGGCCAGAAAGCCGTGGCGGTTGCCGCCGTAATCAACAAAAGCCGCCTGCAGCGACGGTTCAATCCGCACGACTTTGGCGGTGAAGATATTTCCTTTTATCTGTTTACGGAGACTCGATTCAAATTCTACATCCTCAACCTTGTTGCCGTCAACGATTACGACGCGGGTTTCCTCAGGCTGAGTGTCATCAATCAACATTCTTTTCATATATTCTGTTTCCTAACTAATAATTATCGCGCCGCTTATGTCCGGGCGATACGATTGGGTCATTTCCGGGCGGCAGAGAGTGCCGCAATCCGCTGCTGCGGCGGCAAAGACGGCTTGTCCGCGGGGGTTTTTGTTGTTGATTAGGTGCCGCGGGGGAGGCCTTGCCGGCCGGATGCCTTTAACGCCGCAGGCGGGCTGAATGCCGCCGACAGGCTGCCGGTTATGCTAAACGGCGCCTTTCCGCAAGGCAGGGCGGTAAAACTCTAAGCTATCATTTAAGCCGCCGATGCTTGGGAAATCCGGATTAAAAACATCAGGCGTATTTATAATGCGTTTTTTCGGCATTGGCAAGAAAAATTTTTGATTCCGGGGGATTTTTTGCGAAAGATACGGGGACGAACGGGGCGGGAGGGAATTTTGCGGAGCGGGCAGAATACGGCACGGAAGATGTTTTTTGCCGGAGGGGCGGAAAAATGCTTGACTTTGTGTCATGGCTCTGTTTAAATAGCATTACAATGGACAAATGGGCGTCGGCAGTTGCGGGCGCTTTTTTTGTATATTGCCGCATTGGGCGGGCATCGGCGCTTTAGGGCGCTTTTTTATTTGCATATACCGGGCTTTCGTTTGGGAGCGCCGGTTTTTTTGTGTCAATTTCGGGCCGGAGCCGCGAGGCGTCCGGCTGTTTTTTACGGAGGAAATTTTATGTATGATTTGAGTAAATGGTGCGACCGGCTAATCGCGCATGAGGGAATGAAACTGATGCCATACCGCTGCACGGCGGGGAAACTGACTATCGGCGTCGGGCGCAATCTGGAAGATAATCCGCCGACGCCGGAGGAGGCGCGGGCGCTGGGCGACTATATGCACGGTATTACCGAAAACGCGGCGAAGATGCTGCTTCGGAACGACATCGCGCGCTGCTTTGAGGCGTTGAAACGGATAGTCGAAGGGTTTGAAGAGCTGGACGAAGAGCGGCAGTATGCGCTTTTGGATATGTGTTTCCAAATGGGAGTGAGGGGGTTCAGACGCTTTAAGCGCCTGTTGAAAGCCGTAGAGCAGCGGAACTTTGAACTGGCGGCGTTTGAGTGTCTGACTTCCAAATACGCGCAGCAGACGCCGAAACGGGCGAAACGGATTGCACAGCTGCTCAAGACCGGCGTGTGGAAGTAGAAACCGGGAAAGAGCGTGCGGGGAGAAGGCGGAAAAGAGGGCATGCGGGGAGAAGGCGCGGGGGCGGCGCATAGGCGACAGGCAAGAAAGGAGAGCGGGCGGAGCGGGAAGACGACGGGAGAGAGGACGGCAGTGTGACGATGACGGGGGAAGGACCGGCGAGCGGAGAGGTGCCGCCTTATATCTTAAAGAACATAACGACGGCGCAGTTGGTTCTGTATTCCCCCTTTTCCCCGAGACACAAGGCGCATTGCTTCTCTATTTCCTCCACGGAAATCCGCGACAGGCATTTTAAATTTCCGTTGTTGCAGTAATTCGTGCCGTAAAAATGCTGCACATAGTCGTTGCCCCAGTAGTTTGCGGCCATATAGATTTCAGAGGCGAGCGGGCGGAGCACGTTGTTAAACAGAATGCGGCAGAGCCCTTTCTGATTGTATGTCATCCCCTGTTTTCTGCCCATTTCAAAATTTATCTGAAGTTTACGGCTGCCGTTGTCCTGCAGAAAAAGCACCTGTCCCATATCGTTTTGCAGATAGCCCGCTTTGTATTTCCAGCCGGCCGGCATCAACGGCGATTTGGCTATGTCGCTGCTGATGTTGCGCTGGTCTTTGGGGAGGCGCAGCGCGTTAAAATCTGCCACGACATTTTGCACCAGCCAGGCGTATTCTTCGGCTATCCGTATTTGCCGGTGCTCGGTTAAAATCCGTCCCAAATGGTATATGCCGCCGACGGACAGGATGCCGACGATTGACAATACGCCGAGCATTTCAATCATGCTGCGCCCTGCCGCGGAGCATTTGCCGGCCGGTACTGCCGCAGCGGGGCGGTTTGGGCGCTGATGTTGTGTGCGGGCAGCCGGATTGTCGTTTTTCATATTGTTGTTTCCCTAAAAAATAAACCACCCTAAAAGAGAGGTGGTCAGGGAGTTGAACAATCATATAGCATTAAATGACTCTTTCAGCCTTTGGGATATTATTTCAGAGACAGAAATATCCTTGGACATACGCTGAAAGCTCCCCGGCCGTTGTCGGGGATATATTTGTTGACGGTGCTATATCAACACCGAATGCTATAAAGAGCCGTTCAAAGCTCCGCACCTCTTTTTCAGGCACTGCGGATACCCGTGTATCCGGTAAACGGCAGTTTAGGGATAAAATGTTAATATACGGTTAAGAAGGGGCAGGCGGAGCGAAAAGTTTGTGCGGCCGACGGGGGAGGCAGAGGGCGGGGGGAGGTAGGTGCGGGAGAGAGGGGGAGACAGCGGGAGCGGCGCATAGGCGACAGGCAAGAGAGGCGAGCGGGCGGAGCGGGAAGGCAGCGGGGCGATACATACTTTTTTGTTAAAGATTTTGCGGTTTGGTATTTATTTTTTAATAACTTATGTTTATATTCAGTCTCGTAGATTTATTCGGGAGGCATATATGAGATTGAGAGCGGCGGGAGAGAGGACGGCGGCAGGCGGTATGAGCGCGATGGCTGGCGGTGTGAGCTTGATGGTTGGCGGTGTGAGCTCGATGGCGGGCGGAATGAACGCGATGGTTGGCGTTGTGAGCTCGATGGCGGGCGGAATGAACGCGATGGCTGGCGTTGTGAGCGCGATGGTTGGTATGATGAATGCTGCGGCCGGCGAAAGGGTGGCGGTTCGGCTGACGGGTTCTGCGGGAGGGGCGCGATGATTTTCGGCGTTCCGGCGGCGGTGATTGCCAGCGTTATCCTGATTTTGAGCTACGCGGTTCTGTTTTCAGAAAAGCTGAACCGGGCGGTGGCGGTGATGCTCGGCGCGGCGGCGATGGTGCTGCTCGGCGTTTTGAGCTACGATCAGGCGCTGAAAGGCATTGATTTTAACACTATTGCGCTGCTTATCGGCATGATGATTATGGTCGGGATTATGGAAAAATCCGGCGCGTTCCAGTATGCGGCGGTCAAGTCGGCGAAGCTGGTGAAGGCGAATCCGCGCGGCATCCTTGCAGTGCTCGGCGTGGTAACCGCGGTGTTGTCGGCGTTTCTGGACAACGTAACGACGGTGCTGCTGATTGTGCCGGTAACGATAGAAATCACCCGTAAGCTGAAATTAAACCCGTATCCGTTTCTTTTAATGGAGATTTTCTCCTCAAACATCGGCGGTACGGCAACGCTTATCGGCGACCCGCCGAATATTCTTATCGGCGGCGCCATCGGGCTGTCGTTTACGGATTTTCTTAAAGAGCTGTCGCTGCTGGTGGCGATTAACCTGGCGCTGCTGGTGGCGGCGTTTGATTTCTTTTTCGGGCGGAAGATGACGGCGACGGCGGCGGCGCGCAACGAGGTTATGAGCATTAACGAGCGCGATACGATTACCGATGCGGGGCTTCTGATAAAGTCGGCGGCGGTGCTGGGGCTGGTTATTCTCGGCTTTATCGCCGGCGAGCACCTGCATATCGCCAACGGCACAATCGCTCTGTTCGGAGCGGCGCTTTTAATGATGCTGTATACGCTGGGGCTGCCGCATCAGGAGCGCGACAAACGGGTGGAAGACGCGTTTTCGCTTGTGGACTGGACGACGATTTTCTTCTTTACGGGGCTGTTTGCGCTGGTGTACGGGCTGGAAGTTACCGGCGTGCTGGAAATGCTCGGGCACAAGGCGCTGCTCCTGGTGGACGGAAGCATTCAGAAAGCGACGTTTCTGATTTTGTGGTCGTCGGCGGTGCTGTCGGCGGCGATTGACAACATTCCGTTCGTGGCGACGATGATTCCGCTTCTGAAAACGATGGAAGAGGCGCTGGGCGGGCGCGAGGCGATGATGCCGGTATGGTGGGCGCTGTCCGTCGGGTCGTGCTTCGGCGGCAACGGATCGCTGATTGCGGCTTCGGCAAACGTTATCGTCGCGGGAATTGCGGCGCGCGAGGGGCATGCGCTGAACTTTCTTAAATTTCTGCTGTGGTCGCTGCCGGTAATGCTTATTTCCATTGCCATATCGAGCGCTTACCTTTATATTGTGCACTTTATGTAGAGGGAGAAGAAATGGTACGCTTTATACGGCAGGGGGAGAAAAGGCGCGGGGAGCGGCGGAAGTTCCGGACGAAGGAGCAATGGTGCGGCGAGCAACGGTTGGCGAGAGGGACAGCGGAGCAATGGTACGGCGAGCAACGGTTGGCGAGAGGGACGGCGGAGCAATGGTACGGCGGGCAACGGCGGTGCGGATATGTGCCGGGGCGGCGAGATGGCCCGGGGAGCGGCGGAAGTACCGGACTGATATGAAATGTAAGGGATTTGACGGATGCAGACGACGGACTTGATTTTCGGCTTTACCCACCAGACAGTCGCGCTGGCGGCGATGGGGCTGTGCTACTTTCTTTTGTTTACGGAAAAGCTGAACCGGGCAGTGGTTACGCTGCTGGTCGGGGCGGGGCTGGTGCTGTGCGGCGCGGTATCGCAGGAGGCGGCAATCGCGGCGATTGACTTTAACACGATTTCGCTTTTGACGGGAATGATGATTATCATCAATATCGCGGAGAGAACCGGCATGTTTCAGTACGTTGCGGTGTGGGGGGCGAAAAAAGTGCGCGCGCACCCGCTGGGCATTTTGATTGTCATGGGCTTTGTGACGGCGGTGTTTTCGGCATTTCTGGACAACGTAACGACGGTGCTGCTGGTTGTGCCGGTAACGATGCAGATTGCCAACAAGCTTGAGGTCAACCCGTATCCGTACCTGCTTATCAATATTTTCGCATCCAATATCGGCGGTACGGCAACACTTATCGGCGACCCGCCGAACATCCTCATCGGGTCGGCGCTGGAGCTTTCGTTTACGGATTTTCTGTTCCATCTGACGCCGGTGGTGCTGACGATTATGGCGGCAGTGGTCGGCATGTTTGTCTATTTTTGGAAAGACAGCCTGACGACATCGCTCAAAAACCGCGCGCTGGTGATGAACATTAACGAAAAAGACGCAATTACCGACTTTAAGCTTTTGAAAAAGGCGCTGTGGGTGCTGGGCATGGTGATGGCGGCGTTTGTGGTCGCGCACGACATCGGGTTTGAAAACGGGTTTATCGCGCTGGCCGGGGCGGCGGTGATGCTGCTTCTGTATACGATGGGGCTGCCGCATACGCAGAGCGACGAAAAGGTGGAGGATGTGCTGCGGCGCGTGGACTGGACGACGGTGTTCTTTTTTGTGGGGCTGTTCGTCATTGTCGGGGCGCTGGACGAAAGCGGATTTCTGAAAAAAATGGGCGACTATTTCGTCGGGGTAACCGGCGGAAGCATCAAAAAGAGCGTGTATGTCATTCTCGGCGTATCGGCGGCGGCATCGGCAGTGGTGGACAACATCCCGTTTGTGGCGACGATGATTCCGACGCTGAAGGCGATGGAAGAAGCGCTGGGCGGGCGAGAGGCGATGATGCCGGTGTGGTGGGCGCTGTCGCTCGGGGCGTGCCTGGGCGGCAACGGGACGCTTATCGGCGCGTCGGCAAACGTTATCGTTGCGGGGATTGCGGCGCGCGAGGGGCATCCGATAAGCTTTCTCCGGTTCCTCATCTGGTCGGTGCCGGTGATGCTTTTGAGCGTGGCGATGGCCGGGGTGTTTCTGTATCTGGAATATTTTATCTGAGGCGGACGACTGGCGGCGAACCGTGCGTCCGAACAGGCGGCGGGCAGAGCGGACGACAGGTGGTTGGCAGAGTGAGTGAACGGGGGCAAACAGAGCGGACGGCAGGCGGCAGCCGGGGATTGCCGCGGTGCAGAAATGGCCGGGAGAACGGCAAAATCCGGTTGAAAGGCAGTTTAAAGGGCTTGACAACCGTTTGCGGGCGAATATTCTGCCATCAGGTAAATACCGGTAAGGTATTGGCAAATACCATAAATTGGAATATGAGGGAGATATGATGAAACGGAATCTTATTTTCGGCATTGCAGTGGCTGCGTGTCTGGCCGCGGCGGGATATTACGCCTATGACCGCGCGCAGGGGAGAAAAGCTTTAATCGAGGCGGAAGAAGAAGTTACCGCGCCGGGGGAATTTTCGTTTAAGAAACTGCGGCAGAAAGCGCAGGCGATGGCGGCAACCCCGTACCAAAAGCCGGCAGAACTGCCGTCGGGAAAATTCCGCGGGCTCGACTATGACGAATACCGCGACATCCGCTTCAAACCCGCGGACGGGCCGTGGGCAAAGAACAAGCTGAAGTTTGACCTGCAGCTGTTCCATGTCGGCGGGATGTTTACGGCGCCGGTGGCGGTTAACGAGATTATCGACCGCAAGGCGGTGCCGCTGACATATCATCCGGAATTTTTCGACTACGGCAAGAACGAGATTTCGCCCAAGGATTTTGAGGAAGTCCGGGGCGGCGGCTATGCCGGGTTCCGCCTGCATTATCCGCTGAACAGCCTGACGTATCTTGACGAAGTGGTTTCTTTTCTGGGCGCGAGCTATTTCCGCGCGCTGGGGCAGGGGCACAAGTACGGGCTTTCCGCCCGCGGGCTGGCGATTGACACGGCGTCGATGAAAGGCGAGGAGTTTCCGGCGTTTACGGAGTTCTATATCCAGAAGCCGCGCCGCAATGCCCGCGAGATAAAGATTTTTGCGGTGCTGGACAGCCCGAGCGCGGCGGGGGCGTACCGTTTTACGCTCAAACCGGGCAAGGATACGGTAATGGACGTCGATGCGGCGCTTTATTTCCGCAAGCCGGTGGAGAAGCTCGGCATCGCGCCGCTGACCTCGATGTACCTGTTCGGCGAAAATACCAAGAACCGCTTTGACGACTATCGTCCCGAAGTGCATGACAGCGACGGGCTTTTGATGCACAACGGCGCCGGCGAGTGGCTGTGGCGGCCGCTGGACAATGCGAAGTTTCTGCGCGTCAGTTCGTTTGAGGACAACAATCCGTCCGGTTTCGGGCTGATGCAGCGCGACAGGTCGCTGGAGCATTATCTGGATTTTGAGGCCAACTATCACGAGCGGCCGAGCGTCTGGGTCGAGCCGGCGGGCGACTGGGGCAAAGGGACGGTGCAGCTGGTGGAAATCCCGTCGCAGCAGGAAATCCACGACAATGTGGTCGCATACTGGATTCCGGCGGAAAAAGTCGAAACCGGCAGAGAATACCGCTTTAAGTACCGTCTGCACTGGACGGACGACGTGGACGGCGAAGACGTTGAGGCGCGCGTGGCGGCGACTTATACCGGCGTCGGCGGCGTGATGGGCGTTCTGGGCAATACGGGGCGCAAGTTTGCAGTTGAATTTACCGGCAGCAGGCTGCGGCGTTATTTCGGCAACGGCGAGCTGGAAATCGAGGCGAGCGCGTCGGAAGGCGAAATCAAGCGCGCGCATCTGGAATACAGCACCGTGTCCAAAGGCGTTATCGCGTATGTCGACTTTGAGCCGGACGGCAAGACTTCCGAGCTGAGAATTGCGCTCAAACGCGAAGGGGAGATTATTTCCGAAGTCTGGACGTATCAGTGGCTGCCGCAATAGGAGGGGAAATGACCGCATCGGAAGACATTGACAACCTGGTTATCGTGCCGCCGGAAAAACCGCTGAAAATGCGGGCGCAGCCGATTATGCCGCCGCGGGTCAAGCGTATGTGGCAAAAACTGTGGCTGAAGCCGCGGGAAGAGCGGCGCGAGGCAGACAGGGGGCGGAACGGTGCCGGCGCGAGGGAGCATGCGGGCAGCGGCGCGGGCGACGGCAGGAACCGCCCGGCGCTGCGGCCGTGGTATGGCGCGGAATATGCGATGCTGGTGCACAGGCGCCGGCGGCTGCTTTCGACACTGGTCATCGTTACGGTGGCGCTGGGACTGCTTAAGTGGGCGGCGGCGATGCCTTCGGACATTACGGTTTGGACGCGGGCGGCGGTAATTGTGCTGTTTGTGCTGACGTTCGGGTGGATTGCGCTTTATTTTTGGTCGAGCATTCTGGGATTTTCGCAGCTGTTGAAAAGGGCAAGGATGCCGGGGATAACGTATCCTGCCGACGTTGAAGCGGCGTTGGATGCTGAGGCAGGCATTGCGGCGGACGACCTGCGGGCGCGGCAGAACCCGGCGGCGCCGAAAGTGCGGGAGATGGCTTCCTTTATTAAGGCGAAGACAGCGGTGCTGATGCCGATTTACAACGAAGAGCCGGCGCAGGTGATGGCGCGGCTGCTGGCTATCGGCGAAGATTTGCAACAGGCGGGCGCAGGCGGCAGGTTTGATATTTTTGTTCTGAGCGATACGACGAATCCGAAAATCTGGGTCAAGGAAGAGAAAATCTGGCTGGAGGCAAAGCGGATTTTGGAAAGCGGCAGTTTCGGCGCGGAGAGCCGTTCGGATACGGAAGCAGCCGGGAGGAGCGGCGGAACTGCCGGCGGCGCGGGGCTGCATATCTATTACCGGCGGCGGGCGCAGAATACGGCGCGCAAGTCCGGCAACATCGAGGATTTCTGCAACCGATGGGGGGCAGAATATGACTTTATGCTGGTGCTGGACGCCGACAGCCTGATGACGGCGGAAACGATTGTCAAAATGGCGCGGCTGATGGAAGCAAACCCGCATGCGGGGATTATCCAGGCGTCGCCGCAGATGGTCAATTCCACGAGCATGTTTGCGCGGATGCAGCAGTTTGCGGGCAAGGTTGCGGGGCCGGTGGTCGGTGCCGGGCTGGCATACTGGCAGGCGGGCAACAGCAACTACTGGGGGCATAACGCGATTATCCGCACGCGGGCGTTTATCGACTGCTGCGGGCTGCCGAAACTCAAAGGCAAAGGGCCGTTCGGCGGCTTTATCCTGAGCCACGACTTTGTCGAGGCGGCGCTGATTGCGCGCGGCGGCTGGTCGGCGTGGCTGCTGCCGGAGTTGAAAGGCAGCTATGAGGAATGTCCGCCGTCGATGATTGATTTTGCGGCGCGCGACCGGCGCTGGTGCCAGGGCAATTTGCAGCATATCAAGGTGCTGATTTCGCGCGGGCTGCATCCGGTGAGCCGCGTGCATTTTCTGACCGGGATTATGTCGTATCTGTCATCGCCGCTGTGGCTGCTGTTTCTGCTGGCGGGGCTGTCGATGGTGTTGTTCCGCGAGTTCATTCCGCCGCAGTATTTCGGGCAGACGTATTCGCTGTTTCCGAACTGGCCGGTGTTTGACAAATATGGCACTATCGGGCTGTTCGTACTGTCGATGGCGATGCTGCTGGTGCCGAAATTTCTGGGGCTGGCGGCGTATCTTAAAGGTAATGCCGGGAAAAATGGCAGAACGGACGGCGTTTGCGGATATGTGCGGTCTGCATGGAACGCGGGCAAAAGCCTGGGGCTGGAAATCGTGGTGTCGACTTTAATGGCACCGGTGATGATGCTGTTTCAGAGCAAATTTGTGTTTGACATCCTGCGCGGCAAGTCGGTGGGGTGGAACGCGCAGAACCGCGGCGACGAGGGAACGAGCTGGCAGACGGCCTGGCAAATCCACAAATGGCATACGGTGCTCGGCGCGGTAACGGCGCTGGTGGTCTGGAAATATGCGCATGTCCTGTTCTGGTGGCTGCTGCCGATTACGCTGGGACTGGTTTTGGTGGTACCGCTGTCGGTCATCAGTTCGCGGGTCAGTGCCGGACGGTGGCTGAGGGAACGCGGGTGGTTTGTCATTCCTGAAGAAATCTGCGAACCGAAAGTGCTGGCGCGGGCGAAATACTGGGCTGGTATTCTGGCGCCTTTTGAAGCGGGGAACGGCGGGCTGGCGATGCTGCAAAACGACCGGACGCTGCGGATGCTGCACTGCCGGATGCTGCCGGTAAACGGGCCGGCGCCGGAGTTTGCGCCCGAGGTGGCGGAAACGGCTGATGCCAAACTGGCGGACGGCAGGCTTGACGACCTGACGCGGGATGAGGAGATGTGGGCGCTGTATGAGCGCGCGTGTTAAATGAGAGCTGCAGCCAGCCGAAACGTGCGAAAAACCGCGGCCGGTGAGGGCGGAGAAGGCAGCGGCTGATAATGGCCGCAGCCGGCAGGGCGGCAGGCGGCCAGCGAGTGGATGCGTGTTGAACGAAAACCGCGGTCGGTGAGGGCGTATTGAGCGTGAGAAGAGAGCGCGGCGGCAGAAATTCTTTTCGGCAGGCGTCTGGCTGAATGGCCGGCAGGGCGGGTGCAGGTACCTGCGCGGGAGCAGGAAGTTTGTTTTACCGCACTTTCAGATATTCGGGGTCGACCCTTACGAACGTAAAACGGGCGGCACCGTAAAAATAGGCTTTGGCGCGGCTTATTTTCAGCCCCGGGGGCATTTCAAGCAGTTCCATTTTGGCGGTTTCAACGATGATTATGGCATCGTCCGTGAGCCAGCCCTTTTCAAAAAGTTTGGAGAGGGTAAGAACCGACAGTTCCATATTGTACGGCGCGTCCATAAAAACAAGGTTAAACTGTCTGGCGGCGGGCGGCAGGCGGCGGACGTCTTTCTGTATATAGGAAAGTTTCGGCAGGCGGCAGGCGGCGGCATTCTTTTTGACCAGTTCCAAATCTATGTCGATGAATGTTACCGAGCGGGCGCCGCGGGATGCTGCTTCCAGGCCGATGGCTCCGGTTCCGGCAAAAACGTCAAGAAAATCATATTCGGAAAGCGGCGCGGGAAGCATGGATTCCAGAATGTTGAAGAGTGCTTCGCGCGCGCGGTCGGAAGTGGGGCGGATGCGGTCGTTTTTCGGGGCGAAAAGCTTTTTGCCGCGGCGGGTGCCGGAAATTATGCGCATGAGGTCGTGCCTCCGGTACCGGTACGGTTGCGGGAACGGGGGGACGCGGCCGTATCGGCCTCGAGCCACAGGCTGCCGAGCTGTTCGCGCAGCGTTTTCTGCGGAACCTCGCGGACTTCTCCGGGTTTTAGCGAACCAAGCTGAAACGGGCCGTAGGACAGGCGTATCAAACGGGCGACTTCCAGGCCGACGGAGGCCATAAGTTTGCGGATTTCACGGTTTTTGCCTTCGGTTAGCGAAACGGTGAGCCAGGCGTTGGTGGCGGTACGGGAGGCCGGGGCGGTTTCCGGCACTGCCGCGGCAGTGCCATTGCGAACCGGCGCAGCGGCGGGTTTGGGGCGGCTGTCTATGGTGATTTTGCAGGGACCGTAAGCGATACCGTCGACGGTGGCGCCTTTTTCGAGCTTTTTCAGGCGGCGTTCGTCCAAAAAGCCATGAACTTTGACTTTGTAGCGGCGGCTCCAGCCGTTGGATGGGAGTTCCAGCGCGCGGGAAAGCCCGCCGTCGTTGGTCAGCAGGAGCAGCCCTTCGGAATTGAGGTCGAGCCTTCCGACGGAGATGACGCGCGGCAGGCCGGCGGGAAGGTGCGCAAAAACGGTGTCGCGCCCTTTTTCGTCTTTGTGGGAGGTAACGAGCCCGGCAGGCTTGTGGTAGAGCCAAAGGCGGGTTTTGTCTTTCGATTTGATTCTTTCACCGTCGAAGAGCACGGTTTCGGAGCCGTCGACCAGAAAGGTCGGCGCGGCTACGGTTTCGCCGTTGACGGTGATGCGCCCCTGTTTTATCAGTTCTTCGGCTTCGCGGCGGGAGCAGACGCCGGAGCGGGCCAGAAATTTTGCTATGCGTTCGGGCATTTAAGGTTCCTTATTTGTTAATCCGGAGCGCCGGAGGTGTTTGGTGCCGGGTAGCCGGAGGGTTAATCCGGAGCGCCGGAGGTGTTTTGGTACCGGGTAGCCGGAAGGGTTAATCCGGAGCGCCGGAGGTGTTTGGTTCCGGGTGAGCCGGAAGGGTTAATCCGGAGTGCCGGAGGTGTTTGGTGCCGGGTGAGCCGGAGGGTTAATCCGGGAGTGCCGGAGAAAGGATGCCGTACGGAACAGGCGGCGCGTGCGTCAGGTCCAATGTTCCTGTTCCAAGAGAATGCAGGCTTTCTGCGATACCGCCAGATATTCGTTGACGACGGCATTAATTTCCTTGACGCGTTCGGGTTCGATGTGCATTGCCGCGGCGATGTCAAGAATATAGTCGATTTCGCTGTCTTCAAGGCTGCTGTCGATATTGGCGACCATACACATATCCTTTATCAGCATCAGCGCCTTGGCGCGGTCGGTTATCATCCTCGCCTGCATCATCAGGGCGGTGCGGTCGGAAGACTTTATCATATTGGCGAGGCTTTCGCCGCTGACTTCATATTTCAGCGCCGCCTCTTTCAGATAAAGCAGTTCTTCGCGGCTGACCTGGCGGTTGGCGGCGACCGTGCCGCAAATGATTTTCAGAAAAATAAAACGCTCGCCGTTGGAAAGCGTGTTAATAAAATTCTTATCCGGGTAAAACATTGCAGACCTCCGTTGTCTGACAGGCATTGTAGGCATTTTTTTGCACGATGTAAAGAGTTTTTTTACTGTCGGCGGTTAGACTGGAAACAAATACGGCGGAGAAAGCGGCCGGGAAGAGTTGCGGAGAGGGGCGCAAAGCGCCTGGCCCGGCTTTGGGACGAATAATGCAGCCGGGAGTAAAGCCGGGTGCGGTAACGGAAACAGTAACAGAATTATCAACGGGAGCGGAACGTTATGGAAGGAATGAGAGGTTCGGTATTTAAGGCGGTGTTTTTGAACCCGCTGGTATGGATAGGGCTGGTGCTGACCGGTTTTACGCTGCATTACGAGGGGTATGAGGGGGCTTTTAACGTTTTCTTTGAACTTGAAACCTATCGCAATCTGGCGCTCGGAGCGGCGGTTTACGTTGCCCTGTTTGACCGGCGCTATAAGCCGGGCGGGGGCAGGCTTGACATTTCGGAAACGCTGGCGGCAGTTTTGGAAGCGATGTACGTTATTGTTCTGACATGGGGAATTACGCTGTTTGCAATCGTTAACTACCATCTGGGCGGCATGAGCTACAGCGCGGGGCTGCGCGAGCGTTACCGCGCCAACGGCTGGATTAAAAACGACAATGCGGCCGAAGACGCCGCGGCAGTTCGCGAGATGACATCCGGGGTTTTGGAAGACGGCGGCGTGGAGCTGGAAAAGGGAAAACGCTATAGGATTATGCCGCAGGAAGACGGCAGCATGGTGATTGAAGTTATTGAGGAGTGAGCGGAGAGAGGCAACAGCCGGAGCAACCATAAAAAAAGCCTCCGGAAATCGGGAGGCTTTGGGGTTAGCAAGGCGTGTTTCAAAGCGGTCGGACAGCTCCGGAACCGCCGGAAAACATTGTGTTTGTTAAAACTTGAACCACGGTTCCATTTCTTCGGCCTTTGTCCAAACCGAGGCAATGAAATCCCGAAGTTCGGGCGACGGAGCGCTTAAAGGCTTGGCGTCGCGGCGTTTGATTTCTTCCATAAGCGTTTCCGGAACAGCGGCGATGTTTTCAAGCATCGGGCCGGAGAAAGCTTTGCAGCCGTCATAAAACTTTCCGTGAACGGAAATATTGCCGTTTGCGGGGTTCATTGTTATAAACGCTTTGGCATTGTTTTGTGCTTTTCTTGCAATGTAAATTGTTTCCATAATAAATATTTTAGTTTGTTTGACATAATTTTACTGATTTCGGTTATGTTTATAGCATATTTTGGAGAGGGTGTCAATAGGTTTTTGTTTATTTTGTCATTTTTTGTTTAGAATGTGGCAGGGCGGACGGAGCGGCAGCTTACAAACATCGACACCCCCTCGGAAATTTTTAAAAAAGCGTCTGACGGCGAAAAAAACGGGGTTTATGGGGATAAATCGAAAATCAAGCTTTTTATTTTGGGGCGTTGTGGTAGTCTGGGGGCAATAAATCGCACCGATACGGCGTCCGGGCGGAAAGTTCGCGCGGCGGTTTTGGGGCGGCAGATTATGTTTTAACGAGAGGTTTTTTATAAAATGGCTGATGAGAATGACGAGATGAACGGCAGCAACGGGGATAGCGGCGCGGCAAGTGCGGGCGCGCAGAATGGCGCGGGCGCGGACAAGGCAACAGGAACCGGCGCGACGGCGGCGGCGATGGTGAATCTGCCGAAGGAAAACATTGCGCCGACAATGATTGTCGAGGAAATGCGCCGTTCGTATCTGGACTATGCGATGAGCGTTATCGTTTCCCGCGCGCTGCCGGACGTGCGCGACGGCTTAAAGCCGGTGCACCGCCGCATTATCTACGCCGCGTATGAAAACGGCTATGACTACAACAAACCGTTTAAGAAATCGGCGCGTATCGTCGGTGAGGTTATGGGTAAATACCACCCGCACGGCGACAGTTCGGTTTACGAGGCAATGGTGCGCATGGCGCAGCCGTTTTCGATGCGCCTGCCATTAATCGACGGGCAGGGCAACTTCGGTTCGATGGACGGCGACTCGGCGGCGGCAATGCGTTATACCGAGGCGAGGCTGGCCAAGGTGGCGCACGCGCTGATTGAAGACATCGAGTGCGATACGGTCGATTTTATGCCGAACTATGACGAATCGTTACAGGAACCGACGGTGCTGCCGGCGCGGTTTCCGAACCTTTTGGTCAACGGCACGAACGGCATTGCGGTCGGTATGGCGACCAACATTGCGCCGCACAATCTGGGCGAAGTTCTGGACGCGTGCACGGCGTATGTGGACAATCCGGACATTACGATTGAAGACCTTATCCGCATCGTGCCGGGGCCGGACTTCCCGACCGGCGGGCTGATTCTGGGCTACGGCGGGGCGAAAAATGCGTATCTGACCGGGCGCGGCTCGATTATGATGCGGGCGAAGTGCACAATTGAGGAAATCCGCAAGGACCGCGAGGCGATTGTGGTGCACGAAATCCCGTACCAGGTCAACAAGGCGATGCTGGTGCAGAAAATCGCCGAACTGGTGAAGGAAAAGAAAATCGAAGGCATTTCGGACATCCGCGACGAATCCGACCGCCAGGGCGTGCGCGTGGTTATAGAAGTCAAGAAGGAATTTCAGGCCGACGTGGTGCTGAACCAGCTCTATAAATATACGCAGCTGCAAACGAGCTTCGGCATGAATATGCTGGCGATTAACAACGGGCGGCCGATGATGATGAACCTCAAGGACATTATTGCGGCGTTTGTCAAATTCCGCGAAGAGGTTATCCGCCGGCGCACGGTGTTCAAACTCAACAAGGCGCGCGACAGGGCGCACGTGTTGGTCGGTTTGGCGATTGCGGTTGAAAACCTTGACCCGGTCATTGAGCTTATCCGTACCGCGGCAAACCCGACGGAAGCAAAAGACGCGCTGCTGGCGAAAGCATGGCCGGCAGGCGACGTCGAAGCGCTGGTTAAGCTGATTGCCGAGCCGGGACGCGAGGTTGTCAACGGAACATATCGTTTGAGCGAGGCGCAGGCCAAGGCGATTTTGGACTTGAAACTGCAGCGCTTAACCGGTCTGGAACGCGACAAGATTCACGACGAGTTGCGCGCCATCGGGCACGAAATCGAAGAGTACCTGTCGATTTTGGCAAGCCGCGAAAAACTGATGGGGATTATGAAAGACGAGTTTGCGGCGATTAAGGCCGAATATGCGAACCCGCGGCGCACGGTGATTGAGGACATTGAGGTCGATACCGACATCGAATCTTTAATCCAGCGCGAGGAAATGGTGGTTACGGTTACCGAGGCGGGCTACATCAAGCGCGTGCCGCTTAATGCCTACAAGGCGCAGAAACGCGGCGGCAAAGGCAAGTCCGGCATGACGACCAAAGAGGAAGATTTCGTTACGCGGCTGTTTGTGGCGAGTACGCATACGCCGGTGCTGTTCTTCTCGTCCAAGGGCATTGTGTACAAGATGAAAGTTTACAAGCTGCCGCTGGGGTCGCCGACATCGAAGGGCAAGCCGTTCGTCAACCTGCTGCCGCTGGTTGAAGGCGAAAACATCACGGCGATTATGAAACTGCCGGAGAACGAGGACGAGTGCAAGGATTTGTCGATTATGTTCGCGACGGCAAGCGGGAATATCCGCCGCAACTCGCTGATGGATTTCGTCAACGTACAGGCGAACGGCAAAATCGCGATGAAACTCGACGAGGGCGACAAGCTCGTCAACGTGGCGCTGTGCGACGATGCGTGCGACGTTATGCTGGCGGCGAAGTCGGGCAAGTGCAACCGCTTCCCGGTTGCAGACTGCCGCGTGTTCGTCGGGCGCAATTCGTGCGGCGTGCGCGGAATTAAGCTTATGGACGGCGACGAGGTTATCTCGATGTCCATCCTGAAGCATACGGACGCAACGACCGAGCAGCGCGACGAATATCTGCGCCTGTCTTCGGCATTGAAGAGAATTGAGGTTCCGGAGAACGGCGACTTTGACGAAGAGGCCGCGTTTAACGGGCTGGAGCCGCAGATGAGCTTTGAAGAGTTTAAGGCTATGCGCGAGAACGAGCAGTTTATCCTGACGGTTACGTCCACCGGCTACGGCAAGCGCACCTCGGCCTATGAGTACCGGATTACGGCGCGCGGCGGCCAGGGCGTGGCGAATATGGAAATGTCCGAGCGCAACAAGGCGGTGGTCAGCTCGTTCCCGATTGAGGACGACAACCAGATTATGATGGTTACCGACGGCGGCAAGCTTATCCGCATGCCGGTCGAGGATATCCGCATTGCCGGACGCAAGACGCAGGGCGTTATCCTGTTCCGCACCGCCGAAGACGAGAGCGTGGTTTCGGTAACGTGGCTGGACGCGGACGATGACGACGAAGACGCAGAGCTGTCTGAGGAAGTCAACGAGTTTGACGGCGTGGCTGCGGCGGACGAAAGCGAAGAGTAGCGCGGGCTGCGGACGGCAGAACAGGGAAAGCGGCGGCAGATGACAAATTATGCAATCGACATAACGGAGCTTTGGCCGCCGCTGAAAAGTTTTAACGCGGTTCGCGGAGCACGGGTGCTGACGCCTGAAGCGGCGCGGGATATCCTGACCCACAGCAATCATCTGCGGGTGATGGACGAACTGGCGGCAAAAACCGGGCAGGCGCTTGCCGGAGGCGCGGATTACGGCTTGTGGCGGGAAGTTGTGCTCGGGATTGTTGCCGGGAGGGCAGGGCGCGATACGACGCGGGAAAAAATGCGGGCGCTGGCGGAAGCGAACGGCGACGGCGAAGCGTTTGCCGCGGCGGCGGGTCAGAAAGTTTTTATCGGTTTGGGCGGTATGCGCAGAGACGTGTATGATGCGCGCGGCCGGGGTAAAAACGCCGAGCTGAACAATATGGAACTGGCGGACTATGCCGACATCGTGTTTGCGGCAGACGTTGAGCGGATAAGCATTCAGAAAAGCAACGACGTTCCGGCGGCAGTGCTGGATTTCCGGCCTTATCCGAAACTGGAAGTGCTGGCGTTGGGGCTGTCGGCATTGTCCGAAGAGGCCGAATTAAAACTGCCGCAGGGCATCCGCTGGCTGGACGTTCGCGGCAATGTGCGGCTTTTGGGCGATTTGAGCGGGTTTGCAAAGCTGGAAACCCTGTATGCGGGGCTTTTTGACCGTACCGATTTCGACGGGCGAGGTTTTGCGCTGCCGCCGCATTTGCGGGAGCTGTCGCTGCCGGGGGCGACATTTCCGCGGGACGTGCTGGCGCAGCTTAAAGGCTGCCGCGATTTGAAAAGGCTGATGCTTTCAGGCAATAAGACGACGGCGGGAGAAAAGGCGGTTTATTTTGAGCTGCCGGAAGGGATTGAGGAACTGGAACTGTCGTCGGTTCACGGGCTGCACGGGGATATGTTTAAGCTGGAAAAGTACCGGCACTTGAAGAAAGTCGATTTGTCGCATACCAATCTGGAATTCAGGGAACTGCGCCTGCCGGAAGGGATTGAGGAGCTGACCCTCAACTATACCGGCGGTTTGGCGCGGGACGTGCTGGATTTGAGCCGGTACGGACAGCTGAAAAAAATCGGGCTGCGTACGTGCAGACCGTCGTTTAAAGAGGTTTTGGTGCCGGCGGGCTGCGCGGTCGACCGGGGAATTGAGTCCGGGCTGGAGAAACCGGACGTCAAAGTGCGGAAAACCGGAGGGCTGAACGCGGGAAAGATTTTCGGCAGGCTTTTCGGGCGCGGCGGAAACGGCGGTTAAGAGGCATGGGCGTGTTGTGACAGGCGCGGCGGAGACGGTGGTTAAGAGGTGCGGGCGTGTTGTGACAGGCGCGGCGGAAACGGCGGCTGCGTGAGGGAAATGCAAGTGTGCGGATTATGGCAGCAGATAGTGCAAGTGCGGCAGAAGATGAAGCGAATGGGGAGAAACAGCAGCAAATGAATTTGACAGTCGTTTGGAGACAACCGGGAATGTAATGAGCATACAGTCATAAATGTATGTTTTAAAATTTTGTTTTCTAAATGTTTTTTTATATGGCATTGACAGGGACGGAGAAATGTGGTATCCTTTTTAAAAGGCTTTGCTTTCATTGCAGTTGTGCGGGCAGTGCGCCGGGAGGCGGCCGATAACGGAGGAGGATACAATTATGACTGATAAACGGGATTATATCATAGAAATTACGGCAAGGAAAGATCCTCTGACTTGTTTTAAAATGATTGAGGAACAGGACGGTAAAGGGTTTTCTCCGGCGTTTGGCGAGAAAATGCTGACCCATACCAATAATCCAAAGATTATATCCATGCTGGCGGAATGCACTGCGGCGGCTTTGGCGCAGGGGGGAGATTTTGCCGCGTACGAAGCGCTGGTTTTCGGCATTGTCGCGGGGCGGGAAATTAATGACGATACGCGCGGAAAATTGCAAGAAGCGGTTGCAGCCCACGGGAGAAAGGCGGATTTTGACTATATTGACGGTTTGCCGAAGTTTATTGATCGCGACGGACGGCGCAGTAATCTTTTTGACGCATGGCATATGGGAGAACACGCCGATTTGGCCGGACGGGATTTTACCGGTTATACGGGGATCGGGTTTGCTCCGGAAGTGCGGGAAATTAATCTCTCCCAGGCGAAGAATCTTCCGTCGGCAGCGTTTGATTTCAGCGGCTGCAGGAACTTGCGCTCCTTATCGCTCCGCGGTGCCGACGCGCGGCGGGCGGACAAGGTAAAACTTCCGGAAGGGCTGGAAGAGCTGGATTTGTGCCGCAATATGCGTCTTGCCGGCGATTTGAGCGGACAGAAAAAGCTGAAAAAACTGGTACTGGAGGGAGAAAACCTGATTGAAAACAAATTAAAGCTGCCGGAGAATCTTGAAGAATTGCATTGCAGCGAGACAAAGGGAATTTTGGCGATTACCGGCAATTTGGCGGACTGTACAAAATTGAAAAAGCTTTCGCTTATCGGGTGTGATCTGAAGGGATGCGGCCTGTCCCGCCTGTCGGAAAGCGTAGAGGAGCTGGATTTATCGTTTTCCTACAATATGAGCCGGTTTATGACAGATATTACGGCATATAAGAATTTGAAAAAAGTTACGTTTAACGGTACGGATTTTGCCGTTGGGGATTTGAAGCTGCCGGAAGGCTGTGCAGCGGTGATTAACGGAAGGGCGGCAGTAGGCGCAATGTCCGGCATAGAGACGGCAGAGGCTGTGCGGATGGATAAAGTTGTGAAGGCCGGCAGGTCAGAGAAGGCGGCGCCGGAGCGGAGCAAAGTCTTGCACGGGATGATTGCAGGAAAGCGGGCAATGATGTCGCGTAATCGGGCGTGAGCGCTGCAGCGCAGCCTGACCGGACAGGCGCAGCGGCGTGTCCGGCAGGTATTTTATGTTGTTGAAAAGCGGAGTGAAGCGAAGAGAGGCGCGGCGGAAACAGCGGTTAAGAGGCGCGGGCGTGTTGTGACAGGCGCGGTGGAAACGGCGGTTAAGAGGCGCGGGTGTATTGTGACAGGCGCGGCGGAAACGGCGGTTAAGAGGCGCGGGGCGGAGCCGGTATGGCCGGCGAGAGAACGATGCGATTCGGACGCCTTGCATTTAAAAGGTTAAATTCAAGTTAAAATCTGCATAAAACCAAAAAATATGTTGAAAAATTATTTTAACGGCGCTATACTCCGCACGACTTTAAAAAGATAAGAATTTGTAATTACAAAATTATTCTACATCATACCGGAGCTGACTAGCCAACCCTTTGAAAATAAACAGTTTCAAAGGCGCTTGCGGACTCTGGGAACATATTTTAAACTTAAGTTTTTCGTATAACCTTCTGCGGTCGGGGTTGAAAATGGCCCGAGATGTTTCCGATTTGGGCGCGAATCGTGCCAAACGGCGGGAGTCCGGGTGCATATCATAAGTATTGTCGCAGAATCTAACCAGTAAGGATTAAAAAAGATGAAAGAATCTTATACGAGCAAGAAACGTGTAAGAAAAAATTTCGGGCGGATTGATGCCGTTATCGACATGCCCAGCCTGATTGAGGTTCAGACCGGTTCGTACAACAGCTTTATCAACAACGTTGACATGTACGGCAACCATTGCGAGTTCGGTCTGGAAGAAGTATTTAAATCCATTTTCCCCATCCGCGACTTTTCCGGCAACGGCGTGCTGGAGTTTGTCAAGTACGAACTGTCGCAGCCGAAGTACGATGTCGAAGAGTGCATGAAGCGCGATCTGACATACGCGGCGCCGGTAAAAGCGACGCTGCGCCTGGTCGTATTTGACGTGGACGAAGCCACGGGCGCGAAATCCGTGCACGACATCAAGGAACAGGACGTGTTTATGGGCGATATCCCGCTGATGACAGACAAGGGTACGTTTATCGTCAACGGCACCGAGCGCGTGGTCGTTTCGCAGATGCACAGAAGCCCGGGCGTATTCTTTGACGACGACAAGGGCAAAACCGTCGCTTCGGGTAAGAAACTGTTTGCGGCGCGCATTATTCCGTACCGCGGTTCCTGGTTAGATTTTGAATTCGACGCTAAAGATTTGGTTTACGCGCGTATTGACCGCCGCAGAAAGCTGCCGGTTACGACGATTTTCTATTCCCTGTATTCGAAGGAAACCGAAGAAAAAATCGCCGAGCTGAAAAAGCAGGGCAAGCGCATTGACCCGTCGGAAATTACGGGTATGAGCAAAGAGGAAATCCTTTCCTACTTCTATGACATCGACCATGTCGAAAAGCTCAAAAAAGGCTGGAAAGTCGCGTTTGAACCGGCACGGGTCAAGGGCGTCAAATTCCCGTTTGATTTGGTTGACGCCGACACCAATAAAGTTGTCTGGGAAAAAGACAAGAAGCTGACGGTGCGTTCGGCACAGAAGCTGGTTGACAAAGGGCTGAAGAGCTTTTTGGTTGACGACAACTACCTGTACGGCAAATTCCTGGCGAAGGCTCTGGTTATCGCCAAGACCGGCGAAGTTATCGCCGACGCGGGCGCCGAGCTGAACGAAGAGCTGCTGACCGCAATTAACGAAGCAAAAATCAAAGAACTGGATTTGCTCTATATCGACAACGTCAATGTCGGGCCGTATATCCGCAATACCCTGGAAGCTGACCGCAATACCAACCGCGAAGAAGCTCTGGGCGACATCTTTAAGGTTATGCGCCCGGGCGAACCGGTTACGCTGGAAGCGTCGGAAGCGATTTTCAAGATGCTGTTCTTTGATGAAGAAAGATACGATCTGTCTTCGGTCGGCCGCGTGAAGATGAATTCGGCGCTGGATATTCCGTTTGCGGAAGCTCCGGATACCTGCCACATTCTGCGCAAGGACGATATTCTGCGCGTGGTTAAGCACATGGTTGAGCTGCGCGACGGCAAGGGCGAAGTTGACGATATTGACCACTTGGGCAACCGCCGCGTGCGTTCCGTCGGCGAGCTGATGGAAAACCAGTACCGCATGGGCCTTTTGAGAATGGAAAGAGCCATCCGCGAAAAGATGAGCTCGGAAGTTTTGAACAACGTCAAGCCGCAGGATCTGGTCAATGCAAAACCGATTGCCGCGGTTATCCGCGAGTTCTTCGGTTCGTCGCAGCTGTCGCAGTTTATGGATCAGAATAACCCGCTGTCGGAAGTTACGCACAAGCGCCGTCTGTCGGCATTGGGCCCCGGCGGTTTGAGCCGCGACCGCGCCGGCTTTGAAGTCCGCGACGTACACCCGACGCACTACGGGCGTATCTGCCCGATTGAAACGCCGGAAGGCCCGAACATCGGTTTGATTAACGCTCTGTCCACATACGCGCGCATTAACAAGTACGGCTTTATCGAATGCCCGTACCGCAAGGTGGTTGACGGCGTGGTTACCGATGACGTGGTTTATCTGTCGGCGGACGAAGAGTCCAAGTACATCATGGCGGAAGCAAATGCAAAAGTCAAAGAAGACGGACACTTTGAAAACGATTTGATTACCTGCCGCAAAGCGGGCGAAGTCATTTTTGCAAAACCGGAAGAAATCAACTTCATCGATGTTTCGCCGAAACAGCTGGTTTCGGTTGCGGCGGCATTGATTCCGTTCTTGGAAAACGACGACGCGAACCGCGCGCTGATGGGTTCGAACATGCAGCGCCAAGGCGTGCCGCTGCTGCGTTCCGAGGCGCCGCTGGTCGGCACCGGCATTGAAGCGACGGTGGCAAAAGATTCCGGAGCGACGCTGGTTGCCAAATACGACGGCGAAGTTGTGGCGGTTGACGCGAACCGTATCGTTATCCGCAGCCACAACAACGACAACGTGGCCGATATGGGCGTGGAAATTTACAGACTGTCCAAGTTCCGCCGCTCCAACCAGGATACCTGCATCAACCAGGTGCCGCTGGTTAAAGTCGGCGACCAGATTCACGCCGGCGACATCATTGCCGACGGCCCGTGTACCGATATGGGCGAGCTGGCGCTGGGCAAGAACGTTCTGGTAGCGTTTATGCCGTGGAACGGTTTGAACTACGAAGACGCGATTTTGCTGTCGGAACGCATTTCCCGCGACGATGTTCTGACCTCGCTGCACATTGAAGAATTTGAAGTTATGGCACGCGACACGAAGCTCGGGCAGGAAGAAATCACCCGAGATATTCCGAACGTCGGCGAAGACGCGCTCAGAAACCTGGACGAATCCGGCATTATCTACATCGGTGCCGAGGTTAAGGCCGGCGACATTCTGGTCGGCAAGGTAACGCCGAAAGGCGAGAGCGTGGTTACGCCGGAAGAAAAACTGCTGCGCGCCATCTTCGGCGAAAAGGCAAGCGACGTCCGCGATACGTCTTTGCGTGCCCAGCCGGGCATTGAAGGCGTCGTTGTTGACGTTCAGGTGTTTAACCGTCGCGGCGTCGAAAAAGACGAACGCGCGCTGGCGATTGAGCAGGGCGAAATTTCCAAGCTTGCCAAAGACCGCGACGACGAAATGAACATCGTCCGCAAGAGCTACAACCAGCGCCTGAAAGAAATGCTTTTGGGGCAGACGGTGGTTGACGCGCCGAAGGGCATTGCGAAGAAACTGGTACTGACCGAGGAAGTCCTGAAGAACATTCCGGAATATCAGCTCGGCAAAATCGTCATCAAAGACGAAGACCTGATGAGCAAAATCGAAGAATTCACCAATGCGTTTAACGCGCGTCTGGACAGAGTACAGAAGCACTTTGAACAGAAGGTTGAAGAAGTTCAGCGCGGCGACGACCTGCTGCCGGGCGTTTTGAAACAGGTCAAAGTCTTTATCGCAACCAAGCGTAAGATGCAAACCGGCGACAAGATGGCCGGACGCCACGGTAACAAAGGTACGGTTTCGCGCGTTCTGCCGCTGGAAGATATGCCGTATATGGAAGACGGCACCCCGGTTGACATCGTGCTCAACCCGCTGGGCGTGCCTTCCCGTATGAACGTGGGGCAAATCCTCGAGACGCACCTGGGCTGGGCTGCCAAAGAACTCGGCAAACAGCTGAATGACCTTTGCGAACAGTACAAGCGCGGCGAAAAGACGATTGACGAACTCAACGCGAAACTCAAGGAAATCTATGGCGAAAAGCAGTACAAGAAAGAAATCGAGACGCTGACCGAACCGGAAAAGCTGGAAATGGTCGGCAACCTCAAAAACGGTATCCCGATGGCGACCCCGGTATTCGACGGCGCGAACGGCGACGACATCAACCGCATGCTGAAGATGGCGGGACTGCCGACATCCGGCCAGATTGACCTGTACGACGGACGTACCGGCGAGAAGTTTGACCGCAAGGTTACGGTCGGCATTATCTACATGATTAAGCTGCACCACATCGTCGACGAAAAAATGCACGCACGTTCGGTCGGCCCGTACAGCCTCGTTACCCAGCAGCCGCTGGGCGGTAAGGCGCAATTCGGCGGCCAACGTTTCGGCGAAATGGAAGTTTGGGCGCTGCAGGCATACGGCGCGGCTTACACGCTGCAGGAAATGCTGACGGTCAAGTCCGACGACGTCAACGGCAGAACCAAGGTTTACGAGGCGATTGTCCGCGGCGAAGACAGCTTTGAATCGGGCATTCCGGAGAGCTTTAACGTTTTGGTCAAGGAAATCAAGTCTTTGTGCCTGAACGTTGAAATGTTGAACGAAGAACAAGCCTAAGCGATAAAAGGAGTTTTACAAATATGAACGATATTATGAATTTTTTTGGTCAGCAGGCTGTTTCCGAGTCTTTTGACGAAATCAAAATCTCCATTGCTTCTCCGGAGCAAATCCGTTCGTGGTCTTACGGCGAAGTCAAAAAGCCCGAGACCATCAACTACCGCACTTTTAAGCCGGAACGCGACGGTTTGTTCTGCGCGCGCATTTTCGGCCCGGTTAAGGACTACGAGTGCCTGTGCGGCAAGTACAAGAGAATGAAATACCGCGGCATCGTGTGCGAGAAGTGCGGCGTCGAAGTTACGCTGTCCAAGGTTCGCCGCGAGCGCATGGGGCATATCGAACTGGCGGCGCCGGTTGCGCATATCTGGTTTTTGAAATCCCTGCCGAGCCGCATTTCGATGATTACCGACATCCCGATGAAGCAGCTGGAGCGCGTTCTGTACTTCGAAAGCTACATCGTCATTGAGCCGGGTCTGACGGATTTGAAACTGTATCAGCTGTTGACCGAAGACGAATATCAGGAAAAGCTGGACGAGTTCGGCGAAGACGCGTTCAAGGCCGGCATCGGCGCGGAAGCAATTAAGGAAATTCTTGCCAACATCGATTTGGAAGCGGAAAAGAAAGCGCTGCGCGAAGAACTCAGCGATTCAGTTTCCGAAGCCAAACGCAAGAAAGTGGTCAAGCGCCTGAAGATTATCGAAGCATTTCTTGATTCCCACACCAAGCCGGAATGGATGATTCTGGACGTGCTGCCGGTTATTCCGCCGGAGCTGCGCCCGCTGGTTCCGCTGGACGGGGGACGTTTTGCGACTTCTGACCTGAACGATTTGTATCGCCGCGTCATCAACCGCAACAACCGTCTGAAGAGATTAATCGAACTGCACGCGCCGGACATTATTATCCGCAACGAAAAGCGCATGCTGCAGGAATCCGTCGACGCGCTGTTTGACAACGGCCGCCGTGCAAGAGCGATTACCGGCACCAACAAACGCCCGCTGAAGTCGCTGTCCGATATGCTGAAAGGCAAGCAGGGCCGTTTCCGTCAGAACCTGTTGGGTAAACGTGTTGACTACTCCGGACGTTCGGTTATTACGGTCGGCCCGCAGCTCAAACTGCACCAGTGCGGCCTGCCGAAGAAAATGGCGCTCGAACTGTTTAAGCCGTTTGTTTATGCGAAGCTCGAACTGTATGGTTTGGCGACGACGATTAAGGCGGCAAAACGCATGGTTGAGAAAGAACGGGTCGAAGTCTGGGACATCCTGGAAGAAGTTATCCGCGAGCACCCGGTACTCTTAAACCGCGCACCGACGCTGCACCGTCTGGGTATTCAGGCGTTTGAGCCGGTTCTGGTCGAAGGCAAGGCCATCCACCTGCACCCGCTGGTTTGTACCGCGTTTAACGCCGACTTCGACGGCGACCAAATGGCGGTTCACGTTCCGCTGTCGATTGAAGCACAGCTGGAAGCGCGCGTGCTGATGATGTCCACCAACAATATTCTGGCGCCGGCATCAGGCAAGCCGATTATCGTGCCGTCGCAAGACATGGTTCTGGGTATTTACTACCTGTCGTATCAGGCGGACGGCGTTACCGGCGAGGGCAGCATTTATTCCGACGTTAACGAGGTTATGCTGGCACTGAACGCGAAAGCGGTCGACCTGCATGCGAAAATCAAATGCCGCATGCACTATGTCAACGACAAGGGCGAGCGCGTTTACGGACTGCTGGAAACAACGCCGGGACGTATCATTATTTCCGACATTCTGCCGGACAATGAGAAAATCTCGATTTCTCTGGTAAACCGCCTGCTGCGCAAGAAGGAAATCGGCGAAATCATCGATACGGTTTACCGTTACTGCGGGCAGAAAGAAACCTGCATCATGGTTGACAAGATTATGACGCTCGGTTTTGAAAATGCGTGCAAGGCCGGTATTTCGTTCGGCAAGGACGACCTGATTGTTCCTGATGCGAAGAAGAAACTTATCGCCGAAACCTCGAAACAGGTTAAGGAATTTGAACAGCAGTATCAGAACGGCTTGATTACGAGCGGCGAAAAATACAACAAGGTTATCGATATCTGGGCGGCGTGCGACTATAAGCTGACCGAGGAAATGATGAAAGGCATTTCCAAGATTGACCACGGTTATATGAACTCCGTGTTCATGATGGCGGATTCCGGCGCGCGCGGTTCCAAGGCGCAAATGAAACAGCTGGCCGGTATGCGCGGTTTGATGGCAAAACCGAACGGCGCGATTATTGAGCAACCGATTATCTCCAACTTTAAAGAAGGCCTGACGGTGTCCGAGTACTTCAGCTCGACGCACGGCGCGCGCAAAGGTTTGTCCGATACGGCGCTGAAGACCGCGAACTCCGGTTACCTGACCCGCCGTCTGGTTGACGTGGCGCAAGACGTCGTCATTACCGAAACCAACTGCGGCACCGAACGCGGCATTATCGTCCGTCCGGTCGTTGACGGCGGCAACGTTATCGCCTCCATCGGCGAGCGCATCCTCGGCCGTACGGCGCAGGAAGATATCCTCAATCCGGAAAACGGCGAAGTTCTGGTTCCGAAAGGCAAGCTGATTGACGAAAACGATGTTGATAAGGTTGAGAAAGCCGGCGTTGAACAGGTCAAAATCCGTTCGGTACTGACGTGCGAAAGCGAACACGGCGTCTGCGCGGCCTGCTACGGGCGCGATCTGGCGCGCGGCACACCGGTCAATGTCGGCGAAGCTGTCGGCGTTATTGCGGCGCAGTCCATCGGCGAGCCGGGTACGCAGCTGACGATGAGAACGTTCCACATCGGCGGCGCGGCTTCCGCATCGGCCGAACAGTCGAATATTGAAGTTCCGTTTGCTGGTATTTTGCAGCTTGACAACGCCCGCACGGTGGTTAACGCCGAAGGCAGCGCGATTGTCCTGTCCCGCAACTGCGACGTTGTCATTACCGACGCGCAGGGACGCGAGAAATCCCGCCACAAGGTTCCGTACGGCACCAAGATTCTGGTCAAGGTCGGTTCCGAAGTCGAGAAAGGGCAGAAGGTTGCCGAGTGGGATCCGTTTATGACCCCGGTTATTTCCGAAAAGGGCGGCCATGCCGAACTGGTGGATTTGATTTCCGGCATATCGGTTAAGGAATCACAGGACGAAACCACGGGTATCGTTTCCAAGGTCGTTACCGACTGGCGCGGCGGCGCGAGCGCGCATGCCAACCTCAAGCCGTCGGTGGTGCTGAAAGACGCGAAAGGCAACCCGGTTACGCTCGACAACGGGCACGAAGTCCGCTACTACCTGCCGGTTGACGCGGTTCTGGCGGTCGATAACGGCGACGAAATCAAACCGGGCGACATTATCGCGCGTATTCCGAGAGAGAGCCTGAAGTCAAAAGACATTACCGGCGGTCTGCCGCGCGTGGCCGAGCTGTTTGAAGCCCGCCGCCCGAAAGACCCGGCGATTATCTCCGACGTTGACGGCGTGGTCGAATTCGGCAAGGACTACAAGGCGAAACAGCGCATTGTGGTTCGCACCGACGACGACAAGGAATACGAATACCTGATTCCGAAGGGCAAACGCCTGGCGGTTCAGGACGGCGACATGGTCAAGAAGGGCGATATGCTGGTTGAAGGCACGCTCGCTCCGCACGATATTCTGCGCGTTCTGGGCGTCGAAAAGCTGGCCGAATACCTGGTTAAGGAAGTTCAGGACGTTTACCGCGCCCAAGGCGTTAAGATCAGCGACAAGCATATCGAAGTCATCGTTTCGCAGATGCTGCGCAAGGTCGAAGTTACCGCTCCGGGCGATACGACCTTCCTCGTAGGCGAACAGGTTGACGCCGACGAGTTTGAAGCCATAAACGCCAAGACCGAGAAAGAAGGCGGCCGTCCGGCAGAAGCGACACCGGTTCTGTTGGGTATCACCAAGGCAAGCCTGCAGACGAAGTCGTTTATTTCGGCGGCATCGTTCCAGGAGACGACCCGCGTTCTGACCGAAGCTGCGGTCGAAGGCAAGGTTGACCACCTGAGCGGCCTTAAGGAAAACGTTATCGTCGGGCGTCTGGTTCCGGCCGGAACGGGCAGCGTGCTGCGCTCGCTCAGAAAGGTTGCGGCGCAGAATGACCGCGAGATTGAGCTGATGAAAGCCGAAGAGGCTCAGGCGGCTCTGGAACATCAGGAAGCCGAAGAAGCCGAAACCCCGGCTCCGGAGGCGACCCCGGCAGAATAAACAAGCGGCAAGTTGCAGGCTTGGGGAAAAGGGGAGCGTTTTGCGGCGCTCTCCTTTTTGTTTGTCTGAGCGTGGCGGGGCGCGGGGCAAGGCAGTGTTGGGGGAGGAGCAAAGGGCAACGGAATAGGGAGATTTCTGCGTTCTGTTATTTTTTTGCCGTTGTGCCGGGGGAAAAATTGTTGCACCAGGCTGAAAAATATGGTAAAATGCTGTTTGTAAATATAAGGGTATGTCTATTATTTGGAAGTTTTTCATAATTTGTTTTTTTCGGGGTTTTTCTTCGTGACAGGTTATGCAAAATTTTTTGTAACGGGATGTTCCTTATTTTACAAAAAATGTTTAACTTTGAAATGGTATCGCATGGTGCCGTTTTGCGAAGGAGTAGGGAAAGGCCCGAACCTCGTTAAAAAAAGAAAAATTATGGAAAAATTTTTTTTCTGTTTCAAGGAAAGTTCTGGGCGGCTTATTTGTGTTTTTAGCCATTGCCTCCATTGTTTCAGGTGCCGTTTACAGTACCGGCGCACTGGTTGTGAAGCTGCTCATAGCAGAATTGCTGTATGCCGGGCTGTGTTTCCTGTTTCTGTTTCTGGCAGAAAGGACATGGGACAGCTGCGACAGTTTTGTTGAGCGCCTGGGGATGGGTGCACTGTCTGTGGGTGTGTTCGGCGTTGTTGTCGGATTTCCGGCCTATCTGTTCGGAGCGGATTTATGGACAGGGATTGGCGCTTTGCTTGCCGTAGCCGGTCTGGGACTGGGACTTGTCATTATTGCGGGGCTCATGATAAGCCTCGTTATCTGCGGATAAAAAGAAGTAACGGGATACAAGAGGATGCTCTTGCGTCCCGTTATTTTTTTACGGCTATGCCGGTTTAGGGGGGCGGGCTGGGATGAGCTGAGCAAGCGGGGCGGTAAGCGTAATAGTAAGCGGGACGGCAGGCGGGGCAGTAAGCGGGGCGCATACATACAAAATTATCAACATATTGCGGAAAAAAAGCAAAAAGGCTGGAATTTACGGCAAGGTGTGTTACATACTAACCAGTATGTGTGTTTTTATGCAATGATTATTTGGAGGGCTTATGTCTTTGGGGTGCAGAACGTTTTGGAGAAGTAAAATTTGGGCGGCGGCGATGATGCTTGCGCCGGTCATGGTGCTGTCGGGGTGCGACGACAAGGCGGCGGGAGAACAGCAGGCAGGCGCGGGCACTGCCGTCGACGTGGTGCAGGTAATGCCGCAGAATGTGCCGCTGACGTTTGAATTTGCGGCGCGGGCGCAGGGTTCCAAAGAGACGGAAGTGCGGGCGCGCGTCGGGGGCATTCTGCTTAAGCGCAATTATGTCGAAGGCGCGGAAGTCAGCGAGGGGCAGGTGCTGTTTGAGATTGACCCGGATACCTACCGGGTGGCGCTGAACCAGGCCAAGGCCAAGCTGGCGCAGACCGAGGCAGAGCTTAAAAATGCCGAGACGCAGCTGGCGCGTACCGAAAAGCTGTTCAAGCAGGGGTATGCGAGCGAGAAGTCGCGCGACGACGCGGTTGCCAACGCAGACTCGCTGAAGGCGGCGCTGCAGTCGGCACAGGCGGCGGTGGATGCGGCGCAGCTTAACCTTGACTATACGCAGGTCAAAGCGCCCATCAGCGGGCTGACGAGCATGGAAGTCCAGTCGGAGGGGAGTTTGATTTCCACTTCCGGCGAGGGCGGGCTCCTGACGCACATTACGCAGCTTAATCCGATTTACGTGATGTTTTCGATGTCGGAAACGGAAATGATGAAGATGGCGGAAATGATTGAAAAAGGCTATCTGGCGCAGCCGCAGCGCAAAGACCAGATAAAGGCGAAGCTTAATGCCGGCGACGGGTGGCAGTATCCGCAGGCCGGAGACATTGACTTCGTTAACCCGACGGTTGACCAGGAAACGGGGACGATTAAGCTGCGCGCGGTGTTTGACAATCCGAAAGGGCGGATACGCCCGGGACAGTTTCTGCGCCTGAGCGTGGAGGGCGTTGTGCGCGCCGATGCGCTGGTTGTGCCGCAGACGGCGGTAATGCAGGGAGCGAACGGCTCTTATGTTTATCGCATCAACGCGCAGGATAAAATTGAAGCAGCGCCGATTACGACCGGTTTTGCGACCAAAGACGGCGGCTGGATTGTAGACACGGGGCTGAACCCGGGCGACAGGGTGGTTGTCAGCGGACTGCTGAAACTGCGGCCGGGGATGGCCGCGGCGCCGCAGATTATGAATGCAACGAGTGCAGCGGAGAATAATCCGGCGGTTAAGGGATATGCACGTGCGGCCGGTGAAACGGGCACGGTATCTGATGGTGCAGGCGCGGTAAATGCGGCTGAGAGCACGGGAGCCGGGGCTGCCGGTGAAACGGGCACGGGAGCCGGGGCGACAACCGACGGTGCGGCGGCCAGTGGTGCTGCGGTTAAAGAATAAACGGGAGCGGGAAGATGTTTTCAAAGTTTTTTATCGAAAGGCCGATTTTTGCGACCGTGATTTCGCTGATTATCGTGCTGGCGGGGCTGGTTTCAATGAAAGTTCTGCCGGTGGAGCAGTATCCGAACATCGTGCCGACGGAAATTCAGGTTACGGCGACTTATCCGGGGGCGACGGCGGAAGTGCTGGCGGACACGGTAGCGGCGCCGCTGGAGCAGGAAATCAACGGCGTCAAGAACATGATTTACATGTATTCCAACGCGACGTCGTCGGGGTATCTGACGCTCGGCGTGGTGTTTGACATCGGAACCGACCCGGACCAGGCGACGATTGACGTCAACAACAAGGTACAGATGGCAACGTCCAAGCTGCCGGCGGAAGTTACCAAGCAGGGCGTTACGGTGGAGCAGAAATCAAACTCCATTTTGCAGGTTATCACGATGCGTTCGACGTCGGACCTGTATGATACGGTGTACGTTTCCAACTATGCGCTGCTGAACGTGCTGGACGAAATCCGGCGCATCAAGGGCGTGGGCAGCGCGTCGCTGTTTGCGTCGCAGGACTATTCGATGCGCATCTGGCTGTCGCCCGACAAACTGGCGGAATATAACCTGACGCCGCAGGACGTGATTGCGGCGGTGCAGGAACAGAACTCGCAGTTTGCGGCAGGGCAGTTCGGGCAGGAGCCGATGACGGAATCGCAGCCCTATACCTATTCGGTCAATACCAAGGGGCGGCTGGTTGACGAGAAAGAATTCGGCAATATCATCCTCAAGAGCAACGATATCGGCGGAATGCTGCGGCTCAAGGACGTGGCTCGGATTGAACTCGGGGCGCAGGACTACAGCGTAACCTCCACCTTTAACGGCGAGCCGGCGGTGGCGTTTGCGGTTTATCTGCAGCCGGGGGCGAACGCGCTGGAAACGGCGGATTTGGTCAAGAAGAAAATGGCGGAATTGTCCAAGGGCTTTCCGCAGGGGATTACCTACGAAATCCCGTACGACACGACGCTGTTCGTGAACGTGTCGATTGAAGAAGTTATCCATACGTTTTTTGAAGCGGTGCTGCTGGTTATTGCGGTCGTGTACCTGTTTTTGCAGAATATGCGGGCGACGCTGATTCCGATTTTGGCGGTGCCGGTGTCGATTATCGGCGCGTTTGCCGGAATGTATCTGCTGGGCTTTTCGATTAACCTTTTGACGCTGTTCGGGCTGATTTTGGCAATCGGTATCGTGGTTGACGACGCGATTATCGTGCTGGAAAACGTCGAGCGCCTGATGGACGAAGAAGGGCTGTCGCCGAAAGAGGCGGCAATTAAGGCGATGCAGGAAGTGTCGGGGCCGGTGGTCGCGGTGGCGCTGGTGCTGTCGGCGGTATTTCTGCCGATTGCGTTTCTGGGCGGCATGACCGGGGTTATGTACAAGCAGTTTTCGGTAACGATTGCGGTATCGGTGCTGATTTCCGCACTGGTGGCTTTGACGCTGACGCCGGCATTGTGCGCGCTGATTATCAAGAAGAAAAAGAGCGGGCAGGAACCGGCGGCGTTCTTTAGGTGGTTTAACGCCTTTTTTGACAAGGCGACGAGCTGGTATCTGGCGGGAGTGCATTACTTTTTGGCGCACCGGCGGCGGGCGGTTGCCGGGTTTGCGGCGGTACTGTTCGGCATTGCGGCGCTGTTTAAAATCGTGCCGACGGGGCTGGTGCCGACGGAAGATTTGGGGAATTTGCTGATGGCGTATTCCCTGCCGGAGGCGTCGTCTTTGCCGCGCACCGAAAAGTTTACCGAAAAAGTCGGCGCGGCGGTGCGGAAAGACCCGAACGTGCAGGATTTTCTGACGATTAACGGCTACAATATGCTTTCTTCCAGCCAGAACACTTATTCGGGCATCAGCTTTGTTACGCTCAAAGACTGGAGCCTGCGGCAAGGCGCAGGGCAGTCGGCGGCGGAGCTGGCGCTTAAGTATTCGGGCATCGGCATGAGCCAGGACGAGGGCATCGCCTATGCGTTCAGCATGCCGCCGATTATGGGCATGAGCACGACCGGCGGGTTTGAGGGCTATATCCAGAACAAGACAGGCAAGACTTCGGCGGAGCTGATGGCGAAAACGCAGGAATTTGCCGACGCGGCGAACAAACGCCCGGAACTGGCGAACGTCAAGACGACGTTTTCGGTCAGCACGCCGCAATACCGCATTGACCTTGACCGCGAGAAGGCGAAAATGCTTAACGTGCCGATTGACAACATCTATGCGGTGATGCAGTCCACGTTCGGCAGCCTGTATGTCAACGACTTTACCTATATGGGCAGAAACTTCCGCGTTACGCTGCAGTCGGAAGACAAATTCCGCCGCACGCCGGACGACCTGCGCTATGTGTACGTCAAGTCGGGAACCGGGGCACTGGTGCCGCTGGCGACGCTGATTAAGGTAGAGCGCGTTACGGGGCCGGAGCTGGTCAACCGTTTCAACATCTTTCCGGCGGCGAAGATAATGGGCGACGCGGCGGCGGGATATTCTTCCGGACAAGCGATTGCGGCGATGGAAGAAGTCGCGGCGGAAGTGCTGGGCAGCGATTATGCTTTGGCGTGGATCGGTTCGGCGTATCAGGAAAAACAGGCGGGCGGAACGTCGACGCAGGCGTTTGTGTTCGGGCTGATTATGATTTTCCTCATTTTGTCGGCGCAGTACGAGAAATGGTCGCTGCCGATTGTGGTTATCCTCTCGGTGCCGTTTGCGGTGCTCGGGGCGTTGCTGGCGGTGTGGATGCGCGGGATTGAAAACGACCTCTATTTTCAGGTCGGATTGGTAACGCTTATCGGGTTGGCGGCGAAAAACGCAATTTTGATTGTCGAATTTGCGGTGATGAAAGTACAGGAAGGGCTTTCGTATGCCGAGGCGGCAGTTGAGGCGGCGAAGCTCCGGTTCCGCCCGATTGTGATGACGTCGCTGGCGTTTACGTTCGGCGTGCTGCCGCTGGCGGTATCCGCCGGAGCGGGCGCGGCGAGCCGGCATGCTATCGGTACGGGTATGATCGGCGGCATGATTTTGTCGACGTTCGTGGCGACGCTGTTTGTGCCGATGATGTTTGCGATTATCGGCGAAACGTTTGACGAGGAAAACATCAGGCTGCGCAAAATCAACGAACGCGCGGAAAAACTCGGGCGGCCAAAGCTCAAACGCGCGCAGAGATGAGCGTCGGTGTAACAGGGACGTTCGGTGTAACATGGGCGTTCGGTGTAATCGGTGCGTTCGGTGTAATCGGTGCGTTCGGTGTCATCGGTGCGTTGGAAAAAGTCCGCTGAATGGCGGGCTTTTTTGTGCGCGTTGGTGAGGCGTGATGAGGGGAGGGAATGGAATGGGACAGAGGGGCGATTTGCGAGGGATGAAGGAGTGTTGGCGGGGGGAAGAGAGAGACAGCCGGGGGCTGCGGGGCGATTTGCGGGTGG
Organism: Acetobacter sp. 46_36; assembly: GCA_001917135.1. Lineage (GTDB taxonomy): Bacteria > Pseudomonadota > Alphaproteobacteria > RF32 > CAG-239 > CAG-267. Next base: position 172,718 of record MNTT01000013.1, read on the forward strand.
TGGCGGTGTAGGGCGATTTGCGAGGGATGCGGGAGCGTTTTGGCTTGACCTAAGCGCCATTGTGAGGTATAATATACCTTAACAGGGATTTTAGCTGGGAGATGTCATCATGGCAAAAGATATTAAAAAAGATTTGGCAGCGGCGCGGCTGGATGCCGAAAACAGAATGCGCGAGGTGGATTTTCAGGTAGATACGCTGAGCAACGAAACGACAACAGGCGCGTATTTTCTATCGGGGGACAATACACTTACGATTAATTATGTTGAGGGTGAAGACAGCTTTAATTCGTGGAGCGGCAGTATGGCGGTTCTGATGCATGAGCAGAAACATCGGGACAATCGCAGCCAGGGGATATATGAATATGCGCTTTCGCCGGAGCAGGCGTATAAAACCGAGATGAACGACGAAATTTCCGCTAATATGGCATCGCTGGTTTATTTGCGCGACAAATATTTGAAAACAGGAGATATTTCTGTTTTTGAAGAAGACGGTTTGCGTTTTCGTTTTTATACCGATGCCATCAAAAGAGGGGAGATAAATCCGTTCAGCAACAAAAAAGAAGATTTTGACAAAGAAATGGCGCTGATTGCCAACGGAACGCGGGATATGTGGATGAGGGATTTTTCCGGCACTTATGTTGATTACGGAGTCAGGAATGCCAAGTCTTATGGCGAGAAGGACGGCAAGCACGCCGCCTATTATGACCAGAATTACGAGCGGGCGCGGAAAATCGCCTATACCATCGGCGGCGTGGATTTTACCCAATATATGGACAAGGACGTGGAAATTCCCGATGCGGGCAAACGCAGGATAATGGGGAGTGAAAAGCTGGCGGAGGAGCTGGGTTTGCCGAAGTATGACGGCAAAATGAGCCTGCTCCAGTATCAGAACCTGCTGCAGCATGCGCTGGCGGTGCAAGACCCTATGTGCGGGGTAAAATGCAGAGATGCCTTGCCTTATGGCGAGGGAACGCGCGGGCAGTGGAATACGGAAATGGCGGCTTTTGCATATCTGACCGACAAGAAACTGACAAGCTATCAGCAAGAGGATTATCAAGCCGCGCTTGACAATGTGGCGAAAAACGACAAGGCGCTGATTGACGGGCTGGTCAACCAGGTGGCGCGGGAATATGCGGGACGGGGCGAAAAGCTGCCGGAAGGCGACGACAAGGCTTACAACAAGGCGGTTGACGAACTGTACAGCGGGAAGGTCAAGTTCAATCAGGAGGACTTGAAATTTGAGGGGAAAGTCAACCTGCGGCAGGCGTTTAACCCGAAAGACGACCTGCCGTTGAAGGAACTGCCGAAAGAGGCGGCAGAACTTCAGCAAAAAGTTGAGGATATGGGGTGGTGGAAACGCGGTGTGAAGCAATATACCCATTTCTTTGGCGAAACGAAGGAAATGAACGGGTTGGACAAGCTGCCGGCGGTGGTTCGCTATCCGGCGGAGGCGTTGGGCGTGTATGTCGGCGTGCCGGTTATTGCCGGAATCAAAAAATGCGGCGAATGGGGGAGCGATGCCGTTGACGCCGTTAAGGGGTGGTTCGGCAATGATGCTGACAAGAATAAGGGCGAGAACAAGCCGGTGCGTCCGGTGGACAAAGACAAAAAGCCGGAATACCGCGAGTGGAGCCCGAAAGAGCGCGTTTCCGACGTGCAGAAAAAAGAGGTGCTCAACCTGATGGCGGACGTTATCCGCAAGCCGGACGGCCGCGGCAAACCTGACGAAGTTATGGCGAAAAAAGGGAGACAGGCCGGGCAGACGGGAGCGGAACAGAAACAGGCTGAACGGGACGCGCTCAAGGGCGATATGCAGAAGGCGGCGCAGGACAAGGCGCGCATGATGCAGGTCATTGAGGGAATGAACCGGATTAACGGCGCACGGAATGCAATGGATGCCGGCGGAACGGTCAATGCGTTGTATGACAAGTTTGGCGACAACGCTTATGAACTGCTGGCAAAGGCTGTCAACGAGCCGTATAACTTTGCACAGAGCGTCGGCGATACTTCCATCAAAACCTCGCGTGCGGCGGTTCTGGCGCTGTGCAATGCCGATGAGGCGCAGAAGAACGCCATGGTACAGGCTGTGCTGAAGGTCAGAGGACGGTAGAGAATTTTCTTTGAGCGTGGGGGCGCAGGCGGTGCTGCAAGCCGGAGGAAGATAGAGGACTTTCTTTGAGCTGAGTCGGGCGCAGGCGGTGCTGCAAACCGGAGGACGGTAGGCGGCGGTATGTGCGCAGAGTTATGGTGTAGATTAGGACCGTGGCGGCGTGTGCGCAGAGTTAGAGGCTAGAGGAAGACAGCGCGGAAGGCCGGCACGCAGAAAAAGAAAAGCCCGCAGGAAAGGCGGGCTTTTTATGTGCGGCTTATTTATATGCCGTTCAGGCGAAATATTCGCGCAGGTAGGCCGGGAGGTCGGCGGTGGCGATACGGATTTGTTCCATTGTATCGCGGTCGCGCAGAGTTACGGTTTCCGGCTGCTGCTCAATGGTTTCGAAGTCCACGGTCAGGCACAGCGGGGTGCCGACTTCGTCATGACGGCGGTAAGCTTTGCCGATGTTGCCGGTGTTTTCCAATGCGACGCGGCCGATGCCGAGCTTCATCAGCTTTTGCTTCAGCTCGTGGCATTTGGCCATAATCTCGGGGCTGTTTTTCTTGAGCGGAACAATCGCAATCTTTATCGGCGCGAGGTGCTTCTTTAACTTCAGCACGATGCGGGAGTTGCCTTCGCCCAAGTCTTCCTCGGCATAGGCTTCGGTCAAAATCGCCAGCACGGCGCGGTCGACGCCCATGGACGGCTCAATCACGAACGGGACAATCCACTTGTTGTTTTCTTCGTCGCGGACGCAGAGTTTGGTCGTGGATTCCGGGTTTTCGTGGCAATGCGCCTCCAACCCGAATTCGTTCTGGCATTTGGTGTGGTTGCCGAGGTCATAGTCGCGGCGGTTGGCGACGCCTTCCAGCTCGTCATAGCCCCACGGGAAGCGGTATTCGATATCCGAGCAGGCTTTGGCATAGTGCGCGAGTTCATCGGGCTGTTGGTCATAAACGCGGAAGCGGTCGGAGGTTACGCCCTGTTCTTTCCACCAGTCAATGCGCGCCTGTTTCCAGTATTCGTGCCACTTTTCATCCTCGCCGGGTTTGACGAAAAATTCCAGTTCCGCCTGTTCAAACTCGCGCACGCGGAAGATGAAGTTCTTGGGGGTGATTTCGTTGCGGAACGACTTGCCGATCTGGGCGATGCCGAACGGCAGCTTGCGCGACGTGGAATCGACGACGTTCTTAAACTGGGTGAAAATCGCCTGCGCGGTTTCGGGGCGCAGGTAGGCGATGTTGTCTTCGTCGACGACGGGGCCGACGGTGGTTTTGAACATCAGGTTGAACGGGCGCGGTTCGGTCAAATCCGTCGAGCCGCAGTTCGGGCATTTGCCGTCGGTTAAATGGTCGGCGCGGAAACGGCCTTTGCACTTGCGGCAATCGACCATCGGGTCGGAGAACGTGTCTTCGTGTCCGGAATAGTGCAGCACCTTGCGGTTGGTCAGAATCGCGGCATCCAAACCTTCAACATCATCGCGCTCATAAACCATTGCGCGCCACCATGCGGCCTTGATGTTGTTTTTGAGCTCGACGCCGAGCGGGCCGTAATCGTATACGCCCTGCAGGCCGCCGTATATGTCCGAATTCTGAAAAATAAAACCTCTTCTTTTGCACAGGGAAACCAACTGTTCCATCTGGGTCGCTGCCATTTTTTTACCTCACCTGGGATAGATTTGTTATAAACTGGGGGGAGTTTAATACATTTGATTTTAAATTGCAAGGGAAAACGGGGGGACTGGATGAAAGGGAGGATGGAGGCAGGGAACGGGGAAACGTTACGGATACAACGGAATAGTGCGGTTGGACACTAAAGAGTTTAACGTAACACCAGAGAAGCATTATGCAGGAAAAAACGGATATGGTGCACGAGATAAAAAAGGAATAGAACGATGAGGCAGGGAAGGGTGCGGATGTATAAAAAAAGAGTCCTACAGGACTCTTTTTTTAATCTTTAAAACTTTCAACATTGTTAATCAGAGAAAAATCTGCGATGGGATATATTTTTTCTGTTTTCGCATCAATGAAATACTTATCAACAACATAACCATCTAATACATGGGGTTGATTGTTAATGTTAATAAAGCCAATTGCTGCGAAACAACTCTTGCTTCCGAGGGAGTACTTGGACTCTACTAAACGGAAAAAATACTCTTTGTTCTGATTCATGATCATACAAATTTACAAAATTATAAAATTTTGTCTATAATAGTATGGCATTTGAGATTTGTCAATGGTTATCTTGTTGAAAAATTTTCCAGAGATTGTATCGTATGTATTATTTTTAATTCGTTTACAGATACTTTAGATATAAGTTTTTTCCCGTTATCCAATTCAGCTTTCCATGAGATTTCTTTCTGCATTAAAGGGGATGAAGTAATATCATTTCTGTCGGCGTAGAATTTTATTTTGTTTAGGTTATTGGCTGCGTATCCGGAGGCGGAAGCTCCAGATTTTTTCTGTAGGGCTTGCGAGCCTACGTTCAGTTTGTCGCAAGTGGTATAAAACAGGTGTTGAGGGGGAACAGGGGTTATGTTCTTGTCTATCAGGTATTTATACATAAAGTCAACCATAACTGCTTTGGTTTCGGATATATAGCCTTTTCTTTGATAATCAGGGTGAATAAATTGTCCCGAGTGTCCGATTTGGGCGATATTATTGTCGTTTATTATTTTGGTTGAAATTGTTGTTGCCCCTATTAGGGTATTGGATTTTTTGTCTTTTATGCCAAGCCAAAAACCGTAACGGGGAGAGGCCGATTGTCTTTTCAGAGCTTCTTTTATAAAGTTTAAGGCAGATTTTTTAAAATCTGGTTTTAGTAAGGAAAAGTTTATATGCCAGTATTGTTCAGGGATTATGTTTTTGGGGATTAAGGAGGAAATATTTTGTTTATGAGGGGCTTCTTTGAGTATGTTTTCAGCCAGTAATTTTATCTTATTTTTATATTGCATTTTTATATTGCAGAAGATCCTCTTTTCCGCATTCTTTAAAATTTTGTGAAGTTAAATCAGTTCTCAGTAAAATATTAACAGTGTTATTCCATGCCATATCTTTGGCGATATCGGCAAGAGTATTTACATCTGTAAGGTTTAATTCTGTAAATTGTAAGCGCCGGGTTTCTATAATCATGTCATCTCTCCTTTTCCGGCAGGCCGTAGAAACATGTTTTCCTTTTGCTGTAAGCTGCCCACATGCGATCGCCGTAACAATAATGCCACCATTCGTTGGGGGAGTTTATGAAACCGGCTTTTTCCATGCACATTTTCAAAATTTCGCGGTTTTTGCGCTGGGTCAGCAGAATTTTTTTGCTGGAGGTTTTGATTTCCGGCGAAAGGGCACTGTAACCGGTGCCCATATCGTATTCCGTACCGTCCGAGCGGCAGAGGGTTACGTCCACGGCGCCGCCTGTCTGGTGTCCGCCAAATCCGGTTCGCGGGTCGGCAACCTGACTTTTGGTTAGGCGCTCCAGCTCTGGCGCGGACATATTCGGATGTTCCCGGCGGTTTTGCCCGAGCTTTTGCGCCCAGCGGTACTCCTGCTCTTTCAGTGAGCGGAAGGCGGAACAGATTTTCAGGAAGTAATTCTCCGGCAGAAGTGCTTGGGCTTTTTTTAACCGCGCGTAAACGCTTTGGCAGAGATATACGTTGGGTTGAGCCTGTAAACTTTCGGACAGAAACAGTGCGGCGTTCTCTTTTATATCAACCAGCGGTTCGTTGTTTTCTTTGATTTCGGTTTTGTTTATCGCGGAAGCCAGCAGCGTTTCGCGCAGGCGCATTGTCCAGAGTAGTTTTTTTATTTTGTCTTTGAGGAAAACAGCTGCCATTTTTTTACCTCACCCGGGATATAATATTAATTAAAAACTAACTTCTTTTATATAATAATGGTTTTGAATTGCAAGGATTAATTGAGGTAAAGATGAAAAATACGATTGTCGCGCTGGTATATGACTTTGACGAAACGCTCTCCACCACCTATATGCAGGATTATGTGCTGATTCCGGAGCTCGGGATGAGCCCGAAGACGTTTTGGAAAAAGGCGAACCAGTGGTCGGTCGACAACTGCGCCGACCAGATTACGGGCAGCATGTACTATTTTATGAAGACCGCCAAAGAAAAAGGCGTCAAGCTGACGCGCGAGAATTTTGCCTATTGCGGGACGCTGGTCAAGTACTACAAAGGCGTGGAGGGGTGGTTTGAACGCATCAACGCCTACGGGGAAAAGCTGGGGCTGAAAATCGAGCATTACATCATCTCGTCGGGGTATGAGGAAATTTTGTGCGGTGCGTCCATCTGCAAATACTTTACCGACGTGTACGGCTGCAGCTTTGCGTTTGGGGAGGACGGGACGCCGGTATGGCCGGCGCGCGTGGTCAACTATTCGACCAAGGTGCAGTACCTGTCCAAAATCAACAAGGGGCTGGGCAAGCTCGACGACAAGCTGGTCAACGAATTTATGGAAGACAGCAAGCGGCGGGGGCCGTTTCCGCGCATTATCTATTTCGGCGACGGCATGACCGACATTCCGTCGATGAAGCTGGTCAAAGACCGCGGCGGCAACGCAATTGCGGTTTATAAGCCCAAAAGCGCGCATAAGGAAAAGGCCATCAAGCTTCTGAAAGACGACCGCGTTAATTTTGCGCTGCCGGCAGACTATTCCGATGGCACGGCGATTGACACGGTGGTCAAGACCATACTCGACAAACTGGCGACCGAACGCAATCTGGATGTTCTCAAAAAGAAAGAAGAAGAAAAGAAAAAGTGCGCGGCCTGCGCGTAGGAGCGGGATGAAGGGGACTGCCGCAGCGCAGCAAGGTGCGCGACTTGTGCGTAGGAGCGGGCGCAGGGCAAAGAGAATGTTTATTTTTTGCTTGCCAAGCAATGAAACCTGTGGTAGACTGTATTCCTGCAAAATAGGTTTATGTTTATTATTCGGATGTTTCCACGGTTTTGGCTTTTTCAGGTTTTCGGCTTACGGAGATTTTGAAACGGATTGTGCGGATTTTTCCGGAGCGTAAACATAACTTATTGGGCAAACCAATGTTAAACCTTTAAAACAAAAATTTATGGAAACAAAAATTGTGAAATTTGTGTCAAATTTCTGTGCAACAGTTTTGGCAGCAGTGGTGATTGTCCTGACGGCGAAAGCATTTGTCAGCGTTATGTATGCATTTGCGGCAAGCCCCCGGGACGCCGGAGAACTTTATGAAACGGCTTTCGGTGCATGGTGCGGAAACTGGCTGGTTACGGTTATTGCCATTGCAGCGCTTGCGGCGTTTACGGCCCGGAAAGATTTGAAGGCACGAATTGTCAGTTACGGAGGAATCCTCGGCATGCTGGCTTCGGTCTTTTTCGGCTGCGTAATTATTGCGGCGGCACTGTATGACGGCGCGTATTTCAAAGCGCTGGGGCTGGCGTGGTTTTCCTGTCTGGTCTGGTTTGCGTTTTTGATTGTTACCGGCAGCTGCGTAAGGTATATCCGTTACGGCGATACGCCGGATACCGCGGATACTGCAGCCGGAGCGGCATAAAAACTGAGGCAAATTGATGATGAAGCGCTGATTCTGCGGGGGGAAACCCTGCGGAACCGGCGCTTTTTTGCGTTTTGATGTCCGTTTTGGGGAAGGCGGTGCCGGCGGGAAGAGCAGGCGATTGAAGAACGGGTGTTTGAGGAGCGGGTGTTTGAAGGGCAGGTGTTTGAAGGGCAGGTGTTTTTTATTGGACATTTGGCAAAAGCCGGTGTATAGAGGGGAAAAACCGGCGGAAGAATAAAGCCGGGCGCGGCATAGCGGCAGGCTGAGTGTACGGTATCGGCAGGGTACGGGCGGTGCTGGCGGCAATGGCTGCTGAGCGCGGCATAACGGCAGAGAGAGGTTTTAATGGCGAAAGACGATGAATATTATATGAGGCTGGCGCTGAAAGAGGCGCAGCGGGCGTATGCCGAAGACGAAGTTCCGGTCGGGGCGGTGCTGGCGGCGGCGGACGGGAGCGTTTTGGCAGCAACGCACAACACTTCCGAACACGGGTTGCACGCGCTGGCGCACGCGGAGACGGTGGCGATGAGCATCGGGGCGATTTCGCTGGAGCAGAAAAGGCTTTGGGACTGCACGCTTTACGTAACGCTGGAGCCGTGTACGATGTGCGCGGCGGCGCTGTCGATGATGCGGATTAAGCGGCTGGTGTACGGTGCGGCAAATCCGAAAGGCGGCGCGGTGGAAAACGGCGTAAAGTTTTTTGAGTCGGCGGCGTGCAACCACCGTCCGGAGATTGCGGCGGGCGTTCTGGCAGACGAATGCGGCGCTCTGCTGACGGCATTTTTTCAGGAAAAAAGGAAGAAGGACGGCGCCGGGGCAAAAAAATGTTGCAATTTGTCCGGCAAGATGTAAACTGATATCCATACAAATATGTTTATGTCTATTATTGACCGGGGAAACGTTCCGACGGCCGCTTTTGCGGAGAGGCGGAAAAGTTTCGGCTTTTGGCGTATGCTAAGCGTACGGCGATAAAAGGCACAGGCATGGCATTGTATCATTAACCTAATTTATTTACCCTTTAAAATTTTTTTCGTTATGGGAAATTTTAGTGAAAGTACGCTTCTTGCAAGCGGGATGTCAGCAGTGGACTTTTTTGCCAACAAAGGCAATCAGGAAAGCGTTCTGGAGGAAATCTCCGTTTTCGGCGATGCGGAGCTGAAGGCTGCCTTTGTGCGGCTGTTTAATCCGCCGGCGGCCGCCGACCCTTATCTGACGGGCAGCGCGGCGATTACCGAAAGCGAAATCGCCCAGATGCAGGCGGCGCCGGACAACGACGTGCAGCAGGAAATTGTCCGCCATTCCTCCGGGGAGGCGGTACGTTGCCTTATTGCGCGGTTCCGGCTTTCTCTGGCGGGTGAACGGGCGCTGTTGCAGCGTAAGGACAAGAGCCTGCTGGAATTTTATTTCAGCCGTTATGCCTTGTATGAAGACGCTCAGGAGCTTTTAGTGCGCACCGCGGCCAAAAAGCAGGAACGGTATGAGATTTTGCTGGCGTATATCGCACGGCACCAGCTTTGTGCGGAAGCGCTGGCCGAAGCCGTGCGGCGCAGGTTGCAAACCATACTGGAGGCGTATCTGAAACGCTATCCTCTGGGCAGCAGAGTTTTGTTCTTTTTGGGGCTTGGCAGTTCAACGGCGGAAGACAGAAAGAAAATTGACTTTCTGCTGCCGCTTCTGCACCGGCCGCAGGACAAGCTGATGCTGGCTTTGGAAATCCGCGAGCACTTCCGGCTGGCGAAACTCAAAGAGTATGCATTTTGCCGCGACGTGAGCGCATTGCTGCGCGACCTGCCGGCAGATGCAGCGGTCAAGATTGACTTGCGTCTTACGCCCAAGGAGGAATGCGCGCTGATTAATTCCGGAAACCGGCAGACGTTTTGGCTGTATGGTTATGGCTGCAGCCTGTCGGAAGAGGGCGAACGCGCGCTTATTGACCGGAACGACAAGAAGATGTTCAGCGGGTATGTCGACCGGCAGGCTTTGAGCGATGCGGGACTTCGCTACCTTATCAGTGAAGGCAGGGAAGAGTTGTTTAAAACATACGTCCGCCGCCGCCGTTTAAACCGTGAAATGCGCGCTTTTTTGCACTGTTACGGAAGTTCGCAGATGACAGAGTTTTATCGCTCGCTCGGATGTTTCTGGCCGTATTGAGGCTGTTCTGTGAGCCGGTTATGAGCTGCTTTGCGAGCCGGTTGAGAGCTGATAGCGAGCCGGTTATGAGCTGCTTTGCGGGTCGGTTGAGAGCTGATAGCGGGCCGGTAATGAGCTGATTGCGAGCCGGTAATGAGCTGATAGCCGTGCGGTTTGCCATGGCGCCTGTTTCGAACCGGTTTGAGGTTTGGGCACGGAGCCGTTTGCCAACGCGGAATGTTTCCGAAAATTAAGAAGCGCTGTCTGTAACGGACAGCGCTTTTTGTGTCGGGAATGGGATGTGCGGCGCACCGGTGTACCGGTTCAGCAGCCGCGGCGGTTTTTGTTGTATTCCTCCATCTGTTTCATGCGGCGGATTTCATCTTCGCTTAATTTGCGTTGGGCAACGGCCTTGGGAGCGGGCTTTTCCGGCGCAAGGGAGGAGACGTCGTTTTTGCGTTCCCTTTCTTCGCGCGCCAGCGTTTTGGCAACTTCGTCGAGACGTTCCGAAATCAGGTTGTGCGGCGTACGGTTGGCTTCGGTCTTTTCGTAATTGCTTTCAACCCGGACGCGGCGGCCGTTTTTATCGGTCGTATATGCCCCGGCAATCAGCCCGTCAGGCGTGTATTCGACGCCGAGCATAACGCGGTCGTTGATAATCAGTTCGCGCGCAACCAGCACATCTTTGCCGCCGACGGCGGAATAGATGGTTTTGAGGCTGGCCGGAATCATATCGATTTTGCTCTCAAAATACTTTTCGTTCAGCAGGGCTTCGATTTCCGAAAGCTGGCGTTTCATGGCAGTTCTCCTCACTCTGGGTTCCTCTTCTTTTCTTTCCTGCCTATTATAACATAAAAAAATATAAATTTAAAGTGCAAAAGAGTTTTAGTTTTAATTTTTTTGCAGCGGAGAGCAGAGGGCAGGGAGCGGAGGACGGGGCGGTGAGTTGTGCGGGGAGGAGCGGCGCACGGGAGAGGAGCTGAGAGTAACGGGGCGGAGAGCAGAGGAGAGCGGGACGATATGTGCGGGGTTGGTATGGCGGGAGAGTGGGTGCGTATGGGAGCGAGAGGATATAAAATTGGCAGAACGTAGTGAACCGGAACGGGCGTTATATTGTGTGTTGTGCGAATTGGAGCATAAAAACACCGTATTACCAATAAGGGAATACGGTGAATAAGTTAGTGTTCGAAAAGGATATCCAACTTTTCAATAATCAATGCAGGATATACATCATCATAAAATTGAGCACTTCCCAAAGATGGCTGTTCGAAGAAGTTGTAAAGCCAATCCCGATACCTGCTATTCTCACAAAATATGACAACCTTGTTATTCTTGCTAATGGCAATCAGAATTACGTTGCCGGTATCGATGTTTAGTTTGTCAGCAATACAGGGCGCAAGTTTGTAGACAAATTCTAAGGCCATATCTTCAGCTGCGGAATAATTAAATTGAGTTTTAATAATTGTATAAGGCCTGCTAAAATCAAGAGTAAGCTTTCTTGATTGAATTATTTGTTCAGGCATTCGACCTTCCAATGGACTTTTCAATCTTTTGGAATTTAAATTTTGGTTTTTCTTTTTAGACATCATAATTTTTTCAGTTTTAATGTGGCACAATAATTTATTTAGCGTTTTTTTATTAGTACTTTTTTTTTATATTGCAAGAGATATTATGGGCGGCATTTTGCGGTTTAATGTGTTCGGCGGCAGGAGGGCGTGCCTTGGAGAGACGGAGCGGGGCGGTATATGCAAAATTGATTTGATTTTTTTTTTGATATGGGGTAAGAAAAGGAAGATTACGGTTCAATTTACAACAAGAGGATTTGCAACGCTATGAAAATCAACGCACAGCCGGTCAGAGGCACCAAGGATTTTCTGCCGAACGAGGCGGAACTCCGCGACTATGTCCAGGGCAAAATCGCCGACACCTATAAACAATACGGATTTCAGAAAATCGGAACGCCGGCGATGGAGGATATCGAGCGCCTGAACAAAAGCGACGGCGGCGAAAATCTGGCGATGATTTTCAAAATCCTCAAGCGGGGGCAGAAACTTGACCTTGCCAAAGAGGGACTGACGGAAGACGACCTTGTGGACAGCGGGCTGCGCTATGATCTGACGATGCCGCTGTCGCGTTATTATGCCAACAACCGGCAGTTTCTGAACATGCCGTTCAAATCCATTCAGATTGACCGGGTGTTTCGTGCCGAACGGCCGCAAAAAGGGCGGCTGCGCGAGTTTTTCCAGTGCGATATCGACATTATCGGCGACTCATCCAACAATGCCGAAATGGAGCTGATTGCGGCAACGACTTCGGCGCTGGACAACATCGGGTTTACGGATTTTACCCTGCGCATCAACGACCGGCGGCTGCTGACGGACATGATTAAGTCGGCCGGGTTCGGCGACGATGACGTCATGCCGGTCTGCATTATCTTCGACAAGCTTGACAAAATCGGGCTGGACGGCGTCAAAGACGAACTGCTCGGCAAAGGATACGCAGCGGAAAAGGTGGAGAAATTTATTGCGGTCATCAGCGCGGCGGACGATGAAGAGAGCGCTCTGGCGGCAGCGGAAGGGTTTGCTTCCGATGCGTCGGTGGTGGAGAAGATGCGGCAGGTGCTGCGGTTTGCGCGCGAGATTGCGTACGGGCGCTTTAACGTCGTGTATGACAAGTCGCTGGTGCGCGGCATGGGCTATTACACGGGCATGGTGTTTGAAATCGTCAGTCCGAAGTTCGGCTCGTCGGTGGCGGGCGGCGGACGCTATGACAACATGATCGGCAAGTTTACCGGCGAATCGGTGCCGGCGGTCGGTTTTTCCATCGGGTTTGAACGCATTTGCGCAATTTTGCAGGAAGAGGGCTTTGTGCCGCCGCGGGGCGAAAGGGTCATTCTGGTCTATAACCAGACCGACGATTTTGCCGAGGTTGCGGATAAGGCGCGGGAATTTCAGGCGATGGGGATGTATGTTACGATGCTCAAGCGTACCAAAAAGCTCGGCAAGCAGATGGACGCGCTGATTGCGGGCAGCGGGTACAATTATATGTATTCGTTTGGCGAAAGCGATGCGCTGAAACCATTATCAATGTGATAGTGTTGCGCTCTGACGTTGTTTCCGTCATGTCGGCGGGCAATAAAAAAAGGTTCTTCCCGCAGGAGAACCTTTTTGTTTTCGGTGTTCGTGCAGCTACCGGCGCGGCATCGGCCGAAGCGGCGGAGTCGGCGGGGTAGGCGGCAGCGGTTTCGGGGGACGGTGGAACCTTGCCGGATGGTGATGCGGCGGAGGCGGCGGACAGTCGCCCAAAAGCGGAATGCTCATACACGAATTTAATGACATTAACATTGCGCTGAGAAGCATTATCAGGAATGCTTTTCTCATCATTTTCATTTTTGTTTTCATAATTTAATTATTTAGGGGTTAGTAATAGGCATATCTATAATTTTACGGCAATGAGGATAGCATATTTTTGCGGACTTGGCAAGCGGAAAATTTCGGGGCAGGGACAGGAGAGCGAAAGGAAACCGCGTGCCGGCAGAAAAGCGGGCACGAGAGAAAAAGGAAACCGCGTGCCGGCAGAAAAGCGGGCACGAGAGAAAAAGGAAACCGTGTGCAGGCAGAAAAGCGGGCACGAGAGAAAAAGGAAACCGCGTGCAGGCAGAAAAGCAGGCACGAGAGCGAAAGGAAACCGCATGCAGGCAGAAAAGCAGGCACGGGAGAAAAAGCGGGCGGAGCAAGATTGTCGGAATTTCAGTGTGCCTGTTTTATTTTTGCGGAGGGTTCATATCGCCTTATCTGCCGTTGTACAGAAAATCAGCCAGTTTGGAATTGAACGCCGATGATTTTACGTTGTTTTGGGAAACCATCTGTTCCGCATCCAAAACAAATTTGTTCCATATCAAAGCCATGTCTTCATTTTGCCTTTTCAGTATTTCTCCGATTTTTTTATGTTCGCTTTGGGGAATTCCTTTTTTTATATCTACATTGTAAGACGGGATGGGGGAGTCATTCCATTCATCGTATTTGGCACCAATAAAAGAAATTTGTTCACCGGCGGAAATGCCGTCCAAATCAAACCGGAGGGAATAGTCAACGAGATGTTCCCCTTTGTACGCAGGGGCGCAACCGCCGCCCATGCAGCGGGTATAGGGAGACTTTCCGGTATTATGCTGTGACCTTTTTAGCGCCAGAGACAATAATTTGCCATTCAGGGCAATGTCAAAGACCAAATCGGCGTCTTCGGCTCTGCTTATGGTCGTCTGGGCGCCATTTACATTGTAGACGCCTAAAACGTCTGTCCGTTTGGCGAAATTATTTTCAGTCTTCTGAATTTTTTCATTCATTTTATGTTTCCTTAAGTTAAGAGTGCAATAAATTGAAAATGACGGACGGAACATATAATGTTTTATTCCGTCCGTGTGTCGGGTTATCTGTCCCTGTTGTTTTTTGCCAATTTGGTGGCGTTGGTTTTGGCGGCGGTTCTTTCCTGTTTTTCACGATTGTAACTGACTATGTAGTTCAGCACTTTTTCATGGTCGGGATAACCTCCCCAGAAAGCATTGCCGTTTTCATCGCCCAAGCCGGCTCCGCCGTTCCACCCGCCGAAATTGTCATAAACAGGGATGGTCTGGTTTGCATCCCACGGGGCGGGCTGTTCGCCAATGACGTTTCCTTGCAGCATTTTGCAGAGTTTGCCATCGCCGAAATAATTGGCTTCGCCGTCATCGGAGAGAATCAGCAGGTTTTGCTGTTTATCCTTTTCAAACAGGCGGTCGGCGACCGTGGCAGTTTTGGAGTGTGCCATCCTGACGATGGTAACGCCGCAGATTTCTTCTTTTTTACTGATTGCTCGTTCTGCTTCTTTTTCCTGTTCTTCGGTAATGCCCTGGCACATCCGGTCGCGGCGGCGCACCCGGGCGATTTCTTCCGGCGCGGCACCCATTTCCATCATGCCCGGAATATAGGCAGCATCGTTGGCTCCGATAAGCTGCAAATCCCGGGTTTTCTCAATTCCCAGCAAATCGCAGATTTGAAGGACAGATGCCGGACGGCCGGCGTTTTGGTTGTGATGGTCGATATTTATGGCGTTTTCGGGCAATTTGCAGTCTTGCTCCAGCTCAATGACGACCGGGGTTTTACCGTCGGCGGCGGCTTGGCTGATTTCCGCTTCGTAAGCCGAAGTTTTGGCGCCCCAGCCGAGATTTTTGTCTATATACGGCTGGTTATGGGCACTGAGCAGTTGTTTGATGGTTTCCATTTCGAGGTCTTTGCCGCCGATAAAGAAAATGTATTGATTGTCAGTCATTGTTCTCTTCCTTTCTTGTATTGTTGCGTATAATTATTGTACCTATAACATAATCAAAAGTTTCTATTGCTAACGTGTTGTATATATTGAAAAATAAATTGTTGAATATTGTTGAAAATTAAGGTACCTTATTTTTCAGCAGTTTTTTGAGCGCGTTTTTCAGGCAAAAGCAGTGAACTGACAATGCGGCGCGGAAAATGAAAAAAAAGCTTTACATTTTATTTCTTTGTGGTATTAAAGCCAAGCCTTGTACAGGCGGCGAATCGCGAAAGGAGCGGCGGAATGGTCGGTTCTTTGGCGGCAAGCGGCTGAAACGGGGCGATATTTGGTTTCGCCGGAAACGTCATGTTTGGGGGCGGAACTTTGTTTAATCCCGTGGGGGAACAGCCATGTTCTGACCACGGACCTTTGGAAAAAACAATTTAAGAATTGAGGTTTAAAAATGGCTAAGTCTAAAAAGAAGATTTTAGGTTTAATCAAGCTTCAGATTCCGGCAGGCAAGGCTAACCCGTCTCCTCCGGTTGGTCCGGCTCTGGGCCAGAAAGGCTTGAACATTATGGAATTCTGCAAGGCGTTCAACGCAGCGACGCAGTCTTTGGAACCGGGCATTCCGACTCCGGTTATCATTACCGCTTACGAGGACAAGAGCTTCACGTTCATCACCAAGCTGCCTCCGGTATCCTACTACATCAAAAAGGCGGCGGGCGTTAAATCCGCTTCCAAGACTCCGGGCAAGGAAGTTGCCGGCAAAATCACCATGGCGCAGGTGAAAGAAATCGCCGAAGCCAAAATGCCGGATTTGAACTGTTCAACGGTTGAAGCAGCGATGAATATGGTCAAAGGCCAGGCTGTTTCGATGGGTATTCAGGTAACGGAGTAAAGCGATGACCGGAAAAAGATTAGTAAACGCCTATAAGAACGTAGACAAGAACAAGAGCTACTCTTTGAAGGAAGCGGTTGCGCTGGTTAAGGCCAATGCAGGCGCGAAATTTGACGAAACGATTGATTTGGCAATCAACCTCGGCGTTGACCCGAAATATGCCGACCAGATGGTTCGCGGCGTATGCGGCCTGCCGCACGGAAACGGCAAGACCGTCCGCGTTGCGGTTATGGCACAGGGCGAAAAAGCCGATGAGGCAAAAGCTGCCGGTGCCGATATCGTCGGTGCCGAGAATCTGGTTGACTCCATTCTGGCGGGCAAAATCGAATTTGACCGCTGCATCGCTACCCCGGATATGATGGGGCTGGCCGGACGCGTTGCCCGCGTTCTGGGACCGAAAGGCCTGATGCCGAATCCGAAGCTCGGGACGGTTACGACGGATGTTGCCAATGCCGTTAAAAAGGCAAAAGCCGGCGAAGTTCAGTTCCGCGTTGAGAAAAACGGTATTGTTCATGCCGGTATTGCCAAGGCTTCGTTCAGCGAAGACAAAATTTACGACAATGCCAAAACGTTTATCGAAACGATTTTGAAGGCTAAGCCGCAGTCGCTGAAGGGAACTTATCTGAAGAAGATTTCCATCAGCTCAACGATGGGTGTCGGCGTACGCGTTGACGCGTCTGCGCTGTAAGCAGCTGTTTTGAGCCGTGCGGCCGTTGCCGGCAGTTATGCTGAGGCGGCGGGGCGGCAGAAAAGAAACGGTTTTGTCAAGAACGCTCCGGGGAAAACTCCGGGGCGTTTTTCGTGTGGCGGTTGTGGGGGCGGGGCGTTTTTTTATGCGGGGCGGTTTGAGCTGTTTGTTGGGCGGACAGTATTTAAAATGTTGAAAAAAAAGCTTGACTCCGGCAAAAGAATCATTTAAATACGGAGTCAACTTGAGCGGGGCTGCCGCCGGTATGCATCAGGGCAATGTTTGGTTGGCTTGATGCAGAACGTGTAACAGCGCTGTTCATACTGTCCAAGACCGCAGGCGGCGGCCGGACGCATTCCCGGGCGGGGCAGAGCGCGAGCTTTGCTGTAAAGGTTTCGGAGAGGAATTTTCGAAAAGAAAGTTCTGAAACAGAATTTTCCAGACGAAAGTTTCGGTGCGGACGGGTTCCTTAATTTCCTGCGCAGACGGAGTAAACAGATTTAATTAATCAATTTTTTCTCCTCCGGACAGATTTGGTGCTGCGTGCACCGCGCCGGTTTTTTTATTGCCCGAAAGGGGCGCCGAACAGCGGTTCGGGACTGTGAAAAGCGGTTTGAGGCTGCGGAAGGCGGTTCAGGACTGCGAGAGCGGTTTGAGACTGCGGAAGGTGGTTTGAGGCTGCGAGAGCGGTTTGAGGCTGCGGAAGGTGGTTCGGGACTGCGGAAGGCGGCTTACTGCAAGGCGATGTGATAAAAACGGGGCGGAAGCGCAGGTGTTGTAAACGGTTTTACGGGGACAGGCGACTGTAAGGACAGGCTGCTGTTGCCGCAAAATCAGATTTTGGAGACAAGCAAGTGAATCGCGAAGAAAAAGCTGAACTCCTCAGCGAGATGAATGGACTGATTTCCGGCTCTGAAGCTGTGGTTATTTCTCATTACAGAGGACTGACCGTAGCGGAAATGGGCGAATTGAGAAAGAAAGCCCGCGAACTCGGCGCTGAATTGAGAGTTACCAAAAACCGCATTACCCGTCTTGCTCTTAAAGGTACGAAATTCGAAGGCTTGGACGATTTGTTCAAGGGGCCGACCATCATGGCTTATTCCTCCGACCCGATTTCTGCATGCAAACTCTGCGTACAGTTCGCGAAAGAGAATGAGAAATTCCTGGTTGTCGGCGGCGCTTTGAGTTCCGGCGTTCTGTCGATGGCAGAAATCGAACGGCTCGCAACCATTCCGTCTATGGACGAACTGCGCGCCAAGATTATCGGCCTGCTGCAGGCTCCGGGTGCCGCGCTGGCACGCGTTACCAAAGCTTACAGCGAGAAAGAAGCCGCGTAAGCTTAACGAGTGTGGCCGGTATCTGCCGGGCTTTTTTGACCGGATTGCGGATTTTCTGCCTGAATTGAACGGACGGGAAAGCAGACGGGGGAAAAGAGCGGCTGTTGCCGGGTGGTAATGATAAAAAAGTTTGAATAATAAGTTTAATTTAATTGGAGAAAAAAAATGGCCGATTTAGCCAAATTAGTTGAAGAATTATCTGCGTTGACAGTTATGGAAGCTGCCGACCTGTCGAAAATGCTGGAAGAAAAGTGGGGCGTTTCTGCGGCTGCTGCCGTTGCTGCTCCGGCTGCCGGCGGTGCTGCTGCCGCAGCTGAAGAAAAGACCGAATTCGACGTTATCCTCGTTGAAGCCGGCGCTAACAAAATTAACGTTATTAAGGAAATCCGCGGCATTACCTCTCTGGGTCTGAAAGAAGCCAAAGACCTGGTTGACGGTGCTCCGAAGACTGTTAAGGAAGGCGCTCCGAAGGCTGAAGCCGAAGAAATCAAGGCTAAGCTGGAAGCTGCCGGTGCTAAGGTTGAATTGAAGTAATTTTACTTCAGGCCGATACTCGGACAGGGTAATCCGGTGCCAGAGCAGCGGAAAAACCTGAGCCGAGATAAGATGAACCGCCTGCGGGGGATGCCTGCGGGCGGTTTTGTCGTGTGTGGTTTTGTCGTGTGTGGTTTTGTCGTGTGCGATTTTGTCGTGTGCGGTTTTGTCGTGTGCGGAACGGGAGGAGCGTGCGATGTGGAGATGGGGGAGAAAGAAGAGCGTACGGGCGCTCAAAAAAACAGGCTGCCCTCACGGGCGGCCTGTTCGTTTCTGTCATCGGAGTTTTCATCGGCGGGAATTTTTCGGGTTCCGCGGAGATGGCTCAGCGCTGGAGATGGCTCAGCGCTGTTTGGCAATGAGCGGATTTGCACAGTGTCGGCCCTTGTGCGGGGCGGTGCCGCGTTGCTTCTTGAGCGGGGCAACACCGGCCAACGGGCAAATCAGCATCGCGTTGGCTCTTGAGCAGGCGGCGTTGCGTTGGCTCTTGAGCAGGCGGTGCCGCGTTGGCAGCCGAACCGGGCATAAAGGCATTACAGCCTGTGCCAGGCCGGGGAGGCCGCGAGAAATTCCCGTGCCGGGTTTTTCGTTTTGGCGGCCGGGCGGTGAAATACCGCTTTAGCCGATGCGAATGCGAGGTCTTCGCTGCCGTTTTGGCGGCGGGGCAAATCCTGCATCCAGAGGTCAAACGCCGTATCGCTGCCGCATTTGCATAACGCCTCAACCGCAATGTCCGCGAGCGGATAACGGCTGATGAAGTACATGATTTCCTCGTTGTTGCGGCGGTAAATCAGTTCGCGCTGCGCTTCGTCACAAAGGCTGTGATTGGCGAGGTAGAGCATAATTTCGCGATGGTTGCCGCGCTTGACGAAATGTACTTCCGGCTCGTCGTGGAAACAGTGCTTTTTGATGTAAGCCTTGATTTCCGCGTGAATGCCGCGTTTCAGGAGCAGTTTCTCGCTTGCTTCGCAGAGCCAGTGTTTGGACAGGTAGCTCAGAATTTCGGGGCGGTCTTCGCGTTTGAGAATCATTTCCTGCCCGTTCGGAATCTGATAGTGCATAACGTACTTGACAAGCAATGAGAAAGCGCCGTGTTTGAAAAAGAAGTCTTCGGCTTCCTGCACAAAACGGCGGCGGGCGATGAACTGTTCAACCTTTTTGCGGCTGTTGAAGCGTATCATCTTCATTTGACGCAGTTTTTCCGCTTCTTTGCGGTTGGATTGCGTTTCAATGAGGAAGTTGACTTCTTCGTAGGTGCCGCGGGTCAGCAACGCCAGCTTTTCACGTTCGTTCAGGCGGCCTTTGGCGATGACAAGCATAATGATGTTATGATTGCCGCGCATAATCAGGTCGTATTTGGCGAACATGGAAATTCGGTGGCGGTTGATGTGGCTGATGATGGCCTTTTCACTGCCGCTCCAGACGATATCCCGCTCGGTATACTGGGGCACGTCATGACGTTTGAGGTACTTCATCACGGTGTTGTATTCGCCGTGAGTGAGAAGCAGCGCAATTGTCCGGCACGGGTCTGCGGCGCTTTCGAGCACGGCATCCACCAGCTGCGGGCGATTGGCACGGAAAACTTCTACCTGTGCCGGTTCTTTCAAGCCATAAGCTTTGATATAGAACAGGCTGGCTTCGGTTATCCCTCGTTTAATCAGCTGTTTTTCGGCCTGGGCGCTGAAACGGTTGTTTACGACGTAAGCCACCAGCTGTTTGGGTTCGGCGGAACGGATAAACTCCTGTTCCTGATCCAGATTTTTGAGTTTCATAATCTTCGTGCCGCATACTTTACTTTGCGGGCTTTATTAGTTGATAAATAATGGGGATGATAATTCACAGATTTTTATTTTGACAAAGACATGATAGCCGAAACGGCGTTTTTGTCAAGAAAAAAAGGAGCGTTGGGGAAAAGGTCGGGAGAGGAGTATTGGAGAAGAGATATGGAAACGGGGAGCACAACCGCAGGCGCGCCGGAGTGGCAGCGCCACGGGTGTAGTTATGGCGCGCAGGG
Organism: Acetobacter sp. 46_36; assembly: GCA_001917135.1. GTDB lineage: Bacteria > Pseudomonadota > Alphaproteobacteria > RF32 > CAG-239 > CAG-267. The sequence goes on from MNTT01000013.1 coordinate 193,229, forward strand.
CGAGGCAACAAAGGCAGCGCCACGGGTGTAGTTATGGCGCGCAGGGTGGGGCAACGAAGGCAGCGTCACGGGTGTAGTTATGGCGCACAGGGGAGCCTGCGCTTTGGTGCGCGCGAGGCTTACGGCTGCGCTGAAAGGGCGGCCTGCGCTTTGGCAAGGGCAGCGTCGTCCAGCACCAGCACGATGTATTCGCCGCTGATGAACAGGCTTTCCGGTGCAGGCCACGGGCGGGCGCGGTTCAAAATATATTCCCGCAGGTTCGGATTGGCGGCAACGGCCTCGCCCAGCCCGGCGTCGGCTTCCAGAAAATCTGCCTGATAATAGAAATTATATGCGTCTTTGGCGCGGCCGGCGGGATAATATGCCCAGGCCAGCAGTTCGCCGCTCGGCTGCTCGCCGGGCTTTCTGATATAATATTTACCGCGCAGGCTCTGCTCACCGATTTGCAGCAGTTTGTAATGCCCGTTGACGTTAAATTCCGGCAGCTTTTCCAGCCGGGTGATAATGCGTTCGGCGAGTTTGGTTTCCGCCTCCCAGCCGAATTTCCAGACTTTCAGCGCATAGGCGACGCGGACAAAGCCGGCGAAAATCACGACGATTGCCAGCGCGTAGCCGAGGCGTTTCAAATATGCGCCGCCGAGTTTTAAGACCGTTGTCAGCGCCAGCGCATATATCAGCGGCAGGCCGAAGAAATCTATCCGTGCCAGGTGGGCAGGGTTTTCCGCCGAAGGAACGGAGAGGAAAAACGCCAATTTGGATGCGAGCAGGATAAACGGAACCAGCAGCAGCCCGCGGGCGGCGGCTTTGACGTCCGGGCTTTGGAAAATCAGCGCGAAGAGAGCCGTCAGCACCATGGCGAGATACATGAGCTTATAAAACAGGTCGGCAAACGGCAGGGACACGGCGAACTGTTCGACCATGACCGCCAGCAGCGCCGGGATTTTGGCCGGAAGGGCGATAAGAGGCATCAGCTCGGTGTTGTAGGCCGGGCGCATAATGCCGGTGTCTTTGAGGACGACGATGATAAACGCGTAAATCATCAGCGCGGCGGTAAGGTTGGCGATACTCTGAACAATGCGTTTAAACGCGCACTTCAGGCTGATGTCGGCAAAGACGGTTTGCAGGAAGACCTTGCCCAGCACGGCGACGCCGATAAAATTAATGACCGGCAGGTAGGTGCCGAGCGCCATAACGAGCAACAGAACAGAGGCGATGTTACAGGCGTAAACGGCGTTCAGGTTGCGGCTGCGGCAGCCCGAAAGCAGCAGCGCCGCAAGCACGATGGCCGGCAGCCAGAAAATGCCCAGCGTATTTTGGGCGAAGTAAAGCCAGCTCAGGGTATAGGGCGTGATGAGGAAAAACAGCCCGGTTATGACAAACGCGGCGGTGCGCTGCGGCAGCTTCCAGTAAATGCCGAGCAGGACGCCGGCCAGCGCCAGGCCCGCGAATGCCCAGAGATTGTTGATGACAGGGAGAATCTTGCCGTCAAACAAAAGCTCCTGCAGCCACCAGGCGGAAAAACGCCCTTCGCTCAGGCTCTGCGCCGGGTCGACGGCAAAGCGCACCGCCGCCCAGTCGCGGTTGCCCCACATAAAGTTGACGGTATGGAACAAAAAGGCAAGGTTGATGAAACCGAAGAGCTGCCAGAAACTTTTGCGATAAAGCCGGGGAATGGCATTGTAGCCGCGGCAGACTTCTTCCGCCCAGTCCAAATCGCAGCAGACATGGCGGATTTTTTCCCGCACCGCGGGCGTCAGCGCGGCAAAGGTTGCGGCAGCGACGGCAAACCCGGCGGTTACCGCTCCGGAGACGGAAACGGCGAAGCCGAATTTTTTGGCGATTAACAGCCCGAGGGCGGCAATCAGCCCCCCCATGATGGCACAGATGAGATAAAACAATGACTTTTTCATAAGCTTTTCACCCGGTTTGTGGCGGTTGGCATTGGCTGGCGGCGGCGCGGTGCCGGTCTTTGGAGAACAGGTTGGGGCGCACGGGCGGCCAGAGTTGCTGCGGCTGCCGGTTTTCCGGCCTGAACTTCAAGTCCGGGCGCACGGGCGGCCGTTTATGGCGACGGCGGTTTTCTTTTCCGGTTTTCCGCAGGGGAAAAGGCAAGAACCGCGGTTTATGAAAACATTATAAGGCGGCGGGGCGGCGTGTCAAAAAAAAAGCGGCAGTTATCCGCTTGTTTATGCGGGGGTGGCAGCGCCACGGGCAACGAGGGCGGGGCAACGGGAGAGGGACGGGAGAAAAGGTGCGGGCTTTGGGGGAGTGGCAGGGCGGTGGGGCGCCGAGCGGGCTGTCTGCGGGCGGTAGTACTGCGTGCCTGAGCGATGAGAGGCGGGGCGGCGGAGGAGTGTGCCTGAGCAGACGGTCAGAACAGGCCGCTGATGATGCCGTTTTCGTCCACGTCAATATTTTCGGCGGCGGGATGGCGGGGCAGGCCGGGCATGGTGTTGATTTCTCCCGAGAGGGCGACGACAAAGCCGGCTCCGGCGGAGAGGCGGACTTCAGTTATCGGGAACGTATAGCCGCGCGGGGCACCGAGCAGCGTTTTGTCGTGCGAAATCGAATTTTGGGTTTTGGCGATGCAGACCGGCAGGCGGCCGTAGCCCCAGCGGGTGAACTTTGCCAAATCGCGGCGGGCGGCAGCGGTAAACGTTACCCGTCCGGCGCCGTATATGCCGCGGGCAACGGTGCGGATTTTGTCGGCAAGCGGGAGGGCATCGGGGTAGAGCAGGCGGAGCGAACCGGCGGATGAGCCCATCGGGGCAGATGCAGGAGGAGGAGTGCCGGCGGATGAGGCCTGCGGAGCAGATGCAGGAGGAGGGGTGCCGGCGGATGAGGCCTGCGGGGCAGATGCAAGAGGTGAGGTGCCAGCGGATGAGGCCTGCGGGGCAGATGCAAGAGGAGGGGTGCCGGCGGATGAGCCCATCGGGGCAGACACAAGAGGAGGGGTGCCGGCGGATGAGCCCATCGGGGCAGACGCAAGAGGAGGGGTGCCGGCGGATGAAGCGGGGAGAACGGGGGACGCGGGTACGGCCGACGGGGAGAGAGGTGCGGCGGCGCTGTTCATATTCCGATTCAACTCAATCCTGTTAAGTACTGATTTAGCAAGATTTATACAGCCTTTCCCGCCTTTGCCCCAGCCTTCGGAAACGACGGTTTCCACGCCTTCGGCGCGGCACAGTTTCTGCACCAGCTTTAATTCGGCGGGGGTGTCGGATACGAAGCGGTTGACAGCCACGACCGGCTCGGCGCCGAAGCGGCGGAGGTTGGCGATGTGAGCGCGGAGATTGGCAAATCCGGCTTCAAGGGCGGGAAGGTTTTCGGCGTTCAAATCCGTTTTGGCAACGCCGCCGTGCATCTTCAGCGCGCGCACCGTGGCGACGAGGACGACGGCATCGGGATAAAGCCCCGATTTGCGGGCAAAGATGTCAAAGAACTTTTCGGCTCCGAGGTCGGCGCCGAAACCGGCTTCGGTTACGACATAATCTGCCAGCGCCAGCGCGGTGCGTGCGGCGATGACCGAACTGGTGCCGTGGGCGATGTTGGCGAACGGGCCGCCGTGGACGAAGGCGGGGGTGTGTTCCAGCGTCTGCACCAGATTGGGCAGCACGGCATCCTTGAGGATGGCCGCCATGGCACCGGCGGCGTTTAAATCGCGGGCATAAACTGGCGTGCCGTCTGAAGTTTCGCCGATAACAATCTGATTTAAACGGCTTTTGAGGTCGGCAAGGTCTTCGGCCAGACAGAGAATCGCCATAATTTCGGAGGCGACGGAGATGTTAAAACCGTCGGTGCGGGGAATGCCGTTAGCCTTGCCGCCGAGGCCGATGCGGACTTCGCGGAGGGCGCGGTCGTTTAGGTCCACGCAGTGTTTGAAGAAGACTTTGGCAATACCCAGCCCGTTGCCGAATTTGATGTGGTTGTCTATCATGGCGGCAAGCAGGTTGTTGGCGGCGGTGATGGCGTGAATGTCGCCGGTAAAGTTGAGGTTGATTTCGTCCATCGGAACAATCTGCGAGCGCCCGCCGCCCGCAGCACCGCCTTTGATGCCGAAACAGGGGCCGAGCGAGGGTTCACGCAGCGAGAGGGCAACGCGCTTTTTCAGGCGCTCCAAGGCATCGGCCAGACCGATGGAAACGGTGGATTTGCCTTCGCCGGCCGGGGTCGGGGTCAGGGCGGTAACGAGGATGAGGGCGCCGCGCGGCGCCGGGGTACGGAGAGAATGGCTGCCGTTTGGGGCAGGGGCAGCCTGGGTTTCGGAGAGGCGTGCAGAAGCGGCGATAGGGCGGGCGGTCATGGTGCGGGAGGCGAGTTCGGCAGTCTTGGCGCGCGACAGTTTGGCCTTATATTTGCCGTAAGGCTCGATGTCTTCAGCCGTCAGATTAAGTTTGGCGGCAATCCTGCTGATTTTAAACGGTTTTGCCTGATTGGCTATTTCTATATCGGTAAGCATGCGAGACCTTTCAAATTTTTTGTGAGGGATAGGAACGGGGCGCCAGAGCGGGCGGATATCAGAGCATCCGGGCGGCAGAATGGCAGGGGCGGCGGCGCGGGAATGCGGACTAAGCCTATTCGTCGCGGACGATGGCCGTTGGTTCTATGGGTTCGGAGCCTTTCAGCGCCTCAAGGCTGGCCGCGATGCCGCCTGACGTTTCTTCAGCCGCAGCAGTCGGGGCGGCGGCCGGGGCGGAAGCAGCAGGGGCAGGGAAAGCTGCGGGAGCGGGAACGGCAAGCGGTTCCTTTAATTCCGGAGCAGGGCCGGGAACGGCTTCGTCCACGGCGGCGGAAATGGCCGCATGTCCGGCGGCGGCGGTTTCCTGCCGGAATTTTTGCAGATATTCCTCAAACCGGGCGCCGTCTTCCGGTTCCCACCCCATAATGTAATGATTTCCCATGCAGATTAAAGGCAGGCGGAGATCGCTGTTGGGGATATTAAATTTTTTAACGCACTGTTTGTAGAGTTCAAGATTGTGGTGAAACTTCATATCCGTAATCGGAATGTTAAGGTCGCGATGGTTGGCATCAAGATAGACAAAGGCGTCTTTGCAGGCGATGCACATGGCATGGGCGAAGAAGTAGATTTTGTCGTCAAGGAGATTTTGTTCCGGGGCAGGGGCAGTCATGCCGCGCGGGTTTTGCGCCGCGGAAGAACCGGCCGAGAAAGCGGCAGGCGGCACGGCAGGAGCGTCCGGGGCGGAGGCAATCGGCAGCGTGCCGGCAGCGTGTGCGGGGGACGGAGTTGCAGCCGGGGAAAGAACCGCGGCAGACAATAAGGCGAGAGTCAGAGCAAAATTTTTCATAACGATACCTCCTTTGATGTTTGAACAGAGTATAAGCAGGCAAAAACAAAAGGTCAAGCTTAAAGGGGAAATTGTTGCGACCGGGGCGGGAGGAAAAGCTCCGGCGAGGGTATGAGAAGAACTTTCGGGTGCGGGCATGAGAGGAACTTTTCGGCGAGGGTATGAGGGCTGCGGCAGGCAAAGTCTGGGGAACGGATTTTTCATCTGGTGTTTCTGGCTAAAAAAGGAGAGTGGTTCGTACCGTGTTTGCCCTGTGCTGTTATGCGGAAAATGCGGCGGGAGAGGTTCGCGCTACGGGAATAAATGAACGCCGCAGCGGCAGCGCAAAGGGGGCGCATAGGCGCGGAAGCAATCGGCAGCGCAAAGGGGGCGGGCGCAAAAAGGCATAAAAAAACAGGAGCGCCCGGGCGGGGCATTCCTGTGTGATTTTCCGGCGGGGAAGTTTCCGGTTGCGGTTATTTTCCGGCGGAAGTTTTGGCTTCCCTGATGATGTCATCGGCCATTTTGGCAAGATAACACATAACGGCAAGTGCCAGCGGCAGGGTTGTTAAATGGGTTTGAACAGTTTCCCAAACCGGATTTTCGGCGATGCTGATAATTGCGATAATGACGTATGCCGTGAAGAGCAAGCTTATCAGCGCTATGGCCAAAAGAAAAAGATGATTTGTTTTCATGGTTTTTTTGTTTATGAAACAGTGCCGCAAGGACATTGTTTCGGGTTAATAATAGAGATATTTTTATTTTAGTGAGTTGATTATACCATATTTTTTACGGTCTGACAAGAATAAAATTTCCCCTATGTTCAATGTGTTGCGCACACTCGGGGAATAAGGGCAGGGAGAGCGGCGGCAGGGCAGCCGGGAGGGCGGCAGTCGAGGACGTACCGGCGGGGCGGCCGGGAGGCGGCAGTCGAGGACGTACCGGCGGGGCAGCCGGGCAGGGGCGCGGGGCATGCGACGGCGAAGGGGGAATAAATTTTGATTCATTTTCAGGCGGGTAGGGAACGGGGGCAAAAAAGTTTCCGGTTGTTAAGATTATGCTAACCAAATCGGGTCTAAGGTATCGGCAATACCACTTTAGCAGGGATGCGTGATGAGTAATTATAATTTGGAAACGATATTAAACACTATTATTAATGCGGATTGCGTGGAAACCATGAAGAAAATCGCCGACAATTCGGTGGACGTGATTTTTGCCGACCCGCCGTATAACCTGCAGCTCGGCGACGCGCTCAAACGCCCCGACAATACCGACGTCAAGGGCGTCTATGAAGAATGGGACAGCTTTGAGAGCATTGCCGAGTACGACCGCTACACCAAGGCATGGATGAGCGAGGCGCGCCGCATCCTCAAAGAAGACGGCACGATATGGGTCATCGGCTCGTACCACAACATCTTCCGCGTCGGCTACATCATGCAGGATTTGGGGTTCTGGATTTTGAACGACATCGTGTGGAACAAGACCAACCCGATGCCGAACTTCAAAGGCACGCGCTTTACCAACGCGCACGAAACGCTCATCTGGGCGACGAAGAACCCAAAAGCGAAATATACGTTTAACTACGAGGCGATGAAGGCGATGAACGACGACGTGCAGATGCGCTCGACGTGGGAAATTCCGCTCTGCACCGGCAAAGAACGGCTCAAAAACGAAGAAACCGGCGAGAAGCTGCATCCGACGCAGAAACCCGAGGCGCTTTTGTATCGCGTGATTATGGCGTCGTCGAACGTCGGGGACGTTATCCTTGACCCGTTTTTCGGCACCGGCACGACGGGCGCGGTTGCCAAACGGCTGGGACGCAATTTCATCGGCATTGAAAAAGACGCCACCTACATCCGCGGGGCGCGGGAACGTCTGGCGGCGGTGGAAGTCAGCCCGGAGAGCGCGGCGCTCGAATATACCTGCAAGCGCAAGCTGCCGCGGGTACCGTTCGGCGCGGTGATAGAAAGGGGCTTGATTTCTCCGGGAGATGTGTTATACGATGAGAAAAAGAAACATAAGGCCGTGGTGCGTTCCGACGGAACCGTCAAGTTTGGCGGGGAAACCGGCTCCATCCACCAGATGGGGGCGGCGGCGCAGGACTCGACGACCTGCAACGGCTGGGCGTACTGGCATTATGTCGACCCGAAGAAGCACAAGCTGGTCTGCATAGACGAGCTGCGCCAGATTGTCCGGGCGGAGATGTTCGGAGAATAGGCGGCGTGCCCGGGATGTCAGGAGTGGAGCGCGGAATATCGGAATTTGCGCGCGGGACGGTTTGAAAGGCGGCAGACAGGATGAGCGGCGTGCCGGGCTGGCGATAATGGAGAACAAATGAAAACAATAAACGGACTACCGGAAAAGAATAAAAATAAAAAAACGACGGGACGTTTTGGCGGCGTGCGGGAGAACGAAACCGACCGGGCAGGCGGAAACGGCGCGGCGAGGGAAAACGAAAGCGGTCGGGGTGCGGAGTATGTTAATGCGCAGGGAAAGTACGACCGGACGCGCGGAGAAATCCGCAAGGGCGACCGCAATCCGGGGCTGGCGCAGAACAACTACGCCGCGATTGACCTCGGCACCAACTCGTGCCGGCTGGTGGTGGCGACGCCGACGACGACTTCGTTCCGCGTAGTGGAAACTTTTTCCAAAGTGGTGCGCCTCGGCGAGGGGATTATTCAGGACAACGAGCTGTCGCCCAAGGCAATGCGCCGCACGATTCAGGCGCTGAAAATCTGCCGCGGGGTTATTGACGAATATATGCCGATTGCGGCGTCGCGCTTTGTAGCGACGGCGGCGTGCCGGAGGGCGAAGAATGTGGCGCAGTTTGCGGAAATGGCCAAGCGCGAGGCGGGGATTGAGCTTGAAGTCATCTCTTCAAAGGAAGAGGCGCGGCTGTCGGTGGTCGGGTGCCTGCCGCTTCTGAACCGCAACATCAAGCGCGTGCTGGTGTTTGACATCGGCGGCGGGTCGACGCAGATTTCGCTGGCGCGGGTTACGGACAACGGCAAAACGTTTATCGAAGGCTTTGTGTCGCTGCCCTACGGCGTGGTTACGATTTCGGAGGCCTTTGCCGGGCATGAGATGAGCACGCTTGAGTATTCCACGGTGGTGGAGCGTACGCAGGCGATTTTGCAGGAATTTGAAGACAAGCACCATATCCGCGAGGCGATTGCCAATCAGGAAATTCAGGTTATCGGCACGTCGGGGACGGTTACGGTCATCGGGGCGGTGCACCTGAAACTGCCGCGTTACAACCGTTCGGCGGTGGACGGGATTGCGATTTCGGCGCCGGATATTGACTTTACCATCAACAAAATCAAAACCATGGGGCCGGAGGGGCGCTGCAAACACCCGTGCATCGGGCAGTCCAAATCCGACCTGACGATTGCGGGGTGTGCGATTATTGAGGCACTGACGACGTTCTGGCCGATTTCGGAAATTACGGTTGCCGACCGCGGCATTCGCGAGGGAATTTTGCTGGATATGATGCATGCACGGCGCGTCAACGCCGCAGGCCACGGCAAAAAGAAACGGCGCAGCGGCAGGTTTCCGTTTGACCGGCGGGGCAGCGGCGGGCAGAGCGACCGGAGAAACGGCGGAAATGTGCAGTATAAGCATAAAAGATAGAGGAATGGGACGATGAGAACGGAGAAAAACGAGGTGATGGAAAGAAACGAAACGGTACAGATGATGCGAAATGGCACGATGGAACGGGAGATGAGCGAAAACATGGCGGATTATGACGGGCGGCCGTGCGTGGCGGCGATGGACCTCGGCACCAATTCCAACCGGCTGCTGATTGCGGATACGGCGGGGAATGCCGTGTACCGCGACGTCAAGCATGTGGCGCTCGGCGAGGGGCTGGCGGAAAGCGGCAAATTCTGCCGGCGGGCGACGGAACGCGCCATCTGTTCGTTTATGGATTTTGCGGAGATGCTAAAGCTTTATAACGTCCGGCGCTATCGGGCGATTGCAACGGCGGCGTGCCGGATGAGCGCCAATACCGCGGCGTTTTGCGCCGAGGTGAAACGGACGTCCGGCGTGGATATTGAAGTTATCAGCGAATATGAAGAAGCGCGGCTGACGCTTCTGGGGGCGCGGCTGAACGCGCAGACGGGGAAAAAGTACCTGCTGGTGTATGACCTCGGCGGCGGCTCGACGGAAGTAACGCTGGCGACAAACGCCGCAACGCCGGAGATTTTGGCGACGGTATCGGTGCCGCTCGGGGCGCGCAACGCAACCGAGATGTTCGGGCTGGCGAATTACAACGAAGCCGGGGCAAAGGCGCTGGAAGAGGCGGTGCTTAAATATCTGGAACCGTTTTTTGCACAGACGGCGGGCATTGACTATCACGGGCAGGCGGCGCTGGTGGCGACGTCGTCAACGCCGCTCAGGCTGGTGTCGCTGATTAAAAAGATGCCGAAGTATGACAAATTTGCGTCCGACGGCGTTACGGTGGCGACGGCGGATTTGGACAGGGTTATCGGCGAAATTCTGCCGCTGTCGTATGCCAAACGCGCGGAATCGGTTTATATCGGGCCGCAGCGGGCGAAGATTTTTGTGGCGGCGCTGGTGATTTTCCGCACGATATTCCGCGCGCTGGGCGAGGCGGAGCTGACGGCGTCGCTGAAAAGCGCGCAGGAGGCGATTGTGGCCGAACTGGCGGCGGAAGAGGATACAGGAGATGCAGCCGGGGCGCTGTTGCCGGCGGCGGAAGAGCGGGGCGGCCTGGGTGAACCGGCCGAGCTGTCAGTGAGTGAGCCGGAGGAAGACACAGCCGGGGCGTTGTTGCCGGCAGCGGAAGAATGTGCGGAGAACCGGGTGAAAACCGGGGTTGAAACGAAAACGGAGGCCGGGCTATGGCAAAACTGACGAAATCGGCAAAGGAAGTGCGGGGGCGGAAGATGCTCACCGTCAAGCTCAAAGAGGCGAAGTACCATACTTCGTCATCAAACCGGTGGCTGGAGCGGCAGCTCAACGACCCGTACGTGGCGGAGGCAAAACGGCTCGGCTACCGGTCGCGCGCGGCGTTCAAACTGATTCAGCTGGACGAAAAATACCATTTTCTCGGCCGCAACAAGGTGATTGTCGATTTGGGCTGCGCGCCGGGCGGCTGGTCGCAGGTGGCGGCAGCGAAGCTTAAAGGCACGGGGAAGCTGGTCGGGCTTGACATTCTGCCGACCGAACCGCTGGAGGGGGCGACGTTTGTCTGCCAGGACTTTACGGAAGAGGGGGCGGACGAAAGGTTACTGTTGCTTTTGGGCGGTGAACGCGCGCATGTGGTGATGAGCGATATGGCGGCCAATACGACCGGGCATCAGCAGACAGACCACCTGCGCACCATCGGGCTGGTCGAGGCGGCGTACGCGTTTGCGAAAACGGTGCTGGCGACGGGCGGGATATTTATCGCCAAGGTGTTTCAGGGCGGCGCGGAAGGCATGCTGCTGGCGGATATGAAAAAGAACTTTGCCAAGGTCAGCCATTACAAGCCGGACGCAAGCCGCGAAAAGTCGCCGGAAACGTATGTCGTGGCGCAGGGATTCCGGGCTTTGAAAGCGGAAGAGGTACGGGCGCTGCCGGAAGAAGACGATATGCCGGAGCGGTATGAACCGGCGCGTGTGGCTTGTGCCGGCGGAGAATAGGCGAACTAGCGGCGTTGATGCCGGGGCTCGGCCTGTGAAGGTGCTGAGATTGTGCAGCCGGACGCGGGGCGCAAGCGAGGCGCTGTGTGGCGCAGGTTCGGGGCTGCGCTGTTTGGAATGGCGCTGGTTTGGGACTACGCTGTTCGGAGCTGCGTTGTTTGAAGCTATGCAGGCAGGGGCGGACAGCGAGGGTTTTGAGGCTATGCGGGGGGGCGCGGAGCGACACAGGTTCGGGGTTGCGCTGTTTGGAACGGCGCTGGTTTGGGACTACGCTGTTCGGAGCTGCGTTGTTCGGGGTTATGCCGGTTTGGGGCGGCGGATGCAACCCGGCCGGGCGGTTATTCAGCCGGAATTCTTTTTTGTTGCATAATTTATTTTTATCCCCTATTATAGCTGCGAATCTAACGGGGGAATTCGTTTGTTATGGCAAAGATGAGCAGAAGGAAAAAGCTGGTACGCGTGGCGAAGCGCAAATTGCTGAAGCCTGTATTGTACGCCGCCGGCATGAGTTTTGTCCTTTACCTTGCCATCAGCAACGTCGTCCTGCAGAAGAAGGTGTTTGAAGACCAGGTGCCGCGGTTTTTGATAACGCGCATATCCCGCACGTTTGACGAAACGGAGTTTATGCACCTGCTGCTGACGGTGCAGGAAATTATGAAAATGCCGACGGCTTCCGCAGAACTGGAAGAATTTGCCAACGGGGCGTTTCCGAGCCCGTGCCCGAGATTTTTGGAACAGCAGCTCAAGCGCATGAACTGGGAGCCGCAGGCTTTTCTGGTGCGGGTGAAAAAGCTGTTTGACATGTATGACGTTTATGACCGCGTGGCGCGGCTGGATGAAACGATTGCGTTTTTATCTACGGAAATCGACGAGCGGCGGCTGCCGTTTGAGATGAAAACGCAGGTAGACGTTTTGCAGCGGGAGCGCGATAATATTATCGGCACGCAGATTACGGAGGAAGAGTATAATTTTGTGAACGAGTACCGCGGGCTGATTTTACGGCTGAAACGCCAGTAAGGCAGGTTGCGCGGCTGCCGGTCCGAAGAGGAAAGGGCGCGGGATGCCGGGCGGATGCGGCGCGGCAGAGATGGCGCGGTAAAGATGGCGGAGCGGCAGAGCGTTGCGGTAAGGCGGAGGACGCGAGGTTTGGCAGCGAGTGCCGGGCACGAAGCGGCGGTTTCGCGAAACATAGAGGATTTTCTGCAGGCGTGCGAGCGCAGGCAGAATTTAGGCGGGTGGAGTCAGAAGAAAAAGCAATATTTTTTCTCTGGAGCCCATCAGAAGGATTCAGAGAGATGAAGCACCGCTTATGAAGATACCCGAGACCAGACGGTTTCGGGTATCTTTTGGTATGGGGACGTGTACGCGGGCGGGGTTACTGTTCGACGCGGACTTCGCGGCAGACGGTACGGCAGCGGCGGACGCCATTGTCGCAAGGGATATAAGTAACCGTCGGCGCGGGAACGTCATAAACCTGATAGGTGGTAACGACGGTCTGCACCGCAGTTTCCGGACAGCACTCGGAAGCGCCGACGAAACACGGACAGCTTGGGCATTCCGGTTCGCACGGCACGGGCTGCAAATAAACCTCGCGGGTGCAGCCTGCCAGCGCCAACGCCGCCAGTCCCGCCAAAATGTATGACTTGTTCAGCATAATCTGCTCCTTATCTGTTCCATAACATATTATTTACCTGATAAGATATATCCTTTTTTGCCAAAAGTCAAATTTTTTTTGGGTTGACTAATTGAAAAATATTGTCTATATATCTGGGCAGAGTGATATAATTCTAGTGTTTAATTTTTATATAATTCCTATTATGAACAACAAAATTATCAGCCTTATCGAGCGGAATGCCGATAATGAGCTAAAGGCTTATTTTGAGAGCCTGACAAGTGAACATCCCCTGGATTTGCATGAAGAACTGGTTTTGCTGGAGCATTTTTCTCCCGCGGCCGTTAAGAGCTACATCAACCGTTTCCGTTTTTCCAAAGATGCGGAAAAGGTTTTTGTCCAAATAGCCCCGGCCGACATCCGGCTGACGTATCTTAACTATTACGGCCTGACCGAGGAAACCCAGCGTTGCCTTATTCATTGCGATAAGGTGGAGGCATTGCGCGACTTTGCCAAAATGCGCCGTCTGGCCGACCCGGAATATCTGATTAACATCGGGAGCAACGAGGCGGTGCGCGTGTATCTGGCGTTTAATCCGCTGGAAAACGACGACCAGGTTTATGCCCTGCTGCACCGGGACAATCCGTCTTTGTTTGCGGCGTATGCCAACAAATGGGTTATCAGCGAAAATGTGAAACGAAAGATTGTCGAAGAGCGCAACTATGCGGCGTTTAAGACCATCGTGTACCGGTTTTACCGCCTGTTTCGCAAAAAAGCGGCCAAGGCCAAAGACTTCGGCAAACTGATGGAAACGCTGGCGGCGGAAGCCCTGCCGGCGGAATTGCAGGTTGAAGTTCTGACGTCGTACGACCGGGACCTTATCCAGCTGCTGCTGATGACATGCCCGCTGGCGGCGGAAGCGCAAGAGGTGTTGTGGAAACGCAATTTTGACGCGGAATGGCTCAAGCTGCATGTGGAACATCTGTATTGCATGGGCGGTTACCGCTTTGCGCCGGAGAACGAACAGAAGCTGTTTAAAGTGCTGGCGAGCAAGAGTTTGGACGACTGCCTGACGCAATTCCGGCACCGGGACGACGTGAGCTTTGTCAAGTTTGCGACGCCGGCGGCGGTCAAAAAGTACGTGGCGGGCTATTGGCTCAGCGACGACGCGCAGGTGGCGCTGATTAACCGCGGCAACGGGGAGCTGATAAAGGAACTGATTTCCCGCTACAGTCCCGAACACGGCATGTGCTGGCAGGCGGAAGTCGAGCTGGTCAAGCTGGGGGCAACGGAAGCCGTGCGGCAATACATCGCGTTTCATTCCATGTGCTGGGAGGCGCTGTCGCTGCTCAAGGAAAATTTCCCGGCGGTGGCGGAGGAGTATTATGCGAAGCACCCGTACTAATTACAGGGGAAAATTTGGGCATCCAGAGCGGTCTTATCGGGTCGGCAAAAATTCATGTACCTTGTTTGTACACTAAAATTTTTGCCGCCCTCAAGCCCATCTCTATCTGCCTAAAATTTTCCGCCTGTAATAGGAGAGGGGTGACGAAGTTTTCCGGGGCGCCTGTAACCGGGGGCCGGAGAGCCGTAGCGGAAAACCGAACGAAAGAAAAGCTGCCTGTATGGGCGGCTTTTTTTATTTGACTTTTGAGTTACAGGTTTATATGCTGTTTGTAAGCAGTGGGGCTAAACACTGCCAGAGTAGTAGCATCTCTGTTGTTAGCTGTATCGTTAACGTTATATAATTTATTTATGTAACAATATCCCCGGCTATGGCCGTTTTCGTTATGGTCGGGGAGCCCTTGATGTATATATGAATATCTTGGGGTCATTGCTAACAACGTGACTGCTAACTCCCCGGCCGCCTTTTTAGGCGGCTTTTTTTATTTGACTTTTGAGTTACAGGTTTATATGCTGTTTGTAAGCAGTGGGGCTAAACACTGCCAGAGTAGTAGCATCTCTGTTGTTAGCATTTATGTAACAATATCCCCGGCTATGGCCGTTTTCGTTATGGTCGGGGAGCCCTTAACGTATATCTGAAGGTTAAGGGAATCCTACTAACACAGGATTGTGAACTCCCCGGCACCTTAATTTGAGGTGCTTTTTTTCTTGCTTTTTATGGTGGCTTTGCTATACTGTCTTAAGTAGGGATTCACACCCTCGTGTTAGATATTATTATTCAGCCTAATACTCTGTAAAATACGGAGAATTTGACTATATCCATTTTAACCGGGAGTTATAACGTATGTCCAGAACCTCGGTTTAAAGGTTATAAATCCTTGCTAACACAGGATTGTGAACTCCCGGTTGCCTCATAGTCAGGCAGCCGTTTTTTTGTATTCGGAGGGCAAGGCAATGAAAATGATTATGGCGATTTTTATGTTGTTTTTAAGCGGGTGTACGCTCAAATATATGGAGGAGGGGCTGGCGGCGCTGCGCAATCAGCCGGTGCAGACGGCGTTTGCGGTGCTGGGGTATCCGGACAACGAGGTGCGTCTGCGCGACCGGACGGTTTATGTTTGGAATTATTCGACTTCCTACACTTATCAGTCGCCGTATGAAGAAGCGACGCATATGACGATGACGGCGTTACAGTTCGGCACGATGTTTATCGACGGCACAACGTCGGGATATCGGACACAGGTGGCGCAGGGAACGTGCCAGGTTAAGGTGGTCGTGAGCCGGTACGGCTATATTATAGATACGGATTTTCACGGCTCGGCTGCGGGATGCGGGGAGTATGGCGAAAGACTGCGCCAATATCTTTACCCCAAAGGCAACGGCCTGTTTTAGACAGGGGGAAACGGACGACTGTGCGGTTTTAAGTCCGGGGCAGCTGGCTGAGGGAATTGTGCGAACGGGGCTTTTAAGTCCGGGGCAGCAAGGCGGATTTAAGTCCGGGACGGCTGCCGCGGCGTGCCGGCAGGCGGGAGCTGCCTTTCCAGCTCATAGAGGGCGCGGGCGTCTTCCTTGTATTGGCGCGAAAGGTAATAACCGTCATCGGCGGTTTCGCGCAGGCGGATTTGCTGTTTCAGGCGGGCGATTTTCTGCTTGATATTCATATACTTTCCTTTTCTGTATATTAATTTTCATAATATATAGGTGTTTCGTATATTGATTTCAATATTTTCGCATTGGCGCCGATGGGCAAAATGCGGCAGAAAAGCGCTGATTATATAGCCGAATATATGGACGATGTTGATAACTCGGGACGGGCGCGGCGGGCGGTCCGGTGTGCGTGCGGATTTTACCGGGCGGAAGGAACGGGCTCAGCCGGCAAGGGCGCGGCGGGCTACAGCGGACGGCCGGAAAGGCAGAAGACGGCGCGGCCGAGGATTTTCACCTTGTTCTTTTTGTGGTACAAATCCTGATAGCGGGGGCTGTCGACTTTCAGCGCGTAGGTGTCGGCGGCGGTTTTTTGCAGGCGTTTAATCTGGACGTCGCCCCCGGTTTCGATAACATAAATGCCGTCGCCGCTGTAATCGCAGACGCCGGAATCGAACATAACAAGGCTGCCGTTGGGGAGCGTCGGTTCCATATAGTCGCCGTCGAGGCGGATAAAACGCAGGCTGAACGGGTTGCCCGCGCACCAGCTGCCGAATTCTGCAAAATTCAGCACCATACGCCCGACGACGTTGTCGCGGAGCTCGGTTCCCGGGCGTGCGGCGCAGATGTCTATCGCCACAAAATCTGCCGCCGAACCGGTCAGGTCGTCGTTTTCAAAGAGCGGGGGCAGGGCGGCGCCGCTTTGCAGAAGCTCGTCGTCAATCAATTCTTTTTCGCTGATGTTTAACAGCTGGCAGACTTTTTTGCGGTCGACTTCGTTCAGCCGCTTGGGAAAGCCGTATTTGACATACTGCTGGATGTATGAGTCCTTGCGCCCGATTTTCAGCGATACTTCGCGAAAGGTGTGGTTGCTGTCCAAGATATACTTTTCCAGCCGTTTGCGGATTGTTTGTAAATCTGCCATAGTAATATCTCCTTTTTATGCTACGCTATCAGAATAATTTTTTTTGCCAAGTATGTTTTTTAATATTGACAATGTATTAATTATCATATATTAAAAGTGCCTAAAAGTCAAGCCCAATTTTTGCAGTATATACAGGGTTATATATCAGGTTGTATGCAGGGCGCGCGCGGGAGTGTGCGGAGCGTGCAGGGAACCGGATGCAGGGGCAGGCTTTGGCGCCGTGTGCGGGACGGGCGTTTGAGCGCTGTTTCGGGACGGGAGCTTTGGTGCCGTGTGCGGAAAATACCGGCGGTGCCGTTTCAGGACTATCGGACTATTTGGACTACTTTTATCGGACTATCGGAGAGACTGGCTGCCGGCGTTTCGGCGCGGGCGGCGGATTGCGCGGGCAGGCTGCCGGGAGCGGCCGGCTTGTGCGCGAGGGGTAATTCGTGGCAACGGGGAAACAAATGGATCAGATTATTTTTCATACCAATCTTAAATATATTATTGCGGGGCTGACCCGGGAACAGAAGGGGCTGCTGCTGGAGATGCTGCTTGATTGCGCGACGGGAGCGGCAGGCGGGGCTGCGGATATGGGTGCCGGGGCGGTTACAGGGGCGTCTTTATCCGCCGTCGACGAAACGGTAGCAAACATCAGCCGCTATATTATGCTGCTGCAACAGGATATGGCTGCGAAACGGCAGCGTATGCGCGACATCGGCGCCAAAGGCGGCGCGGCACGGCGGCGGAATGTTAACGGGCGCGGAAACGCGGGCAGCAGCGGTGATGACGGGGCGGCGGACGATATGCCGGATTTGTTTGCAACGGCAGAGAATGCGACGGTTGCAAATACGGCGGAAGATGTTGCGGAAAAAGCTGCGGTTTCGGGGAACGGCACGGCGGCGGCGGGCGGCGCTTTTTCTGCCGCAGGCGGCGGCAGCGGACATCAGAACAATGTTCAACCGCTGCTTCAGCATTGCTGCGGCAAAAGAAAAGAAGCAAAAGAAAATAATATTTTAAATAATAAAAATAATTTATTTTCGGAACGGAAAATTTCGCTGCCGGTTTTTCAACGGCCGTCGGCGGCGGAAGTGCAGGCGTTTGTTTCGGCTGAGGGGCTGAAAGTCGATGCGGCGACGTTTGTCGATTTTTATGACTCCCACGGCTGGTGCGTCGGGCGGACGGCAATCAAAAACTGGAAGGCAACGGTGCGGCTCTGGCATCGGCGTGCCTGCAGCGAAGCGGCGGAAACAGGTTTGGCGGCAGGTTATGCGGCGGGAAGCCCGGCAGGCGGTTACAGGGCGGGCGGTTTTACCGGCGGGGCAGATACGGGATACGGCGCGGCGAAGAACGGCTTTCGGGCGGCAAAAGATGCTGCGGCTGTTGATGACGAGGGGTATTGGTCGGAGCTTGAGGAACGGGTGCTGCGTGATGCGGACGGTGCCGACGGTACAGGCAGTGTCAACGGTACGGGCAACGAGAGCGGCTGCGGCGGAAATGGCGGCGGTTCGGGCGAGGCGCCGGGCAGCGTTTCGGGCGAGGAACCGGGCGGCGTTTCGGGCGAGGAACCGGGCGGCGGGGGAGAAATGCGCGACTAACTTTATGACCGGACATTTGAACTTAAACAAACACTCATTAACGGAGGGAACTCATGAGTCAGAAAAGCGACTATTTTTTCTTAAACATCAAACAGGTATATCCGAATTTTGCCAGGCCGTCGGCGTTGGAAACGGAAATCTGGGAGGAAATGCTGGAACCATACACGCAAGGGGATATCCTGGCGGGAATCAAATCTTACCGCAAGAGCGAGGATACCAACTTTGCGCCCAATCCGGCACGGTTCAGGAGCTATCTGTATTCGCGGGCGAAAAAGGCGGAGAAGCCGTGCCTGCCGCTTTCGCCGGAAAGCTATCTGATGGAAGAGGATATTCGTGCCGGGCGCTGCCGCCATTTGTTTCCGACATACTGCAAAGCGGTGGAATATGTGTTGGAAGTTGAGCTGAAAAAACTGTATTCCGAGGCGGAATTTAAGGCGTTTTCGCGCGGGAGGAAATACCGGCTGGCAGTGGAAAACGGCCTGTTTGCGGATTTTGACCGCGTGTTGGATTATGTTTATGCGAAAGGAGGACACTGATGATGACAGAAGATAAAGCGAAGGCGGCGGGAAAGCCGAGTTTGCTGGGCAGGTATTTTCAACAGGGGTGGCTCAGCAAAAAATATTACATAGCGGATGGATACCGCCAGCTTTACAGCGCGGAAGACAGGCTGCTGGCGGGAACGATGCTGTACGCGGATTTTCTGAAATGGGGGAAGGGACAGCTGCAGGTGCGCGATTACGCAATGCCGAAAGTCGACGGCGGCAGCGGCTGGGACGACTGGCAAACCGGCATCGGAGCGGAAAATTTCCGCCGGGCGCTGAAAAAGGTGTCGGCGCCGTTTGTGCCGGTGTTGTATAAAATCGTGCTGGAAGAAAAGGAAATCCGGGCGCCGAAAGGGGCGAGCACGCGGGAACGGCTGTATTTCAACGATGAGATAAAGAACCTGTTGTGCCGCGCGTTGGACGAACTGGTGCCGTATTATCGCCGCAGAGTGTAGGAAAGCTGCCGCAGAGTGTAGAAAAGCTGCCGCAGAGTGCAGAAAAGCTGCCGCAGAGTGCAGGCGGTACAGCGGGGGCGGGGGGAAGGGAGGTGTAGGAGGGCAGAGGGGGCAGCGCCGCGGAGCTGCCGCACAGGCAAGTGCCAGCGGTACAGGCAATGCCGGGAGGAGGAGAGGCCGGTCAGAACATTCCCTTGCGGCGGAAATAGATAATCGTCATGACGGTTGCTATGGCGGAGATGCCCATCACGAGCCAGAAGCCGTTGGGGTCGCCGGCGAATGCCACCGGGACGTTCATGCCCCAGAACGAGGCGAGCATGGTCGGGATAGAGAGGATAATCGTGATAGCGGCGAGGAATTTCATCACCAGGTTAACGTTATTGTTGATGATGCTGGCGAAGCCGTCCATCATGCCTTCCAAAATGGAACGGTGCATATCCACCATTTCTATCGCCTGTTTGTTTTCAATAATTACGTCGTCGAGGAGGTCGGCGTCGTCATTGCCGAAGCCGGCGAGTTTGGCGACGGCGGGGGTGCGCATCAGGCGCAGCAGTTTTAAGAGCACGAGGTGGTTGTCTTTCAGCGCGGTGGTGAAATAAACCATCGACTTTTGGATTTCCATCAGCTGGAAAAGCTCTTTGTTGGAAGTGGTTTTGCGCAGGGCGTATTCAAGTTCGTCGGTGCGCTTGTTGATGATGTTCAGGTACTTTAAATAAAACTGGGTGCATTTGTACAGAATATTCAGCATAAAGCGCGCGCGGTCGCGGGTGTCGAACGTTTTGGCGGTCGAACGGTTAAACGAATTCATAACGCGGTTGTCGCGGGCGCAGATGGTGATGAAGTTTTTTGGGGTGATGACCAGGCCGCAGGGGAGAGTGTCAAAATTGCCCTCGTCGTCCAAAAGCGGCAGGTTGATGATGATGGCCAGCGAATTTTTTTCCTGCTCAATGCGGGAGCGCTCGTCGGCGTCCAGCGAATTGCTAAGGAGGTCGTAGTCAACGTGCAAAACGGTTGATACCTGCAGCAGCTCTTCTTCGTTCGGGTTGACGAGCGAGCACCAGGTCATGGGGAGAATCTTGTTTTTTTTGAGTTTTGTGAGCCTGCCGTCTTCTTCGGTCCGATAAATTCTCAGCATCGCCCCTCCCTGCGCCCTCCGGCGCTTTTCAAAAACCGCAACAGCTGCGGATACCCGTTTATAATACAATACAGAAAATTCTGGTGCGGCCAAGAAGACTTGAACTTCCACGGGCTTAGCCCATAACGACCTCAACGTTACGCGTCTACCAATTCCGCCATGGCCGCACATCCTGCGCCTTTTTCCGGGGGTGCCGGGGCGCTTTTTACGCCTTTGTCCCGGTCAGCCGGGATGGCGCTCATTTACGCCTTTCTTCCGGGGTACCGGGCGGGCGTTCATCTACGCTTCTGCCGCCGGTAATACGGGGCGGTCGCGGTTCTGCATTTTCCGCCTTTGCGGGCGGGCACCTTTCGGGCACTGTCGTGCAAAACAAGAATGAGATATAATATAATTTTGAAATAATCAAGCTTTTTTTTCACCCGGTGGGTATTTTTTTGCAAAGGGGCAATGGGGGCAGAGAGTGGCGGGGCGGGCATACGTGAAGGGCGGATGGCAGAGAGCGGGGCGGAGTTGGAGGGAAGATGGGGGGCAGCGGCGATGGAGAAGGGCAGAGAGTGGCGGGGCGGGCGGGGGCGAGGAAAAATATTTTTCAAGAGGGGGGCGAAACTATTGACATAGGCGGCGGGCTTTTGTATTATACTGACGGGCTCGGGTGTTTTCCGGGCTGTTTTTGTTATGAGAATGCGGTTCGGCTGAATAACGCCGGGCTGTTTTTGTTATGAGAATGCGGTTTGGCTGAATGATGCCGGGCTGTTTTTGTTATAAGAATGCGGTCCGGTTGAATGATGCCGGGCTGTTTTTGTTATAAGAATGCGGTCCGGTTGAATGACGCCGGGCTGTTTTTGTTATGAGAATGCGGTCCGGTTGAATGACGCCGGGCTGTTTTAATTATGAGAATGCGGGACGGATGAGCCTGCTTTTTTTATGGGGGCGGCAGTGGGGCCGGCTCCTTTTTTTATGGAGGAAACATGAAAGGAACAACGAACGCGCTGGTTTATCGCGGCGGAGGGACTTCGCTTATCTATGCTTATAACGGGGAAGAGAGCGGCTGGAGCGCCGGGGAAAAGGCTTATATCTCAAACAGGCTGCGGACGCAGGAGGGCAGGCAGCATTTGGAGACGCCTTCAAAAACGTACAGTGCCAGCACCGCCTTTTACGGGAAGACGATGTTGATTTACAGCCGTTATTCTACGGGGCATATTTATCCGGCGTTTTGCAAAAACGGGGCTTTTGCCGTCGGGGGGAGCCTGGGGCACTTTGCCAGCTGGGATATTTTGGCGAATTACAGCTTTATCGACGGCAAAATGTTTGCCTGCGGGCGCGGGACGAACACACGCCTTGACCTGACGGTGCGGGAGGTGCATCTGTCGGCCAAGGAAAGCGATTTTTATCTCGGCGGCGGAATGCGGCTTTACAAGGAACAGGGCAGTGCGCCGGTGTTGCAGGAGTTTGACTATGAGGCGCAGAGGGCAGGCAGTACCCTGTATACGTTTACGGGGCTGGCTGAGACCGCCTATCGGGGAATTTACGATTCCGAAGCGAAGCGCCTGCTGCTTTTTCCGGGGGTTTCCGCCGGGACGTCTTATTTGTACGACCTGGCGGTTCCGACAAGCCCGGTGCTGTTGTGGAGCGGCAATATCGGCGTTTTTGCCGTTATGGCGACGGATCTGCGGCCGGGGGCGGTCATCTTTTGCAGCCCGTCCGCCGAAACCAACATGGACACCGGCGGCGGCGTGCAGTGGCAGATGTTTACGGTCGACGAAAACGACGCGGTGGTGCCGCTGGATATGCCGGCGAATCTGGCAACACTGTCGGCAAACGCATGGTGGCTTTACAACCCGAACAACAAAACGCTCAGCATCGGCACGGCGGACGGCATTTACCTGTTTGCGGCCGACCGCGAAGGCAAGCTGTTTACGCCGATAAAAACGGCGGCGGAACTGGCGGAGAACAATCCGGACTACGGCATATACAAGCCGGTGTTTGCGGACGATTTGTCGCTGCTTTCGGTGGTGTCGCATACCAATCCCAGCTCCGCTGCCGGCGGATACAGGGGCGACGCGTACGGCTATGTTCTGGCGAACGGCGACGGCAGGCTTTATGCGCAAAGGACGGTCGATTTGGCGGGCGAGAGTTTTGTAACGGGATTTGCTACCGGGAACACCGCCGGCGGCCGGGTTGAGTTTAACGGCGCGCTGCCGGAACTTTCGCTGAAGGTCAATGTAACGCCGGCGCCGGACACGTTTGAATTTACAGGAGAAGCAGAATGACGACAGATAACACGACATTTGACAAAAAGGTTTACGCGGGAATGCCGTTCAGGTACAAGATAACCAAGGCGCGCTACTGGGACAAGACGGTGGCGAAATCGGTAACGGCGAATACGGTCGACGACGTTGCGCTGGAGCCCTACGACGGGGTTACGATTACGCAGGACGGCACGGTTCTTTCCGTTTCGGCGGGGATTTTGCCGGACGGGGGCGCTTACGGCGGCTACAGGGGCGTGGCGGCGCCTGCGGGCAAGCGGTATTTTCTGCGCAACGCGAATACGGTTTATGACAATTTCAGCCGGAGAGGCAGCCCGGACATCGGCGAAGACGGCGTTTTGCGCAACATTACGAGCGGGAACAACATTTACACGGCGTTTTACAACCAGTCGTATCCCTGGGAAATTACCGTGAAAATTCATACGCCGGAAACGTTCGCCGACCAGAGCTATATTTTCGGCAATTATTCGACGAACCGGGCGACGCCGCAGCTTTGCACGGACGCGGCGGGGCACCTTATGCTGTATCTGGCGAGTTCGACTTCGGCCTGGGATATTGCGGACGGAGCCGTTTCCGAACAGGCGCTGGCGGCGGATACGGATTATGTCATCAAGGCCGGCTGGGACGGGACGGCCTATACGGTTACGGCGAACGGGGAGGAATTTGTCCGCGTTGTTTCGGCGGCCGTGCAGTATTCCACGACTGCGGCGCAATTGTGTTTCGGCTTTGATTCCGGCAACAATGCGTGGACGGGGACGATTGACCTGCATAATTCGCTTATCACGGTTGACGGCAAGGCGTACTGGAAAGCGTATACGGTTTATTCGGAAATCCTGCCGGGCGCGTTGGACGGAGATACCGGGGCTTTGGCCGACTGGAACTGCTTTTGCGACGCGGAAGCGGAAACGACGGCGTTTGATACGGCGGCGGCTGTCGACGGGAAAGTGTGGATTGGGCACAAGGTTATCGAATCGCACGTTACAAACCCGTGGCCGATTGTGCATTTCAGCGTTGAAGGCGGCGTTACGTTTCGCGGCGATACGGCGGCGTTTGCGGACGGGATGTGGCTTGTTGCCGACAAAACGCTGCCGGTAACGGAATTCTTTTTCGGCGATGTGGAATTTATTGCGAAGATAACGCCGAAGACGCCGTCGGGATACAATACGGTTTTCAGGAACGCGGAAACCAACGCCTTTTTCGGGCTTTACGGCGCGGCGTGGTGCATCTATGACGGGTCGCGGAAAACCGGCGGCACGGCAACGGCGGGAACGACGTACTGGGTGCGGGCGCAGATGATATACGATGCGGAAAAAGGGGCGTATGCGTCGACGTTGTATGTTCTGGAGGACAACGGCGCCTATACGGCGGATACGCTGCCGGAGGCTGCGGCATGGACACAGGCGGTGCAGACGGAGACGGACGTGTTCAAAAGCGGAGAGCCTTTTTGGCTTTCCAATGACGGCACATCGTCGTTCAACGGCGACATGGATTTGGCGCAGGCGGTTTTGCGGACGAAAACTTCCGGCGGCACGGGCGGCTGGACGGACTATTGGAAACCGCTGGAGGAGCAACGGACGATAACGGCCTGACGCCGCGGCAGCGGGGTGGAACTGAGCCGGCATTGGGGTGGAACTAAGCCGGCAGCGGGGGGACGGAGCCGGCATCGGGGTGGAACGGAGCCGGCGGGAGACATGGGACGGAGCTGACGGGAGGCGAAACGGAGCCGCGGGGAACATGGGATGGAGCCGACGGGAGGCGAAACGGAACTGCCGGGAGGCGAAACGGAGCCGGCAGCGGGGTGGAACGGAGCCGCGGGGAACATGGGACGGGGCGGCGGGGCAGGCTCTTGGAATTTATGGTTTTTATGATGAATATTACGGAGGAAAAATGAAAGGAACAACGAATGCTTTGGTTTTGCAAGGCGGAGACGGCGGCGAAACGGTTTTTGCGGTCAACAATACGGGAACGGCGATTGTCAGAGGGACGAAGGCCTGGCTGAACAGGCATAATCTGGACGAGAATACGGCGTATCAGCATTATGCGGGCGGAAGCAGCACGCAGTATGCGCCGGTTTTTGACGCCGACAACAATTTCTGGGTGGTGAACCTGAGCGGTACGGGGCGCAAGCTGTTTACCTACGATGCGGAAACGAAGGCGTGGACGGCGTCTGACCTGAACGCCGGGCCGTCAGGGCGAAATTTTGTCCGCTTTATCGCCGGGGAGGTTATAGCGTATGCTTCCAACTATGCGGGCAATGCAACGGCGCTTTATTCTTCGGCGGTTACGAAAGACGCATACACGAATTATGCCGGCCTGTATCTGGGGAGCGGAAACGTGCTGAAGTGGGTCGCGGCCGGGAGCTTTACGCTGGCGAATTCGCTCGGCGAATTTCCGTTAACTGGGTTTAGCGGCTATCTTTATTCCGCATTGATGCTGGACGGGAAAATGTTTGTTGCCGACGGGGAGGGAAACTATAAATTTTATGATTTTGACAAGTTTTTCGGGACGCCGCGGGAAATCGGCTCCGGAAACAGCACGCTTGTTAAGGACAATTATCCCGTCATGTTTGCGACGGGGCTTGAGGCGGGGGATTATTTCATCTGCAACCGCGGCTCCAAGCAAAACAATTATGAACCGACGGAACTGGCGATTTTTAAAATCGGCGAAAATTACGCGCTGGAAGAGGCCGACGATTTGCAGACGGATTTGCAGGCTTTGACGGGGCAGGTGTGCTCGGTGCAGTACAACAACGATACGAAACTTCTGACGGCGGGCAGCCATACGGCGGTGTATGCCTTTAAATGGGACGCGGCGGCAAAGGCGTTTGACAATCTGAATATCGGCATTGCCGTGCCGACAGAGGGCGTAATTGCCGATGACGGGGCATATTGTCTGGCGCTCTCGGGAGATTTGACATCGGCGGTGGTCGGGTACAGAAAGCGGACGGAGACGCTGGTTTATTGGAACATGGGCATATATAAGCTGGCAACATCTTCAGGTGACTGGTACGCGGATACGTTCGGCATGGCGTCGTCGCTGAGCCTGACCGGATTTGCCACCGGGGCGACCGATGAGGCGGGCAGATACGAGTTTAAGACGGCGACGAAAGCGTAAAGCGGCGTGTCGGACGCTGAGGCTGCACCGGCGGGACGGCAGCCTCAGGTGCCGGGAGAGGGAGTCCGAAGCGTCGGCAGAGGGGCGGATTAACACAAAAAACGGAGGCGGATATGACCAAATTTTTAACATACGCCGTGGCGGGGCTGCTGCTGGCGCTGTATGTCTCGGTGAGCCTGTATATCGAGCGGGGCAGGGAGATTGCGGCATTGCAGGGCGAAAAGAGCGCCCTGTCTGGGAAAACATCATTTTTGGAGGCGGAAATTGCGAAACGAGATGAAAGGGCGTTGGACGCCGATAAGCGATTGTGCGAGATTGAGAAAGCAGCAGCGGCGGAGAAGGACAAGGGCGGTTTTGACTGGAATAGCCTTTTGCCTGTTGATACTGTTACTCTGCGGCTGCGCCAGGACTGAATATGTTTACGTCGAAGCGCCGCGCGAGCCGATAACGTGCCACCGGCACATGAAGACGTTTTTGGATATGGCGAAGTGTCTGGAAATGTACAAGGCGAAGTATTAGGGGCGGATATATCCGGAAATGGCCGTTTTGCCAGCGTTGGCGGCGGGATACAAAAAGAGCACACCATGAGGGAGGTGTGCTTAACTTTAACCATATATACAAATAATAGAACTTTTGTTTAAAGTCAATAATTATTTGAGGCTGATTTGAAAGAAATTTATATTGTTCATGCCGAAAGAATTTAAAAACATTAAAACCCTTGACTTGCAAGGGTTTTAATCTGGTGCCGTTTAGTGGACTTGAACCACCGACCCACGCATTACGAATGCGTTGCTCTACCAACTGAGCTAAAACGGCAACGGAAGTATATTTATCAGGTTAATTTGAAAATGCAAGTGTTTTTTTGCATGGTGGATAAAAAAAATCCTGCCCGGCGAGGGGCAGGAAAAAGAAGCGCGCCGGGGCTGCGGAAACAGCCGGGTACGGGGGCTGCCGCGATAGCGGGGCAGCAGGTGAAAGCGTCGCCGGTCAGGGCAGCGTTTCGAGCCAGGCGTCGGGAAGGGCAGGCGCCCATTCGGCGAGTTTTTCCAAATCTTCCTTCAGCAGAAAATCCGGTTTTTCCCCGCAGTGGCGGGCGGCGATGATTTCGACCGCTTCCCGGCGGACCTGCGGTTTCAGATCCGTGTCGCGCAACAGGGCGGGCAGCGATTTTTTCCAATCCAGAGAATGGGGCGAATCGGCATAAAAAACGACGAACGCCGTGCTGTCCGTTTCCCGGAAGCTGCCGCGGCTTCGGAACACGTTTTGTACGGGATCCCAGCCGCAGCGCCAAAGACCGGCTTTTTCCACGGCCCAGTGTTTGAATTCGGCAACTTCCACCATATCGGCAAATTCACCGCTGTTCAGCGCAACGGCACACAGGCAGCGATACAGCTGTTGACTGGACGCGTTGCAATCCTGAAGGACATGGCGGGCAAAGCCAAGCAGCGCGTTCCAGTCTTCGGGGCGTTTCTGCGGCTGTGCAAGCAGGACGGCGGCCAGCTGCGGCAGTTCGTAATTTTCCCGCGGCAGCGCAACGTCGTACAACGCGGCGGCGATTTTGAGGTTCATTTGCGGGTCCTGCCGTTTTTCCGCCAGACGGCGGATGTCGCTGAAGACCGTGTCGGGCGAATGAACGACGATTTCGCGGTTTGTCCGCATTTCCATGACATGCCGGGTTTCCGTAACCAAGTCGGCGCCGATAAGCTTCAGGAAAATGTTGAGGGCAACTCCGGGGCGAATCCTGTGCAGGCACCGGGACAAATCGCGGTAATCGGAGCTGTCGAGATTTTCCCGGCGGCGCACCAGTTCGGAAACGCCGTTGGCAAGCGCAATTTCGGCTGCGGCGCCCAAGGTGAGCTTTTCCGGCAGCAGCGTGTTATGGGCGGTACCCTGCGATGTTTTTCCGGCAGCTTCCGGCGATGTTTTTTCGGCGATACCCTGCGATGTTTTCCCGGCGGTACCCTGCGATGTTTTTCCGGCGGTTCCCTGCGGCGCTTTTCCGGCGGTTTCCTGCAGCGTTTCAAGAAGAGGCAGCAGATAACCGGTAATCGCGCGGAGATTGCGGGCAAAACCGTTTTTCAGCAGAAAGGCGGCAATGTTGCGCGCCGTGCCGGTGAAACCGAGCTTGGCCAGCACGGGGCTGTAGTCAGCGCCTTCGACAAGGAGCCCCAGCTTTTGCGCGGCGATATCCGGCCAGAGGCAGAGAAGCTCCAGCGCCTGCGGCGTTACCGGAGAGGCGTTTTTGGCTATCTCGCGTTTGAGTTTGGCAACGGCCTGACGGTACAGCGTGCGCTGTTGCGGCACTTGGGCATCCCGGGCGTATTTTTGCAGCCCGACGCCCAAATAAGCCTCGGCCAGAAGCGAGAGAGGCGCCAGCCGCCGGTCCTGCCAAAAGGCAATGATGTGCGGGAGGGCTTTCAGATTTTCCGGCTTGGCCAGAGCGGCCATAAACGCGCCGAGAAAATGTTCGGGCGAACCGAGACGCAAGTCCGGCTCTTCCGGCAAAATCGGCGCAATGTCTTCCACGTCCGAAACAAAAACGAAATTGGCGGAGCTGACTTTTCCCGCCATGACGGCATCGGCGTATCCGCTGTGCCGCTGATCCGCAAAGTAATACGGAATCTGAATAGTTGGCAAATTCATAAATTAAAAAAATTAGCGTTAATAATTGAGATTATAATACTGGAATTGGCGCGAGCATAGGCGGGGTTTGTCTTTTTGTCAATGTTTTTTTAAGGAGAGGGGGCGGGACGGCAGCGAGGGGCGGAGGGGGCAGCGAGGGACGACAGGGGGCAGAGGTGTACCGGGGCGGTAATGTGGCGGAGCGGGCAGCGAGGGGCGGGCAGCGAGGGGGCAGATGAGAGAGGTGTGGCGGGCGGGAATAAAAAAAGCCGGCGTTTTATTACGCCAGCCCGATAAGAAAAAACTAATCCGCAGCAACTAATTCGCGGAGCTTGAGCCGTTACGCCAGCCCGATATGCGGGATATAGCCGCCGAGGTTGATGCCGCTGGCTTTTTTCGCCTGTTCCCAACGGTCTTCAAAGCGGGTGTCGAAAATCAGCTTGGGGTCGCCGGGGACAATCAGCCATTCGTTATTGAAAATCTCCCATTCCAACTCGCCGCGTTTCCAGACGCAATGCCCCATGGCGATAATCTTTTTGTCGGGGCCTTCGCCGTCGAGGATATCCTGAAGGACGCCGAACGAACTGGAAATCGCGATTTCGCCCTGAACGCGGGCGTGCGGGTCGCTGTAAAAATACCCGTCGCTCGGAAACAGCACAAAGCCGTTGGCGGGGTTGACCGGGCCGCCCTGATAGAGGTCTTCGTAAACGCCGCGCACGTCTTTTTCGCCGCCGTCTTCATGGTTGCGGCATTCAACAACAGCCGAGCCGAAGAGGAGCTTGTTTATCATTATTCCTTTGACGCTTTCGGGCGAACTGTCAGTAATATAGATAACCGACTCTTTATACAGGTCGTTCTTGCCGGAGCCGATGTAAACGAGGCATTTGCCGGTCAGGGTGCTGTCGTCGGCGACGCGTTGTCCGCCGGATTTGGCGGCAAAACGGTTTTGAGTGTCGGCATTGTTGCTTCTGGCGCTCAGGCGGGAGTTGTTGGTGCCGGCGTTGTTGCTCCTGGCGTTCGGACGGGGGCTGTTGGTACCGGTTCCATTGTTTTTTGCGCTCAGGCGGGAGCCGTCGGCAGTGCGTTGCCCGCCAAAGCTTCCGCGGCGGCGGTTTTCGGCTGCGGGTGCTTTGCGGCGGGATTTGGATTTCGGTGCCGGTCGCTGCCCCCATTCCTCAAACATAAAAGATTCATCAAAATCGTCCAATTCTTCCAGTATTTCAAACCGTCTCTTTCTGTCCTTCATCGTAATATGTGTCTTTCGTAAAAAAGTTTGTTGCTTTTTGGCTGGTCTGATATAATATCTTTTCATAGCTTAATATTGTTTTTAAATCAACAGTAAAATTTTATGAAAAGGTTTGTTTGTTATATAGGGTGTGCGGCGCTGGTTTTCAAGCTGATGTACGGGGCAGCCTGGGCTGCCGGGGCGACGGCGGGAGATACGGCAGCGCCGGAAAACGGCGGTGCGGCGGTGTCGGCGGAGACGGCTTCTGCTGCGGTGTCGGCGGTTCGGGATACGCTTCCGGTGTCGGCTGCTGCTGCGGTGTCGGCGGTTCGGGATACGCTTCCGGGGACGGCTGCTGCGGCAGGCGGCGAGAGCATTGTCTACCGGGTGCGCGACCTGACCGCGGCGGCAAGCGGCGGTGATGCGGGCAGCGGCGAAATGGGCGGCGGCGATACGGGCAGTGAGGGCGAAACGCCGGAGCCGATTATCCGGAGCGACAACGAACTGGCCAAACTGGCGCTGCTGCCGTTTATTGTCGACAAGGTTTTTGCAGGGGAGGCGCTTGACGGCGATTTAACCGGGTTTTTGAGCCGGGTATATCCGACGGCGGGCGAAGGAACGCTGAAAACGCTGGAAAGCGGAATCCGCTTTTTCGTCAGCTGGAAGCGCAAATACGACTATGCGGTGGCACGGCTGAAACATAATATCAAGGCGGCGGGAATTTTGCCGAAAGATGCGCCGATTGTGGCAGAGGACGGAGAATTTGCGCCGGAAGAGACAGACCTGCGCAAGCAGTCGGCGGCGGGGGAATATCAGGTGCGGTACCGTCCGTACAAGTATCTGGAATATGATCCCGGCGCATTGGGCGAGCCGGTGCGGCGGCGCGACAAGAACTATATCTCGCCGGAAGACCTGAATACCGACGAAATGGTGCTGGCACTGCTGGAGCTGGATTTCGGCGGGTTCTGGCGCGCGCTGCGGAAGATGCCTTCATACAGCGACGGTGCGGGCGAAAAGCCGGTGGAAGCCGGCGGCGGCGTTAAGGCGAGGCTGCTGCTGGATACGGCGCGTCCGGGCGATAAGGAAACCATCCGCGGCGTGGCGGAAATTTATGTGCCGGACGGGATGTATGTCAGCGGCGATTTGCTTAATCCGGAAAACCGGGCGGCTTTTGTGCTGCGCGAGGACGGCGGCAGCGGTGGCAGCGCCACGGGCGGTATCAGTGGTACGGGCAATATGGGCAGTACCGGCGGCACGGGCGGTATCAGCGGCACGGGCAATATGGGCAGTACCGGCGGCACGGGCAATATGGGCAGCCGCAACATCAAATCTTTCCGCATGTATGCGCCGCTGGCGAACGGCGTGGAAAAGGGCGGGGTGGCCAGGCGCGTGCTTACCGGGCATATCCGTTTTCCGCTGGAGTTTACGCGGGCGGATACGGGGAAGGCGATGCATATTGCCGGGGATTTGCATTTCAAACTCTGCACGGCGGACGGAACCTGTCAGGCGGCGGCGACACATCACGGGCTGACGCTCCGGGCTTCGGACAAAGCGGAAGATTCCATACATTACAACTACGTTACGCAGGGGTTTGCGCATCTGCCGCCGGCAGAGAGCCGGCACGCGCGGGCGGAGAAGCTGGTTTATGACCGGGAAAAGGGAACGCTGACGGCGACGTTTGCCCTGTCGCGCAGGGTGAGCAATATGGCGGCAATGGCGGAAGACGCGGCCGGGACGAATTTTGTCAATCCCCGTTACGAGCTTGGCGACGGCTATGCCCGCGTTACATTTGACGTGCGGGCAGGAAAACGGGCGGGAGAAAAGGCGGGAGAAAAGGGGCGCAGCGCATTTGACGCACGGTCGGGCAGCGGAGAAAATGCGGGATACGGCGCGGCAGAGGCTGCTGTTGCGGGCGGCAGCGTTGCGGACGGCACCGGGAGGGATACGGAGCTGCCGTTGCAGGAGGTTGCGCTCAGCGCGTCGTTTGATGACAGCGAGGTGCTGCGGACGGTTATGACAGTGGCAGCGGTGCCAGCGGCACAGGCAACAGGGGAAGTGGTGCCAGCGGCACGGGCAACGGAGACAGCGGCGGGAGAAGGTATCCGGGGGCGTAAGGCGCCGGGGACGGTTACTGAAATGACGGTCGTACCCCGGGCAGTGCCAGCGGCACGGGCAACAGGGGGCACTTTGTTTGCCTACGGGCTGCTGCTGAATCTGATGCCGGGAATTTTCGGCTTGTTCCTGCGGTTGGCAAGGCAGCTGCGGGAGAGGGCGGAACGGCGGCGGATTTTCTGCCGGTATGCGGCGGGGGCAGCGCTGGGACTGGCACTGCTGGGCATCGGATACCGGGGGGCATATTTCGGCGCGCTGTATTATAACCCGTGGCTGGCGGCGGGAGCGGCGGCGGTGATTTTGCCGCTGTGGGCGGAAGCGCTCGGATATATGGATTTTGCTTTGTTCCGTCCGTTGAAAAAAATATTCAGGCGCGGCTGGCTGGCCGGGCTGTTTACGGTTCTGCTGGCGGCGGCGTTTCCGACGGTGCTGAAAGCGGAGGCGCTGAGCGGGCTGTTTGCGGACGGCGCGGAAATATGGAGCAGCGCGGCGGAGGGGAGTTTTGCCGCTGGTGCGGAATTTTTGAGAGGCACGGCGGGAAGTTTGGTACAGGCGGCGGGCGGTGTCTGGCTGGCGCCGGCATGGGCGGAGCTGACGGCGGGGCTGGGGTGCATCTGGCTTGGAATTATGGTGCTGCCGCTGGCAGTGCTGACAGCGGCGGAGCTGTGGGGGCAGAGAGCTGCGGCATGGCTGCGGGTGCCGGTGCTGCGGCGGTTTAACGCTTTTTATACCGGCGTATACGCGGCGGGGCTGCTTTGGCTGACGGCCGGTTGTTTCGGCGGCGCGGCGGCGCTGGGGCTGGCGGTCGGGCTGGTACTGCTGTTTGTGTTGTGGTATGCTTTTCCGCAGGCAGTGGCAGAAACAATTAAGCATACGCGTTCGGAAAAGAGAAGCTTGGAGCTGTTTAACCGGGTGCAGCGGCATTGGCTGTTTGCGGCGGCCGTGTGGTATCTGCTGGCGGCAGGCGGATTGGCGCTGGCCGGAGCGGGGGCAGGTACCGGAACGGGCATCGGTGTGGCTGAGAACAGCGAGACGGACGTCGATATGGCTGAGAACAGCGGGACGGACGTCGATATGGCTGAGAACAGCGAGACGGGCGTCGGTATGGTTGAGAACGGCGAGACGGACGTCGGTATGGCTGAAAAAGGCAACGCGGCGGTGCCGGTACTGGTGAGCATTGAAGCGCCGTATTCGCCGCTGTCGGTATATAACCGTCTGGCGTTACGGGAGCTGCAGAAGGCGGGGCTGCGCGTGGTGCGGATTAATGCCGGGGAAATGAATGTTCCGGGGGCGGCCTGGCCGTGGTTTGCCGCATACGGGAAGTTTTATGCGCCGCTCACAGTCCTGTTTACAGACCGGCATAAGAACGGCATGGTGCTGCCGGAGCGGCTGGACCGGGTGGATTTTGACAAGGCGCTGGCCGGCTGGCGGGAATGAAAAAAGCGGAAGCCGGGACGGGCCGGAAGGCACCCGGGGCCGGAGATGACGGTGCACAGGCACCCGGGGCCGGAGATGGAGATGACGGTGCACAGGCACCCGGGGCCGGAGATGACGGTGCACAGGCACCCGGGGCCGGAGATGGAGATGACGGTGCACAGGCAACTGGCGGCGAGAAAACAATTTTAACGAAAGGACGACGACTATGGGAACAGAACTGAATACAAACGTACCGGCGGGGATGCGGCTGACGGTGGCGATTATCGGCAACCGCAACGCGGGAAAGTCGACGCTTTTGAACCGCATCGTCGGGCAGGAGGTGTCGATTGTTTCCGACGAACCGGGGACGACGACCGACGCGGTGGCGAAAGCGTATGAGCTGATACCGGTCGGGCCGGTCAGCTTTTATGACACGGCGGGTCTGGACGACGAAGGCGAGCTCGGGCGGCAGCGCGTGCAGGCGGCAAAGAAAATCCTGCGCCGCGCGGATATGGTACTGTTGGTTATCGGCAGGGACGGCCTTACGAAAGAAAACGAAACACAGCTTTCCAAACTGGTGGAGAAGCGCATTCCGTTTATTCCGGTTTTTAATTTCTGCGACGAGCGGCAACTTGGCAAATTTGACCGGGCGGTGATGCAGCTTTATGACGGGGTGGCAGTTTCGGCAAAGACCGGCGAGGGCATCGACGCGTTGAAACGGCGTATGGCCGAGGTGCTGGAACCGCTGGCGCACGAGCCGCCGCTGGCAGCGGACCTGATTAAGCCGAAAGACCTGGTGATGCTGGTGGTGCCGATTGACCTGGCGGCGCCGAAAGGGCGGCTGATACTGCCGCAGGTGCAGGTTTTGCGCGAAGTGCTGGATGCCGGAGCGATGGCGCTGACGGTTAAGGAAAGCGAAGTTACGGATATGCTGCGGGGGCTGGCGGCAAAACCGGCGCTGGTCATTACCGACAGCCAGGCGGTCAGGGAAGTGGCGGCTGCGGTGCCGGAAGACATCAGGCTGACGACGTTTTCGACCCTGTTTGCGCGCTATAAAGGCGATTTCGCGGCGCAGCTGGCAGGCGCGGCAGCGATTGACACGCTCAAAGACGGCGACAGGGTGCTGATTGCGGAAGGGTGTTCGCACCATGTTACCTGCGACGATATCGGGCGGGTCAAAATTCCGAACTGGATGAAAAAATATACCGGCAGGGAACTGAAGTTCGAGTGGACGCAGGGCGCGGATTTTCCCGATAATCTGGAAGATTACGCGCTGGTGGTGCACTGCGGCGGCTGTATGCTGAACCGCGCGGAAGTGCGGCGGCGGATTAACGAATGCGCACGGCAGGGCGTTAAGGTTACCAACTACGGCATCGTGATTTCCAAAATGCAGGGCGTGCTGGAACGCGTGGTTAAAGGGATTGCCGATGCCGGCGCCACGGGCAGTGTCAGCGACACGGGCAGTATCAGCGATACGGGCAGTATCAGCGATACGGGCGAAGAGAGCGACTAGAGCAGCGCACGGGTATGGCGGCGCCATGGGCAGTGCTGTACTACGGGCGTGTGGGCGGCGACGGCTGCGGCTGGAGGAAGCATGGCCGTGCTGTGTTGCTGGTATAAAAAAAGCGGTTGCTCCATAAAGGAACAGCCGCTTTTCGGTTTAAAGACGTTTCTTACGCACGCCGTCTGAAAGCTCTGACTATCTCTTTTACGCCGTCTATCTTTCTTTGTCTGACGTACATAAATATAATCTTTCCTGCGCCGGGCAGCCTAAAGAGCCGGTTCAGGGGTTCGTCATAAAACGACCATCCGTGTCTGGCGTGTTCAAGAAAGATGTCCCCTGCATTGGGCAGCTGGAAAATCTGAAGCTGGATATCAAAGCAGAGAGGCTTTCCAAGCTTGACATATTCCAGAAAAATTTTTCCCGCGTCGGGCAAGTCAAAGATTCTGACTTGAGCGCCGTAGCAGAGTTCATGCCTGTGTCTGACATATTCAAGGAAGATTTTCCCTGCATCGGGCTGGTCGAACATTCTGACTTGGGCATCATAGCAGAGCCATCCGCCGCGTTTGACGGATTCCAGCATTATCTCGTCAGCGTAAGGCCGGTTGAGGATTTGGAGCTGGACTTTTTCCCGGAGGCCGTCTGGGTTGTGTTTGACGAATTCAAGAAAAATCTCTTTTGCGTCAGGCAGCTTAAACAGCCGGGGGAGAAACTTTACGTCGGGCAGTATGCCGTTTTTGGCGTATTCCAGCATAATTTCCGCCGTGTCGGATTTGGGCCAGAGGCGAAAGATGATGTACTCGACGCCGTAGCAGAGCAAGCCGCCGTGCCTGACATATTCGAGGAGGATTTTCTTTGCGCCGGGGCGCTTGAGTATCCGCCATTGCTCCATAGCTTCAAGCTCATGATTGCGTCTGACATATTCCAACATGTTTTCTGTTGCGTTTTCTTGAGAGAAGACGCCTAATGCTATTCTTTTCATAAAAATTTTAGATTAATTGTTCGACATAATTGTTTTCTTTATGAAAAAGGTATATCGCAAAGTTTTGCTAAATGCAAGCTTTTTTTGTCCTTTTTGTCTTTTTTGTGGCGGAGAGGTTGTGAGCGGTGCCAGCGGTACGGGCAGCGGCACGGGTATGGCGGCGTGCGACGGGAAGCGGTATTTGCCGCGCATAAAAAATGCCGGGGTGCGGGGGCGTTCCGGCATTGCCGCATCGGCGGCGAAAAGGCGGGGATTAAGCCCGGTCAAGGCTAGTCCCGGCTGTCCTTATATTCCGCGTAGCGTTTAACGAGCGTACGTATTTTGGCGGCGTCTTCCGGAACCATCGCGTAAAGCGGGATGGAAAACGG
Organism: Acetobacter sp. 46_36; assembly: GCA_001917135.1. Taxonomy (GTDB): domain Bacteria; phylum Pseudomonadota; class Alphaproteobacteria; order RF32; family CAG-239; genus CAG-267. The sequence continues at coordinate 229,063 of MNTT01000013.1, forward strand.
CGTGAACACGTTATGCCGGCACAGGTGCTGCATAAACGTCAGGCGGTATTCGGCGCCGGGAACGAGATGCAGGGCGATTATCGGACGGCGGGTCAGCCAGCCGGTATATTTTTCTTCGGCCAGCGCGACGTCGCTCCATTTCAGGAAAGCGTTGTGGTCGATTTTTATCCCTTCGTTGGTTACGACGGCCAGCTTCTGCGGGAATATCAGCACGAAGACGACCGAGGCGAGAGCCGCGAGCGACAGCGCCATGACCACAGTCATAAAGACGACCAGCGCCCAGCTTGTGAACAGTCCGGCACAAAGCATACAGCGGGTCAGAACCCAAACCAGGCAGGCAATGGCGGCGTAAACCACCGTAAGCAGGATTATCTGGCGACGTTCGTAATAGAAGACTTCTTCTTCCGCGGAGTGGAGAATCTGTTTCAGTTTCTGTTTGATTTCGCGGGCGGCCTTTTTGGCGGCGGCAGTGGTGGCCTGCCTGATGCCGGCTGCGGCGGCTTTGGCGCCGACGGGCAGCTTTTTGACACGGGCAGACATTGTATCGGCGGGAGCTGTGGCGGCATCCGCAGCGGGGGCTGCATTTGCAGTTTTCGGGAATGCGCCGTTAAGCGCGGCGGCTTCCGCTTCCGCCCGGCGGGCAGCCTTTTTGGCCTTGGTCATCGCTTTTAGCGCCTTACGCGCTTTTGCCGTTGCTTTGAGGGCTTTTCTGGCAGCTTTCTGCGCTTCGGTCTCGGCGGCTTTTTCCACGGTTTTCAGCGTTGCCTCCAACGTGCGTTCGACGATTTTTTTCGGCGCGGCTTTGGCTGCGGCGGGAAGCTTTTTGATTTTTTCGCGCACCGGGGCTCTGGACGCCGGGACGGGCACGGCATTGCCGGCAGCCGGGGAAAGCGCGTCGGACGAGCCTTCGGGGGGCAGCTGGGCTGCTGCTAAAGTCTCGCTTTCGGCCGCGGTTTCCGCCGTCGAAATCGAGGTTGCGGCGTGTGAGTGGGCTGCCGCCGGAATTGGGGCAGGGCGCGCGGGGGCTTTTTTCGGCGCTTTTTTCAACGCTGCTTTGGGTGCCTTGGGGGCAGCGGGTTTCTTTTTAACGGGTTTTGCCATTTTTGTCATCCTTTCAAAAAACAGATTTGCCGTTATGATAGCACGGAGAGGGTTAATGCCGGGTTAACGTGCGGTTCGGACGGAGGGGCGGGGGGGAAATTTGCGGAGCAAGGGGCTGGGAAAGGGAGGCGTGGGGGGAAGTTTGCCGGAGCAAGGGGTTGGGAATGGGAGGCGTGGGAAGGGCGGGGGAAGATATGGCGCGGCAACAGAGGGGGTGTGTTGCGGGCGAAGGGGAGATGAGAGGGCGATACGGCGCGGAGGGAGTAGCGCGGGGAATGGCGCGGGCGGGGAAAATGCGGTTGCGGAATTTATTTGGTCGTTTTTTTTCATATACTTTAGGATATGTTATTTGTCAATTTTTTCTTTAAAATATAAACAGTTAAAAAAATTAACCGGGGAAGAAAACTGCTGAATTAAAACGACCGTTTAAAATCCTCAACCACCGTCTATCTTTTTTGGGATTAAAACTCTTGATTTTCCTCAAAGAAGCAGATGATGAAACCGCTGAAATTAAATCGTTTAATATACGCAACAGGAACTTAAGGAAGGAAAATCGCATGAGCAGAAAGATTGGTTTGGCATTAATGGTCGCGGCTGGTTTGCCGGTATGTGCGGCGCGGGCGGCAGAGGTTAGCAGCGGTGCGGAGTTTGCCGCGGCGCTGGCGAGCGGAGACGAAAGTATTACTCTTAATCAAGATATCAGCATTACGGAAACTGACGGGATAGACAAGCTTGTCGGAACAGATGTCGTTATTGACGGCCAGGGCAATGCTATTTCCAATAATGGCAGCAAAAGCGTTTTTTATGTAAGAAAAGGGGAAAAGCTGACACTGAAAAATATCGGGAATGGCTATCGGGTTGCAGAAGAAAAGCCTGTTACGGGAAATTTTGTTGAATTTATCGATGTTGACGGCAGGACGAAATATGCGGTTGCGGACAAGAGTTTCAATGGTTTTGCCGGGAACGTGACAAGCGAGGAAGGGGGAGGCACAGTTTCTCTGGGGGGAATGCTTAACGAAGGAACGGCAGATGTCGTTAATACAGTTTTCTATAATGACAACGGTTCGCATGCGGTAATTTATAATTCGGGTGAGATGAGCATCAAAAGTACGGCTTTTATAGGTAATAAAAACGAAAACGGGAGTGCTCTTGATAATACCGGGTATATTTCTCAGATTGCCGATAGCGCTTTTATTAAAAATTCCGGCGGCTGGGCTGGTGGAGCGATTAATAACTACGGCGAAATTGACGGTATTGACGGTACTTTTGTTGAAAACAGCACTTTCAGGTATGGCGGTGCAATTTTTAATCAAGGACAGATAAAAGATATTGCGGGGAATTTTATCGGAAATACATCTGATTCCGGCGGGGCAATTAGAAATAACATGACAATAGGGCAAATTTCCGCTTCTTTTATCAATAATGTTTCCGAGAGCAACGGCGGGGCAATTTATAATAACGGCAATCTCAGTAAAATTAGCAACAGCGAGTTCAGGAATAACGGCGGAAAAAACGGCGGTGCGATTTTTCTGGCAAGCAGAGCTGAACAGCTGGAGGTTGAGAATACCAATTTTGTTGGAAACAATGCTGAAGACGGCGGTGCAATTTCAAATATCAGCAATTATGGCGTTTCTGTTAAAAGCAGCAGATTTGAGAACAATTCGGCCAAATATGGCGGAGCGATATCTGACTGGGTTTCCGGATCTGAGATGAGCGTGGCGAACAGTGCTTTTATCGCCAATAAGGGGGCGTTAGGCGGGGCTGTTGCCGTGTGGGAAACAGCAGCAAACAAAATACTTATTTCCGGTTCAGAGTTTGAACGCAATGAGAGTCAGATGGGCGGGGCTATTTTTAATCGTGGCGACGGCATGGTTGTTGAAAACAGTTCTTTTAAAGGCAATACGGTTTCTTCTGCCGGCGGAGCCATTTATTCTGAAGGCGATTTGACTGTTCGTGCGGACGGCGGTGTTTCTGTCTTTTCAGGCAATACGGCTAACGGCGAAAGCAACGCTGTATATATGGTCGAAGGAAAAACATTGTTGCTGGAGGCAAAAAACGATGGAAAAATCGTGTCTGACGACGGTTTTACGGGTAGCGAAGACGGCTGGACGCTGGTTCTGTCCGGTGATGACAGCGGGGAAATTACCTTAAACGGGGAGATTAAAAACGCAGAGATTGTCAGCGGAATTGCCAAAGGAAACGGTTTGACAGGTATTGCTGATGCAGCTGTTACCAATATTGCCGGCGGAAACCTTATCGGCAACGGAACGAACTCGCTTGCCATGAATGGCGGTTTGGTGAATATTCAGTCGCTGGGGTTTGAGCGGCTGCAGTTGAAAAATCTGGCTCTGAACGGAGGCAAGCTGGATATTTACAATGTGAATGTGGATTTGGAAAACGTGAAAATGGGCGAGATGAGTGCCGAAGAGGTTTCGGGCGATTTGGCGCTGGTGGAGGTCAAGTCGCTGGACGTTTTGTCGGACGGCGAGGCGGAAACGACGCACGTTATGTTTGCCGATAACAATATTTTGGCGGGACAGGTGGCTTCGCAAATTGCCGAGAGCGCCGGTCCGGTTTACAATTATGACGTCGAATATCTGCCCGAGAACGGAGAATTTACGTTTACGCGGCGGGAACGGAAAGACAAATTCAATCCGGAAGTTTTGGAATCCGGCATGGCGGTTGTTGCGTCTATCGGCGTGCTGAACGATGAAATTTACAGCCGGGTGCTTGCAGACGCAGACCGGACGGCGTTTCGCAAGGGCGCGGCAGAGGCCGGAGGCGGCGCGTGGGTCAAGCCGTTTGCCTCGTCTGACGATTTGGAGTTTAAGAATTATCACGGCGCGGACGCGCGGTTTAACGGCGTGATAGCCGGTGCGGACAGCCGCGTCAAAACATACGGCAACGGCGTGGCGGCGGTTTATTCGGCATACGGGGCATACGCAGACGGCGAGGCCGAGTTTGCCGCCGGAAAGATTGAACAGAATGTCTGGTATCTGGGAGCCGGGGCGAATTTCTATAAAGGCAGCGCCTTTTGGGGAATTACCGCGAATGCCGGATATGCCCGCAAAAAAGCCAATGATTTTGACAAGAACGGCAAGTTTGACGCCTGGCTCGGCGGTATCGGCGCCAAATTCGGATATAATTGCGTCTTGGGCAATGGGTGGACGGTGCAGCCGAACTTCTATGCCACATACACTTATGCCGATGCCGAAGATTATACGACCGGCAAAAATGCGGAAGTCGCGTTTGACGGACTGTCAATGTACGAGCTGGCGCCGGGGCTGAAGATTGAAAAGGCGTTTAATGACGAGCTGCAGGTTTATGCCAAAGGGCGGTATGTCTATACCGGAACCGGACTCCAGCACGTTACCGCGAACGGCGTTCACCTTCCGGATATGGAAATTGAGCCTTATGCCGAATACGGCCTGGGTTTTGAGAGCAGCAACGGCGACGCTTCGCTTTTTGCCGAGGTGATGCGCCGGGACGGCGGGCGTACAGGCTGGAACGGGCTTGCCGGGCTGAAAATCAATTTCTGACGTTGTGCAGGATTGTGTTTAACGCCGTGTTTCGGGAGGGGTCGGGCACGGCGTTTTTGCGGTCGGGAAACTGCCGGCCGGGTTGGCGGGCACTTTTGATGTGGCGCTGGCGGGCGATATGGCGCTGGCGGCGGATATGGCGCGGGCGGTGGATATGGTGCGGGCGGGCGGTGCGGCTCGTTGGGGGCGGGCACGGCGTTTTGCGGGCGGCAGCGGAAATGTGGGAAAAATGCGGTGAAAAGCTTGACAGGCGGCGGGCGGGGGCGTATATTCCGGGCATTAACGCGATGGCCGGCGGCGCGGGCGGCTGCGGCGGTGCATACGGAGCGAGGGCAACGGGGCACGGGCGGCGGCGCTGCAGTGGGCGAAACGTTCACGGGCGCTGGAGCCGGAGCGATGACATACTTGATTTTTAGGAGGCTACATTATGGCAGTATCTGATGCCGTGGCGGCGCTGCTCACCGAGTACAAGCGTTTTGCCGGAACCGAAATGAATGACCTGTTTGCCGCGGACGGCGAGCGGGCGCAAAAATATACCCTGACGCTCGGGGATCTGACCTACGACTATTCCAAAAACCGTTTTGACGCCGGCGTGCTGGAGGCGCTGTTTAATCTGGCGCGCGAGCATAATTTAAAGGACCGGATTGAGGATATGTTTACGGGCAAGAAAATCAACGTTACCGAAAACCGCGCGGTGCTGCATACGGCGCTGCGCAATTTTTCGGGCAGGCCGGTAACGGTCGACGGCGTTGACGTTATGCCGGAAATCCTGCGCGTGCAGGCGAAGATGAAAGAATTTTCGGACGCGGTGCGCAGCGGGGCGTTTAAGGGCGCAACGGGCAAAAAGCTCACCAACATCGTCAACATCGGCATCGGCGGGTCGGATCTGGGGCCGTATATGGTAACGGCGGCGCTCAAGAAATACTGGGCGAAAGACATCAACTGCTACTTTATCTCCAACATTGACGGCACGGCGTGTGCGGAAGTTTTGGGGCAGGTTAACCCGGAGGAAACGCTGTTTATCGTCGCGTCCAAGACCTTTACGACGATTGAAACGCTGACCAACGCGCGCACCTGCCGCGACTGGCTGGTCAAAGCGCTGGGCGAGGCGGCGGTTGCCAACCACTTTGTCGCGCTTTCGACGAACGCCAAGGCGGTGGCGGAATTCGGCATTGACGTCAACAATATGTTTGAGTTCTGGGATTTCGTCGGCGGGCGTTACTCCCTGTGGTCGGCTATCGGGCTTTCCATTGCGATTGCAGTCGGGTACGAGAATTTTCACGAGCTTTTGCGCGGCGCCGAGGCGATGGACAACCATTTCCGTACCGCGCCGCTGGAGCAGAACATTCCGGTGATTATGGCGCTGCTGGGGATTTGGTACAACGACTATTACAATATCCACCGGTATGCGGTGATTCCGTATGACCAGTATTTGAAGTTCCTGCCGGCGTATCTGCAACAGCTCGACATGGAGAGCAACGGCAAGTCGGTGCGGCTCGACAACCGCAAAATTACCGATTACGCGACGGGGCCGGCGCTGTTCGGCGGGGCGGGCACCGATGTGCAGCATTCGTTCTTCCAGCTTCTGCACCAGGGAACCGAGCCGGTGCCGGTAGACTTTATCATTCCGGCGGTGTCGCACAACGAAATCGGCAAGCATCACGAAATTCTGCTCGCCAACGTTTTGGCGCAGGCGGAGGCGCTGATGAAAGGCAAGACGCCCGACGAGGCGGCGGCGGAACTGCGCGCTGCGGGCAAGGACGAAGCGGCGATTGAGAAACTCAAGCTCAACAAGAGCTTTGACGGCAACCGCCCGTCCAATATGTTCCTGCTGAAGAAGATTACGCCGTATGCGCTCGGCATGCTGATTGCGATGTATGAGCATAAGGTTTATACGCAGGGCGTGATTTGGGAGATTGATTCGTTTGACCAGTGGGGTGTCGAGCTTGGCAAGCAGCTGGCGTTGAAGATTTTGCCGGAGCTTGAGGGCAGCGCGGCGCAAAACGGCGGCGCGGGAGCGGCTCGGAACGGAACTGCGGCAGCCGGCCAATGCGGGGCGGCGTCTCAGTGCGCGGCGCCGAGACATGACGGGTCAACGAGCGCCCTGATTGAAAAGGTACGGGCCTTGCGGGCAGAAGCCGGAGCCGGTGCCGAAAAAGCGGCATAGAAACAGCGTACCGGATGACGGGAGCAGGCTATAAAAAAAACAGGAGCGTCTTGCGGGCGCTTCTGTTTTTTTGTGTTTTACAGCCGGGGCGTAATTTCTTGTCAAATGTCATGGTCTGCATTATTCAGAATTTTTAATTTGCTGATGCGGCGTGCAGCGTGTTTTTGTCTGTTTGTCACTACTTTTTACGGGGTCTGGGGAGCAGGCGGAGGGGCGCGGGAGGTGATGAGGCGCGGCGGGTTGTGGACATCTCAAAAACATATTGCGGCGTTGGGGCGGGGCACGCTATACTGCTCTTAAGTTAAGCAGGCAGCCGGCGGAAGCGCCGGGCACGGGTGCGGTACGACCGGGGTACGGGCTGAGTACGGCCGGGTACGGGCTGAGTACGGCCGGGTATGGGTGCGGTACGACCGGGTATGGGCTGGGTACGGCCGGGTATGGGCTGGGTACGGCCGGGGCTGCCGAAGTTGTTGAAGAAAGGAACGCGTACTATGTCTATCCGGGTTTTGCCATCCAATTTAGTCAACCAGATTGCGGCGGGCGAGGTTATCGAACGCCCGGCGTCGGCGGTCAAGGAGCTGGTGGAGAACGCGCTGGACGCGGGGGCGACGCGGATTGAGGTAACGCTCAAGGCCGGGGGCAAGACGCTGATTGCGGTTGAGGACAACGGCAAAGGCATGGATGCGGAAGACCTGGCGCTGGCGGTGGAACGGCACGCGACGTCCAAGCTGCCGTCGGACGATTTGTTCAATGTGCAGTTTCTGGGGTTTCGCGGCGAGGCGCTGCCGTCGATTGCCTCGGTGGCGAAGATGAAAATCACGACGCGGCAGGAAAGCGCGGAAAACGGCTGGGAGCTGGAAATCAAAGGCGGGGCGAAGGGCGAGGTGCGGCCGTGTTCGCGCGCCAGGGGGACGCGGATTGAGGTGCGGGATTTGTTTTTTGCGACGCCGGCGCGGCTGAAGTTCCTGAAAGCGGACAGCGCCGAGGCGGGGGCGTGCGCGGACATTATCAGCCGCATTGCGCTGGCGAACCCCGAAGTGGCGTTTTACCTTTACGTTGACGAAAAGAAGAAGATTGCGCTGCCGGCGGCGAACGGGGATTTTTTTGACGCAAGGCTCCGGCGGGCGGCGGAAGTCATGGGGCGCGAGTTTTCGGAGAATGCGCTGGAGGTTAAAGGCGAGCGCGACGGGATGAAACTGTCGGGGCTCGTCAGCCTGCCGACGTATAACAAAGCCAATACGCTGTCGCAATATCTGTTTGTCAACAACCGCCCGGTCAGGGACAAGCTGCTTCTGGGCGCGCTGAAAGGGGCGTATGCGGGCGTGCTGGAGAATTCGCGCTATCCGGCGTGCGCGCTGTTTTTAGAAGTAGAACCGATGTATGTGGACGTCAACGTGCATCCGGCGAAAGCGGAAGTGCGCTTTTTTGACCAGCAGGGCGTGCGGTCGCTGCTGGTGGGGGCGGTGCGGAGCGCGCTGCTGGCGGGGGACAAGAGGAGCGCGGATAAGGTTGATTTGGCGGCGCTGACCGATGATTTTGTACCGGGGCAGGAAAGGCTGGACGGTGCGGCGGTTCCGGGCGGCGGGCTGAACGGTGCCTGCGGAGGAACGGAGAGTTTTGCGGCAGATGTTGCGGCGGGCGGCGTGTTGCGGGAGCCGGAATATACGGATGCGGGCAGCGGCCGCGATTATGGCAGGGACGCGGGCTTTGGCACGGACGCAGGCTTTGGTACAGGCCGCGGCGGTGTGAACGGCGGGTATTATGGCGCAGGTATGGGCACCGGGATTGACGCAGGGACGGCGTACGGGGCTGACCGGCGGTTTACGGCTTTTCAGGGGCGGCCGGGGAGCGCGGGCGGCGGACGCGGCAGCGGGGTTTTGCCGGAGCTGGAGCGCAAGTTTTCGGTGCGGGTGGAAGAGCCGGCAGCAGGCGCGGAAGACGAGGCGGGACCGCTGGGCGTGGCCAAGGCGCAGTTTCATGATACCTATATTTTGGCGCAGGCGGAAGATGCGCTGATTCTGGTTGACCAGCATGCGGCACACGAGCGGATTGTGCTGGAGCGGCTCAAGGCGGCGATGGCGGCAGGGGAGAGGCTGCCGTCGCAATTGCTGCTGCTGCCGGAGGTGGTGGATTTGTCGCTGACGCAGAAAGCGGCGCTCGCGGGCGAATTTGAGAGTTTGGCGAAACTCGGGCTGGTGCTTGAGGATTTCGGCGCCGGGGTAATGGTGCGGGAAGTACCGGCGCTGCTGAAGGACGCGGCAATCAAAAAAATGGTTGCGGATTTGGCCGATGAGATGGCGGAATGGGGCGCAACGACGGTGGTGGAAGACAAAATCAACCATATCGCGGCGACGATGGCGTGCCACGGGTCGGTGCGTGCGGGGCGACGGCTGAATATCGCCGAGATGAACCACCTGCTGCGCGAGATGGAGCGGACGCCGCATTCGGCGCAGTGCAACCACGGGCGGCCGACGTATGTGCGGCTGGAGGTGGTGGATCTGGAGCGGCTGTTCCACCGGTAGATGAAAGGCGGCGCTGCCGGTACGGTTATCGGCGGGTGTGCCGGGGCTGGCGGTGCGGCGTTTTGGCGGCTGGTGCAGGAAAGAGGCACGCGGTGTTGACCGGGGCTGGCGGTGCGGCGAGGGCGCATTTTTTGTTTATAACCTGATATTTTGCGTGCATTTTGGCGGGACGGCCGGTAAAATCGCCTTAAATAAGTTTATTTTGAAAGCTTTGACGATGCTTACAGGCGAAGAGAACAGGGGCGCACGGAAGGTGCGGAAAATGATGACAGGTACAGAGCAGGCGGCCGGTACGGTACGAAAAATGATGGCAAGCGCGGTGCAGGCGGCCGGTATGGTACGAAACACGATAACAAGTATGGTGCAGGCGGCCGGCGCAGCGCGGAAAACGGGGATGATTGTGCTGTTTGCGGCTGTGTTGTCGGCGGCGGGGTGTACCTATCCGTACGAGCGGACTTATCCGGTGCTGACGGAAGAAGAAGAACTTTCGGCGCTGCCGTGCCAGCGGGCGGACAGCGGCGGTTTTCTCGGTACGCGGCTGTGGTCGGACAAAGAAGCAACCGAAATTTGTACCCTGCGCGAACAGCCGGAAGTCGGGCTGAACGGGGTGAAAGTCTGTCCCAACAACCGCAAGTGTTCGGATGAAGCAATGCTGCCGTACCAGCCCTGCGCGCAGCCGATGCCGACCTATTACGGCGACATTTCCGCCACGCAGAGCGCAGAAGGAATTCTGCTGATTCATCCGGTAACGCGGACGCAGATTTTGTGTTATGACCTGCCGGGCGAAAGCGCCGTGCAGTGCGCGGAGAATTTCCGGGCGACGGGGTATGTGCTGGTAACGGACATCCCGCAGGTTTCGGCGAATTACGATTTTCTGCGCAAAAATACCTACCCGACGCGGCGGTGGCGCGGCGGCGGCGAGGTGGTGCCGCGGTGGTAAGGCGGCGCCGTGGCGGTAAGGTTTAACGATGGCAGGTGTGTTATGGCGCTGGTGATAAAACGAAGTTGTGTTGCGGCGGTGAGACGGAGAACGGGCGATGATGAGCCGGAGTAAAGGCGGGATGGCAGCGAGGAACGGGAGATGATTTGCAGCCTGAAGACAGCGGCGTTTGACGGGATTGAGGCGAAGCGCGTGGAGGTGCAGGTCAGCCTCGGCGCGGGGATGCCCGGGTTTGTCATCGTCGGGCTGCCGGACAAGGCCATCAACGAAAGCAAAGAGCGCGTGCGTGCGGTTCTGACGGTGCTGGGGGCGGAGTTTCCGCGCGAGCATATTACGGTGAACCTCAAGCCGGTGGATTTATTGAAAGAAGGCGCACATTTCGATTTGCCGATAGCGATGGGGCTGATGGGCGCGATGGGACTGGTTGACCCGGCGCGGCTCAAGGGCTATATCTTTATGGGGGCGCTGTCGCTGGACGGCAGCATTGAGCGTGTCAACGGGGTTTTGCCGGCGGCGGTGCGGGCGATTGCCGACAAATGCGGGCTGGTCTGCCCGGCGGCCAACGCGTCGGAAGCGGCGTGGAGCCGGTGTGCGCCGGTGCTGGCGGCAGGACATATTCTGGAGCTGATGAATTATTTTAACGGCAAGGCGGACGGCGGCGTGTTGCAGCGGCGGCGCGGCGGGACAGAGGAGAGAAAAACCGGACGTGAGGGAGCGGCGGAGAATGACGGCCGCGCGAGAGTGTCGGAGAACGGCGCACGGGGGCCGGAGCAGGCGGAGAACGGCGCACGGAACCGGGCGGCGGCCGGCCGGGAGACTGGCACGGGCGCGGCGGTTTACAATATTGACTATGCCGACGTCAAGGGGCAGGAGAGCGCGAAACGGGCGATGCTTATCGCTGCGGCGGGCGGACACAACCTTCTGATGTCGGGGCCGCCGGGTTCGGGAAAGACAATGCTGGCGGAACGGCTGGTTACCATCCTGCCGCCGCTGACGCTGCGTCAGGCGCTGGAAAATGCGATGATTCAGTCGGTCGCGGGCGTGTTGGACGAAGAACTGGCGGCGCGGGGCGAACTGGATTTGAGACGGCCGTTCCGTGCGCCGCACCACAGCGCTTCCATGGCGTCTCTTGTCGGCGGCGGGAGAAAGGGAATTCCGGGCGAGATTACGCTGGCGCACAACGGCGTGCTGTTTCTGGACGAACTGCCGGAGTTTTCGCGGTCCGCGCTTGACGCGCTGCGGCAGCCGCTGGAAAACAAGCGGGCGGTGATTTCGCGCGTGATGGCGCATACGGTGTATCCGGCGGATTTTCAGCTGGTGGCGGCGATGAACCCGTGCCGCTGCGGCTTTTTCGGCGTGGAAGGGCGGATGTGCGCGAAGGCTCCGCAATGCGCGGAGGATTATCTGGCGAAGCTGTCGGGGCCGTTTCTGGACCGGTTTGATTTGCAGATTGAAGTGCCGGCGGTCAGCCCGTATGACCTGACCTCGGGCAAGACCGGAACCGGGTCGGCGGAAATGCGGGCGCAGGTTCTGGCGGCAAGGGAGATTGCGGCGGCGCGGTTTGCGGCATTCGGGGCGTCGGGCCTGACCTGCAATGCCGAGCTTAAAGGCGATATGCTGGAAAAAGCGCTGGACATGGGGCCGGGACTGCGGCGGTTTGCGGCGGAATCGGCGGAAAAGTGCGGGTTGACGGCGCGAAGCCTGAACCGTATTTTGCGGTTAGCAAGAACGATTGCAGACTTGCAAAATGAAAAAAAGGTGTCTAAAATGCACCTGATTGAAGCCTTGTCTTATCGCAGGGGGCCGTTGACGCGGCGGCCTGCGGGGAAGAAGTAAAGAAGGGCGAAAGCGCACGAACCGAGGCGGCGGGTTGCCGTACGGGGAGGCAAGAACCAAACCGGGGCGACTGGTGTGCCGTACGGGGAGGCAAGAACCAAACCGAGGCGACTGGTGTGCCGTACGGGGAGGCAAGAACCAAACCGAGGCGGCGGGTATGTCGTACGGGGAGGCAAGAACCGAACCGAGGCGGCGGGTATGCCGCGCGGGGAGGCAAGAACCGAACCGAGGCGGCGGGTATGCCGCGCGGGGAGGCAAGAACCAAACCGAGGCGGCGGGTATGCCGCGCGGGGAGGCAATAAAACCTTAACAGGAGATAAAATAAAATGTCAGCAACAAATGTTTTAAACAAGTTATTCTGCGGGGTGCTGGCGCTGGGGCTCGCGTTCGGAGCCACGGCTGCGGCGGCCGCGGGGCCGGATTCTTATTGTCCGGACTGTCCGCCGGAAGTGGACGGCAGCATTTTTCCGGGCGGGTCGTGCCCGAACTGCGACCGGCCGAAATCCAACAAAGCTGTGCGAATCGTGGACGGGACGCAGGTTAAAAACTGCCCCAGTTGCCCGATGCCGGCGTTCAAAACCCGGAACTATCCTCTGGCGCAGCCGCGCTACAAGAGCAACGCCGTCAACCGCAACTGCTGCGATTTGGCGCCGTTTGCGCTGACGCACGTCGATTTCCGGCTGCAAAACCAGGAAGGGTTCAGCCCGTATGCCAACCATGTCGGCAACTACCGTTTCCGGATTTTCGGATGCCGCCGTTTTACGAAAAAGGCGATGCTGAACCACGGGCGGGTAATTCAGAAAGACATGGCGTTTAACGACGTCTTTAAAAAATCTGCTGACAAATGTTACAAAATTATGGATATTCCGGACGTCTGCCTTGCCGACCCGTCGGTCAAGCTGCCGGAATATGCGCTGACGGCGGAAATCACCAACTTCTTTATGAACGTCTGCGACCAGTATGACTGGGACAAGGCGCGCAAGGACAACCGCCGCAACGGCACGGCCGAGATGACGGTTACATGGCGGCTGATGAATTTGAGCCAGACGAAAGTTTTATGGAAAGGCGTTACTTCCGGTTATGCCGAAGTTGAAAACGGCGTTTACGAAGCTGAGGTCAAACTGGCGGAACTGGCGTTTGCCGACGCGGCGGCGCGGCTGTCTTCGCTGCCGGGGTTTGAGTACCAGCTGGCACAGCGCGTCAGCCCCGAAGAGCAGGCGGCGGAACGTGCGGCTCTGGTCGCTTTTGACGCCAAGTTCAATCCGGGAAAATGCGGCTTTGCCAAGGAAGTCGCCTATACGAGAAGCTGCGCCTATGCGCCGCAGCCGCAATGCCCGGCGATAGCACGTCCGGCGTGCCCGTGTGCTGCGATTCAGACCTGCACCTGCAACCAGCCGGTATGCAGCTGTCCGCAGCCGGCGTGTCCGTGCGCGGTGACGATGGGTAAACCGAAAGTGGAGGAATTTGTCGATGTTAAGACAAAAACCAAGACCGTAGAGGAAAAAATCATCACCACGACGCGGGTAGAAACGCCGCAGCCGGTGTGCCGCCAGGTTTGTCGCCCGGTATGCCCGCAGAAAAAGGTAACGACAACGGTTACGACGGTTGAAACAGTTGAAAGCTGTCCAATGAAGTGCTCACAGCAGTGCGAGCAGCCGAAGTGCCGCAAAGTCTGTACCGAAACCTGCGTTGTCGGCAAACCGGACGTCAGGGGAGGGCGCGAGTGCAAGACCGAATGTGTCGAGGACTGCGGGGAGCCGAAACCGGCTCCGGCGCCCGAACCCGTGATTGAACCGAAAGTCGAGGAAATAGACTATATCCCGGCGGTTGAGGAAAAAGGCGGCGTGGAAGTCGAAAACAAGGCGATTGCGCCGCAGATTGAAGAAACCGGAGGCGTTAAGGACAGTTTCCGCAAATACGAAAACTGCATTGACGAAGACGGCAACGTCATTTCCGACGGCAGCTGCACGATTGTTGATGACAACTGGGTCGACCTTGACGGCTATGCTGTTGATGCCAAGCTCTGCATTGTTGACAGGCCGCCGTACACAGAACTGAGCCCGGAGAATATGCTCAAAATCCGCGGGTCGGTGGTTGAGATTACCAATGCCAAAGGCAAGAAAGGCATGGGGCTGGTTATTTCCGACTCGTTCGTGCTGACGTCGGCTGGGCTGGTCAACAAGCTGCAGAATACCTATGACGTCAAGACCATCAACGGCGATGTGCTCAAGGCCAAGGCGGTACGCGTTAACCCGAGCAAGAACACGGCGCTGATGCACCTTGAAAAGCCGGTTACCTATACGCCGATTGCCCTTAACCTTGATTTGCCGCCGATTGACCAGGAAGGCTACATCTCGCTGGGGCTGCTGGACAAGGACGGCGAAGCGGCGAAGAACTATATGGACGACAGCGGCAAAATTTACGGCTACCGCTATTCCGATACGCTCGGCACCGAAATTATCGTTGATACGCTGGTGCAGAAAGTGGCGGTCGGCAGCGTTCTGATTGACAAGCTTGGCACCGTCAACGGTATTTCCAATTCGGCAAAACAGACCGAAGAGGGCATGGACCTGTTCATTCCGACCGAAACAGCGCTGAGAAGCGTCGGGCTGTCTATCTGCGAAAAGCTCTACGACAAGAAGAGTCCGTGGGAGAAGACCGTTTACAAGCCGGTTACCGAGAAGGTAAAACAGGAAACCAAGGCGCCGGAAGCGATGCCGGAAGCCAAGCGCAAATAAGCGTAAGCGGCCGGGAGAACCGGCGGGTTGCTGACAGGGGTGCGGAAAACCGCGCCCCTTTTTTTGTTATGCGTATGGGGGAGAGAGGGGCGGGACAGCGCATGGAAAAGAGCTTTTCTGTCGGGGGAGAGACGGCGCGGGACGGCGTGTCGCATATAGAGAGAAGAGTATGGCGGAGGGGAGGCTGGAGCGTAGAGACGGGCGGGACGGCGTGCCGCATGAAACGGGGCTGGCGTGAGAAACAACGGCGCATGGACGGCGTGCTGCGGGCTGTAAGCTGTAGGTTGTAGGTGTAAGCTACAGGCAAAAAGGAAGGCCTGAATATTCGGGAGGGAGGTATGTGAACTTCAGGCCTGTCGTTTTTTTTGTAATCTGCCGGGCGGCGGGGCTGTTACAGATATTTCAGCCCTATGGTGCAACCGACCGGGCTGCAGGTGCAGGCGGCGTATGCCTGTTCCAGCGTCAGCGGGATTGCCATGTCGTGGGTGCCGATAGTATATATGCCGTTGGCTTCATTGCGGTCGGCGGACGAATGGACGTCTTTCATCTGCGGTTCGGCAATGTCTTCTTCCAGCGTGCCGATGTAGAGGCTTGTAAAGCCCGATGACGGGTCTTTGCCCCAATCCATCGTTACCATTTCGATACAGACGTTTTTGGAGATGTTGTTGACATAGAGTTCAAAGGCCATTTGTTTGTTATTGGAGGCCTCGCTGGGGAAGATGGTTACTTTTCCGTTCCAGGCGTGCAGGATGTCATTGCTGGCGCGGGAGTGGTCGTACATATCAGCGGGCACGGCGCCGATATTTATAAGCAAATTGTTGTTTATGTCGCTGAAGTCATGCTGGCCGATAAATGAATTGCGGATATTGGTAATCAGCATGGTCAGCTGCTCAATCAAATGGTTGGTTTTGTATTTGCCCATTGCCTTGGAATAGCCGGCTATGCCGCCGACGGAAAGGACGCCGACGATTGCCAGTACACCCAGCATCTCTATCATTGAACGGCCTTTTTCGCAGCTGTTTGTCATAGTACCTCCCTGTCAGCCTGAATTTTAACGCGCCGATTATACAAATGCGACCCTTAAAAATGGCTTAACTTTCGGCTTATTATAGCATAAATTTTGCGGGTTGTAAAGCCTGCCGTTAGTGCTATGACTATAGATATAGCAATATAGAGCCAGGCCGAGGCTTCTCCGCTTTCCGGGAAAGGATAGTACCATATGTCGCTTTTGATGCGGGCGAGGGCGGCGGCGGTGTCGGCACGGGAAGCGAGAGGCGTTGCGGCGGCGGAAGGGAATTGTGCAGCGGGGGCGGAAATGAACGGCAGAAACAGGGCTTTGGCAAGCATAAAGCCGGCAAAGTGGTGCATCATGATGTCAAAGGTATGGTTCGCAATATATTGCAACGGGCGGCTTCGGACGAGCAACGGCGACAGAACCCGGGCAACGCGCAGCCAGAACAGAACGGCGAGGAGGCTTATGGCATATATGGCGGGCGCCGGGGCGTCGACGGTGTCCAGCCACGAAGGGATATGGTTATAGCCGGGGAATTTTTGGGTCAGGCAGGTCAGGGCGGCGAGAACGATAAACAGGTAAAGCGGCGTGGCGACAGTATCGTATTTGGCGAGGACGTGCCGGTAAAGAAAGCCGAATGCAAAAGCGGGCATGAAGTAGAGCGTGCGCAGAGCGGTCAGCGCCAGGGTGCGGGCGCCGTGGTTTTCGGGGGCGTACGCCAGGGCAAAGCAGCCGAGCGCCAGCGACAGGACGAAAAATATAACGGCGGGCAGGAAAAAACTGCCGGGCTGCGGCCGGGCAGACGGGGTTAAGGCGGTGCGGCGGGCGGCAGACGGAGCGAACGGGCGCAGCAGCAAAAAGCCGACGGCCTGTACCAGAAACAGCGGCACCAGAAACCATGACGCCATGTTGTAAATGAACTGGTGCCCGTCGACAAGCGGGGCATAGAGCAGGTTATACAGGTTAAATTCCCCGCCGAGCGCAAAGCCCTGATGCCGGTTCAGATACCAGCACAGGGCGCCGTAAGCCGCGTTCCAAAGGTAAAGCGGCACGAGCAGGCGCAGGGTCTTGCGGGCGAAAAATTCCTTATAGCCGCGCGTAAGGTTGAGGAAATAGCCCGAGACGAACATAAACAGCGCGATATGGTAGTTCTGGTAACGGAGCAGCCCGTTGAAGTCGAGGTAATCGGACGAGCCGACATGCCCGTCGACAATCATGATGATGGCGAGGACGTAGAGCATTTTGAACGTCGGGTCGGCGGCGGACGGCGCCGCGGGGGGAACGGGGGCAGATTGCGGGGAGGCTGGGCGTTTTGTCATCGGTTAACCTTTTGTAAATAATTTTACCTTATAATCAATACCTAAATGAATGTTAGCAGGGCAAAATTTAAGGTCTGGTTAACGAGCCGGGTAAATGCCGCAGGGCGGAGGTTAAAGGCCGGCTGACGGGCCGGGGTAAATGCCGCAGGGCGGAGGTTAAAGGCCGGCTGACGAACCGGGGTAAATGCCGCAGGGCGGAGGTCAAAGGCCGGCTGACATTCGCAGACGGTTTTATTTGGTGTGTATAAAAAATAAAAAGGGCTTTTCAGTTTCGCCCTCATCTTTTAAGGTCGCATACAGTATTTAATTACGGGGGACATGATGGCTTCTTACAATATTATGAGTTCGGGCAGACGCGGATGGAGTACGCAGAGCTGGCTTTTGTTTATTTACAGCGCGGTGGTAACCTTTGCGCTGGTGCTGGTGGTCAGCCGGAATTTTGAAACGCCGGAGCAGATTGTCGCCGAGGAGCGGCTGGCGGCGGAAGGAAAACGCGAAAACGCCGAGCAGCAGGCTGTCGCAAAAATGGCAGTGCCGGAGGTTTATGAAGGAGAAAGCGATGGTTTGGCGGTGCCGGGAGCGTCCGGGACGGCGGCCGGCGCCGATATGGCAGGCATTGATGCCGGCGAGGGCGAGTCTTTTGACAATCCGGCGGTGGAATGGACGGTCGAGGGCGAAGAAACCCAGCCCGAAGTCAAGCAGGACGTTTTGACCGTGGAAAAGGGTGACCACTTCATCGGGCTTCTGCAAAAGCTCGGCATGGAGTATCAGGAAGCGAATCAGGCGGCGGAGAGCCTTAAGGAAGCCGGGTATGACGTGCGCAACCTGCGCGCGGGGCAGAAAATCGACATCGTCAAAACGGTGGACGTGCCGTTCGGCGAGCTGTTGAGCGTGGACAAGATTGTGATTGAGCCGACGGCGGGAACCAAATATGTGGTTACGCGCAACGAAGACGAAAAGTACGTTGCGGAGATGGAACAGCTGGAATTAAAGACCGAGAACCAGACGGCGCAGGGCAGCATTACCTCGTCTTTGGCGGCGGCGATGCAGAATGCGGGCGTGCCGTCCAGCATTATCGGCAACTTTATCAATATTTTCGCCTATACGGTCGATTTCCGTTCGGACATCAAGAGCGGCGATACGTTCAAGGTTCTGTTTGACCGCAAGGTGGCGCCGGACGGCAAGGTCGTCAAAAACGGCGACATTCTGTATGCGGAGCTGAATCTGGGGAGGGACAAGATTGCGCTGTACCGCTACGAAGATCTGAATGGCGGCGTGGACTACTACAATTCCAAGGGGATTGTGCTGAAAAGGGCTCTTGACCGCAAGCCGATGGAATTCCGGTCGGCGCGGATTTCGTCGCGTTTCGGCTGGCGGCGGCACCCGATTTTGAAGCGGCGCATCCTGCACAGCGGCGTGGACTACGCGGCGCCGAAAGGCACGAGGATTTACGCGAGCGCGGACGGCGTGGTTAAACGCGCGCAATGGGCCGGCGGTTACGGACGCTATGTGGTTATCCGCCACAATTCGGAGTTTTCGACCGGATACGCGCATATGAACGGTTTTGCCAAAGGCATCCGTCCGGGCGTCAGAGTCAAGCAGGGGCAGGTTATCGGCTATGTCGGCTCGACCGGACGTTCGACCGGGCCGCACCTGCACTTTGAGGTAATTAAAAACGGCAAGAAGGTTGACCCGCTGAAAGTCAAGGCGGCGACCGGAACCAATCTGGCAGGCAAGGATTTGCAGCGTTTTAAGGCCGAGGTGGCGAAGATTGCGGCGCTGGCCGAGGGACAGACGGCTTACGCGGCGGCAGATACCGCGGCGGCCGAGAGCTTGGGCGCGGGAACCGGCGGCGCGGGCAATCCGGGAGCTGCGGCGAGCGCGCAGAATTAAACGATTGTGTGCCGAGAGCCGTAATGCTGCGGGAAGAAGGGCGGAGGACGGCGTCAGAGGTTAGCGCATAGAATTAAACGATTGTGTGCCGAAAGCCGTAACGTAGCTGGAAGAAAGGCGGAGGACGGCGTCAGAGGTCAGCGCGCAGAGTTAGCTGGTCGTCAGACATTGCGGATGGTTTGATGAAACGGCGGCCGCATCAGATGATTTTTCTTGACTATGTTTGCGGAGGCGGCTATCATTTCTCCGCAACATTTTTTTTAGGAGAAAACTCTATGGAACTTAAAGGATCTAAGACCGAAGCGAACCTGCAGGCCGCTTTTGCCGGCGAATCGATGGCGCGCAACAAATATACCTACTATGCGTCCAAAGCCAAGAAAGAAGGCTATAACATCATTGCCGACAAGTTTGAACAGACCGCGAACAACGAAAAGGAGCACGCCAAAATCTGGTTCAAACTGCTGCATAACGAGGAAATTCCCTCGACAATCGAAAACCTGAAAGACGCGGCGGCTGGCGAACGCTACGAGTGGACCGACATGTACGACACGATGGCCAAGGAAGCCGACGAAGAGGGCTTTAAGAAAATCGCCACTCTGTTCCGCATGGTCGGCAAAATCGAAAAAGGGCATGAAGAACGCTACAATGCGTTGTTGGAAGCTCTGGAAGCGGGAAAAGTCTTTGAACGCCCGACCAAGGTTATCTGGGAATGCGCAAACTGCGGACACCGGATTGAAAGCCTTAAGGCGCCGGAAGTCTGCCCGGTATGCAACCATCCGAAAGCTTATTTCTTCGAATTGCAGGAGAAGTTCTAGGCCGGAGCGAGACGGGGAACCGGCGTGAGTGCCGGAGAAGCCGCTGTGAGTGCCGGAGAAACTGCTGTGAGTGCCGGAGAAGCCGCTGTGATACCGGAGCTTTTGGGAGCGGTCGGAATGCTGGTTGAAAAGCCAAGGTGCCGGTTCGGACGCTCTGGTGCTGCGACGAAGGCCGATAAGAAGAAGGGGTGCGGGAAACTGCACCCCTTTTTCAGGCGCGGAGCTTGAATATCAGCACGTTAGACAGCGGGTCTATGCCGCGCAATCTGATTTCGGCGGTTTCGTCGGCGACGGCGACCCCGTCTCCGGCAATAAGCGGGTGTCCGTCGAGGCTGACGGCACCGGTTGCGACGTGTATCCAGACTTTGTGTGCGGGGGTAATATCAAAGCTGACGGTTTTGTCCTGCTCGAGCAGGGTCTGGTAAATTTCGGCATTCTGGTGCAGGGTTATCGGGCTGTCCGTACTTTTGGGCGAGGCAATGCGGACGAGCCGGCTTTTCAGTTCCTGCGGCGAGGGGGCGGTCTGCATATACTCGGGTTTGACGTCGTCGATGTTCGGCTCTATCCAGATTTGCAGAAAATGGACGGGTTTGCTGAGCGACGGATTCATCTCGCTGTGGGTAATGCCGGAGCCGGCGCTCATCTTTTGGATTTCGCCGGCTTTGATGACGCCGCGGCTGCCCATGCTGTCGCGGTGTTCCAGCTCGCCGTCGAGCACGACAGTAACGATTTCCATGTTTTTGTGCGGATGGGTACCGAAGCCTTCGGCCGGGGCGACGACGTCGTCGTTAATGACGCGCAGGTCGCTGAAACCGAGGTAACGCGGGTCGTAATAGGATCCGAACGAAAAGGTGTGGCGGCTGTTGAGCCACGGGGTTTGGGTGTGGCCGCGGTCGCCGGAAGCGCGAATCGCAAACATTTCTTTCTCCTTGATATAACAGTGGATATGATAACGGGTATGCGGGCAGATATGACCGCGGGGCAGTCGGTTGATGGGTGCAGATGTGCCGGCCGACGGGGCGGATGCCGTCCGGGAGACTGGGCGGGTGTGTCGGTTGAGGCGGGCACTATCCGGAGGGATTGGGCGGGTGGTGCTGCGGCTTATATATGGCGGGCGGAGATGTTTTCAAGGTAGCCGTGAGACGAGGGGAATAACCGCGGGCGGAGAGCGTGCGGCGGGGCGGCGATGGGGCGGAGAACGAAACGGCGTGCATAACTTGCGGCGGGGGATTGCGGGGACGGAAATTATGCCGTATCATTGCGGGAGTTTATGCGTGGAAGAAAACAACGAAACAGCATTTCAGGGAGGTTTTATGCCGCACAGCTTTTCCTATATCGCCGATGAGCGGACGCGGGCGCTGGTTATCGGCTCCATGCCGGGAGAGGCGTCGCTGGCGGCGGGCGAGTATTATGCGCACCGGCACAACCTGTTCTGGCGTTTTGTCTTTGAGGCTTACGGCGAGCCTTTTGACCCGAAAGCGCCGCCGGCTTACGGCATCAAAACCGGGCTGCTGCTGGCGCACGGGGTCGGGCTGTGGGATGCGGCGGAGAGCTGCGCGCGAGAGGGAAGCCTTGATTCCGACATCAGAGATGCGATGCCGAACGATTTTGCGGCGCTGTTTGCGCTGTATCCGGAGATTGAGCGGCTGCTGTTTAACGGGCAGGCGGCGTTTAAGCTGTTCTGCCGTTTCAACAAGGGGCTGCTGGAGGGTCGGACGTGGGAAGTGCTGCCGTCTACGAGCCCGGCGAACGCGTCTATCCCGCTGGCGGTCAGGCGCGAGAAATGGCTCGCGGCGCTGCAAGGAGCGGCAACGGCTGCGCTGCCGGCAATGACGCAGGACGGGGCGCTGCGGAGAGAGTGAGACGGTGCGGCATGGGCAGTTTGGCAGGAAGATGCAAAAAAGCGGAAAAGTCGGATAAAATACTTGAAAAAATTATGCAACAGTGCCAAGTTGGACAGCAGGCACAGAGCCGCGTTACACAACGGGTACAGCGTTGGGCGGGGGGCTGACGGTATCAGGCACAGAACCGCGTTAAACAGCGGGTACAGCGTTGGGCGGGTGTCTAAACGGTATCAAGTACAGAGCCGCGTTACACAACGGGTACAACGCTGGGCAGGTGCCGGATAAGATGCCGGGCGGACGTCAGGTTCAGCAAGTTTTAAGTTTGATGAAAGGGAAGTTAAGATGCCAAAGATTGCAGTTGCCGGGGTTAAAGGAAGTACCGGCCGGGAGTTTCTCAACCTTTTGAACGAAAGCGGCATTCCGGCCGACGACGTATTTGCGCTGGAGGCGAAAGCGCCGCTCGGGACGCTGGTGTCATACGGCGAAGATGACGAATTGGACGTGTCTGCACTGGATACATTTGATTTTAAGAAAGCCGATATTGCGATATTTGCAACAACGAAGGAACAGGGCAAGCGTTTTATCAAGAAAGCGACAGGTGCCGGATGCCGGGTGATTGACCTTTCGGGGGCAACGTTCGGCGACAGTTCGGTTCCGCTGGTTATTCCCGAATTGAACGGCGAACTGTTGAAACGGGGGAACGGGCAGGCAACGGACGGGCTGCCGCAGGTTATCGGCGTGCCGTCGTCGGCGGTGTATCAGATTTTGCTGCCGCTGGCGGGAACCATCAAAGAGCACAAGCTTAAGCGGCTGGTGGTAACGACGTTTAACTCCACTTCTTATCACGGGCATGAGGCGATGGACGAACTGTTTACGCAGTCGCGCAAAATCTTTTTGAACGAAACGCTGGTTGATGACGAGCAGATTTTCAAAAAGCAAATCGCGTTTAATGTTCTGCCGCAGGTCGGCGAGTTCATCGGCGAGGAAACATCGCTGGAGTGGGCGATTAACGCCGAGATTAAAAAGGTTCTTGACAGCGACATCAAAGTGCACGCGAACTGTGCATTCGTGCCGACGTTTATCGGCGATGCGGCGTTTGTCAATGCGGAGTTTGACGACGAAGTTGACGCGACGGCGGTACGCGAGGTGATGAAGGCGCAGAAAAACGTTGTCGTTTTTGACAAGACGGTAGATGCGGGCTATGTCAGCGTTGATGATGTTCAGGGCGAAGACAGCGTTTATGTGTCGCGCGTGCGGCAGGATGTTTCGGTCGAGAACGGCATCAGTTTCTGGACGGTGGCAGACAACCTGCGCGCCGGCGGGGCAAAACTGGCGTTTTCGGTGATGACTGCGGTGCTGGCGAAAGCTTAGACGGGGACTTTGGTGCCGGCGGCACAGGAAACGGTGCCAGCGGTACAGGAAATGGTGTCAGCGGTACAGGAAACGGTGTCGGCGGCACGGGAAACGGTGCCAACAGCACAGGCAACAGGGGCTGTACCGCCGATGTTCCGGCGGGTTGGCGAAACGGCAGGGCACCGAGAGAAACGGCGGTAGTTTAGGGCTGTCGGCATAACGTAACGAAAAAAGGCAGAAGAAAAGGACGGAAAAGCAAATGGGCAAAATATTAAGACTTTGGGTTTCGGGCGTTATGCTGGCGGCTGCGGTTCTGACCGGGCTGGCGGTTATTTCAGGCGATGTTGCGGCGGCGGGGAAAAAAACAGCGCATGCCGTCGGGACGAACAGTGCCGATATAACGGCGGCGAAAACGAGCGGCAAGTCCGGCGGTGCGAAAACGAGCGGCAAGTCCGGCGGTGCGGAAACGAGCGGCAAGTCCGGCGGTGCGGAAACGGAGGCTCTCGGCGTTGACAAGGGCGAGATTTCCGGTTCCGAGAACGAGGCGGCGTTTGACTACAAGACCGTTTCGGGGCAGCTGGAGGAAATTGAAAAATCCATCCGGAAAAAGCAGTTTACGCGTCAGAGCCTGGACGATGCCGCGGCATTTCTGACCCAGCAGGAAATCGTAATTGAGTTTGCGGCCAAAGGGATTGAAAAGAACTCCAAATACGTGCAGGACGCGTTAAACGCATTGGGACCGGAGCCGGCGGAAGGGGAAAACGAAGACCCGGCGATTGCGGAAATGCGCAGCAAGTATACGGCGGTGATGAACAACTATAAAAACCGTTTGATTGAGGCGAATTTGCTCAAAACCGAAATGGCGCGGCTGAATTCGATTATTTCCGAGGCGCGGAGCCGGATTATCATCGGCAATCTGGTGGCGGAGCAGAATGTCTTGATTGCGCCGCACAACTTCTTTACGGCCATCGGCGACGCAGCGGTGTTTTTCTGGGAAATTGCAATCTCGCCGGTCGAGTGGTACCGGGGGCTTTCGGCGGAAGAACGCGAGAACGTTTACCACGGCGGGTGGTACGTGCTGCTGATTTTGGGGCTGGCATTGTCGTTCGGGCTGTTCCTGCGGCGGTATATCATTAACAAATGGGGGTACGGGCATACCGAAGATTATCCCCGTTACGGACAGAAAATCGTGGTGGCGGTGATTACGGCGATTGCGTACGGGGTGATTCCGTCGCTGCTTATCGGCGGGTGCCTGTTGTGGCAATTGACCAACGAAACGCTGACGCAGAGCAAGTTCGGCGTGGTCTTGGCCAATGTGCTGTACTATTCGCTGTATGTTACGCTTATCCGGGCGCTGGCGCGGGTTACGCTGGCACCGTGGAACGGGCGCTGGCGGCTGTTTAATATTTCCGACGAGAGGGCTGAGCGCGTGTTTGCGGCGACGACGCTGTCGCTTATTTTGCTCGGGGCGGTCGGGTGCATCCGGCAGATTGCGGCTTATTTTGAAGCGAGCGAGGCGCTGACGCTGTTGTTGGAAGTGGCGGGCGACGCAATTAAGGCGTTTGTCATTATTTTGATGACATCGCGGATTTTGGGGCGGATTAGAAACCGGGGAGTCGGCGATGAAGAAAATGAGGAGGAGAGCCGGGGGGACGGTGCGGGCGGCAATGGTGGCAGCGCCACGGGCAGTAGTAGCACCACCACGGGCAACAGTGGCAGTGCCACAGGCAGTGGTAACAGCACCACAGGTACGGCGGGGGAGGGTACCGTCGGAATCGGGACAACAAAAGGAGCCGTGGGGAGCGCGGCGGGTGGCAGCGCCACGGGCAGTAGTAGCACCACCACGGGCAACAGTGGCAGCGCCACAGGCAGTGGTAGCAGCATCACGGGTATGGCGGCGGCAGCTGCGAGCGGTACGGCTGTTGCGAGCGAGAAAATCGTTACTTCGGCACCGACGGCGGGGAGCGCGGCGGCTTTGCTGGCGGACGACGAACCGGAGAATATGAGCCTTTCTTCCAAAATCATCGTGTTTACGACAATTTTTGCGGTGTTGACGTTTGGCATTTCGCTGTTCGGGTATCCGGAACTGGCGACCTTTATTTTCAACCGTTTTATCGCCTCAGTGCTGTTTATCGGCGCGTTTGTCATCGTGCGGCGGTTTATTTCCGATTTGCTCAGGCGGAGCATCGTCTTTTGGATTAAGACGTTTAAACTGCGCAAACAGCTGTTGTCGAAGGCGGATTTTCTGATGACGCTGCTGGTAACGCCGCTGCTGGTGCTGTTTCTTATCTATTCGCTGCTGACGCTGTGGGGAATGCCGGGGGCGTTTATGTTGCAGGCGGTAAAGAAACTGGTGTTCGGCTTTAAGGTCGGGGGCATCAATATTTCGCTGATTTCAATCGTTACCGGGCTGCTGGTTTTCCTGATTTCGCTGACGCTGGTCAAGATGATGAAAAACCGGCTTTCGAACAATCTGCTGAACCGCATCAATATGGACGAGGGAATTAAGCATTCGCTGATTTCCGGGTTCAGCTTTACGGGCTTTATTATTTCCGCCATTCTGGCGATTGTGGCGATGGGCGTGGATTTGTCCAACCTCGCGGTTATCGCCGGTGCGCTGTCGGTCGGTATCGGTTTCGGGCTGCAGGACGTCATCAAAAACCTGGTCAGCGGCATTATCCTCTTGTTTGAGCGGCCGTTTAAGGTCGGGGACTGGGTGCTTATCGGCGGCGAAGAAGGAAAAATCAAACAAATTAACATCCGCTCGACGGAGGTGGAAACCTTTAACAAGGCGAGCGTGATTATTCCGAACGCGACGCTGATTTCGTCGTCGCTGACCAACCTGACGCACGGCAACAACTGGCAGCGGCAGACGATAGCGGTCGGGGTTTCGTATGATTCGGACGCCGAGCAGGTAACGAAACTGCTGTTGGAATGCGCGCGGAGCTGCAAAAAGGTGATGAAAGTGCCGGCGCCGTATGTGCTGTTTAAGAATTTCGGCGAATCTTCGCTGGATTTTGAGCTGCGGATTTATGTTTCCGACATTTGGAGCGGCTGGTCGGCGGGCAGCGACGTGCGGTACGAAATCCTGCGGCGGTTCCGCGAGGCGAATATCAACATCGCTTATCCGCAGATTGTGGTGCACCAGGGCAGCGAGGATACGAGCGTCAAGGGGTGGCAGACCAACGTTTAACGGACGAAAGTTTTGTTTTCGACAGGTGCGGCGCGGACGTTGCGGCTGGGCAGCTCAGATAGTGCGGTGAGGCAGTGCGATGAGGCGGCGAGGTTGTGTCATGAGGCGGCGAGGTTGTGGCATGAGGCAGCGCGGATGTTGCGGCTGGGCGGCTCGGATACGGAAGTTTGGGAGGAAGTATGGTACGGGCGGTTTTGTTTGACTGGGACGGGACACTGGCCGAGACACGCCCTGCCGTTGTTGACGCGATGGAGCATACGCTGGCCGCATACGGCAGGGAGCCGTGGGACGAGACCAAACGGAAGTATCGTGATACGTCAAAATCGCTGAAAGAAAATTTCCCCAATTTTTTCGGTGAGGAAAGCGTACGGGCATACGATGATTATCTTGCATATTATCGGGTACACGGAATGCGGCGGATTGTTCCGGCTCCCGGCGCGGCAGATTTCCTGCGCAGCTGCATAAACGCGGGTGTCGGCATATACGTTGTTTCCAATAAGGAAAAAGCGCTGTTGACGGCGGAAGTGCGGCACTTTTTTCCTGATATTGTTTTTAATGCAGTCCTCGGCAATGGCGATGCTCCGCGCAACAAACCTGCGCCCGACCCTGTTTTTGCCGCCCTGAAAAATGCGGATTTTGCCATCAACCGCGAAACTGTCTGGCTGGTCGGCGATTCCAAGCAGGATACTGACTGCGCCCTTGCCGCCGGTGTTTTGCCTGTTGTTATCGGCAACGGAAAATTTATGGGCGAGGGGGAACTGGCGCAATATGCCGCCGCCGGAAAGGTAAAGTGTTTTTCTGATTTTGCCGCCCTTTATCGGCAAATATGCCGGGATTAAAACGTATAGCGCATACCGAGGGAAAACTCCAGCATATCGTCAATATATTCGCTGTCCAGCACGACATAGCGCACCATGCCCCGCAGCGCCCAATGGCCGGTGATGTTATACTGTGCGCCGGCGCCGAAGCGGTAGCCGACATTGTCGTCCGAACCGCTGAACTCGTGGATGCCGTCGCTGTATTTCAGCTTAACGTCAAATTCATATTTGCCGACACCCGCTGCCGCTACCAGTTCCAGCTGGTCATTCAACGGCAGAAAGCCCAACGCGTCCACGCCGTACGCGGTATAATCGCCTTCGGTGCGCCATTCGTCGTCAGCCGTTTTTTTCGCCGTATTTGAGGTTTGGTAAAACACCTCTACGCCCCAGTTTCTGCCGATGCGCAGCCCTGCCGCACCGCCGACAAACATTGCCCGGTCTTTTAAGAAATATTTTTCCTCTGAACCGCTGTAGCCGATATCCGTTGTTCCAGCGTCCACGCCCAGATACGGACGGAGCGTGTTGACCGGCTGCGCGGTTATAAGCGGCTGTCCGGCAGCGGTCTCCCGTTGTCTTGTGGCGTAACCGTATTCTTCTCTCTGCGCAGGCGGAATGCGAACATAGCGCCCCTCGCCGGCAGAACGGTAACGCACGGCGCCCCCGTCTTGTCTGTATGCGGCGCCATGTTCCACACGCCTGCCGTATGCTTGTTCTGAAGCATAATCATACAGTTGAGCGTGTGCGGGTTGGTAAGCGATTGCGGTAAATATGCCTGCTAATATCATCAGTTTAGTCATCCTGACTTCCTCTCTTTAATATGTAAAAGAAAAGCCACCTTCTTAGAAAAAGAGGTGACTGGAAGCTGAAAAACTATACGTCGATAGCGTGGTATATTTGCATACGCTTATTTTACCACCTTCCAGTCTAAGACCAAAAGGCATAAAAGCTCTGTTCATAATATATGAACACGACGTACCGGGTTTTCAGTCCCAGGAACACCAACTCGGCATTCCATCTTTAGGCTAGCTTATTAAAACTTAAGATGAAGTTAACAAGATACAAAAAATCTTCAGCTAAAGTGGGTGGATGTGAAAAAGTTGTACGTCGCCAACTCGCGCTTATTTGCCATAGGCTTATTCGCGCCATCCAGCCCAAAGCTGTCAGGCGTAAATATCGTTTCACGCTAACGCGACGTACAGAAATTTTTCAGATTTCAGGATACCTATCGGTATTCCATACCGCAATATATACAATCCTCGTTTATAAAAGTCAAATAAAAAAAAGCCGCCCATACAGGCAGCTTATTTAAAGCGGGCGTGGCTTCTTTTTACAACAGCGGAGACCAGGCAGGGTCGCTGCCGTCTCCGGGGGTCAGCACCAGGCGTTCGTTGGTGCCGGTGATGTCTACGGAATACAGCTGCGTTGCGCCGTCAGAAGTCGCGGTGCCGCGGTTCTGGCGATAAAACATCAGCACGCGGCCGTTGGGCGACCAGGTGGGGCGCTCGATATAAAACCCGGTGGCGAGGGTGCGTTCGCCGGTGCCGTCGGGATACATAACGCCGAGGTTAAACTGGTTGCCTTCCATACGGATAAACGCGATGTAATCTCCGCGCGGCGACCATACCGGCGATGCGTAGCGGCTCCCCTGGCGGAAGCTGATGCGCTGGACATCGGAGCCGTCGCGGTTCATCACATACAATTGCTGATTGCCGCCGCGGTCGGAATTAAACACGATTTTGGAACCGTCGGGCGAATAGTTCGGGCTGGTATCTATCGACGGTCCGGAGGTCAGCTTTTTGGTTTCGCGCGTGGCCAAATCCATTTCGTAAATATCGGTAACGCCGTTTTTGGCATAACTCATCAGCAGATATTTGCTGTCGGGCGAGAACGCCGGCGCGAACGTCATGCCGGGGAAGTTGCCCAGCAGTTCGGTGCGCTGCGTGCGCAGGTTATACAGGTACACGCGCGGCTTGTTGTTGACGTACGAGAGGTAGGCGATATACTGCATATCGGGCGAGAATCGCGGCGTCAGCACCAGATTGGCCCCGCTGGTCAGGAACTGGTGGCCGTCGCCGTCCTGGTCCATCAGCGCCAGCCGTTTGACGCGCTTGCCCGAGGGGCCGCTTTCGGAAATATAGGCAATGACGGTGTTGAAATAGCCTTTGTCGCCGGTCAGGCGTTCGTAAATCGCATCGGCCATCGAATGCGCCATGCGCCGCCAGTTATCCTTTGAGGAACTGTAAACTTCGTACAGCAGCTCTTTCTGGCTGACGATGTCCCAGAGTTTGAAACGAAGTTTGAGGTCGGAGCCGTTTTCTTCCAGAATATACGACTGCACGAGAACCTGCGCGTTCAGCACTTTCCAGTCGCCGAATATCGGCTGCTGGTCAAAGCTTGTGAACTTCTGAATGTAACTGCGCTCGTTGATGATGCGGAACAGGCCGCTGCGCTCCAAATCCGCCAAAACGACGTCGCGCACTTTGCTTGCGTACGAAAAGCCGAGAAACGCGCCGATGCCCTGATTGTCCGACAGGATTTCGGGAAAAGCCACCGGAATCGGCTCCTGCTGCGCGCCGCTGATGCTGACATTGAGCTGCGCCTGCGCCGGAGCGGCCAGTGCCAGCCAGATAAGTGCCATCCAAAAGGATAATATTTTCTTCATCGCCTGTCCTTTATGCTGATATAAACCAAGTTGTATAGATATTAATGCCGCTCAGCCAAAAGTAAAGGACAAAGTGAAGAATATAAACTAAAATCTATCCGGGGAGGGCAAGGGGAGGTTTGCGGAGCGGGGCTGCGCGGGAGAGGGGACGGCGGGCAAGGGGAGGTTTGCGGGGCGGGACTGCGCAGGAGAGGGGACGGATAATAGAGCTTGCAGAAATAAAAATCCGCTGTATAATGCCGGCTGCGAAGTTATTTTTTTTATATAATTGTTTCTAAAAATTGTAGATTATGAAAAATAAATTTTTTTTCTGGGCGCTTTGGGCGGGGGCTGTCATAAGCGCCAATGCCGCGTTTGTCTTTTTTACTCTTGCCGGTTCCGATGAAGCTGTCGCCGCGTGGACGCTGTCGTTTTTTGCCCTTTGCTGCGTCGTTGCGGTGGAAATTATGCAGAAACGGGACAAACCCGCTTCCGGCTGCGCGATGTGGACGCTGCGTTGTCTGGGGACACTGCTGCTGGCGTTTATGCTGCGGAGCGGCGGACTGCCACTGCTGTCGGGGGCTGTTTTTTCGCTTGCCGTCGTTATGCTGTGGTTTACGCTGATTTTCGTTATCGCCAAGTTAAAACAGGGGTGGCTTCGGACTGAGGCGGAACGGAAGGATGTTTAAACGGCGCGCTTAAACCGGATGGATGTCGAAAGGGGGAGCTCGGATTGGGCTTAAACGGCGTTAAGTCTTAACTGTAAGGAGCTAAATTCGGGCGTTGCCGCCGCTCTGCCAGGAGCGGGAGGCGTACATAAAAAGTACGCAGCCTGCTCAAAGGGCGGTTTTGCCGCCGCCTGCGGCGCTGATGAAAATTTCCTGTTGCACACCCGCTTTTTTTGTGCTATAATCTGTTTAATTTCCGAATTATTATGAACTAAAAATACAGATTATGAAAACAATTAAAGAAATAGAAAAAGATTTGATGCAGCAGGATATGCAGAAAATCTTAAATAAATACCACAACGGTGTTTATGAAAAAGAAGCCCGTATCTTACAGGCCCGCCAAAATGCAGAAGCTTCCGTTCCTTTCAGGGAAAAGATTATCCGCCGGTTCGGCATCTTTAACCGGACAAAGGAATATTATGAAAGCTTTCCGCAGGAACTGTGGGAAAAAATGATTAAGCAGGATTATGTGCGCCGCTTGTGCGTCAGGGCAATCGGAACGGCAATCATAATGCTGTATGCCATATACAGCCTGTTTGATTATCTGCGTTTCACCGAATTGCCCGAGCTGCTCAAAGCCGCCGGAGGCAACCGGTTGTTTATCGTTACTCCGATAATACTGCTTCTGGCCATCTGCGGCGCCGTGGCATTTTATTGCCTCACGCGCGGACAAAACAAAGAGCTGCTGGGCGGAAGCCTGTATGCCGTTTCCTGCGGTATGCTGGCATTGTACGGCGCCATTGCCGCTGCATTTGGCTTCTGGATAGTTTCGCAGGCCGGATTTTGCGCTTTGCTTCTGGGGCCGAACTCAATCTGGCTGACGGATATTCTGGCACTGGCCATAACGGGGCTGCTGCTGGCGATTTGCAAGGTAGGGATGAGTGCCGTTCTTGACCCGCAGACCATAGACGAGTTCTATTACAGTATGAGAAAACAGAATGCAGCATGAGAAAACAGAATTCGTTTCGAAACAAAAAAAACTTCCCTCTTGCGGGGAAGTTTTTTTATGTCCGAAATATTGTCCGGCCGGCTGCCTGCTGCAACAATCCGCCGGCTTTTTGCGCTGCCGGCTGTTTGCGCTGCCGGCGATATGCGCGGCGGGGCGGTTTTGCCGCTGCCGGCGATTTCCGCTGCCGGCTGTTTGCGCTGCGGGGCTATTTGTCCTCTTCAGCCGTTTCCGCCTTTTTTTCCGCGGCTTTGTCCTCAGTTTCTGCGGATTCCGGCGCAACATCGCGTCTGGCGTCGATTTCCGCCTTTTCCTTGGCAGCGTCGGCGCGCGTCTTCATCTCCTGATAAACTTTTTTCAGCTTATCCAGCGCGTCTTTGCCCTTTTCAGCCAGTTCGTCGGCGTTTTCTTCCACCCGGGCGATATATTCGTCGTGCCGTTCTTCCAGCTTTTTGCCGAGTTTGTTCATCGTTTCCGCCAGCTTGCGGGCATTGTCGTTATTGTTTTCCTCGGCGGATTTGGCGCCGTAATCTTCCAGTTTCTTTACCGCTTTTCCGGTCAATTTCAGCATTTTGTCAGCGAGGATGCCGACTGTTTTACCTACAGACATACTTGTTAACTCCTAGTTTCATTGCTGTTGTTATGATATAATAACGGTAAAAGTTAAAAAAAAGATTAATGTCCGGCGGGGACGGAAAAAATGCACCTCGCCGAATGTATAGCCGGTTTTTAAATCAATGTTAAGAACTTGTGGGTTACTCTTAAAAAAGATTGTAACAGTTTTGACGACAGATTAATTTGACACCTATGACAACGAACTGCAAAAATATAAAAAGAACTTTGGCAACTTTGCTCTGCACCGCGCTGCTGGCGCTTTCCTCCGGGGCGGCGTATGCGCTCAACACGATAAAAGACGTCCGCACCGGGCAGCAGAACGACGGCATCCGCATCGTTTTGGACGGTACGGAGGATTTTGATTACGACGCGTTTTTGCTCGACTCGCCGAACCGGCTGGTTATCGACCTTAAGAACGCGACTGTTTCCGGTTCGCCGAAAGTCGCCAAAAACCGGCTTATCAGCGATTTCCGCGTCGGCAACAAACCCGACATCAAAGGCAAGCGGCTGGTGTTTGATATCAACAACAACGTCAATATCAAAAAGAAATTTACGATTGAGCCGCAGGCGGGGCAGAAAAACTGGCGGCTGGTTATCGACCTCAGCTCACAGGGGCTGTCCGACCCGTCGCCGAAATCCAACCTGAAAAATGCCTACAGCGGCGCGGTCAAACGCAAAAAAATCGTCGTGCTCGACCCCGGACACGGGGGCAAAGACCCCGGCGCTATCGGGCGTTCGTACCGCACTTATGAAAAAAACATTACCCTTTCGATGGGCAAAGAGCTGAAAAAACAGCTGGAGGCGAAAGGCTTTAAGGTCTATATGACGCGCTCCACCGACATTTTCATCCCGCTGCGCAAACGCGTCGCCATTGCCCGAAGCTACCATGCCGACCTGTTTATCAGCATCCACGCCGACAGCGCAGCCAACCGCAGCGCGCGGGGGCTTTCGGTCTATACGCTGTCCGAAACCGCTTCCGACAAAGAGGCGGCGGCTTTGGCGGAACGTGAGAACAAAGCCGACATCATCGACGGCATGGACTTCTCCGACAATTCGCCGGAAATCAACGATGTGCTTATTTCCCTGTCGCAAAATGACAGCCGCAACAAGTCGTCCAAATTTGCGGGCTATGTTGTTAATGAAATGCGCCAGAAAGTTAAGCTTGTCAGCAATGCGCACAAATTTGCAGGGTTTGCGGTGCTGAAGGCGCCGGATATTCCGTCGGTTCTGATTGAACTCGGATACCTTTCCAACTATACCGAGGAGAAGAGCCTGCGCCAGCCGGCCTACCGCCGCAAGCTCGGCGAGGCGATAACGAAGTCGGTCGTGCGCTATTTCAAAGATCCGGAAGTGGCGGCGGCGCTGTAGGACGTGGTTTCCCATTAGAGAGATGAAAGTGGCAACGGCGCTGCAGGGCGGACAGTCTGGCTGAGGAAGGTGTGTGCCGGGGGTGCCGCCGAGGCTGTGGATGGCGGCGTTGCGGCGGTACGTTTGGCCGCGGCCTGTGCCGCAATATGGCGGCGGGAGGTCTGAGCCAGGGCTGGCCGCGGGGGCTTGTGAGGGAAAGCGATTATCCTATAAAAGCGATTATCCTATATAGAAAAACAGCCGCGGTGCCTGGGGCATGGCGGCTGTTGCTGTTGATGCAGGGCTTTTACTGCCGGAGTTTATTTGCCGAAAGCGCCTTTCAGATTTTTCAGGCTGTCTTTGGCATTTTGCAGGGCTTTTTCCTGCTCTTCCTGTTTTGCCTTGCGCTCGGCGGCGGCTTGTTCCCGTTCGGCTTTGGCAGTGTCAGCCTTAGCCTTGGCTTCGGCTTTTTTTGCTTCCAGCTTGGCTTTCAAATCGGCTTTGGCCTGTTCGGCTTTGGCTTCGCGCTCGGCTTTGGCCTGGGCAGCTTCCTGCTTGCGCGCTTCAGCGGCGGCTTCCTGTTCGGCCTTTTTGTCTTCAATCGCCTGAGCGGTGTTGTTAATGCCGTCGGCCATTTTGTTTGCGGCTTCCGTCAGGTCGAACGCCTGCGCGTTAAATGCTCCAAATCCCAAAAACAGAGCCAGTGCCAGAGAAAATTTTTTCATAAGTACCTCCCGAAAAAATAAATGTAAAAAACAAATGTAAATTAACTTGCGCTTTCAGTATGCACCCATTGTGCATTTTCGCAAGTTTTTGCGGCGGCTTTTCCCCCGAAAAAAAGAGGGGAATATACGGGCGAAAGGGGAGAGGGAGGCGCGACGGGAGGAAATGCGGGGGAGCGGGCGGTGAGGGGTGCGGTGGTGAGTTTGGCAACGAGGTGGCAGCGCCGCAGGCTACGAGGGACGAGAGGCAATGTGCGGGGGAGGATAAAAAAACGGAAGCCCGGAACCCGAAGGTTCGTAAGCTTCCGTCTGATTTGCACCGGCTAAAATCCTTTGTGCGTGCTGTAATAAGCCTTATACCAGTCTCCCAGCGCTTTATCTTTTGCCGCGGCGGCTATCAACTGATCTTGCGCTTCCGGCTGTAAGCTGTGGTTGGGGTAATACTTCTGCCTGTCGAGATATTCTTCCAACAGCCTGAAACTTCTGTTTTTCAGGCAGCGTTCCACTAAGGCTTTTTCAAGCGTAATTTTTCTCTTAGGCTGGTAAAGTACGCAGAGTTTTTGAATAAACCACTGCGCAAGGTTGTCATTGCCTTCCAGCAGCAAAATTTGGCACAATGTTGCAGGATAGCTCAGCTCGTCCAGATTTTTTTTGACAAAATCTTCCAGTTTGGGAAGGTCGGTTCGCGCGAGCAGTGTGCTCCAGGCTTTCGTGTCGTCCGGTTGAACGAGCCATCTGTAAAAAAGATGCTTTTGCAACAGTTCGGGGCTGCCGAATTCGCAGACAAGCTCCAAGCCTTGTTTGCCCGGATAGTTGTGGGACAACAGGCTGAACTCAGCCTGTTTCAGAGAATCTTCCTCCTGTGGCGTCAGCTTGCGGCGGCCTGCGGGCACGCGGGGCGAGGATGCGGATTCAGCCGTGCTCAGGATGTCGCGGGCGGCTTTTTCTCCTATCCCCGGGGCGGTGAATTTCTTTTTGACAACCATTGCGTAATTCATTTTGCCGTTGACAAAGCTTTTGCTGTAACTTCCGTCTTCAAAAACGTAAAACGGATAGCCAATCTCTGCGCCGATTTCGTTCAGTGCGGTTAAAATAATATTTTTTTCCATAAAGATATAAGATTTTAATGAGACATAATAGTTTTTTGATGGTGCGAGTATAGACGATAAAGCTTTTTTGTCAAGTTTTTTGTTGGGATAAGGGGGAGAAGGAGCGGCGGCGCGGTGGGCAGGGCGGCGGTACGGGCGGCGGCGAGGCGGCGGCGAGGCGGCGGCGTGGTGGGCAGGGCGGCGGTACGGGCGGCAGCGGGTCGGGTTTTAAACTTTTTCTTAATTCTTTGCGGTTAAACTTGACACATCATATTTACTGCGGCAGGATACGGTTATGGCACAGAAGATTTTGATTGTATTGACCGCTTTGGCGGCGCTGGTTCTCAATATTGCGCAGGCAAATTCCGCGCAGCTGAGCACGAATCCCTGGCTGGAGGCGAACGACGACGAGGCGGTGGCGGAAGTTTACCGCAAGGAGCAGCGGCGGCAGAACCTGCGGTCGCTGAATTATCAGGCGGAGGGGACGGCGACGATTGACCGCACCCACGCGTATATTCAAGATGCCGGCGAAAACGGCGCGACGGAGGAAGACGAGGGGCTGCTGGACAAAGTGAAAGACGCGTTTGGCGGTGATGACGGCGACGAAAGCGGCGCGGGGCAGGCACTAGTGCCGAATACCGCGGCAAACCGCCGGGCGCTGGCGCAGCAAAGGCAGGCGGCACAGGTGCAGCAGGAGGATTCCGGCTTTGCGGTGCCGACGTTTGATTTCAGCGGACAGATTAACCGTTTGCAGCGCAGTTTGCAGTTACCGAAGCTGCCGAGCATGACGGGAATGATACAGAAGTTTGAACGCGCGTCGGGCGTTGATTTTAAGAAAATGGGAAAATATCTCAAATAATCAAATTGTTAATAAGGTAAGTTTATGGAAAACATTAAGACGGAAATGGAGGAGAATTCTGAGCACGGGGTGCAGGGGATGGAAATTTGTGCAGGCGGTGCGATGACTGATGCGGGTGGTGCGATGACAGGAGTGAGCGGTGCGATGACTGATGCGGGCGGTATGGGCATAACGGTGCCGGCGGTTATTCTGGTGAAACCGCAGCTGGCGGAAAACATCGGCATGGCGGCGCGGGCGATGAAGAACTGCGGTCTTAAGGAAATGCGGCTGGTGGCGCCGGAGCAGAGCCCGGTGTCGGAAACGGCGCTGCGGGCGTCTTCCAATTCCGAGGATATTCTGCTTAATGCCAGAGTGTATGCAACGACGCGCGAGGCGTTGGCGGATTTGGACACGGTGTATGCGGCCACTGCACGGCCGCGGCATCAGGTCAAAGAAGTTTTCACTGCGGAATATGCGGCAACGCATCTGCCGGCGAGGCGGCGTACCGGCTTTATGTTCGGGTGCGAGCGCACGGGGCTGGAGAACGAGGACATCAGCCTGGCGGACGCGATTATCGAAGTGCCGCTCAATCCGGAGCACTGCTCGCTCAATCTGGCGCAGGCGGTGCTGATTATCGGGTACGAATATTACAAAACGACGATTGCGCCCGAGGGGCGGCGGTTTATTACCAACGGCGGCGAAGTGGCAAGCAAGGAAAAGCTGTTTAAGTTTCTGGACGCGCTGACCGGGCGGATCAGGCAGAGCCCGCGCCTGAAAGACGAGGAACATACGCGGAGCCTGCTGATTAACGTCAGCAATATTTTTACGCGGGCGAACATTACCGAACAGGAGCTGAATTCGCTCTACGGTATTGTGAATATTTTAAGCGACGGGAAAAAAGACGGGAAGTAAGGCACCGGGCAGCGGCTCTGCGGGCGGCGGTGCTGCGGCAGCGAGGCGGCTCTGCGGGCAGTGGCGTAACTGTGGCGGTGGTTCCACGGGCGGTGTGCTGAGGTGCTGCGGTACGGGCGATGGCTCAGGGGTCGGGTGCAGGCAAAGAGGGGAGGCGCGCGGCGGCGGTGCTGCGGTACGACTGTGGCGGCGATATGGCGTGCGGAGCGGAAGGGCTGCTACGGCTGGCGGGAAGAGGGTTCGGACAGGGCGGCGAGCTTTTTTTCCAGCTCGGCGAGGCGGCGGTCGTATTCGGCGATAGTTTTGTTATATCCGGCGATAGCCTTGTCGTATCCGGCAATGGCCTTATCGTATTCGGCGATGCGTTTTTCATACGGGTCGGCGGTTTTGGCGTTAATGCCGTAGGGGATGAACGCACAGCTTCTGGAGGTTTCGGCGCGATGGGCGGCGGTGCCGATGACGGTCGTATTCTGAGGCACGTCTTTGACCACGGTGGCGTTGGCGCCGACTTTGGCGTTTTTGCCGACGGTGATGGGTCCCAGAACCTGCGCGCCGGCGCCGATGACGACATTGTCTTCAACCGTGGGGTGGCGTTTGCCGCTCTTGCCGCCGTAGGACTTGGTGCCGCCGAGGGTAACGCCGTGGTACATGGTTACATTGTCGCCGATGACGGCGGTTTCGCCGATGACGACGCCCATGCCGTGGTCAATAAAGAAATTTTTGCCGATTTGGGCGCCGGGGTGGATTTCCACGCCGGTCAGCAGCCTTCCGAGTTGCGACAACAGCCGCGCCGAAAGCCGCCAGCCCTTTTGCCACAGGCGGTGCGACAGGCGGTAAAACAAGATGCCGTGGTAGCCTGGGGAACACAAAAACGCTTCCCAGCGGCCGGTGGTGGCGGGGTCCTTGGCGACTATCGTGTCAAGGTCCTGAAGAATCTGCTTGAAATTTGAATTCATTTTTGTTATAACCCCTGTCTGTGTTAAGACCTAATTAAGAATCTTCAGGTAATATAACAGTAATATGGTTGAAATCAAGATAAAATAAAGAGAATATCACATGGTTGAAGTTATCATTAACGGACATGCCGGCAGGCTGGAGGGGCGGTATCATCAGGCGAAGCGTCCGGACGCTCCGGTGGCGCTGATTCTGCATCCGCATCCGCAGTACGGCGGGACGATGAACAACAAGGTGGCGTATGCGCTGTTTACCTGTTTCAGGGATTTGGGCTTTTCGGTGCTCAGGTTCAATTTCCGCGGCGTGGGGCGGTCGCAGGGCGAGTTTGAGGACGGCCCGGGCGAGCTTTCGGACGCGACGATTGCGCTGGACTGGCTGCAGGCGCAGAACCCCGACGCGCGGCAGTGCTGGATTGCGGGATATTCGTTCGGGGCGTGGATCGGGCTGCAGCTGCTGATGCGCCGTCCGGACATCAACAATTTTGTTGCGGTGTCGCCGCCGGCAAACGAAAAGGATTTCGGCTTTCTGGCGCCGTGCCCGACTTCGGGGCTGCTGGTGCAGGGCGGCATGGACGATATCGGCGATCCGAAAATCGTCGAGGAACTGGCGCTCCGGCTCAATGCGCAGCGGCATGTTGACGTCGATTTCGCAATGATT
Source organism: Acetobacter sp. 46_36 (assembly GCA_001917135.1). Classification (GTDB taxonomy): domain Bacteria; phylum Pseudomonadota; class Alphaproteobacteria; order RF32; family CAG-239; genus CAG-267. The sequence continues at coordinate 267,601 of MNTT01000013.1, forward strand.
GAAGAAGGCGACCATATGTATAACGGGCATCTGGTGGATTTGTACAAGGTTGTCGGCAATTATGTTATTTCCGCGCTGTCGAAAAAGGCGCCGGCAAAGAAGCGCCGCGGCCGCCGCAAGAAGTCGGAAATCGCCGAGCAGATGCTGCTTGAAGGGCAGACGGCGGACGAAGAGGACGACGAGCTGCTTGACGACGAAGACGACGATTTTGATGATGACGACGAGTTCATCGACGGCGATGATTTTGCAGACGACGAAAAATAGCGAACGGAATGTTCGGGCGGCATAAGCCATAAAAAAAGGAGTGCCTTGCGGGCGCTCCTTCTTTTGATAACCAGAAAACTATCGGCCAGGCCGGTAATTTTCTGTTTTTTTTTTACAGCTTGATACTCAGGTTCTGGGCAATATCGGCTCCGAAGTGATTTTTCTTTTTGATGTCCTTAAGCATATCTTTCGTACACAAAAATAATAACCGTATCGTAAAACCGAAAATAAGCCACATTACTCCGGTTATAATCCAGTAGGCAACATGGCTGTGGTCGAGCCATAATTTTACGCCATACTGCAGTATCCCGATGAAACAGAGTATGATGCCGAGACATCCGCTCAATGGGAATATCAATCCGATAAGCAGGCCGAGGGCATTGACAACTGCGTTCCATACTTTTGCAACTGTAAATCTTAAAGTTTTCATAATTTTTGCTTTTTTTAACGAGGTTCGGTCCTGTAGCCTAATCCTTCGTGAAACGACGCCGCAGGGACTGCCGTTTCGGGGTTCTCATAAAGTTGTTTATGTCAGATTATGAAAACGGCACCTCAGGGGGCTAAGGGGTAAACCTCAGAGCTGAAATTGTGAAAACCGTTTCTAATAATTGACATATTTGTATTTTGTAGAATTTCATTGTACCACAGTTTTCATTGCTTGGCAAGGGGAAAATTGCTCCGGCAACGGAAGAGGGCAGCGGCGGTGCAAATAACGCTTGCAATTTTTAGGGGCGGGTGGTAAGAGAGAGTCCTATTTTATACGATTTTGTTTATTATAAGGCTATTTTTATGGAATTATAAGGCAAATCGCAGTGAGAATTTTACTTATTTTCTTAATCCTAAAAACTTTTTAAGATGGAAAGAATTCTTTGTGAAAAGCCGAAGACATTCTACAATGTGGTGTCCGGCGAAAAGATTGCCGACGGCGTTGCGGCGTATGTCGGTTTTGCCAACGGGTGGTACAGCTGTGTTTTTGCAGACGGGCGTTCCGGTTTGTATGACAGCAGCGGGCGGCTTGCAGCCGAAGATTTTGATGCGGCTGAGGCGGCAGGGAACGCGTATCTGTTGCGAAAAGGGAAAGTTTCTTCGCTTTTTGCGGCAGACGGCAAAAGGCTGATGCACACGGAAGGGGAAATTAAGCTTTACCCGAACGGGTGGGTTGAAACCCTTATCGGCGGTATCAAGGCGCTTTACCGTCCGGATATGAGTTTGGCGGCAAGCGGCTATTTTGCCGCGGCGGTTCTGACGGACGGGGCGTATTACCTGACACAGGAAAAGGACGGCGGCGGTCTGGTTTTGTTTAACCGTGCCGGAACCAAACTGGCGGAAGGCATTATCTCGTATCAGTTTTATGCAGCGGACTATTATGTGCTGACATTTGCAGACAAAACCGCCATTTATGACACGGCGGCCGGTACGGTGTATGAATGTACGTACGGACTGCTGGAATTGAAACCGGGCAAGATGTTTACGGTTTTGGCCGGGGAGCATGCGGAATTGTATCGCGCCGACGGGAAACTGGTGCAGGCGGGATACGATCGGTATGAGGTTTTTGCCAACGGCATGTATGCGGCGGCACTGTTCGACAAAGCGGGCGTGCTGTTTTATCCCGACGGCAGAAAAGCCGCGGAGAACGTCTGTGCTTATGGCGAAGAACCGGCGTGCGGCTATGTAACGGCAATGTGCGGAGAACGGTGGATGCTGTTTAACGCCGAGGCGGAACTTCTGCACGAAAGCGAACATCCTATTTTCGTCTATCCGAACGGATGGTATTTCTGCGGCGACGGCGAACGTTTCAGCGGAATGCTGTGCCGCGGCGACAACGGCGTTGCGCAGATGTGGCTTGCGGAAGCGAGGGCTTTTGCCAACGGCTGGTATGTGACGGCTACGCCGGACCATACGGGCAAAGATACGGTTATCAGCCTGTATGACGGCGACGATGTGCTGGTGGCGCAGTCGATTTACGGCATGGATTTTGACGAGGAACATCTCTGCTACGTTTTGCAGGGAAAAGACGGCAAATGTTCGATGCATGACGACGGCGGAAAAGAACTGATTTCCGGCGCGGACGACATCTTTCTGCTCGGCAGCCTGTTTGCGGTGCAGAAGGGGGACGTTTTGAGCCTGTATGCGTTTGGCTCGCCGGAGGGCGGAAAAATGCCGCGGGAACTGTGGACGGGAACGATACAGCAGTTCGGCGACGGGATTATGTTCTGCGGCGTAGAAGATGACGGACTTCTAGAGATTGTCTGACGCTTCGGCTAAAGAATGCGGCTGGTACGTGTCGGTTAAAGAATGCGTTCGGTATGTGTCGGCTAAAGAATGCGGCCGGTACTGCGTTTTGTAAAGAAACACCTGCTCCTTTGGGGGCGGGTGTTTTTTTGTTTGGGAAAAGGGATTGGGGGGCGGGCTGCGCGCCGGGCGTCAGCCGTTGCGGCGTGATTTCAGCTTTTGTATCAGGTTCAGCACCGGTTCTTCCAGCCATGCTTTATAGACGATATAAACCGCAAGGACGATAATCGAGTAGCCGAGGATAATCAGCAATATCGGCAGCAGAGTCAGGAAAATGAACAGGCCGCCCAACAGGAACAGCCCCATTATCAGGCATCCGAGCGTGTTTTCCTTTTGCATTTTTTTGAGTTGGGCGTCTAAATCCCTGTCGTCTTTGGGGTCGGGGTAGATGTATTCAATTTCCATGTCAGCTCCTTTTGATGTGTCCTGTCGGTTTATGTAGGGTGCGGGCGGGAAAAAATCAAGCGGGGCGGCATTTTTTTTGCCGCGGGGGAGAGGAAAGGGCGGTGACGTGCGGGCAGTGCCGGCGGCACAGGCAACGATGAGCTGGCGGAGCGGGCGATGAGGTGCGGGCAGAGGCGAGAAGGGCAGGGAATATGGGGCGTAGGGCGGCGGGTCAGAGGTATTTTTCCAGTTCGGCGTAGTAGGATGCCGGGGGAACCGGAGAGGCAGAAGAAAGAGGGGCGGCGGTGTTGGCAGCGGGAGCGTTGGCGGCGGCGTGCAGCTGTTCCAAGACCATATACGGCATATTGAGATTATGGCGGCGGCCGGTGCCGAGTTTGTTTTCGGGGTGGGCGGTGCCGCCGTGGAAGTCCGAGCCGCCGGCGGTTATCAACCCAAGGTCGCGGATGATGTCCAGATACAGCTGGCGGTTGGCACGGGGCTGCGAGGCGTGAAAGACCTCAATGCCGCTCAGGCCGGCCTGTTGCAGCTCGCGGACGACGTTGTAGAGAATGTCCGGCTTGAATTTGGTGTGTATCGGGTGCGCCATAACCGCGGCGGCGCCGTTGCTGCGGATGAAGTCTATAATCTCCGCGGCGGGGGCGGGGCGGTTTTCGACAAAGGCGATGCCGCCGCGGGCGAAAACGACTTTGTATGCTTCTTCGGTGTTTTGGATATAGCCTTTTTTGAGCAGGACGTCGGTGAAATGCGGACGGCGGATTTGCGTGCGCGGGTTGCCGTCTTTGTCCAGGGCGACTTCTTCATAGGTGATGTCGACGCCGAAATTTTGCAGCAGCTCGATGCGGCGGTGCGCCATTTGGTCGCGGCGCGCGAGTTCGTTTTGCTGATATTCGCGGAACGCGGGCAGGGATTTTTCGGGAATGTCCAGCGCGAGGATTTCCATTTCCGCGCCGGGATAAAATACCGAAAGTTCAGCGCCGTTGACGATTTCCACTTTGCGGTTTTTGGCGGCGGCCGCATGCAGCTCGTCCAGTCCTGAAACGGCGTCATGGTCGGTCAGCGCCAGTGCTTCCAGCCCGATTTTTTCGGCGGCGTGCAAGAGTTCGGACGGAGAAAGAAAGCCGTCGGAGGCGGTGGAGTGGGTGTGCAAATCTATCATGGCGGTGCGGTTCCTTAAACTAAAAACGGTTTAAAACTTATAGCGGTCGGAGATTTAAGACGGATAAAGCCGGAGCGGTTTATACTTTGGCGGGCTGTTTAATCTTCAGAGGCGGTTTAAAACTGCAGGGTCAGAATGTTGGTGAAAACGCTGGCATTGGCGCCGCGGGAACTTCCGGCGGTGCCGGAGGCCTGGCAGGCGGCAAGCGAAAGGGACAGAAGAAGAGCCGCAGCGAGGCGGACGGAAAAAATACGCATAGAACTTTCCTTTGGTCTCAAGGTTATCGGAATATGTAAAAACTAGGGCAAAAGTGTAAAAAAATATTTAACTTTTGCAGAAAGCCGCTAAGATTTTGCTGTATTTGCAATGATGACGAACGGACTATTACGGACTATGCGGAAGAAGATTTTTTATGCCTTATTATTGGCGGCGATGACGGCGGCGGGAACAGTGCAGAAAGCCCGCGCCGGGGTGATTGAAGACTATTTCAGCGGTTTGAAGCAAGACGTGCGGCAGACCTACGACGAGGGGACATGGAACGTTATGCTGCCGCTCAGGGTCTGGCACAACCGGCTGACGTATGATGACGAGCATATCGACAAATATAACGAAGAGCCGTGGGGGCTGGGCTTCGGGCTGACGCGCTACGAGGGCGAAAACTGGCACGGGCTGTATGCGATTGCGTTTAAGGATTCCAACGATTATATGCAGACGATGTTCGGTTATGCGTACCTCATCAACAAAGCGATTGACGAAGAGAAAAACTGGCATTGGGGATACGGTTATACGCTCGGCGTGACGCAGAGGCACGAGTATTCGTATATTCCGGTGCCTTTGCCGTTGCCGATTGCGGCGGTAACGTACAGGAATTTTTCGTTGAACGCAACGTATGTGCCGGGAGTGAAAAACGACGGCAATGTGCTGTTTACCTGGCTCAGAATTGATTTGTAGGAGAAGCGGCGGCGACGTATCGGGGTGTTACGGTGGAATGGCGGCAGTTGCGGGCAGCGGCAGGGGCGTTGCGCTTTTACGGGACGATTCTGCTTTCAATATCTTTGAAATAATTGACAACATCGGTCTTAAGCTCGCAGACCGCCGGTTCATCGCAGACAATAATCCCGTAACGGTGCATTTGCAAAATGCTTACCGGCCACATGTGGTTTATGCCGCATTCAATCGCATGGTGCACAGCGCGGGCTTTTTTGGGGCCGGTTGCCAAAATCATAACTTCTTCGGCGTCCATAATCGTTCCCACGCCCACGGTCAAAGCCATGGTCGGAACCCGGCTCTCATCGCCGTCAAAAAAGCGCGAATTGGCCTTAATCGTATCCCGGGTCAGCGTTTTTACCCTGGTGCGGGAAGCCAGAGACGATGCCGGCTCGTTGAAGGCAATGTGTCCGTCTTCTCCCACGCCGCCGATAAACAAATGGATTTTGCCGTATCGGCGGATTTTTTCCTCATACTCAGCGCATTCTTTGCCAAAGTCCGTGGTCATTCCGTTTAGGATATTGATGTTTTCGGGGCGGATATCAATATGCTTGAAAAAGTTTTCATGCATAAAATAATGATAGCTCTGGGGATGTTCCGGCGGCAGGCCGATGTATTCGTCCATATTGAACGTAACCACGTTTGCAAACGAGAGCTCTTGCGCCTTGACCATTTCTATCAGCCTCTGATACATTCCGAGCGGGGTGGAACCGGTCGGCAGCCCAAGCACAAAGGGCTTTTCCGGTGTCGGGCGGAAGGCATTTATCTTATACGCCACATAATGGGCAGCCCATAAAGAACATTCGTCATAGTTGTTTTTGATAATCACGCGCATTATTTTTTCTCCCGTATAAATTTTCCGCCAACCACGGTATCAATCAAATTAAAGTCTTTGTCCATTATCAGCAAATCGGCATCAAACCCGGGGATAATCATCCCTTTGCCGTTTTGCTTCATAATTTCCGCCGGATTAACCGACGTCATCTTGACGGCGTCTTCGACCCGCACGCCAAATTCGAGCAGATTGCGAAAACCGTCGTACATCGTAATTCCCGAACCGATAATGACTTCATCGGCTTTGCGTTTGAAACACTTGTCAAAGTAAAAGTCGGCATCTTCCGGCGGGGTGGCATGAGCGTATTTCAAAGCGTCGGTAATCATCACCAGTTTGTCAATCGGCTTGCTCTGCATCAAAAGGGTAATCAATTTCGGATTGGTATGAACCCCGTCGCCGATGAATTCGCAGGAAAGCTCCTGATGTATCAGCCCCGCGCCGACCACGCCGGGTTCGCGGTGGTGCAGCGGGCGCATCGCGTTAAACATATGGGTCAGGTGCATAATCTTGACTTGCATCCCCTCAATCATCTGTTCGTAGGAGGCATTGGTGTGCCCTGCCTGAAGGATAATTCCCTGACTAATGCAATAGAGCGCCAGCTCGCGCATATTTTTGAGCTCGGGCGCGACGGTCATATTGATGATTTTTCCCTGTCCGGCTTTGACAATCCGCTTCATATAATCCAAATCGACGGCAGATAAGCCTTCGGCCAACTGTCCGCCGATGCGTTCGGGGGAGAGAAACGGCCCCTCCAAATGCATTCCCAAAATCCTGGCGCCTTTTTCTTTGCCCATCGCTTTTAAAATTGCTTTCATTTTTTTCATCAGCTCAGGCTCAGGCGAGGCGTTGATGGTCGGAATGAAAGAGGTTACCCCGTTTTCCGCCAGAAATTCGGACATTTTCAAAATGGCTTCCGGCGAGGCGTCGTCGGTGGAATAGCCGCCGCTGCCGTGAATGTGGGTATCAATAAACCCCGGGAGCAGGCTGGCGCCCATCAAATCTATGATGCGAACCTGGGGCGAAAACTTTTTTTGCTTGAACCGCCTTTCGTTATAAACGTCGGCAATTTTGCCGTCTTTGATGTAAACGGCACAATTTTTCATCACCGAGAAACCGGCGTAGACGGTGGCATTGTGCAGACAAACAGCGTTGCTATCCATGGGCGGGCACTCCTTAAAAACTATCTTATGGCGGTGATTGTGCCATATCGGGAACGGTTTGTAAAGAGTTATTGTCTTTTTATGGCGAAAAGTTCCGGCGGGAGGCAGCGCCACTAGCGACGGGGCGGATGAGGAGAGAGAGGTGGCGCGGTGAGGTCTTTGTGTGGCAGTGCCACAGGCATGGGGCGGTGAGGCGGGAGAGATGAGGAGCGGGTAGGGTGTGTGGCGCGGGAGAGGGGCAGATGTCATAAAAAAAGGAGTGCCTTGCGGGCGCTCCTTCTTTTGATAATCAGAAAACTATCGGCCAGGCCGGTAATCTTCTGTTTTTTACAGTTGGATGCGTAGCTTTCTAGTGAGATCGGTTCCGATGTGCTCGTCATTTTTGATGTCGCGAAACATATCTTTAACGTAGGTGTAAAATATCCGTATTGTGAAACCGAAGAGAAGCCACATTACTCCGGTTATAATCCAGGAGATAACAAGACTGGGGGCGAGCCACAGTTGTATGCCGAACTGGATTATTCCAATGAAGCCGAATATGATACCGATGTAGCCGACCAGCAGGAATGTTAATCCGATAAGCAGACTGATGGCATTGACAACAGCGTTCCATACTTTTGCAACTGTAATTTTTAAAGTTTTCATAATTTTTTCTTTTTTTTAACGAGGTTCGGTCCTGTACCTAATCCTTCGTGAAACGACGCCGCAGGGACTGCCGTTTCGTGGTTATCTCATAAAGTTGTTTATGCCATATTATGAAAAAAACATTACAAATCAGGGGATTCAGGAATAAACCTCAAGGCCGAAATTGTGAAAACCGTTTTTAATAATAGACATATTTTTATATTGTAGGGTTTTATTATACCACAGTTTTCATTGCTTGGCAAGAGGAAATTTTTCGGGAGCGATGGCGAGAGGGGAAGCGGTGTGGCGGGAGAGGGGGGCAGAGAGGAATGGAGCGCGGGGAGTCTTTTGTGCCGACGGTGTGTGGCGCGGGGAGGTGAGGTCTTTGTGCCGGACGTTCGGTTGGTAGTGCCGCGTGTAAAAACTCCCAAACCGCAATGCCAGTGTCATCTTCTCCATCCGCAGTTCAGCCGTCGACGCCGTCTTCTGCCAAAAAACGCTGGATATGCAAGCTTTGCGGCTATGTTTACGAAGGCGAAGTCCCTTTTGAAGAACTGTCGGACAATTGGCACTGTCTGTTATACGGTATCGGCAAAGATATGTTTGAACTGCAATAGCCGTGGTCTCAAAAGAGTTGACAAAAAACAGGATAATGCTATAATCAGCTCAATTTAATAACTATTAAAATATCATTTATGGAAACAATCCTCGTTTTTGCCTTGTTTATCTTGGCAGTATTTGGCAGAGTGGTGCATAGAAAAATGGATTCCCGCAAACGTCAGCAGAAGTATGCGGAGTATTGTTGAGGTAGGAAAGTATGGTACAAGAAAGAGGCCAGGAAAGGGAAGAATGTGATAACACCGTCTGGTGGATTGCGATAATGTTCACCATTGCGGTCGTTGTAACAGTTGTTTTCATATACATAGCCCCGGTTCTAGCATTTTTTATGCAAAACGGTATTTCTAAGGAAAGCTCGGAAATAGCTAGTTTGTTTTTGAAAAAATCTTTTGCTGATTGGGGTTTTTTGCGGGACTGGTATCTGAAATGGTTCAATAAAGTTCATCATTACAGTGGTGAGTTTAAAATAAGTTTATGGCCGCCGATTCTGCCGCTTATTTCTTTTCCATTGGTTTTGATTATCGGTGGTAGGTGTTTTATCAGAAACCGCTCAACGGAATGGCAGGAAGAGTTTGCGCAGGTCGTCGACGAATTAAACAGGGAAAGTGCTGACGAACAGCAGCGCTTTTATCAGGAGAGCCAAACGGTT
>MNTT01000013.1:276675-290430 GCA_001917135.1 Acetobacter sp. 46_36
CAAACAGCCTGATGCCGCCGTCAAATTTGACAAGGTGCAGCGCGTTTATGAAACCCTGCAACGGGAGCTGGCGCATAAAAACGCATAACGTCAACCCTGGCCAAAGCGTCTGTTATGTCCCAGGCACTCTTCCGGACAAATGTTCGCACAGCCCCAAACACTCTCACCAATCGAAACGCCCGCGATAAAATCACGCGGGCGTTTATTGTATTTCAAAAAGCCGCCTGTTCGTGAGAGCAGACGGCTTTGGTGTCGGCGGTGAAGCCGGCTTTGGTATGTCAGCGGGGCGGGTTTGCAACGAAAGAGTTTTTCTCTCCGGCGTGCGCCGCCCCGTTGATCTTAGACGTACTGGGACATATGTTCCAGCAGGCTCCGTTTTTCGTTAACGTTTTCCTGCGCTTTGTTCAAAAGCGTTTCGTAACGTTCCGGATTAGCCTTCTTGACTACCTGGAAGCGGGTTTCGCTCGACATATAGTCGCTCAAAGGCTTGCTCGGCGCTTTGGAATCAAGCATCAGCGGCGCCTTGCCTTCCTTGACGTTGTCCGGATTGTAACGGTACAGCGGCCATGAGCCGGTATCTACCGCTTCTTTCTGGTGGGTCAGACCGTCAATCAGGTTGAAGCCCTGAGCGATACAGTGCGAGTAAGCAATGATGATGGACGGGCCGTCAAAAGCTTCGGCTTCGTTCATCGCCTTGATGACCTGCATGTCATTCGCGCCCATGGAAACCTGAGCAACATAGACATTGCCGTAAGACATGGCAATCATTGCCAGATCTTTCTTCGGCAGAGCCTTACCCGCGGTAGCGAACTTCGCCGAAGCGCCCATCGGGGTTGCCTTGGACTGCTGGCCGCCGGTGTTGGAGTAAACGCCGGTATCCATTACCAGGATGTTGACGTTCTTGCCGGACGCAATCGCGTGGTCAAGACCGCCGAAGCCGATGTCATAAGCCCAGCCGTCGCCGCCCAAAATCCAGACGGATTTCTTAATCAGGTAATCGGCGAGGTTGTCGAGCTCTTTGGCTTCCTTGCTGTTCATACCGGCCAGTCTGGCACGCAGAGCCTTGACGTTTTCACGCTGGGCGTCGATTTCGGCGTCCGTCTTCTGCGGGTTGGACATAATCTTTTCGGCAATGTCGCCCAGTTCAGACTTCAGGCCTTCAAGCAAAGCTTTGGCGGTTGCGGTCTGCTGGTCAATCGAGAAGCGCATGCCGAGACCGAATTCGGCGTTGTCTTCAAACAGCGAGTTCGCCCAAGCCGGACCGTGGCCCTTTTCGTCCTTGGTGTATGGCGTGGTCGGCAGGTTGCCGGAGTAAATCGAAGAGCAGCCGGTCGCGTTGGCAACAACCATGCGGTCGCCAAACAGCTGGGTCAGCAATTTAACATACGGGGTTTCGCCGCAGCCCGCGCAGGCGCCGGAGAATTCAAACAGCGGCTGAATCATCTGTGTGGTCTTGGGCAGGTTCTTCGCAACGTCGGTACGCTTTACGTACGGCAGGGTTTCAAAGAACTTCCAGTTGGCAACTTCGGCTTCGATATGGTTTTCGATATGATCCATATTGATAGCTTTCTTTTCCGGATCGGCTTTGTTCTTTGCCGGGCAGGCCGAGGTACAAATACCGCAGCCGGTGCAGTCTTCGGCCGAAATCTGCAGAATGAACTTCTTGCCGGCGAACTCTTTGCCTTTGTAGTCGGCGCGCTTCAGGCTTGCCGGAGCATTGGCGAGTTCTTCGTCAGAAGCCACTTTCATACGGATAACGCCGTGCGGGCAGACGATAGAGCATTTGCCGCACTGGATACAGGTTTCCGGATCCCATACCGGGATTTCGGTCGCGATGCAGCGCTTTTCGTACTGGGTCGTGCCGGTCGGCCAGGTGCCGTCGACAACGTCGGCAAAAGCGGATACCGGCAGCTGTTCGCCGCGGCCGGCAATGATTTCGCCGGTTACTTTCTGAATGAATTCAGGAGCGTCGGCCGGTACCGGAAGAGCGGTGTGCAGCGTCGAGGTCGGTTCCGCCGGAATAACGACTTCGTGCATGTGCGCCAGAGAAGCGTCAACCGCGGCAAAGTTCTTCTGAACAATCGCGTCGCCCTTCTTGGAATAAGTCTTCTTAATCGCGTTCTTGATTTCCGCAATCGCCTGTTCGCGCGGCAGAATGTTGGAAATCGCGAAGAAGCACGCCTGCATGATGGTGTTGATGCGCTGGCCCATGCCGGTTTCGCGCGCAACTTCTACGGCGTTGATGGTGTAGAACTTCAGCTTCTTGTCGATAATCTGCTTCTGAACTTCATAAGTCAGGTGATTCCAGACTTCGTTTGCGTCATACGGCGCGTTCAACAGGAAGGTTGCGCCCGGTTTGGCGATGCCCAAGATGTCCACCTTGTTCATAAACTGGAACTGGTGGCAGGCAACGAAGTCAGCCTTGTTAATCAGGTAGGCGGACTTAATCGGGTTGTCGGAGAAGCGCAGGTGCGACGTCGTCATCGAGCCGGACTTGCGGCTGTCATAGACGAAGTAGCCCTGGCCGTACTTGCCGGCGTCTTCGGCGATAATCTTAATCGAGTTCTTGTTGGCGCCGACGGTACCGTCTGCACCCAGACCGAAGAAGACGGCGCGGACAACGTCCTTGCCCTCGGTGTCGATGCTGTCGTCATAAGCCAGAGATTTGTGGGTTACGTCATCGTTTACGCCGACGGAGAAACCGTTAACCGGGTTGGCGGATACGGCGTTGTCGAACACGGCCTTGACCATGCCCGGCGTGAACTCTTTGGAAGACAGACCGTAACGGCCGCCCAGAATCTTCGGCATGCTGATTTCGCCTGCCGCGGCAGCCTGCGCCAAAGTGGCGACAACGTCCAGATACAGCGGTTCGCCGGTTGCGCCGGACTCTTTGGTTCTGTCAAGTACGGAAACGACTTTCGCCGATTTCGGCAGAGCGGCAACAAATGCCTTGACCGGGAACGGACGATACAGATGTACTTTCAGAACGCCGAGCTTCTGACCCTGCGCGTTCAGGTAGTCAATCGTTTCCTGAACGGTTTCGGCGCCGGAGCCCATAATGACGATAACCTGTTCGGCATCAGCCGCGCCGTAGTATTCAACAATGTGATACTGGCGGCCGGAGATTTTGGCGAACTTGTCCATTTCTTCCTGAACGATGCCGGGAACGGCGTCATAATATTTGTTGGAAGCTTCGCGGCCCTGGAAGAAGACGTCCGGGTTCTGCGCCGTACCGCGGATGACCGGGGATTCCGGACGCAGCGCGTGTTTGGCGTTGAACTGGTAGTCTACGCCTTCGAGCATGGCGCGGAGGTCGTCGTCAGACAGCAGTTTGATTTTCTTGATTTCGTGCGAGGTGCGGAAACCGTCAAAGAAGTGCATGAACGGAACGCGCGAACGCAGCGTCGAAGTCTGCGCAATCGCGGCCATGTCGTGCGCTTCCTGCACCGAGTTGGAGCAGAGCATCGCAAAACCGGTCTGGCGGCAGCTCATAACGTCAGTGTGGTCGCCGAAAATCGACAACGCGTGGTACGCGAGCGAACGGGCGGCGACATGCATGACGAACGGAGAAAGTTCGCCGGCGATTTTGTACATATTCGGAATCATCAGGAGCAAACCCTGAGAAGCCGTAAAGGTGGTGGTCAAAGAACCGGCCTGCAGGGAGCCGTGGCATGCGCCGGCGGCACCGGCTTCGGACTGCATTTCCTGCACGTCCGGAACCACGCCCCAGAGGTTCTTCTGTTTGGCCGCAGACCACGCATCCGCCCATTCGCCCATCGGAGAAGACGGGGTAATCGGGTAGATAACGCAGACTTCGTTCATGCGGTGGGCAACCGAAGCGGCCGCTTCGTTCCCGTCCATCATTTTCATTTTCACATCTGACATTTAAATATCCTTAAATTAGAGTTTAAGTTGTGTTGTCGGGCAGTCCGGCTTTGGCGGGGCTTTGCGGGGTGCGGCCGTCTTCCGCAGCATCCGTTATGGTGCGGCGAATTCCGGCTGCGGATAAACGCAGGCTTTCGTCCGCCGTGTTCCCTGCGGGAGCGGCAGAGCCGAAAACGCGGGCTTTTGTCTGCCGGAGCCCTTTGCAGGGGCGGCAGGGCCGGGCGTTTTTACCACGACACAAAGCGCCGGAGTCATCCGCCGGCTGTCCGTTATTATCATTTTATCGCGGCTTTATTTAGCATAACGGCAGAAAAATGCAAGGATTTTTTCTGCCTTTTCCCCGATTTTCGGAAGGCGGGGATATGGGGCTGGACAGGCGCGGGGAGGCGGAAGGCGCAGGAAAAGTCGCCGAGGGAAAGAGATGAGCGCAGGGCGGGAGCGGGGAAAGGTGCTTGTGGGAGAGTGGGGCTATGTGCGGTGTAGCGGCGGAATGGAGGGGCTGTGTTGCGGCGAAACGTGCGGCACGGAGAGCCGGGCAGGTACAGAGGTGCGCAGGGGAAAAGCAATTTGTTATTTTAGGGCGAGAGCAGCAAGTTTTGCAAAGTTATCTGTTGCCGGGCTTCCCGCAGCGGTGTTTTCGGGCCAGGTCCGGCACATGTGCACGTTGCTCAGCGACTGCAGGGAATGTTTGTAAACTTCGGAAAGTTTGCGATATGAATTGTCCAGCAAATAGACTTCTTTTCCCAGCAGCGCTGCGGCAATGCCGACGTGCAGACGGTCGGTGATGACGGTTTGCACGCTGTCAACCACGCTCAGCATGAGCATAGCCGAAAAGGCGATGTGTTCCCGGGAAGATTTGACGGAGCCGCCGCCCATGGCCGAGAGGTCAATATCGCCCTGAGGGCAGATGACACCCGGCTTTTTTTCGCAGTCGTTGCGCAGAAAAATGCCGACATCTTTGCCGGGGGCGTAATTTTGGCGAATTGTATTAACCATATAAAAATCGGAGTAAGGGATATTCAGGCTGTCGGGCGTCAGAATGTCCTTTTGCAGACGCAGCGCCATATCGTGGTCCAAGATGATTTTTGCTTTTGTCCGGGCGCTGACCAGATAATTATAAGACTGCTCTTCCCGGCAGAACACGACGAAACGTTCATCCAGAATCTCCAGCAACTTGCCGCATTGGTAAAAACTGCTGGGCAAAATGATAATTTTGGCAGCACGGGCGAAAAGAGGGAGCATATTAACGTAACTTTTTTCATAATCGGGAATCCATGCGCCGCCCCCGCCGTAAACAACGGTATCGCCGGCGGCGACGGAACAGCCTTTTTCGCCAAACAGGGTACAGGGCAGATTGTTTTGGGCGAAAAATTGCAGGGTTGCTGCGCCAATGAGCATATCTCCGAGGTTTCCGGGGTTGGGAATATAGGTGAAACGGCCGGCTTTTTTCAATTCGTTAAGCAGCGCCGTGTTATCTATATCCAGCGGACGGAAATTGCGGGCGTCCAGTTTCATCCCGCCGGGAGCGGCATAGTACGCCTTTTTGCTTTTAAACAGCGGCAGGCCGAATAATTCCCGGCGGATGCAATCTTCAGTATATCGTACGGAGAAAACTTTTATGCCCAAGAAATAAATTTTCCGGCACGATGACTTTTTTTTTATTTTTATGAATATGTTTCGGCGCTGCGGCTCTTTGGCGTCGGGAAGCTGGGGTGAGATTTCATGCTTATATCTCCATATCAGATATTTATAGGTTAAATATCTCGGCAGCTTATGGCCGCGGGGCTGCAGAAGCCCTTTTTGCTCCAGATCCTGCAATTCGGCGGCAAATGTGCGGAACATCTGTTCCCTGACGGGGGCCGGCGACCGTCTGCATCTCCCCAACTGTTGTTTGAGGAGGGAGGGGATAAGGCGGGTCTTCATGGCGGAGAATTCCGCCTGCAAACCGTCTTGGCGGAGAATGCCGTACAGAAAATCTATGCCGCGGCGGTAGTCTTTGATTTGTTGCGGTTTGGGGACAGATTGCGTGATAGATTCGGAATTTGCAGTTTGAAAATAAAGCGGTACGTCAATGATGACGGTGCGCGGCTTTTGGGCTAAGAGCGCAAAAACATAGGGATAATCTTCAAACTGAATGTGCGGAATAAACTCTGTCCCCCGAAGCAGGGACTTCCGGAAAAGCTTTGTCCATGCCGTGCAGTAAATTTTGTGTTTTTTGCCTTTGGATGTCCCATGGAAAAACGGGTCGGAAGTAACTTTTACGGGAATGCCGTCAGGATTATAGCGCGTTTGCTGTTGCTGCTCCCCGCTTTTATGATAAATATATGCGAAACTGACCATGTCGGCCTGATGCTGCAGCGCCAGAGCGTGGGTTATTTCCAAAAGCTGAGGGTGAATGAAGTCATCGGAATCGAGGAAGTAAATAAAATTTCCCCGTGCCAGTTTCAAGCCGTTGTTGCGAGCCATGGAAAGCCCCTGGTTTTGCTGGGTGAGGATTTTGATGCGGGAATCTTTTGCTGCGTAGTCTGCCAGAATTTCGCCGCAGCTGTCGGGAGAGCCGTCGTTGACACAGATTGCCTCAAAGTCGGAAAAAGTCTGGCTGAGGACGGAATCCAGGCAGCGCGGTAAGTATTTTTCCACTTTGTAACATGGGATAATTATTGAGATTTCCGGCATTCTGCGTCCTTTCTGTCTGTAGATTTTTAACGACCCTTTTATTTCTACAGTCAAAATCCGTCCCCGTCTATCTTGAAATGCCGGTTTTCCACCGAAGAAAAGGCAGCCAAACAATGCGGAAACTGTAGAAATAAA
Organism: Acetobacter sp. 46_36; assembly: GCA_001917135.1. GTDB lineage: Bacteria > Pseudomonadota > Alphaproteobacteria > RF32 > CAG-239 > CAG-267. The sequence goes on from MNTT01000013.1 coordinate 283,372, forward strand.
AGGGTCGTTTTTTATCAGCATTTTTTTACAAGAGAAATATGCTTGGCGTTCGGCGGGCGTTGGGGAACGGACAGGGTCGAATAACCGGAATTGCAAAATCTTTTTGACAGTATAACGGTGCAATATCTATTGACGGGCTTTTACGGGTATGTTATCTGTCTCTGACAGACGGCGTATGTTTCGGAAAGGGTTTATAAGCAGCGTATGTTTCGGAGAGAATTTATAAGCGGCGAATATATCCGGAAGTAACGTATGTGTCCGAATGTGACGGAAATATGCGGCAGGCCGGTGGCGTCTGGTGTGAATGGCGGAGGCAGAGATGAAAAAAATTGTACTGTTGTGGGTTTGGGTGTTTTTGCTCGGGGGCGGCGTTTCGGCATGGGCGCAGGAGAATGCCGGCGACGGGGAGAAAACGGCAAAAGGGTTCTCCATAGCGCGCCGGGTTAATCCTGAATACATCCGGGAATACGAGCATCCGACTTTGCCCTTAAATATTCCGGAATATGTCAGGCGCGAGCCGGCATACGCGCCTGAAAACGAGCTGGATCCGTGGCTGATTATGTATTATGATCCGGAGTATTATCTGGAATATCTGGAGAAAATCCCGGTGCGGACGCTGGCGCAGAGGTATCAGCTGCTGATTTTGTGGCAGCTTTACAAGCCGGAAAAGATTTCTTCGCCGGAATACCGGGAAATGGCAGCGGCGGCGCATAACGAAACGGCGGAATATCTGGCGGGCGACAACTGGCAGGCGGCGTGGCGGAAAGAAGAATATGACAAGCTTATACAAGGCGATTTTCAAAAATGTTATGCCGACATGACGTGTCTGCTCAAGGCCGTTCCTTACTGGATGGATGCAGAGGATCCGATGTGGGTCATCTTGCCTTGCGACCTGGCCAAAAAGCACGGCCTGATTTATTATTTTGACATTGCCGGAGGCGGGCACGGGGCGCAGACTCTCATGATTTCCACCTGTCCTGTTGACAGGAAATATGATTTCCCGCGCGACTTGGGAGACTATGTTGACATGAGCGAGCGGGAGAAAATGGCCAATTGCAGCGGCAGCATCCGTTTTGTTTATTATGCGAAGGCGTATGTCCATGCGCTGGATATTCAGTACCAGCCGTCTTTTGACGAAAAAGCGGAAGACTGGCGGGCGTTTCCCTATACGGAATGGGCAGTGCAGTCGTATTACAATTTCAGAAAATTCAACAGCGTTTTGAATTACGGTATCGGCTACCGAAAGGCTGTCGATATGTTGCAGGAGCATTATGCAGGCGTGTTCGGCGTCAGCTCCGAACGGGCGTTAAGCGCGGCGCTGAATGTTCTCAACCCGCCGTCATCGGAGTACTTTAAGCGAATTGCGCCGGACAACGTGAACTATCTTCTGCTGACGGGGGCACCGTGGGCGGAGATAGAAAAGCGGCTTCCTGACGACGTTTCGCCGATGAAACTGCTGGATTTGAGCATCGCGTATCCCGAAAATCTGCGCCGGCTTATCGCTCTGGGGCAGCAGAGGCAGCAAACCAACGTCGACGAAACGAACGATTTTGGCAAGACGCCGCTGCAAACGGCGGCACAGTACGGCTATCTCGAAAGTGTCAGGATTTTGCTTGCCGCGGGTGCCGATATAAATCATCGGACGGACGATGGGAACTGCGTCCATGATACGGATGATGACTGCATTCGCAACGGGAAGCGCACCGCTTTGATGTATGCGCTGCAGGAAGGGCAGTATGAGGTGGCAAAGTATCTGCTGGACAATGGTGCCGACATATCGCTGCTTGATTCGCAGGCGAAAAGCGCCTTTGATTATCTTATCGGCAGAGCGCCGAAACTCAGCACGCAAAATCGGATGACCATAGTCGGCGGCACGGCCTCTTCCCGGGACTTTGACGAAGAGGTTTCCCGCTTTACGCCGGAACAAGAAGAAGAGCTGAAAAAGCGGCTGTTTGTACAATCCCACCGACAGTTGGCCGATATGCTGGCGGGGGAATGGGAACCCGACTGGCAGGGAACGGGGGACGTATTTAAAGGCAAGATGACAATCCGGGTCAATGCCGATGCAGGAAAGCCGCTGCTGCAAATGGAGGACGAACGCGGGACAACGGCAGACTGCGTTCCTCTCGCAGCAAGCCGCGCAATTTTTAAATGCATGGTCAAGCCAGCAGAAAACGGAGATGTTCCGGTTGCGGACGGCGGTATTGCCGTTTATACCGCTTTTGAGGTACAGCATAATTTTATAAATGTGTTTACGGTTTACGGCGTCAGGGAGAAAGATACTGTTGATGCGGCCCGGGCGGAAAAGGATTTGGAAAACCGCTGCCTTGATGTCGGGAGTTTGTGCTGGCGCGGATTTACCGCACATTATGAACGGATAGAACGTCGGCAGTCCGCCGCGGGGGAGGCGTGAGAACGACTGCCAGAGGGACCGGACGAGAGGAAACGCAAGAAACGCCCGATAGCATTCGGGTGTTTTCTGTTGGCCGGGACATCTGGCTAAACATTCCAAGAAACCGGAATGACAATAGTTGTTCCGCGTATTGACGGTCGTCGTTTCAAATCCCGAGCTGGCCTTTCGGACATAACAAAGCCCCGCCGTAAGGGCAGGGCTTGTTAGTATTGGTCGGGACTATTGGATTCGAACCAACGGCATCTTGCTCCCAAAGCAAGCGCTCTACCAGGCTGAGCTAAGTCCCGAAACCGTGCCGGCGGATTGGAAACCCCCGACGCTGACGCATACCATAATCAATAAAAAATATTTTTGCAAGCAATTTTTTATCGGGGAGGAAAAATGCAGAAAAAGCGGGTTGTGTACAAGCGGACGAAAGTGATGGATTTTTTTGCCGGGGAGGATAGACTTCTGGCTGTGTGCCGGGTGCGATTGCGGACATGTGGTGTCGAACGGGTTGGCAATGGCAGCGCGGAGGCATAACTGTGGTTGCGGTTGGGGGACTGGCTGCTGCCGCGGCACGGGCAGAAGGGAAATAACTGACAGCAAAGGAATGAGCATGATACCCAAGAAAATCCATTACGTCTGGTTTGGCGACAAAGATTTCGGCGAGATTGAGAAAAAATGTATGGAAACGTGGCACAAGGTGCTGCCGGAATATGAAATCGTGCGTTGGGGCAACGACTGCATCGACAAGTTTGACAACCGTTATTTTCGGGAGGCAATTGCGGCAAAACAGTATGCGTTTGCGTCGGATTACGTCCGTTTGTATGCGCTGTACCACGAGGGCGGAATTTATATGGATACCGATGAAGAGGTGATTAAGCCGCTTGATGAGTTTTTAGAGCACGACTATTTTATGGGCTGCCAGAAGTGCGGGTCGGCACGGGGGCTGAACCCGGCGCTGGTCGGGGCGGTGCCGCACAACGGCGTGGTCAAAGACTTGCTGGCGGTTTATGACGATTTGGCGTTTGTTAATCCCGACGGGAGTTTTAATCTGAAGCCGAACCCTGCGTATTTTGCCGACGTGCTGACTGAAAAATACGGGCTGAAGGAAACGTTTGTCAAGTCGGGGCGGATAGAGTTTTATCCCAATTCGTTCGTGTACGATTATGACCACTTCGGCACCGACAACAAGGATGCTTATGCCGTGCACCGCTATTCGGCGAGCTGGCGCCCGGACTGGAAAGTTTTGAACAAGCTGACGCTCAGGTGGGGCGGAGCATCGTATATCCTGCGCAAATACAAGAAACGCCGCGAGGCGCCGCTGCCGCTCGGCGAAGGGGAAAGTTTCGTCTGGCATAAGAGGATGTCGGACTATGTTGCCTGGGCATTGGTTAAGAGGGTTGAGCAGAAGTAGCAAAAACCGGTGCGGGCGTGCGGGGCGAAAGCCGCTGCGGAGGTGCGGGACGGAAACCGGTGCAGGCGCGCGGAGCGAAAGCTACTGCGGAGATACGGAACGAAAACCGGTGCGGGCGCGCGGGGCAAACCTGCTGCGGAGGTGCGGGCGGAAATCTGTGCGGGAGCATGGGGCCAAACCTGCTGCGGCATGGGAGCAGAAGCCGGTGTGTGCTGAAGATTAATGCAATAAAGACGGACGGAGGTATGATGCGCAAATTAAGACGTTGGATTCAGAGTAAATTGCATGGTTATGATTTGCCGGAACTGGTTAAGCCGAAACCGCTGGCGATTAAACCGACGGATAAAATCTGCATTTTGGCGCCGCATGCGGACGACGAAACTATCGGCTGCGGCGGGCTGCTGGCGCTGTACGGGCCGCAGTGCGACGTTATTCTTCTGACCGACGGCGCCAAGGGCGGCGACCGTTCCAAGCCCGATGAGGTGCGGCGGGTGCGCGAGGCTGAATTCGAAGAGGTGATGCAGTTTTTTGACGTGCGGTTTTATCAGTTTATGCGGGCGGAAGACGGCAATCTGATTGAGGCTTACCGCCTGTTTCAAAAACTGGATTTGTCGGGGTATGACTATGTGTTTATGCCGCACGGGCTGGACAGCCATAAAGACCATGTTGTCGTGTCGGCGTTTTTCCGCCGCCTGCGCCGGGAAAACAGCGCGGTGAAGGCGGTGCCGGTTTACTATGAAGTCTGGGGCGCGATGGCGATGCCGACGCATTATCTGGATATTTCGGCAGCGGCGGAAAAGAAACGCGAAGCAATGGGCTTTTACCGCTCGCAGGGGAATATCGACTATGCCGGGAGGATACTCGGACTGAACCATTACCGCGGTATCCGCCATAACGTGGCGTATGAAGAGGACTATACCGTCGGGGAATGAAAGACGGCAGATGAGCCGGACTGGCACGTGGCGGCGGAAGAACTGCCGGCGGCAGATGGCCGGGCGGCCGGCGTTGAGGCAATAAAAAAACGTCCGATTATCGGACGTTTTTTTAATTTCAGGCAGATGATTTCAGAATGCGCGCTCTTCAAAGACATAGCGCCATTCGTCCATCGGCGGGAGAACCGCTTTTCCGTAACGGTGCACGAGGCCGATTTGGCCGTTTTCAAGCCGCAGAACCAGAATTCCGTTGATTTTGCGGATGAAACAAACTTTTCCGGCGATGCGGTTGCCGTCAGAATCATACACCGTGTGGGTGCCGTTCTGGCTGACAATGTACCACTCGCCGAGGTCGGCAACAGCGTCGACGCGCTCCAGCAGAACCTTGTGGCTTTGGCTGCACAGCGTTTTCTCGTCGATGTTCCAGTACCGCCCGTCGGGCAGGAAACAGACGTTTTCGCCGGTTGGCAGCGTCAGCAGCGGTTCCTCGGCGTTTTCTTCAAAGAAGCAAAGTTTGCCGTCGCAGACGCAACTGAAATTTCCGTTGGAAAATTCGTACACGTCGCTGATTCCCCTGAGCAGATAAGCCAAAGGCACGTTGTTTTTGGTTTCGCGGCTCAGACGGTATGTCATGCCGGTCTGTCCGTTGCATTCTTTGGGAGACATCTTTGTCAGAGTCAGGTTGACCAGACAGGCGATGTTTTTGCGCGCTCCGGAATACAGCGATGTTTCTGCGCCCATGGCTCCGTCAGGATAGTGGAAAAAGACTTTGCCGTCGTGGTAAAGGGTCAGCATATAGCCGCCGCCGAAAACAGCGAGGCCGTTGTTAACCGAATACATCTCGTTTCCCTGTTCGTCAAACAGCTCCCAATCATACGCCAGCCCGGCCGTTTTGGCGGACGTGCCGCGATAGAGGGCTTTGAGGCGGGTGTTGTAGGGAAGCCATTTTCCGGCGTCTCCGGGCATCAGCGGCGCAGCTTCGCCGACGGGAATTTCGCGGGCCGTAACGCGCGCATAACCGCCGTCGAACTTGACGAAGTCGTAGCGGGTGCCGCCGTCAATCCTGTTGTACTTGTCGTCATACAGGGTTTTGACGCCGTTTTGCAACAAAACAACCCAGTCGCCGGCAAGCGGTACAAAACTCGAAATGTCGTCAAAAACAAGCCTTCCGTTGCGCGTGAACATACGGTATTCGCGGCGAAAACGGACTTTGCCGGCACCGGCCACGTTGTTGGTCGGTTCGTAAAGCAGAATGTAACTTCCGTTTTTGAAAATGTATGCGCTTTCGGCACGGACATTTTCTTTAATCAGATATCCCTGCCAGTCATACAATGCGAGGAAACTCTGACCTTTTTTGTCGGCAAAATGCAGGGCGTAACTGCCGTTGGCAAAGGTTAACACGCGTACAATCTTCTCCTTGGCGCCATCGGCTGCCTGAGGATTAATTCTAATAATTTTCATAAAAAATGATTTTTAAATAAGACATAAAATTAACTAAAACGGTGTGAGGATAACACAGCCTGCGGCAAATTGCAAGCGTTTTTTTTGACAAAAAAATGCCGCGTGATGCGGGGCGGGGGCTGAGGCGGTGCTGCTTATGATACGGCGTTGACCGGAAGAGCGGTGCGGCCTGTGAGGCGGGAGGGAGAAGAGGCTGGCGGCAGGCGGCTTCGCGCGGCATAGGCGCAAATAAAAAAAGGCGCGCTTTCCGGTTGAGGAACTGACGCGCTCTTTACGAAAGAAAACAGGGGCAAGATGCCGGGAATTGCAACCGTATATGCCAGTTGTTTAAGCTTGGGAGAGCTTTATTCTTCCCCACAAAACCACAGCCCCGGCGGCATATACCGTGACCCAGACTGCCAGTCCCTGCCAGAACGGTACGCCATGCGCCGTACAAAAGGCAGCGGGTGCCAGCAATAAGGACAATACACTCAAAATGATTCCCGTTTTCTTTTTGTTTTTCAATACATGTTTCATAACCAAATAATATTTAGAGTTTATAATAATTTCAAAAGCTTTACATATTTAAGAGGAAAAAAATAAAAGTCAACCCCCGGAGGAAGATTTTTTTGCATCAGGGGCTGATGTCCGTAATTATGGGAAATAAGAGTGCAGCCGGCGGCGGAAACTGAGAGAGGGGCAGATGAGGCCGGCGACGGAAACAACAGGGGAGGGGACGCAACAGCGGGACGGACGGGGGCAGCGTGCAGCAGGACGGACGGGGCAGCGTGCAGCAGGACGGACGGGGCAGCGTGCAGCGGGACGGACGGGGCAGCGTGCAGCGGGACGGACGGGGCAGCGTGCAGCGGGACGGA
>MNTT01000013.1:290459-328227 GCA_001917135.1 Acetobacter sp. 46_36
CGGGACGGACGGGGCAGCGTGCAGCGGGACGGACGGGGCAGCGTGCAGCGGGACGGACGGGGCAGCGTGCAGCGGGACGGACGGGGCAGCGAGGCGGGGCAGGGCAGCGTTAGTCCACGTCCCAGGGAAAGACAATCCAAGCGTCGCCGGGGAGGGTTACGGCACTCAAATCCGGCTGTTCGGCGCAGCAGTCTTTTGTTATCAGCGTGCACTGGCGGGCATTGGGGAAACGGCGTCGCAGATAACGCACGGTTTCGCCGGAATCAGCGAGGTCGTCAATGAAATAGACGTCGCTGCCGTCAAACAGGCGGTCGGTCGAGATGTCTTTGGTTTCGCCGCGTTTGTTGTCGCTGTCGTAGGAAATCAGCTTCATGACGCGGATATCGCGGATGTTAAGGCGGTAGGCTATCAGCTGCGCGGGTATCAGGCCGCCGCGGGAAACGGCGACGAGCGTCATGTGGTTGATGTCGGGGCAGTCGGCAGCGATTTTATGCGCGATGTCGGCGCTCCATTCCTGAATATTTTCCCAGCTTATGTGATGTTTGCTCATGTTGGTGGTGTCCTTGTTGCTTGTGTTTTTGTGGCTTATGTTTTGCGGTTTGCGTCCTTGTGGTTTATGTTTTGCGTCCTTGTGGTTTATGTTTTGCGTTTTGTGCTTTTGTGGCAACGGCGGTGTGTTTAAGCCTCAGGCTGCGCCGGGAGCCGCTTTTTCGGCGGCGGGTTTTGCGGCCGTACCGTCGTTGGGTTTGGAAATTATGCCGTCGGCGAGCTTGGGTTCAAACCAGGTCGATTTCGGCGGCATCAGCATCTTTTGGTCGGCAACGGCAATCAGCTCATCCACCGAGGTCGGATATACCATAAAGCCGACGCTGCCGGGGCGGGCGTTGACGAGGCGTTCGATTTCTTCCGCGCCGCGGATGCCGCCGACAAACTCAATACGTTCGTCGCTGCGCAGGTCGGTTATGCCGAGAATTTGGTTTAACACCTTTTCGCTTAAAATACTGACGTCCAGTTTGGATACGGGGTCGCTGCCGAGCGGGGCGCCTTTGTAGGCCATTTCCTGCCACTGCCCGTTCAGGTACAGCATAAACTGCCCTTTGTGCGACGGCTTTTTACGCTCGGACGGGGTGAGGACGAATTCGTGCGTCAGGGCACGGATAAATTCGCGCGGGTTCATGCCGTTCAGGTCGTGTACAAAACGGTTGTAATCCCATATCCGCATTTCATCGGCAAAGAATGCGACGGCGAGAAAACGGGCGCTGTCTTCGGTGCCGTCTTCGGCGGCAAGCCTTGCCGCGGCGGCGGAACGGTGGTGCCCGTCGGCGATGTAGGCTTCATTTTGGGCGGCAAACGCTTCGGTTATCAGGCTGATGTCGGCAGGATTGTCAACAATCCACAGGCTGTGGCGCACTTCGTGGTCGGCGATGACCGACAGATATGGCGCTTCCTGTTCCGTGATACGCTTTAAGAGGGCTTTGACCGAGGGAATTTCGCGGTTGACGAGCAGGGCGGGGCCGGTTTGGGCGCCGACGGTGCGAATCTGGCGCACACGGTCGTTTTCCTTGGCGACGCGGGTCAGCTCGTGGCGTTTAATCCGCCCTTCGTCATAAGCTTTGACCGAGGCGGCGACTGCCAGCCCGGTCTGGATATGGGAGCCCATGACCATCTGGTATATATAGTAACAGGGTTTGTCTACCTGCTGGAGCACGCCTTCCGCAAGCAAGCGGCGAAAGTTGTCGGCGGCGCGGTCGTAAACCCGGTCTTCATACGGGGAAACGTCGCCGGGGAAATCTATCTCGGCTTTGGAAATATGCAAAAAGCTGTATGCATTGCCCAGCGCACGGACCTTGGCTTCGGCTGAGGACAGCACGTCATACGGCGGCGCGGCGACTTCTCCGGCATAAAAAGGGGTGGGTATAATCCCGGCGAAGGGGGCATAAATCAAATTGTCATCAGTCATAGTGTCAGTCCTTGTTTCTGTCCTGGAAATCCGGTTCCGGCTCGGCGCAGGCGGCAGCGGCAGACGGAGCGTCCGGCTGCAGGCACTGACCCGAAACGCCGCCAGCATACAAAGCCTGTCGGCGGTTGTCTAATAAAATGCGCGGGTTGTACACGGGAATTTTTCTGGAGGGCAGGAACCGGGGCGGCAGATGTCGGAGCGAAAGGGGATGGGGAGGCAGATGCCGGAACGGAAGGGCTCGGGGCGGCAGAGGCGGAAGCCGGAGGCAACGGCGGCGGGGATTGCGGGCAGCGGCGGGAATCTGAGCCGGGTGATACCTGTGTCAGGTTTGGGGCGTTTCGAGGCAGGTTTTAAGATAGCGGTGCAGCGTGCTCCAGGTACAGCCCATAAGGCGCGCGATTTCGGCTTTGGAGACATTGTTTTGCAGCAGCGCCATAATCCGGCCGTGCTGCTTTTGCAGTTTGCAGCGCGCGGTACCGTAGGGGCGGCCGAGGCGGCGCCCTTCGTCGCGTAGGCGCTGGAGCGAATTGCGGGTGCGTTCCGAAATCAGCTGGCGTTCGATTTCTCCGGCGAGGGAAAAGGCGAAAGCGAGGACTTTGCTCTGAATGTCTGCGCCGAGGCGGTAGTTTTCTTTCAGCGTCCATATCTGGCAGTCTTTTTCCAGGCAATGCTGCAATATGCCCATGACCTCCAGCATATTGCGCCCCAGACGCGACAGTTCGGTTGCAATCAGGATGTCCCCCTTTTGCAGGCGGCCAAGCAGGCGGCCGAGCCGGCGTTCCTGCAGACCTTTGCGGGTAGATACGGTTTCTTCGACCCAGCGGTCAATCTGTAGGGACGAAAAAGCGGCGAATTTTTCGATTTCGTGGCGTTGGTTTGCCGTGTTTTGGCGGTCGGTGCTGACGCGAATGTATCCGTATATCATATAGCCATTCCTTTATGTTTTCTGAATTAAACCGGAAGGAGCGGGACTATACAATAAACCACCGTTTAAATTGTATATCTGCGGCCATTATATAAACATCTTAGGCAAAGTCAAGAATTTTATCGTAATTCATCGTTTTTGTGGCTAAAACGATGTAAATGGAAAAGATTGCCGAGGACTGTCTTCATAAACGGTGGTTTACGGAGAGTGCCGGGCGATGGAATTTGCGTTTGTGAGAAACGGACGGGAAGAAGCGGACAGGGAGAAAATCCGGGCGTTTGCAGAAGCGTACGGTCTGGTTCCGTGCGGGGAGCAGACGGGCGCGAACATCGGGGAGGCCATGGCCGGGAATTATGCTGGGGAAAGGCCCGAGAAAGCGGCGGGACGGCCGGGGCGCACGGGCGGAATGAGGCCGGAGAAAGCCGCCGGGCGGCCAGGGAGAGGAGATACGATGATTGTCGCCGATGCGGCGGCGCTCGGCAGCCGTTACGAGGAAGCCCTGCAGGCAGTGAGCCTGGCGGCGCGGCAGGGCATCAGCCTGTACTGCGTTAAGGAGGGGCTGCGGATTGACGCGCTTTTTCCGCAGACGTTTGACCGGGCAGCGGAGATATGCCTTCAGCTTTATAAAGCGGTTTTATCTATCAGGAACAAAGGAATTCAGGATGAGCTTAAACGGACGGGCAAAAAGCGCGGACGGCCGTTCGGTACGGCAGCGGTTTCAAGCCTTGACGGCCGGAACAGGGAAATTTTTGACGGGCTGCGGCAGGGGCTGGCCAAGGCGGAGATTGCGCGGCGGCTCGGCGTGGGGAGGACGACGCTGTATCTGTATTTGAAGAAGAATGAGGACGCGGGGCTGAGAACCGGGACGGACGGTGCCGGGAGAGCCGGAGCGGGGAAAAACGGGGGGAGTGGTGCCGGAGCGGGCAGAGGAGTTGGTGCCGGAGCGGGCAGAGGAGTTGCCGCCGGGACGGGCAGGGAAGTTGCTGCCGGAGCGGACAGAGGAGAAATCGGACTTCAGGCCAACAAAGCAATTTATGACAGGAACAGAACATGAGCATTGATAACAGCGGCGATATTAACACGATTATTTTGGCAGCGGGGAAGTTTAACCCGAAAAACATTTCTTCGGGCATGATTACCGACCCGGGGCTGCTGCCGATACGCGGCAAGCCGGCCATCAACTGGTGCATTGACGCGGCGAAGAAGAACGGGGCGGGCGACATCAAAATCGTGCTGCGTTCCAGCAACACGCGGCTCAGCCGGTTTCTGGGCTACAGTTATCCTGGCGTCAGGCAGATTTTCGTCGGCGGAGATGACGATGCGGCGACGGCGCTGGTTTCGATGCTGGGCAGCTGCAACGACGATATGCCGACGCAGATTATCCTCGGCGATACGCTGATTAACGAGCCGTTTCCCGAAGAGGCGGACGTGTTTCTGGCGTCGCCGAACATCAAGACTTCAAAACAATGGTGCCTGGCGACCAAAGATGAAAACGGGCATCTGCTGCGCATTTACAACAAAGAACGCGACATTTCGGTAACGGGGAAAGAGGCGCTGGCCGGGTATTACAAGTTTTCGGACACGCGGCTGCTGAAGCGGCTGGTGTTTGAGGAGCTGCGGGCGGAGCAACCGAGCATTATCAACGTGTTTCTCAACTATAACCGGCAGGTGCCGATTTTAATCAAGACGACGCGAAACTGGTTCGACTTCGGGCATATCAGCGGGGCGGTGCAGGCGCGGCTGGGGCTGTTTTCGGCGCGCGAGTTCAACAATCTGGCGGTAGACGCGGTGCGCGGGACGATTACGAAAATTTCCAAAAAGAAGCAGAAGCTGTTGGACGAGGCGAACTGGTACCAAAGCCTGCCTAAAGAGATTTCGTGCTATGCGCCGCGGGTGTTTGACGTCAGCGAAGATGGCGAGTTTGCGCGGGTGGAGATGGAACTTTACGGCTATGCGAATCTGGCAGAGACCTTTATTTACGGTTCCAACAACCTGGAAGACTGGTATAACATCATCGAGGCGCTGCTGAAAGTGCATAAGGTGTTTGAAAAATACACCGAGGCACCCGACCGCGGCGAACTGGAGGAAATCTACATCGTCAAGACCGAACAGCGGCTGGCGGAAATTGCGGCAAAATATCCGCGCATTGCGGAGATGATGCAGAGCCGCTATCTGACAATCAACAGCACGCACTACCGCAATTATCCCGAATTTAAGGAAGACCTGGCGGCGGCGCTGGCACGGCTTGCCGAATACGGAAAGCGCACCATCGTGCACGGCGACTACTGCTTTTCCAACATTCTGTTTGACCCGATGCATTATATCTTCAAGCTCGTGGACCCGCGCGGGCGGTTCAGGACGCAGACGATTTACGGCGACCCGCGGTACGACATTGCCAAGTTGCGCCACAGTATCGTCGGGCATTACGATTTTATCGTTGCGGGGCTGTACCGGCTGGAGCAGAATGGGCGGGACGATTATGAATTTCAGATTTCGTCGCCGATTGTGGCGGAGAAGCTGGAGCCGTTTTTTGACGAACTGGCAGTCGAATACGGATACGACAGCCGGGACATCAAGCTGATTGAGGGGCTGCTGTTTCTGACGATGATACCGCTGCACGGCGACGATACGAACCGGCAGAGGGCCTTTTACCTGACGGCGGTACGGAAACTTAACGAGGTTTTATACGGGGAGCAAGCGATATGACGGAACAGAGGAAATTACGCATCTGCATTGATTTGGACGGGACAATCTGCGACATCCGCAAAGACGGGGAAACGTATGCCGACGTCAGGGCCAAGCCGGGAGCGGCGGAGAAAATCCGCGCGCTCAGGGCGGCGGGGCACACGGTGATTATCAATACCGCGCGCAATATGGGCTCGACCGGGCACAACGTCGGCAAGGCGCTGAAAAACGTCGGGAAGATGACGTTTGAATGGCTGGAGAAGAACGGCATCGAATATGACGAGATTTTTTTCGGCAAGCCCAATGCGGACATCACGATTGACGACCGGGCGGTGCGGTTTGCCGACAACTGGGCGGAGATTTCCGAAGATATGCTGATGAGGGAGGCTAAGGCGAAATGATTAACGTGGTGATACCGATGGCGGGGGCAGGCTCCCGTTTTCAGGCAGAGGGGTTTGACAAGCCGAAGCCTTTTATCGACGTCAACGGCAAGATGATGATTGAGCGGGTTCTGGACGGGGTCAGCCTGCCCGATGCGCATTATACGCTGATTATTCAGGAGCGCTTCCGGGAGGAAAACGGGGCGGAACTGGAGAGGCTGTCGGAGCGCTACCGCACGGCGTTCGTTACGGTGGAAAAGCTGACGCAGGGCGCGTGCTGCACGGCGCTGGCGGCGTTTGAGATCATCAACAACAATCTGCCGGTCATCTTTGCCGACAGCGATAACATTTTCACGCGGGAGGTGTTTGCGGGGTTTGCCGAAGACTGCCTGGCGCGGAGGCTGGACGGCAGCCTGCTGACGTTTGCGTCGGACGAGAGCTGTTTTTCGTACGCGGAAACGGACGCGGAGGGCGTGGTGGTGCGGACGCGCGAGAAAGAAGCCATCTCGCGCCACGCCATCGCCGGGGCGTATATGTTTGCGCGGGGGGCGGATTTTGTGCGCGCCGCCATCAATATGATGATTTACGGCGACAAGGCAAAAAACGAATATTACATGAGCAACGTTTATAACCATGCGGTGCGGCTGGGGCTGAAAACCGGGGTTTACGACATTGCGGCGGACGCTTTCGCCTGCGTCGGCACGCCGCGGCAGCTCAGGGAGTATCTGGAGAGATGAACGGGGAGATATTGGGGACACGAACGCCAGGCGGCGACAGCGGCATAATGAGCGGGGCGCAAATGTCGGCAGGATATACAGGCGCAAATGGCCGGCGGTACAGCGGTAAGACGAACGCGAATACAGCGGTAATCCGGGCGCGAATACAGCGGTAATCCGGGCGCGAATATATTTGGGATATGAATGACAAAAAGGGGATTGAGCAAATGAGGATAAGAAACTTTTTAGTGCATACGGCGGCGTGTTTTATTCCGAACCGGGAGAGGCGAAAAGCTTTCCGCCGGCGTTACCGGCAGCCGGATGCAACGGAGCTGCTGCGGCGCCGGGTGGCAGTTCTGGAAGATACACTGAAAGAGAAAAAAAGCGGGAATGACAATAGAACAGACCTGTTGTCCAGAATAGAATTGTTGGAACAGGAAGAACTTTGCCGTAAAAAAAGAATTCAGCAGGTAACGGCGGAAAAGGCAAGAAACAGTATACAGGACTTTGGCAAGAACAACAGATTTGTTTTAATTCATGAAGACGGCCATGAGGAATATAATCCTCAAATAGAAGGGTTGACTGTTATTTTTTACGGTAATGACAATCGTGTAGAACTCCACGCTCCCATAAAGTTTATAAATTGCCGTTTTAAATTAGGCGACAGGGCGGAAATTGTCATTCAGAAGACCCGCTATAATATCTGTGATGTCTTTGTTGATGCACCGATGAAACCGGGGAACAAATTAATTATCGGGGAAAATTTTTCTTGCGGCCATACGGTTTTTTATTTGGGAGAAGCCCCCGGAGTCTGTATTAAAATAGGAAACGACTGTATGTTTTCGGTACAAAATTTTTTCCGCCCGGGTGACGGACATAAAATTACGCAACAAGGCCAAACCGAGCAAATTAATGTTCCGAAAGATATTGTTTTGGGTAACCATGTCTGGCTGGGTATGCGCAATATGATATTAAAAGGAACGGTAATTCCCGACAATTGCGTTATTGCCACATCGTCTGTGGTTAATAAGGTTTTTACAGCTAAAAATTGTATTATAGGGGGGGGTACCCGCCAAGGTTTTAAAGCATGGCGTGGAATGGCACAGGTAGGAGAGAGACTGTTTTTGCCGTTTGGTATATCTTGACTGCGGCAGTCTGAAATATTTAATTGGTGGTGTTATGTACTTATTTGAAAAAAAACAGAGAAAGAAAAAAGTGCTGCTTTGTATTGATAAAGATCAGATGCAGCCTTATGATTACAAGCTTCCGTCATTTGAGGGGCTTGCCGGCATGGGGGGAAACAGCGGCAATAACGTTTTTCAGTTCGGTATGCAGAAGGTGATGTTGTCGCCGTATGTTGACGTGGATGTGTGCACGACGTTTTTATCCCGAACGGACGAGTTTCTTAAGGATGCGGATCGGATTAACGAGAAATATGATGCGTTGGTTACGTTTCCGGCCAATGTATTGGGAACCTATGCCAAAGAGCATGGGCTGCGGCGTTGGGCGCATGCGGTTAAGAAAATTAAAAAGCCGTTTCATTTTATCGGAGTGGGAGCCCAATCCGATTATTTATATCATACGGATTTTGTTGAAGACATCCGGCAGGAGGGCTGCGACTTTATCGGGAGTATACTGGATACAGGAGGCATGATTTCGCTGCGCGGTTATTTTACGGCGGAAGTTGTTAAAAAGCTTGGATTTTCGGACAGTGACTTTACGGTAACCGGCTGCCCGTCCCTGTTTATGAACGGGCGCAATCTGGTTATAGTCCCGCAGGATATTGTGCAAAGCGAGCTCAAGCCGGTGTTGAACGGAACACATTTCTGGTTTGACGAGAGATTTCATGTTTACTTTCATCAATATCCAAATTCTGTTTTTGTGGATCAGGACGTCTTATACCGTCTGCTGCTGCGACAAGAAGAAATTCCCCAGACCCTGGGAATGGAGCTGCCGCATCTGCGCAACGGCCTCTTTGCGACTTTGTACAATCAGAAGCGGCTTCGAATTTACGGCGATTATCTGGCATGGGATGAGGATTTAAAAAACAGCGGGTTTAATTTTTCCATAGGCGGTCGCATCCACGGCAATATCGTGTCTTTGCTGGCGGGGATTCCTGCTTTTATCGACGGGCATGATTCGAGGGTTATGGAATTGGCGGAATATTTTAGCATACCGTGTGTACATATGTCGGAACCGGAAGATTTGTTTGATATTTATTCGCGGCTTGATTATGGACAGTTTAATCGTTCGTTTGCTCAAAAATATGATATTTTTGCAGAGTTTATGAAACGTGCCGGGCTGCCTTTTTGGGATGACGAACGTTTCATAAATGAACGTGTCAGCCGTGTAAGATGTCAATATCCGCCGATGGAATTCGGCCGAGAGATGTTTATTGACGCCTTAACCAAGTATGCTCAAAAATAGGAGAAAATTTATGAAAGAAAAGATTATCCCGATAACGTTTTCGGTTGATGACAATTATGTTAAGCATGCCGCGACGGTTATGGTTTCCATCCTGTCAAACTCGGACAGCAGCTATACGTATGAGTTTATCGTCTTTGACAACGGCATAAAAGAGGCAACGAAGGAACTTCTGCGAAAGGTTATTTCCAGATACGGCAACGCACGGGTGAAATTTATCGACATCCGCGACAAGACGGCGGGTTTTCTGACGACAAACATTAAGACGTCGGCAATATTTGACAGGCTGTTTATCCCGGAGGTTTTGAAGGAATATAAGAAGATAATCCAGTTAGACGCGGACATGGTGGTTCTGGGAGACATTTCCAGGCTTTTTAACGAGGATACGGGCAATTGTTATATCGGGTGCGTCCAGGATCGTTTTGTCCGGCAGCATATCAGCGACAGAGATACGGTCTGGCTGCGCGACGTCGAAGGGCTGAAAGGGTATGACTGGGCGTCTTATACGCGGGATTATCTGAAAATGAAACACCCCGAAAATTATTTTAACGCCGGAATGATGCTGATGAATTTGGAACTGATGCGGAAAGATAAAATTTCTCCTAAACTGGTGGCGTATTTGCTGGAACACCAGCCGCTCGCCCTGTGCGACCAGGACGTTTTGAATGCGGTTATCGGCGATAAGAAGAAGCTGCTTTCGCCGCGATGGAATTTTGTCATCGACTATTCCATTCTGCATCCCGGCGATGCATATTCAAGGGAAGGGCGGGAGCATCCGTACATCCTGCATCGCAAACTCTGGGACGGGCATTTTCTGCGCGGGTACAGCGAATATTACTACCAGTACCTTCCCGAAGAATTCGGCAACCTGCAAAGAAGGAAGACGGAAACCGTCAGCCCGCGCGACATTACGTTTGTGTGTACCGGAAAAATCATCGGCAAGGGGCGGTATGCGACGGCCAGGTCGCTGCGTTCGGTACGAAAGTATTTTCCCGAAGCCGAAATTGTCCTGTCTACATGGGAAGGGGAAGACCTCTCCGGGCTTGACGGGCTGTATGACCGTCTGGTACTGAATAAGAAAATGGAACCGGAATATTCGGCGCATTTGGAAAGCTGTCCGTGGAAAGCGCCTAATACTTACGATTTGCAGCAATATTCCGTCAATCGCGGGCTGAAGGCGTGCCGGACAAAATACGCGGTGCGGTGGCGGACGGATTTTGTATTGCAAAACGGCGATTTTTTGAAAAATTACAATACATTCAACCGGCTTTTTGACATGTATGAAGCGGATTGCAGAATTTTTGAGCAGAGGGTACTGATTCATAAGACTCTGACAGTTAATCCGCATGCGCCGGATCTGGCCTTTGCGCAACATCCGGCAGACCTTTTCCATTTCGGGCTGACGGAAGATTTGCTCAGGCTGTGGGACGGACGGCCAATGCCCGAAGGCGTGTATGATTTCTTTTGCAGAGGCGCGGGGCAGCCTAATCCATGCCGTTTCGCCAGCAGGTATATCATAGAACAGTATTTGTGGGTTGCGCTGCTGGAAAAAGCAGGAAAGGCTGCGGCCGTTCCGGAATATTATCTGGCGACGTCGCCCCGGCTGAAAGAACTGACGGATCGTTTTTTTGTTTCCAATTTCCTGATATTTGATCAAAAAATGCTGGGAGCCGTTTCAAAGTTCGACAAAATGCAGCGCAAGCAGCAGTATCGCTTTTTCTCGTTCAGGCATTTTTGCAACGAGTATACGGAGCATGTTGACCGGCATAATGACAAAGTCAAGGATATTCTGAAGCTGTATGCGTATAAAGATACGTTAAAAGCGCTGCGAAGAGATTTCGGCGCGCCGTTTGTCTGTGCGGGGCGCAAAATCCTTCCGGTGCTGCGCTGGGCGGCGCTTCCGATACGGGTATTCTGGTATCTGGCCAAATATGGCAAGAGAAATTTTCTTTTGCGGCGGAAACTTTGATGGAAATAAAATTTTCAGACATTACGGTCGTGGTGCATGGAGCCGTGTATGAGGGGATTACGGTACGGGCGGTTGAGAGCGTGCGGCGGTTTCTGCCGGGGGCGCGGGTGGTCTTTGCGACGTGCGTGCCGGGCGGTGTGCCGGATGGCGGCGCAGATGCCGGAGCGAAAGGGCGCGGAGCGGCAGAGGCAGGAGCCGGAGCGAAAAGGTATGGGGCGGCAGAGGCCGGAGCCGGGGCGTCGTTGCCGTGTGCCGGAAGCAGGGAAACTGCAATACCGGACGTCGGTGCCGACGAGGTTGTGGCGGTTCCGGATCCGGGCGGATTTGCCTATGCCGAACGTCCGGGAGAGAAAATCAACAACGTTAACCGCCAGATTGCCAATACGGCAGCGGGGCTGAAAAAGGTGCGGACGCCGTATGCCCTGAAGCTGCGTTCCGACTTTTTGCTGACGGGCAATGGTTTTCTGCGGTATTTTGACGCTTTTCCGGCGGCGGACGAGGCATACCGCGCATTCGGGCATAAGCTGCTTGCCTGCTGCTATTTTGCGCGCAACCCGCGGTCGGATATGCCGTTTCCGTTTCATCCGTCGGATCTGGCGTTTTTCGGGCGGACGGAAGATTTGCTGCGGCTCTATGACATTCCGCTGATGACGCGGGAACAGGCCTATTGGAACCGGCAGGACAGGCATCAGTACCAGTATGTGCCCGAACAGTATCTGTTTATCAACTGTCTTAAACGCGGCGGATTTGCACCGGAGTGCGGCTTTTACAACGACTGCCGGGAAGCGGGCGTGGCGCAGACGGAGCGTTTTTTCGCGTCCGATTTCATATTCCTGACGTTTGAGCAGTTTAACCTGCGGCCGACGAAAGCGACTTTTGACATGGCGGTACATCCGAATGCGTTTCGCAGCTGTTATACGCATATCGAGTGGCGGCGGCTGTACCGGGATTATGTGGATGCGGCGCACGTTGTGCCGGAGCGGGACGAAGAGCGCGAAAAAATCGAGCGGCTGTACCGGAGATACCGCAAATACCGGTTTGTCAGCAACGTCTGCGCGCTGTTTTTCCGGCATAAGGGAAAGCGGCGGCAGGTGCGCAATGCGGTGCTGGAATATTTTCTGGGGAGAGGGCAGGCGGAAAAAGCCTGATGCGGCGCGGCGGTTTCGGGGCGGATACGGACGGCGGCGCCGGGAACGAAGGCGGCGGAGAGAAAATATTTTTTTGACGCCAATCTAATATGTTATGAAAAAATGTGCAAAAATATGAAAAAAATGCTTTACAATAAAAAAACAATGCGCTATTAAAAGCTCTGTTGACGCACTCGTAGCTCAACTGGATAGAGCATCTGACTACGGATCAGAAGGTTGTGAGTTCGAACCCCGCCGAGTGCACCAGTTTTAAGCCCTCTCTTTGGAGAGGGCTTTAGTTTTGCCTGAACGGAAGAGGAAGATACCATAGCAAGTGCGATTGCTTGCTATGGAGAGGGCTTTAGTTTTGCCTGAACGGGAGAGGAAGGGCAGAAAAAGAAGGGGAGAAAACGCAGCGTCGGGGTTGCGGTGCGGCGGAGGTTGCGGGCTTAATGTTGCGGGCTTAATATTATGGGTATAAGGCTTAAATAGAGGTTGCCAAGCGGGGAACGGACTGTATATTTATAAAGATTTTTCAGGACGACTCTATTGTTTTGCGGATGTTTTAATGTATAAGCTTTTGGTGAATTTGGTCAGTTTCGGGCTGCTGATGGCAGTGTTGCTGTTTGCGGGCATTTTTATTTGGTTTAAAACGGCCGGGTTTGATATTCCCGACTATACGAAGCTGGCAACATACGAGCCGCCGGTTACGACGCGCCTGTATGCCGGCGACGGGCAGGTGCTGATGGAATATGCGGCAGAGAAGCGCATTTTCGTGCCGGAGGATAAAATTCCCGAGCGGGTCAAGCAGGCTTTTATCGCTGCCGAAGACAAGCATTTTTATTCGCATCCGGGGATAGATCTGCTGGGGATTACGCGCGCGGTATTTACGAATGTTGTCAATTATGCCAAAGGCAAACGGCTGGTCGGGGCGTCGACGATTACGCAGCAGGTGGCGAAAAACTTTCTGCTTTCTTCGGAGCGGTCGCTTATCCGCAAAATCAAGGAGGCCATTCTGGCGTACCGCATCAGCAACGCATTTTCCAAAGAGCACGTTCTGGAGCTGTATCTGAACGAGATTTACCTCGGCAATCGGGCATACGGCGTGGCGGCGGCGGCTCTCAATTATTTCAACAAATCGCTGGCGGAGCTGACGCTTGAAGAAACCGCCTATCTGGCGGCGCTGCCGAAAGGGCCGAACAACTACAATCCCAAAAAGCGTTATGACGCGGCGATTGCGCGGCGCAACTGGGTTATCGGGCGTATGGCGGAAGACGGGTACGTGAGCAGGGAAGAGGCCGAGGCGGCGCAGAAAAAGCCGCTGGTAACGGTGGAGCGGAAATTCGGATATCTGAAAGACGGCGAGTATTTCAGCGACGAGGTGCGGCGCGTTATTTCCAAGAGCCTCGGCGAAGATGCGGTGTTTGAAGGCGGGCTGATGGTGCGCACGACAATTGACCCGGCGCTGCAGCAGCTGGCGACCAAAGTGTTCCGGCGCGGACTGCTCAATTATGACCGGCGGCACGGGTTCCGCGGGGCAACGGCACGGATAGACCTTAACGGCGACTATAAGGACGCATTGAAAAAAACGGTTTTGCCGGCAGGTGCGGAAAAAAGCTGGCAAAAGGCGGTCGTGCTTTCGGCAGGCGCCGCGGAAGCCAGGATTGAAACCGAAAGCGGCAAACAGGGAACCATCGGGCTGAAGAGTCTGGCGTGGGCACGCAAGGCGCTCAAAGACCAGCGGGTCAGCGAGGCGCCGAAAAAGGCGTTCGACGTGTTGGCGAAAGGCGACGTGATTTATGTCGAGGAAGCCAAAAACGGCGCGTTTGAGCTGCGGCAGGTGCCGAACGTCGAGGGGGCGATGGTGGTGATGGATCCGCACAACGGCAAGGTGCTGGCGATGGTCGGCGGCTTTTCGTTTGCCAAATCGCAGTTTAACCGCGCGACACAGGCCTACCGCCAGACGGGGTCGACGTTTAAGCCGGTCGTCTATGCGGCGGCGCTGGAACTCGGCTATTCGCCGACGGATTTAATTTTGGACGCGCCGTTTGTGCTCGACCAGGGGCCGGGGCTGCCGCTGTGGAAGCCTTCCAACTATTCCAAAGGGTTTTCGGGGCTGACGACGCTGCGGCAGGGAATCGAAAAATCAAAGAACCTGATGACGGTGCGGCTGGCACAGGACGTCGGCATGGACAAGGTGGCGGCGATGGCGAAACGCCTCGGCGTGGACGATAACCTGCCGCAGCTGCTTTCGATGTCGCTGGGTGCGGACGACACGCGTTTGGTCGACATGATAACGGCGTATGCGGTGTTCGTCAACGGCGGGAAAAAGGTTACGCCGTATCTGATTGAGCAGATTCAGGACCGTTACGGCAAGAGTTTGTATAAAAACAATGACAGCCACTGTATCGGCTGCAAAGCGGCGCATTTTGACCCGGCAGCGCCGGTGCCGGAAATTACCGATGACCGCGAGCGGGTATTGGACGAGCTGACGGCGTATCAGATGGTGTCCATCTTGCAGGGCGTGGTACAGCGCGGAACCGGGGCAAGGCTGGCGCAGCTGGGCAAAAATCTGGCGGGCAAGACCGGTACGACGAACGACACTAAGGACGCGTGGTTTATCGGCTTTTCACCGGATATGGTCGCGGGCGTGTATATCGGCTTTGACGAGCCGCGGACGCTCGGACGGGTAGAAACCGGTGCGGCGGCGGCATTGCCGGTGTTTTACGATTTTATGAAAGAGGCGCTGAAAGACAAGCCGAACCTCGAATTCCGCGTGCCGAAAGGAATCCGTTTCGTCCGCGTGAACCCGAAGACGGGACGCCCGGCCACGCTGGATGACCGGGTGGTCATTACCGAAGCGCTGAAGCCTGATTTTGACTTTAACAATACGCAGAGGGTTATCGGCGACGACGGCAGGTCGATGTTGGACGATAAGAGCGAAGAGGCGTTCGGGCTGGGTTCCGAGTACTAAAGGGGAAAATTTTGCGATTGAGTTCGCAGGAGGAGGCCGCTCGGCAGAGCGGTCATGTACCTTTATGTACACACCCGCTCTTTGGCAGGCTCCTGCGGTTCACTCACAAAATTTATACCATGATGCGGGCAACAGGCCGGATGGAGCTCCACATCGTTGCATCGTGTACGCCAAAGTACACTCGTGTTCCTCGGGAGACATTCGCTTCTATCCATCGCAAATTTCCCCTCTTTAGGGGAGAGTGCGGCGGTGTTCGGGCTGCGGCGTGGTGAAATTCCGGCAGCGGGACGGCGATGTTTTCTGTTGACAAAAACGGGCGGGCGGCGTAAGGTCGTTTGCAAACGGAAGCGCACGGCGAAAGCGCTTTGGCGGCATATGCCGCAATACGGCAGAAACAAGGAAACTATCATGAGACATGAACTTTTGGCGCCGGCGGGCAGCCTTGAAGCAGGATATGCGGCGCTGCATTACGGCGCCGACGCGGTTTATCTCGGGCTGACAAAGTTTTCGGCGCGGGCGGGAGCAGAGAATTTTACGCCGGAGGAACTTGACGAATTTACGGCTTATGCGCATACGCTGGGGCGCAAGGTATTTGTGGCGCTGAATACGGTTTTGACCGAGGCGGAGGCTCGCGAGCTGCCGGAGATTTTTGCGGTGTTGCGGCGGACGCGGGTTGACGCGCTGATTGTGCAGGATTTGGGGGTATTTTATCTGGCGAAGAAAATGCTTCCGGGCGTGGAACTGCATGCAAGCACGCAGATGGCGGTGCATAACGCCGAGGGGGCAAAGTTTTTGCAAAGGCTCGGATTTAAACGCGTGGTATTGGCGCGGGAGCTGAGTCTGCGGGAGATTCAGGCGGTGGCCGAAGCGGCGCCGGATTTGGATTTGGAAGTATTCGTGCACGGGGCTCTGTGTTATTCTTACAGCGGGCAGTGCCTGTTTTCGGCGCTGGAATACGGCAAGAGCGCAAACCGCGGGCGGTGCGTTTATCCGTGCCGGGCGGAATTTGCAGTGGAGGAAGAAAACGATAACAGAGGAGCGCGGGAGGACCGGCACAGTCTGGCCGGGAACAGCGATAAGGAGAGAACAGGGCAGCGCGGAGAAACTGAAGGTTATGGCGCGGATGGAACAGATTGGCACGATCTGGCCGGAGGTTGCGGCGGCTTAAGGTCGCATTTGTTTTCCATGAAAGATTTGGCGTTGGAGGAGGCGGTTTTGAAAATCCCGGCGCTGTCGCTCAAAATTGAAGGGCGGAAAAAGTCGCCGCTGTATGTTGCGGCGGTTACGAACTATTATCGCCATATTCTCGACGGGCGCAAAAAGGACTTGAAAGAGGCGGAGGACATCCGGCAGATTTTTTCGCGGCCATGGTGCCGGTTCCATTTTAACGGCAAGGATAAAAACGTGGTTGACGCACATTTTGTCGGGCACCGGGGGCTGCTTATCGGCAAAGTGGAACGCGTCGGGAGAAACCGTCTGGGGTTTAAGACTTCGCATGCGGTGGCTCGTTATGACGGCGTGCAGATTGACGCGGCAGGCGACGAAAAACCGTTCGGGTTCGGGGTCAAGGCACTGTTTGTCAACGGAAAGCCGGCGATTGAGGCGGCGGCAGGGCAGTATGTGGAATTGGAACTGCCGGAGGAGCATCCGTATCTGGCAGCCGGCGCACCGGTTTATCTGGCTTCATCCTCGGCGGTGAAAGGAAAATATGCTTATCAGAAGCCGAAACCCGGCGCTTATCGCAATCGGGCGGAACTGGCGGTTCGGGTGGAAATCGGCGCTGATGAGGTGCGGGCGGTCTGTTGTGGGGCAGACGGCTGTGCAGGGACAGCGGAACATATTGCAGACGATTGTGCGGGGACGGCGGAGCGTATCGCAGACGGTAGTGCAGGGACGAATGCTGAAAGGTTTGCCGGAGTGGCAGCCGTTATGCGAGGGGATTTTCCGCCGGCGAAAGATACGGCAAAAGTGGAGGCTGCCGTGCGGGAAGCGTTTGCCAAAACCGGAGGTACGGCCTTTACCGTGGCAGCATTGGATATTGCCAATTCCGAAGCGCGGTTTGTTCCGGTTTCGGTATTGAATGAATTGCGGCGCGGCCTGTTGGATAAAGCGGCGGCAGCGGCGAAAATGGCGGAGGAAGAGGCGGCTGTGCAGATGGCGGAATCACGGCAGGCCGTGAAAACCGGCGGAGTAGAGGCGGTGAATGAATGTGAAAATATAGAGCCGGATGCCGGGGGAAATTGTTTGGCGACGTGTGCGACGGAACGGCTGGTTAAAAAATTGCGGTTGTTCCGTATCGGGCTGGAAACGGCTGAAACGGACTGGCAGGCGTGCGATATGGCAGAAACATGGTTTGTATTGCCGCAGATATGCCGCAATACGGGGAGATTGGCCGCGGTTGTGCAGAGTTTGTATGATGCAGGGGCGAGGAAGTTTGTTGCCGAGAATTATTATGCTTTCGAGATGCTCAGGCAGTACGAAGGCGTGCAAATCGGGGCGGGAAGCTTTATCTATGTCATGAACCATTATGCGACCGCGGCCTTGCGTGATATCGGCGCGGCGTGGGCAACGCTGGCGTTGGAAAGCCCGGCGGAAAATATGGCGGAGACGGCGGCGAAGGCTCTGGTGCCAACGGTTCAGGCGGTGTTTGCATATCCGCCGTTGTTTACGTCGGCGGTCTGCATCCGTCCGAGTGCATGCAAGGATTGCAGCCGCGGGGTGAAACGCTATCGGCTGAAAAAAGACGGGCGCGCGTTTACGGCAGTTTCACGCGATTGCCAGGTGCAGGTTTTTGATACCAGGCCGTATGAGCGCGAGGCAGTTCCCGGTATTTGGGCTGTTATCGACGAAAGAGATTAATCCTCAAAAGGGACAGGCGGCCGGCGTACGGCAGAAAGCGAGACGTTGATAAGTTAGAGCCGACAGGAGAACGGCTTTGGGCTGTTGGCATGCGGCGTTGGCGGCAGATGGGGCATTGGTTGCAAAAGGCGTCTGCGGTGTTAGCGGCAGAGAGCCTGGACGGCCGAGAGCTTGGGCGGCAGAGGCGATTGCGGCGTTAGCGGCAGAGAGCATTGGCGGCAGAGGCGATTGCGGTGTTGGCGCACAGGGAATTACAAGAGGCCGCCCAGCAGTCCTTTGGCGCTGTTTTTCAGGTTTTCGGCAGTTCCTTTCAAAGTGTCGGCGCTTTCGCCGGCAATATCTTTCAGGCTGTTCAGCCCCTGACGGACAGCAGTATCGTAAGCGGTATCAAGGATTTTTTTCAGAATAAGAGAGGCGGTTTCAATAATGCCTTTGCCTTGACTGCCTTTTTCACGGCCGATATCTTTCAGGGTGACGGCGGGCAGGGGAACGGAAGCGGCGGCGCCTTTGCCGCCAAACGTGGCGCCGAGGCTGACTTTGCCACCGGTTATGTTAAGCGCGTTGATGATGACTTTTTTGCCGCCTGAGGAAGTGGCTGATTTCGCGGAGCCGCCTGAGGAAACGGCGGGCTTTGCGGTGCCGGCCCGTGTGGCATCGGTTTGGTCAGCGGCGGGTTTGGCTGCTGCTGCGGCGTTTTTGTTGACTGCCGCCAGCAGGTCGGACACGTTGTTATGGGCGACGCTTTTCAGTTCATACGCAATTTCGGGGTTGGCGATGCGGATTTCTTCGACAACAATGACCGGTTTTAAGAGCGAGCGCATATCCAGCCTGACATAAACGGAACCGAGGCTCAGTATCTGCGGCGTCTGGTATCCTTCGGGGTTGGCGATGCGAAGGCCTTTCAATTCGGCTTCTCCTTTGCGCAGGGACAGGCGGAAGCCATCGAGCGCGACTTCGGTACCGGTCAGCTGCGAGCCGTATTTGGCAACGGAGGCTTTGACAATCGATTCAAGGTTGAGATACAAGCCGCAAATTCCTCCGGCAAGCAGAATGATGATTGTAAGCAGGATAAGCAAAAATTTTTTCATGACAGTCCTTTCAGCCGAAGCGAAACAAATTCAAAACAAATTCCCGAAAGCCGAATCGGACGGTTAGCGCGGGCAGCTTTGGGGGATACGAATATATAATGAAGTATATATTTTTATTTTAATTTTGCAATCAATTAAAATAAAAAATCCGCTGTAAAATGTGATATTTTTTATGGGAGAAAAGCTGTGTTTCACAAGGTTACAAAGTAGAACGAGCGGCTATTTTGTTTTTGTCGGCGTCCGCTGTGGTTTATATAGGGGAAATTGTTTTTAATTTACAGTTGCGAAATGTGAAATTTATTTCTGTATAGTATTTATAATATATTAAATATGATAGACAAGCTTAATTTTATAAGGAGAAGAGATATGCCAAAATATGGTGATAAAACAGCAAAATAACTTGATAATTATTTGAAAAACTACAAGCCTGTACTTGGGAAAACAAGAACCGGACTTGCCGCTCCTGTTAAAGGCTTGAAATGTAGTCATACATTAATGAAAGAAATGAAGCTAAAGGAAAGTAATCCGTTTTTCCACTGTAAAGCAAATTATGAAGCAACAAAGCGCAGCGGCGTATATGGTGCAGGTGTCGCAAATATTATTGATGCAGGAAAAGAAATGAAAGATATATTTATCAACAAATATCCCATCGCTGACAGTGTACGGGATTACCGGGCAAATTTAAGAGGACAGAGAGGAGCGTTGCAAGGTAAAACATTAGAAAAAACCTGTCCGACACACCATACGAAATATAAATAAGGAGAAAATATGAAAAAAAAATTATTGTTGGTGATAAAACACATCCTAAAGGCGATAATCTTTTTTTGCATGATGGCGGTGTTGGGTATTAGCTGGGCAATAACCTTTGGGATGGCACCTTTGTGGTTTTATTTGTATGGAGCGGTGGTTATCGTCGCTCTTGGAGCATTTGGCTTGTCATACTGTCAGAAATATCGCAAAATTGCATATATTGTTTTTGGTACGGCGCTGGTCATTTTTATTCTGATGGGGAAATATGTCCCGGAAATTAAAGAGCAGCACGATATTGATGCCTGTATGGATAGTGGAAAGGTGTACGACCCCGTTCAAAAAATCTGCCGTGATGACTGTTGGAAATGGGACGATGAACTGGGGTGTTTGAAAGAGTAGGCCTTACCTGACGAAAGATATGTGAAAACACGAAAAAGCCTCCAAAAAACGGAGGCTTTTTCATTTGGCGGGGGAGGTAACGCCATTTGATGGAAGTTAAAAAAATAAATATATAAAATTCAATGAGATGTTCGGTATTATTTTTGTCGGCGTCCGCTGTGGTTTATATAGGGGAAATTTTTTTTAATTTACAGTTGCGAAATGTGAAATTTATTCCCATATAGTATTTATCATATATTAAATATGATAGGTGTTTGATTTTATAAGGAGAAGACAGAGGGATTCAAAATCTACAAAGGAAAAACTGAAACAAGCAGCGCAAGCAGTTAGAGATATGAATAGAAATTATTGGGATATGAAGCGGGATAATACAATAAATGCTGATGATTATTTTCATTGCAAAGCCAATTATGAGGCAGCTTCCAGAGGAAGAATTGGTGAAAAAGTTGCCGAAAAATCAGGCAATGTGAAAGAAGAGTTTGATTACTACTATAACCAAGTTTGGAAAGGTTTATCTCCTCTTGCGGCTTCAAAAGATAAAATTCATGACAGAAAGGTAAATGAAATTGGTAGACAACGAGCAAAAAGTGGTGTATATACCAGTTCAAAAGATGGGTGTCATTCTTTTAGAGTGAAGGGAATCAATGGAAAGTACTGAATTAAAAAAGTGGATTTGGCGGATAGTGCGCTTTGTTTGGAATATTTTTGCACTTTTCGGTGTTTTTGTTTGCGGCTATTTTCTTTATTTGGTGTTTGATGAAGAAGGGTATTGTCTGAGCAGCCAACAAGGAGTGTGGGACAATGAGCAGAAAATCTGCCGCAAAGATTGCATTAAGTGGAGCCAAGAACAAGGCTGCATAACTGAAAAAATGTTGGAAGGTGATACCGAGTAATATTTTCCTTAACGAGAAAAAGCCTCCAAAAAAACGGAGGCTTTTTCATTTGGCGGGGGCAGGTCAGAAATTTATGAATTAAAGCTAAGATAAATTATAATCAAAGCTGCTGCTAATAAAACAGCAAAAATTCTCCAACTTCTATACATTCGGTATAGTCCTTGCGTTGGATAACCATTCTGTTCGTATTCATCACATACCCATTCCATACGTCCTTGCTCATAGAAATAAGCAGACCAAAGGATAAAGCAAACCACACCAAGAGAATATCCCCAGTGTATAAAGAACAAGGCAATACCTGCGATGACAAGTCCTTTAATAATACGTCTGTAAATGCGCTCCGCCTGTTTCTGTTCAGCTGAGTGTTCAGATTTTTTACCTTTTTTCATAAATATACAAAAATTAATAATTAATACAAAATAAATTTAAGTAGTCAAGGAGTACCATACAACGGAAAAAAGTCAATATTTTTTTCTCAAGGCCTGCCGGATTTAATCTATATTAAGCGTTTGAAAATAAAGAAATATAAGTAAAATGGTTCGGAAGTTTCTCCCAAAATACGATTTTGAAATTTGCAACATACAAACTGGGGTAAGCGCTTGATTTTTAAAAAGAGAAACAGCTTTCGTGATAGGAGCTGCCAACTATGGCGGACAATACATACCGGTCAGGCGAACATCTTATACAAACTGCGCAAATACAATGCGGCTACGCAAACACAATGCGTTGGGGATTGTTCTTTTTGGGGGATTGCCAAAAAAGCTGTTAATGTGTATAAAAAAAAGTTAAACGTTGAAAATCCGCTAAAAACGGGCAATGCTGCCTTGGATT
Organism: Acetobacter sp. 46_36; assembly: GCA_001917135.1. Classification (GTDB taxonomy): domain Bacteria; phylum Pseudomonadota; class Alphaproteobacteria; order RF32; family CAG-239; genus CAG-267. The sequence continues at coordinate 312,440 of MNTT01000013.1, forward strand.
ATGCTGCAGGACAAATAAAGCCGGTAAAAGCGTGGAATACGGGGTTTAATGCGGGAAAATATGGTTTTATCGCCAAACAAACATACGATGAAACCTGTAAACGCAAAAAGCAGAACCAGTCAGAATACAGGAGAACAGATATGAACAAAACCCTTGCAAACCTTTTAATTTTAGGCGGTGTTAACCATATCATCTCCTATATCCCTCTTCCTCAATTAATAAATCAAATTTGGTCTGTTCTGTTTATCATCTTTTTCGTCATCATCTTATTGAAAAAAAACTTTTCCTTATTCGCTCCTATGCAAAATAAATTTAGCAAAATTACCCATTACATTGAAGCTTTAGGCGCAGTAGACTACCTTATATTTTTATTTGGAACAGTCGCCGGTTTTATTTTCGGCTATATCTCCGCACAAAGACAATACAATAACAAACCGCCGATTGACGATATCGCCCTTGTTTACTTTTCTTGTCTGGAATATGCATATTATGCTGCGCTTGTTATTGCATTTATCTGGGCAACATATATCTCATTTTTAAAAAAAACACGACTGAGTGTTTGATTAAAATGCCTCCATACACCTTTCCCGCACCGTTAAAAAACTTCCGCAAGCCGGGAGAAAATGGCAGGGTTTGGCTAGCAATTCACGAACCGCCGCACATCCTCAGCAATCGTATCTTTGTTAAAAACAATTCCATTTATACCGATTGATTTTGCCGCCTCAACGTTTTTCAATTTATCATCAATAAAAACAACCTCTTCCGGCTTAGCTTTCAATAACCTTAGAACCTGTTTATAAATTTCTGCATCAGGTTTTAGCAGCCCCAACTCATACGACACAAAAATTTTATCATCCGCCGCCAATCCCTTTGCTGTATCAAATAAATTTGGCAGCGCATTAGACAACAGACAAACCTCAATCCCTTTTAATTGAAGTTCTGCCATAACTGCCAATGTTTCGGTATAAATTTCTCCAACGCCTTTGTGCATTGCCTCATCAATCAAAGCCTCAATACCCGTCGAACAGCCAACCCCGCAATGAGCACATAACTCTTTGCAAAACTGTGAAAAATCAACGTTACCTTTCATAAAAGGATTATAATTAAATGATTTTACTCCCGCTTTGGCATCAAAATCATCTTTTTGGAGAGACATTTTCCGCATCAGACAATTAAGAGGATGTAAACTATAAGGGTAGCAAACCTGCCCGACATCAAAAATACAAAATCTTATCGCCATTTCTCATTACCTATAACATATTTAATCTGAGAAATATTAAAATACAGAAATCAGCCAATTACAAGCTTTTTGAGCACGATTTGACATCTTGTCCTTAGGGCTATTAAGTTAAAAATGGCAGCTTTTGCATTTCTTCGTTCCTCTTACAGTTGCGAAATGTGAAATTTATTCTCATATAGTATTTATCATATATTAAATATGATAAATTTGTTTGATTTTATAAGGAGAAGAGATATGCCAAAATATGGTGATAAAACAGCAAAATAACTTGATAATTATTTGAAAAACTACAAGCCTGTACTTGGGAAAACAGGAGCCGGACTTGCCGCTCCTGTTAAAGACTTGAAACGTAGTCATACATTAATGAAAGAAATGAAGCTAAAAGAGGAAAAGATGGCAGAAAAAGCAACACAGGTAAAAGAAGATGCAGTGTTTAGCATCTTACTGAAATTATTTTTTATTTTTCTAATGTTGCTTGGTTTTGCTTTTGAGTATGCTGCCATCAATAATGCAGAAGGGGATATTTTGAATATATACTATTCTGTGATGACAGCATGTTTATTTTTCTTTGTTTTGACTTTTTTTTCTAAAATACGAGTTATAGCATATTGTGCGTTTGTTATTTGCATTGTTGTTTATGGGTATATGCATGATAACCTTAATGAGATTGTGACTGAACGCCGTAGGGTAGATTGCCTTGAAACGGGGAAGATTTATGACCCCGTTCAAAAAATCTGCCGAAGCGACTGTTGGAAATGGGACGATGAGCAGGGATGTTTGAAAGAGCAGGCCTTACCAGACGAAAGATAGTTCACAAAGAAATCCATTACTTTTGCAAATATTGCATAAACTGATGAGGGCTGTAGTGTAGGACTGACTTTCACTTTGTTTGGCCGCACAGGCGCGCATTGCCGTCGGCAACCGGCATACTTCCGTCTGCCTTGCGCTGGCAGTCGAACCTGCTTTTCGGGAACCTGCTTTTCGGTTTGAGTCCAAAATCATTATTTAAAACAAAAAAAACGCCGCTAGGGCGCATTTTTATTTTAATGGTGGGCGATAGGCACCAGACAGGTGAACATTTAAAAAATATAAGATAAATATGTAAAATCAACAAGATAAGTTCGGTCTTGTTTTTTGTTCGAGTCCGTTATGAATTGCATATGGAAAATTAGATAGATAAACCTCAGCGCAATGCACCTCATTTCTAATCTTTCAAAACTTCCCTGTGACCGCCTTTGTCCGGACCGATACGACGGATATGTTTCAGGTGGCGCTACCACTGGAAGTGCAATGAATAAATAAAACAGAAAATTATAAAAATGCAATATATTGCGGCTATAAAATATAAGAAACAAAACGTGTACAAAATATGTGAAATACTTGCTTTTTGGGCGATAAATCGATAAAATAAAAAACAAGTAAATGTCTTGAGGATTAAAAAATGGATAAAGAAACCGCCATAAAATTATTTGAAGAGCAAAAAGTCCGTGTGGAATGGGATGAAAACCAAGAAAAATGGTATTTTTCCATTGTTGATGTTGTGGCAGTATTAACATCTTCCGAATATCAAGCAGCTAGAAATTACTGGAAAGTATTAAAACACAGGCTTTCCGAGGAAGGTAATCAAACGGTTACAAATTGTAACCAGTTGAAAATGATAGCACCAGACGGTAAAATGCGTCTGACCGATGTAGCTGATACTGAGCAGCTTTTGCGCCTGATACAAAGCATTCCAAGCCCAAAGGCCGAACCGTTTAAGATGTGGCTTGCTAAAGTTGGTCGTGAGCGTATTGATGAAATGGAAGACCCCGAAATTACAATCAACCGTGCTTTGGAAACATATCTTAAAAAAGGATATTCCGAAGCGTGGGTAAATCAACGCCTGAAATCTATTGAAATCCGCAAAGGCTTAACAGACGAGTGGGACAGAGGCGGCATTCAAAAAGGTTTGGAATATGCGATTTTAACCGATGAAATCACCAAAGCGTGGACGGGAATGACCACCAAAGAATACAAACAACTTAAAGGACTAAAAAAGGAAAATCTGCGCGATAATATGACTAATATGGAACTGGTGCTGAATATGCTTGCAGAAGTTTCGGCAACCGAAATTTCCCAGAGCCAAAATCCTAAAGGTTTAGCTCAACACAAAAAAGTCGCTCGCGCAGGCGGGGAAGTCGCCAATAAAGCCCGTAAAGAGCTGGAAAGCCAAACCGGCAAAAAGGTCGTAACCGATAAAAATGCAAAAAAACTGCATAAACAAATAGAAGTATTGGAAAAAAAGTAAATGAATATTAAGCAGAAAGTCCAACAATCCGACACACCAAATAAAACTGTATACAATAAACAAAGAAATATTGATGAAGAAAACCAAAAAGCGGATACAATATTCAAGAAAATGCTGGAATTATTGGATAAAGCCCGTCGTTTGACTAAGGTAGGCCTAAAAGTTAAAGAAGTAAATGAGACAATAGAAAAATATGATAGAGAAAAAGCTATCTTCTTGATTGCCCAGAATGTGAATAAATATGAAAAGCTTATAAATCTCTTATCTTGCATAACCGGACGATACGTTATATATGAACCGGATTATTATGCGGATAAAACGGATGAGATTATTTTTTGCGATTTAAAATACATTAGAAATGTAATCTATTTTGATGAAATAAAGAATACCGGTCTTGAAATGACGTTAACAAAAGCCCTTAAAAAACTTAACATAATAGACTAGTAGGCTACCTGTCAGGGGAGGATCTAATAAGTTGGTGTCAGAATGTCGCCGACTGTAATTACAAGCCGTAGAAGGTAAGAAATATATAACAAATATTGTCGCGCAAAAACGATTAAGCAATGGTTTATCTGTGTTGGCTAACATAATACACATCAAAGTAGGTATAAATTCTCACATTTTGTAGAATACTAAAGAAAGATAGATATTAGAGTGAATCTTCTTGACATAAAGTAAAATATATTATACATTAAAGCTGTTAGAGTAAAATATATTTTACATAAGAGTTAAAAGATGAAACAAAAACTAACAACACCCATCCCAGTTAAAAAGGCTTTAAAAAAGCTCGGAAAAGATATAAAAGAAGCACGTCTGCGCCGGCGTATTCCTGCAGCTCTTATGGCAGAACGTGTTGGTATTTCACGTGTTACCCTTAAATCTATTGAAGATGGGCAACCGACTGTATCAATGGGGCTTTATGCCACCGCTCTCTATGTGTTAGGAATGTTAGACCGGTTGAAAGACGTTGCCGATATTGCTTTCGATTCTGTCGGGCAGGCATTGGGCAGCGAAGAGCTTCCCAAGCGGATTGTTTTAAAGAAGGAATAAAAAATGGCCGAAATTCTAACGTATGTATATATTAATCTGGATGGCGAAGATATACCGGTTGGCCGTTTGTGGTCATATTTTAACAATGGTAAAGAAAGTGCTTCATTTAAGTATGATGAAAGCTGGCTGAAATTTCCTCGCAACTTTGAATTGGAACCATACCTGCCTTTGACAGAAGGAACAGGACATACTGACAACAAAAAAAGCATTTTTGCCTCAATGTCAGATTGTTCTCCGGATACTTGGGGACGTCTGCTGATAAAAAGAAATGAGGAAAAACAGGCCGAACAAGAAAACCGCCCGCGCCGTCAGCTTAACCAGTTTGATTATTTGCTGGCGGTTAATGATTTCTCCCGTCAAGGAGCTTTACGGTTTAAACAAACGCCCGACGGAGATTTTTTAACCGCGAAAGATAAAAAAGCGATACCGCCGTTAGTTGATTTGCCGAAGTTGTTGGCGGCATCTGAAAAAATCATAGACGATGATGCGTCTTTTAATGATATCAAAGAACTCCTTATTCCCGGTTCTTCTCTAGGTGGCGCCAGACCTAAAGCATCAGTTATTGATAAAAAGGGAAATCTTTGCATAGCCAAGTTTCCTAAAAAAGACGACAATAACAATAATGTATTGTGGGAAGCTGTCGCTCTGACATTGGCAAAAAATGCCGGCTTAAAAGTTCAGGAGTGGAAATTGACTAAAGCTCTTGGCAAATCTATTATTTTGCTCAAACGGTTTGACCGTATGGGAAATCGCCGTATTCCGTTTATTTCAGCAATGAGTATGCTTAATGCCAACGACGGCGAAAGCGGAGATTATAGTTATTTGGATATTGCAGAAATTATCCGCATTAAAGGCGTTAATATTAAGGAAGACCTAAAAGAACTTTGGAGCAGAATGTTGTTTTCCATACTAATTTCTAATACGGATGACCATTTGCGCAATCACGGCTTTTTAAAATTAGAGCCAAATGGCTGGAGCCTTTCGCCACTGTATGACGTTAATCCCAGCATTGACAGAACATCCAATCTGCAACTCAATATTGATGAAACAAGCAGCGCAACCTCTATTGACTTGGCTCTTTCAGTGGCAGATTATTTCGGACTGTCTAAATCAGAGGCAGATAAAATTCTCAAACATCAAATCACAGCCGTTTCCGAATGGAAAACCATCGCTCGACATTTAGGCATCGGCAATGCTGAAATCTCGCGTATGAGTGCGGCTTTTAAAACAAATGAAGTGCTATAATTTTATATGCCGTACAAAAACGCACCACCTGCTTTTAACTCCTAAGATGGCTTTATTTATTAAAAATATTATAAAAAAGTACATCCTGCAAATATTATACTAGATAAAAAAAGAACATAACTGCAAATAATCAAACCAATACTCAAACCAGTGTACCGATATTGTTTTTTTTGAAATTTATCTTCATTTTTTAGAGCCTGTTTCTTTTCTAATGTTAATGCATCAATTTTATCTAATCTGCTCTGTATTAAGCCTGCCTTTTCTTCATTAAAATTACCGGAAGGATACATTGTTTCATATTGTTCTTTTTCTTCACGTAATGTTGCATCATAATATGAAATAAAATATTGAAACAAAATACCAGACAATTGAAAGGAAAATCTCTTTTGAATGGCTTCTTGAGCAAGATAAGAAAATCCAGAACTGATAACTGCACATAAAGCACCACAACATAGTAAAAATAATGACCAATATGCATAAGAAATTAGATACGGTTTATTGGATAAAAGTTCAGCTACGAAAGCCAGTAAAGCAACTGCGGCAGCACCATTAAGTATAAAAGCACCTCTAATAGCCGTTTTAGAATATTCAATAAGAGCATCCATCATCTTATTATCAGCATTCTCCGCTATACGTTGTATTCGTGCGATTTCATCTTTATAATATGTAGCAGGAAATGCTCCATCTGTACAAAATTTATAGTGGTTAATTTGCTGTTCCGATTGCTGATTAGCCTTTTCACTCATCTCTATCTCTCCCTTAAGCTCTCGTCCATATATTTCATCACAGGAGAGAGGAGGTATTCAATCACGCGGCGTTTGCCGGTTTTGATTTCCGCGGTGATGCTCATTCCCGGTTTGAGTTGGACAAGCCGCCCGTCTGCTTTAATCTTATTGTCATGAAGTGTCAGCCTTGCGTCATATATTAGCCCCAATTTTTCGTCTTGGATGGCATCGCCGGATATATGGCGGACTTCGCCTTTAATCGTGCCGTATTTGGTGAATGGGAAACTGTCGATTTTGATTTCAACCTCTTGTGCTGCGCGTACAAAACCGATGTCTTTGTTCAAAATCTTGACATCTGCCTCAAGCATATAGTCTTCGGGAACGATATTCATAATCGGTTTTGCTCCCTCAACCACACCGCCTTTGGTGTGATACACCAACTGTTGCACATATCCAGCAAGCGGTGCTTTGACTATCGTCCGTTTCAGAGCTTCCTCATATTTTATGAGCTCCTGCTTGTAAGAAGCAAGCTGTTCGCGGTTTTGGGTCAGCTCTTGTATAATGTTTTTATCATACTCAGCCAGATATTGCCGAAGTTCTTTCTTCAAAAACTCAATATTTTCCTCGTTCTGCGCCATCTTCTTGGTCTGCACGTTACGCTGTTCCTGCAGGTTGATGAGTTCCTCCTCTTGTTCCAAAAAGGTCAGACGCGCCAAAAGGTTTTTCTCCACCAAAACCCGTTTTTTCTCAATACGCTCCTCAACACTCGGGAGCAAGCGCTCAATACGTGCCAAATCTGCACCAATCGTATCTTTTTCCTTAAGTGCCATCGCAATCTGCCCGTTTAAGACCTCAATTTGCGCTTTTTTCTCATTTACTTGGCTGGTTAAAAGGTTTTTGTGCATCTTAACTAAATATTCGTCAATATTCTCGTCATAATTAAAATTTGCTTCGGGATTATCCGTCAGCAGTGCTTGCAAGCGCGCAACGGCAATTTCAAGCGCTTTCATTTCGTTTTTGATGCGGTTAATGTTGGCAGTCACTTCCGTTTGGTTAAATTTAATCAGCTCTTGCCCTTCTTTAACATATTGCCCCTCAACCACGTAAATTTCTTCAATCTCGCTGTCAGTTAGTGTCTGTATGGTTTTAATGTTTGCAGCGGGCATCAGTTTGCCGACAGATGTGGCGATAATATCAATCTTGCCGAAGACCGCCCATAAAAGCGCGATGACAAATATCGCCATAATAGCGTAAGAGAGTAACCGTGCCGCGTGTGAGGGTGGCGTTTCGGTAACTTCCAGTACCGCCGGTAAAAACTCTTTTTCGTGTTCGTTCATCCCTTTAAGCGGGCTGTCTGCCTGTGCTTTCTCCTGCAGGAGTGCCAGTTTGGCAATCTCAATATATTTCTTTAATAACTCTTGCATATATTTACTCCGCCGCCAATTCATCAGGGACAATCGGCGCAGTCTGGCTGTTCCAAAGGTACGCATAACGCCCGCCGCGTTTCAAAAGCTCCTCGTGTGTTCCTGTTTCGGTAATTTCGCCTTTTTCAATGGTGATAATCTTGTCGCATTCCCGAACCGTAGACAGCCTGTGTGCAATCATAAACACAGTCCGCCCTTTACAGATTGATGCCATATTTTGCTGGATAATCCGTTCGGACTCATAGTCAAGCGCCGAAGTCGCCTCGTCAAAAATCAAAATCCGCGGATTGTTGACGAGTGCCCGCGCAATAGCGATACGCTGCCGCTGTCCGCCTGAAAGAGATGCCCCGCGCTCTTCAATAATGGTATCATAGCCATCCGGCAGATCGGTAATAAATTCGTGTGCGCCCGCAAGTTTTGCCGCCGCGATAACTTTTTCAAGCGATATAGCAGGATTGGTCAGCGCAATGTTTTCGCGTACAGATTTGTTAAACAGATAGTTTTCTTGCAGCACAACGCCGATTTGCCGCCGCAGCCAGGCAATATCCACCGTAGAAATATCAATTCCGTCAATCAAAACTTTGCCCGATTCAGGAATATACAGCCGCTGAATAAGCTTTGTTACCGTGGATTTGCCCGAACCGCTCGGCCCGACAAACCCGATTTTCTGCCCCGCCTTAATGTCAAAGCTCATTTTTTTCAAAATCTCCGGTCCGTCTGTCGCGTAGCGAAACGAGATGTTTTGAAATGTTACATCACCGCGAATGGCCGGCAATGCGCCTTTGGAAAGTTGGGTGTTGTTTTCGGGCGGATTGTTCAAAATATCCGCAAGCTTGTCCATAGAAATCTTGGTCTGTTGAAAGTTTTGCCATAACTGCGCCAAGCGTAACACAGGCTGCGACACGCGGCTTGCCAGCATATTAAACGCAATCAGCTGCCCGACCGAAAGCTCACCCTTCATCACCAACGTTGCGCCAATCCATAGCGTCAGCACCATCGTCACCTTTTGTACAAATTGCACCAACTGGCTTGCGATGTTATTGATATGCGAGGCACGGAACGTTGATCCGACGTAGGCGGCAAGCTGCTGTTCCCACCGACGCTGCATCTGCGGCTCTACCGCCAGAGATTTAACCGTTTCAACACCCGAAACCGCTTCCACCAAAAAGCATTGGTTTTCCGCGCCTTTCTTAAACCGCTCGTCTATCCTTGCCCGCAAAATCGGCGTAAAAAACAGCGACAGCAACACATAAATCGGCAAAGATGCCAGCACAATCAGCGTTAAGGTTTTGGAATATAAAAACATTACGATAAAAAAGATGACGGTGAAGAAAAAATCAATCACCAACGTCAGCGTTGAGCCGGTCAAAAAGTTCCGGATATTTTCCAGTTCGTGCACCCTTGCAACCGTATCCCCCACACGGCGCACGCTGAAATAAGACAACGGCAGGCGGATGAGATGCTTAAACAAACTTGCGCTCAGCTCCACATCAACCCTTGTGGTCGTGTGGGAAAATGTATAGGTACGGATACCGCCCAAAACCGTTTCAAACAGCGATATGGAAATCATAGCCACCATCAAAACATCAAGCGTGGAAAGCCCGCGATTGACCAACACCTTATCCATCACCACCTGAAACAATAAAGGCGTAATCAGCGCAAACATCTGCAAAAAGAACGATGCCAGCAGCACTTCGCCGAAAAGCCTGCGATATTTCACCACCGCCGGAATAAACCATGAAATGTCAAACTTGCGGTTTTTGCCGTTGATAAACTCACGGCAGGTCATCATTAAGAGCCTGCCGTTTCATCTGTTCATAAATTCTTCTTTGCTCAAAACCTCGGGGTGGTTGCCTTTGGCGGGGTCTTGAATCAAAACCTTACTCTCAGCAACTTTGCCGATAATAAAATAAGTATTGTCTTTGCTCTGGGCGATTGCCGGCAGCGCCGTCTTGTCCAACCGCTCCCACTTGGTCTCGACAAAGCGGGCTTTGAAAGAAAATTCCTTGGCCAATTGCAGCAGTTCATATTCTTCAAAATGTGAATTCTGCCGATCATATTTATGTTTGATTTGGTCAATAGAGATTGGCTTTTCAAAGAAATTCGCCATAATCGCAAAACAGGCCAGTCCGGTGTCAATGTCTTGAAAAGAAGTATTACCCATGGTTGCTCACAAATCAGTTGCAAAGCTTTAATGAAAAATATCATAAAGAGAGAAAGCCCAAAAATAAAGCAAAAATTTACACTTATTGATAAATAGTTTCTTACATAAGTATAATCTAAAGTTTTATCCACAGAGTCAAAGCAAGTGCCGCCAACAGTTTAAAATGAAAATCTAACAAAACATTAATGGAACGAAAAAAATAAAAAATAATTTCCTTGCATAATTAATATTATAGAGTGAAACTAACAACAAAGTTACTCTTAATAGGAGAGGTTGGAATGGACTATTATACGGAACGGCCAATTAACGGCCATCCCCATGGACTACCTCCATCGGACATTGTTTCAGGTGTTTCGTTCGTTTTGGCCACCTCTCAGATTTCAAATTATGTTTTCAAACATCATCAAACCTTTGCCGCCCACCCGGCAAAGGTTTTGTTGCATAGAATCAAAATTTTCGGAGTTGAAAATGAGTAGAATTAAATCGATTATACAGAAGTTATTTCCTCCTGAACAAAAAGTGTTGAACATTTTCAAGATTGCTTATCTGGTATTGTTTATCATTTCGTTACCGGAAATCTTTGTATATGTTGGAGGGGAAGCGGTATCGGGGATTTGGGATGCTCTTGCTTGGTTTGCTTTATGGGCTGTTTTTATAGTTTCTATGCTTGCATTGCCAATGTATTATAAAAGCAAAAAAAGAAATTTAGTTTTCATACCACTACTTATTTTCTTGATATTTTTATATATTATTGCAGTAAAATCACATCGCTATACCGCAGGATTGCTAGATGTCTTATATTTTCTTCCGGTTTTGATTGCTTTCATTCTTTGGAATAAAATGTCGGCAAACCCTGTCCGCAATCTCATAATATTTTTGGCTATCCCTTTCTCTCTTGTTGCTTTTGATAAAATTGTCACTTTAGGGTTTCAGCTAAGTTGTCCTTTCACAACTTCTAAAGCTGAATATAATCCAATTTATCTGCCAAAGCGTTTTTTTCATGAGGAAGATGGAAAACTCGTTCCTAATGTAAAAGTAATTAATAAATACGGAACTTTTAAAGAATATAGGCATGATAAGGTTAAATACACAATTCCTGATACAAATAATACAATTTTTATGTATACTCGCTGTACTTTGCAAGATACGGATATAACTGATAAACTTTTGGAAAAAGGAAATATTGTTCTTTGTCGAGATGTACATTCTCTAGATATAAATTACCAAAAGATAATTGACAGTTTTATTGCCACTATTGAGAAAATGGAAAAAGGTGGGCAAAAAGTAAAGATTGCAACGTTACATTCAAAAATTTTGAATAAAAAATATGAAAAGCGTTGGCTTAGACGTTTATCAAGCAGTTATTGCAGCTTCGGTAATATATTAGGTGGATATAAAGCTCAATTTAGAGCCAAGGAATCGGATTATGCAAATTATATTAAATCATTGGATAAGGAGGTACACGGATATTAATATATATTTTTTTAGTGTTACCCTAAATTGTCTTTATATTTAGATAACTATGTTGAAATTTTATAGCGATTTTAGAGGATAATAAAATATCCTACAGTTTTTTATATGCAATTTTAGGAGAAGTCGTATGAGTGATATTGCAACTTTTAATCCCAGTGATGATTATATTAAGGCATTGTTAAGTAAAGCTGTGTATGAAGGAATCGATGTCGGATATGACTTTTCAAATCTTAATGATAAGGAATTTTCTGTAGCAGAACGAAATTTCCTTTCTCAAAATTTTGAAGTTATTGATAGTTATAGCGATATCTCGACAGGATTTAAAGCTTGTTGGTTTCAGAAGAAAGGAACAAATGAGGTAGTTTATGCCATCGCTGGTACTGATGATTTTCCTGGCGGATTGTTTGATTATGGAGATGACTATGATATCTGTAAAAGAGGTATGGCAACGGAGCAATTTATTGAAGCATATAATTATTATATGCAGGTAGCCAATGCTCAAGGCTCCATCATAAACCAGATAGTTGAAGGGAAACCAGAACAAGGAGGATATCTCAAAATTCCAACATCAATTCCAGGAATTTATGATTATTATACTGTCGTAGAAACAATTAACACGCATGAAGGTAAAGGATATTCAAATATAACTCTCACCGGTCATTCTTTAGGGGGACACCTTGCAGGTTTAATTGGTATGATAAAGGGTAAGCAAACCACAATTTTTAATGCTCCTTCGTATTTTAAAGATCCTGTTGGTGATTACAGCATAGAATACGTATTTATTGATTCAGAAGGGAAAGAAACTACTGAAACATTAACATCTGATTATATAGGTTTTGTTGAGAAATTCTTCGGTTCAGATGTAAATCAAAACACTATAACTCATATTTATAATTCCAATAATATAAATATTATAGCTAATTTAGGTTGGAACTGGAAGAAAAATAAGGGGGTATGGAATATGACATGTGGTATCGGGAGATAGTATGCATTAACGGTGGGGCGCGCAAAGTATACGAAATTGGTAATGATCGGATTTTTGAATATGAAGCAGGCAATAAGGTTATTTTAAAAGACGTTGTAGAAAAACCGGATCCAGAACCTGGAACAGGGACTGGCTCTGGTCGGCCTTCTACTCCGCTTCCTCCCGATACAGGTGTTGGCGATGTTGGAGAAATTGGAGATGAATTAGAGGAGAACTTTGAAACAGCAGAAACAACACGTTCGCCTTTGGTCGTAGATTTAAATGGGGATGGCGTTATTGGAACGACTTCCGTTGCAGACGGTGTGTATTTTGACCACGAGAACGATGGTTTTGCGGAAAAAACAGGGTGGATTTCAGCCGAAGATGGCGTGCTTGTACGCGATTTGAATGGAAATGGACTGATTGATAATGGAACGGAATTATTTGGTAATAGTACAATATTAAGCAATAACGAAACAGCTGCAAATGGTTTTGAAGCGTTAAAAGAATTAGATAGTAACGGTGATGGGATTTTTTCAAACCAAGATAAAGCTTGGAATGAGGTAAAAGTATGGCAGGATGCAAATCAAAATGGCTATACGGACGTTAATGAGTTAAAAAGTTTGGATAGCGTAGGCATAACAGAAATAAACTTAAACTATAAACAGCAACAAGTTGCAGATGAAAACGGGAATATGCACAATCAAATAAGCACCGGAAAAAAAGATGGTTCAGAAATTTCAATCCACGATGTGTGGTTTGAAAGGGATACTATTGACAGCCAATCTTTGCAACAGATTATTATTCCAGATGATATTTTTCTCCTGCCGGAAATTGGCGGTAGCGGCAAAGTCTGTTCTTTGCGAGAGGCAATGGCGCAAGACGAGAGCGGAGAGTTGCGTACATTAGTGGAACAATATATCAATTTTGATTATAACCATACAATCACACCAGAGACAAATCAGGAAAGCAAAACAGAAAATACAGACTTGGAAATCACGCTTCCGTATGAAACAGGCGAAATAACAGATATAACTGTGAGTAACGTTCATGCCCAAGAAGGAAGGGATGCTATTTTACGCGATATCATATATCATTGGGCGGGCGTGCAAGATATGGATCCGAACGGGCGCAATCCAACACAGGTTTATAGTAAAGTAATTGATGATACTCGTAAACTTGAAGCTTTGGAGGAATTTTTAGGTAAAGATTATATGGGCGTATGGTGTTGGGGAGAACTTGATCCCAACCCGCACGGGAAAGCCGCACCGTATTTGCTACGAGCATTTGACACTTTGTTTGCGTATGTAGAAAATCAGCTGTTAAAACAAAGCGATTTCAGGGAACTGTTACAAAATATGGGAACCATCCAAGATACTGAAACAGGGGAAACAAGCATTGATATAAGCGGAATGATACCCTTATTGGAAGAAAAGTATAATGCCGCTGGTTTCTGGGGACAAAATATGCTGACAAAGTTTGCTAATGTTCTAAAAAATGCAGAAAATGGCGAAGCATATATAGCCGCGATTAAAGCAAAAGGCGATGCTGAAGGCAGCAGCTTTGAGAAGGCCTTGGCTGAATTTGGCGATATCAAAGGGACGGAATTGGCCGATTCTTTAACCGGAACAAACGGAGCTGATGAAATTTATAGTGATGCCGGCAATGATAAAATTTATGCTGCCGGAGGAAACGATAACATAGTCGGTGGCACCGGAAATGATACTATATTTGCTGAAGACGGAGATGATGTGCTGATTGGCGGCGAAGGAAAAGATTATCTTAACGGAGGCAATGGTGCCGACACCTACGTTTTCGAAGCGGGATTTGGTAAAGATGAAATAGACAACTCCAGCAAAACAGATGCCGGAGGGTTGAGTAATCCAGACATCATTCAATTTGGTGAAGGGATTTTACCGAACCAAACCCAGTTGCAACGATATAATTATGATTTAATTATACGTGTGTCATATGAAGACGGGAAAGTGGACGATACTGTAACCGTACTGGGGTATTTTAACGAGCAAGGTACATCAAATGCAACGGTTGGTAAAATACAATTTTCCGACGGAACGGTATGGAATTATGAATATGTCATAACACATTGGAATAGCGTAGCCGGAAGCGATGGGGGAATGACCTTTGAGGGAACATCTGAAAGTGATACGCTGAGTGGTACGGCACATAATGACGTATTGATTGGCGGCGCTGGCGATGATACACTAAGGGGAAATGGTGGCAATGATACTCTTCAAGGTGGAAAAGGTAATGACCGGATAGATGGTGGTACAGGCGATGATCGTTATTTATGGAATTGGGGTGATGGGCTGGATACGCTGTACGATAGCAACAACCATGATACCATAGTTTTCGGCAGCGGTATTTCGGAAAAAGATTTTGTTTATCGTAACGAGGGAAATAACTTACGGATTATCATTAAAGGCAATGAAAGTCAGGGCTTAATATTACAGGAGTTTTTCAGCAGCAACCTTAATTACAAAATAGAAGATCTTAAGTTTTATGATGGTAAAATAATACATTTGTCAGAAATTGCTTTAACTTTACAACAATTAAATACAGGGGAAACCATTACCGGGACGACCTTTGGGGATACAATTTATGCCAACAACGGTAATGATACAGTCAATGCCGGAAATGGTGATGATACAATTTATGGCGGAGCCGGATTTGATACTTTGAAAGGAGGAAACGGCAACGACATTTTAATTGGCGGAACAGGAAATGATACTTTAAACGGCGGTTACGGTGATGATACTTATATTTACAATAAGGGTGACGGGGTTGATATCATAGATGATTATGAAGATAACTCGACTACAGGAAAAAATGACAAAATTAAATTTGGTTCAGGAATTACGTATGATGATTTATCGTTTGCACGAGATGGGGATAATTTAATTATTACATTATTTGATGACGCCTGCCAACAAATAATAATAAAAAATCAATTTGGCAATTATCATTATTGGGTAGAATATTTGGAGTTTGCAGATGGAAATATTGTAAGCATTACAAATACACCATTCGTTTTTGAACAATCAGATGCTAATGATAATATAAGCGGAACAGCTTATGATGATACTATTTATGGTAATGGCGGTAATGATACATTGAAAGGAGGTAATGGCAATGACACATTAGTTGGCGGTAAAGGTAATGATACGTTAGATGGCGGTTATGATGACGACACATATA
>MNTT01000013.1:328313-328657 GCA_001917135.1 Acetobacter sp. 46_36
TATAAAAAATGATAAAGCTCAAGGATTTAAGCTAAATAATCAATTTAGCAATGCTGATTATGGAATAGAATATATAGAATTTGCTGATGGAAGCACCTGCAACTTAAAACAGATGGGCTTTACATTTAATCAAACGGATAAAGATGAAAATATGTCCGGCACCGGCTATGATGATATTATATACGCAGGAGAAGGAACAAATACAATATCCGGCGGTAATGGAAATGATATCATATATAGCGGTTGCGGTAATGATACATTGAAAGGAGGTAATGGCAATGACACATTAGTTGGCGGTAAAGGTAATGATACGTTAGATGGCGGTTATGATGACGACACATATA
>MNTT01000013.1:328721-345105 GCA_001917135.1 Acetobacter sp. 46_36
TATAAAAAATGATAAAGCTCAAGGATTTAAGCTAAATAATCAATTTAGCAATGCTGATTATGGAATAGAATATATAGAATTTGCTGATGGAAGCACCTGTAACTTAAAACAGATGGGCTTTACATTTAATCAAACGGATAAAGATGATAATATGTCAGCAACAGGCTACGATGATATAATTTACGGAAATGGCGGCGATGATACGATAGACGCGGGGAGTGGAAATGATGTTATATATGGCGATGCTGGGCAAGACCGTCTATTGGGCAACGCCGGAAATGATACCTATGTTTGGAACTATGGTGACGGAATTGATACAATTTTTGACACGACAGGAACAGATAAAATTAAATTCGGCGCGGGGATAGAACAGGCGGATTTGCAGTTTTCCAAAAAGGGAAATAATTTGAATATTATGATTAAAAACAATCCGAATCAAGGGATTATTATTGAAAATTATTTTGAAAAAGCCACATATAAAATAGAAAATATAGAGTTCGCGGACGGAACAGTCATTGCATTAGATTCATCATTAATAATAAACGAAACGGCGGATATGACGATAACCGGTACGTCTGAAGATGAAGAAATAACGGGCGGCAACGGCAATGACATGATAACAACCGGCGATGGTTATAATGATGTTGCCGGAAACAAGGGCAATGATACAATTACCGGAGGCTATGAGAACGATACATATTATTATAATCTGCATGACGGTTTTGATACAATAACAGATCCGGACGGAAAGGATAAAATAATTTTCGGCGAAGGAATATCGTCAGATGATATTGTACTATCCCGCAATGAAAACAATCTAATTATCCGCCTTAAGAATGATGACAGTTGTGGCATTCAAATTAATAAGTTTTTTGAAAATAATAATTATAAAATAGAACAATTAAAATTTAATGACGGAACATCTTTAAGTTTAACCAAAGGGCTTACTTTGCAAGGAACCAACGGCAATGACACTATTAACGGAACGTCTTATGACGATACTATTATCGGTTCAGACGGAAATGATGTTATTTCTGGCGGCGGCGGTATGGATGTAATCTCAGGCGGTGATGGTTTTGATACGATAGCGGGAGATGACGGCGCCGATATAATTGCAGGCAATGCCGGAAACGATATCATAAATGGCGGTGCAGGTGCAGATACGTTTATATGGAATTTAGGAGATGGCGTAGATACGATTACGGCTGATAATACGGATGCGCTGCTGTTTGGTTCAGGGATAACCGCCTCAGATTTATCGTTTCGCTGTGAAGGAGAAAATTTACATATTATCGTCAATCAAGACGCGAGTCAGGGAATTATTCTAACAAAATACTTTAACGGCAATGCACTGGGAAGCATAAAATTTGCAGACGGGAGCTGTATATTGTTAAATCAGACAGGGTTAACTTTAAACCAAGATTCATATTATAATGGTACGATTACAGGTACACCATATGATGATGTCATCAATGCACAAATACCTGATTCCGTCACTATAAACGGCGGAAACGGAAATAATGTAATTACAGCAGGAAATGGTATAAATACAATAAACACAGGTCAGGGAGATGACAGGATTACGGCTGGTAATGGTGGAAATACTGTTAATTCTGACGCTGGGGACGATATTATTGTTACGGGAGCAGGGTGCGATACCATCACATCGGGCATCGGAAATGATACAATTACAGCAGGAAAAGGAAATGACATTATTAACGGTGGTGACGGAAATGATGTTTATTACTATAATTCAGGGGATGGCTATGACACGATTACAGACTCTTCGGGCTATGACAAAATTATTTTCGGTTCAGGTATTGTACCGAATAATTTTTCCTATAAACAAGAGAATAATGATCTTATAATTTATGTAAACGCCGAAAAAACACAAGGTATAAGAATAAGCGGTTATTATAGCGGAAAGCAAATAGAGGAATTATGCTTTGCTAACGGAACAATAATTAATCTGCCTTTGCAGAATTTGACGCTTGAACAAACCGCTGAAAATGAAACGATTAACGGTAATGCAACAGATGAAGTTATTTATGGCCAGGGTGGAAATGACACGATAAATGCAGGTAGCGGCAATGATACGCTTATCGGCGGTAAAGGAAACGATTACCTTAACGGCGGAACAGATAACGATACGTACATTTATCATCCTGGCGATGGTTTGGATACTATTACAGATAACGCCGGAGAAAATAAAATCATTTTTGGTGAAGGGATTGATTTGCATGATTTAAAATTCACGCAAATCAATAATAATTTATTAATATATCTTAACAACGATAAGAGCCAGGGGATAATAATAAACAATTTCTTTGTTAACAATGGCAGCAGAATAAATGAAATCCATTTTGCCGACAATTCCGTTTTTTATTTGTCGGAAACAGGGCTGACATTAGATCAAACCGAACGCACAGATAATATGACATTGAGCGGGACGGATTATGATGATACGCTTATTGGAGGGGCTGGAAACGATACCATCAATGCCAAAGATGACGATGACATATTGATTGGCAATAAAGGCAGCGATACCTTAAACGGCGGTCAAGGAAGAGATACGTATATCTACAATTTGGGAGATGGCGCAGACATCATAAATGAATATAAAGGCAAAGACAAAATCGTATTTGGAACAGGGATATCTTATGACAATCTGACTTTTACCCGAGACGGTAACAATTTGGTTATTAAGATAAATAATGACATTTATCAAAGCATTACCATTAACAAATTTTATGAAAACGTTGATTATCAGGTAGAAAGTTTGGAATTTTCCGATGGTTCATCATTGAATATCTCAACTTTGGGACTAACATTGCAGCAGACAGAAGCAAACGACAGTGTTTACGGGACATCCTATAATGATGTAATCTATGGCAATGGAGGGCATGATACTATTAATGCCGGTGCGGGAGACGATATTTTAATAGGCGGTGCCGGTAACGATACGTTAAATGGTGGCACCGGTGATGACACCTATACTTATAATCTTGGTGATGGTTACGATGTCATCAACGAAACGGGAGGACAGGATAAGATTGTTTTCGGTCAAGGGATAGCGGAAGAAAACTTGTTTTTTGAACAGTCAGGAAACAATCTGCGCATCTTTATAAACAACATTGAAGGCAACGGTATCCAAATCAACAATCAGTTTTCCGAACCAAATGCCCAAGTGGAAACCATAGAATTTGCTGATGGCAGTACACTTGACATTAGCAGTGCCAGCCAACTTATTCAAGCAATGAATACATTTGGAATCAGTAATTCTGCAACAACAGATTTATTATCTGGCGCGACAGAAAATGTAAGTAATATGTGTAGCCTTGCTGTCAATGAGCTTAACAAGAACGTTGCATAGAGGGAAGAGTGCCAGGTTTCTCATAAATGAAAACTTGGCGCTTTGCATATTATTTGTGCATTTTATTTATCGTTCTTTTCGCTCCGAACAATCTCCAGAATGCCAAATGCGGAGACAGCGAGGGCAACGATATGCTCCACGAGTTCGGGGTTAATGGCTATGCCAAGACCTGATAGCAGGCTGATTAAACCGCGCCACGTGGATGGTTGGTTAAGTTTTAAGAGTTCTATAAGTTTAAGCATTTTCATTCCTTTCATAAAAAATATAGCCCGATTGGGCGGGTTAGTAAATTGCGTTTATAGCTTGCTGTATCGTTTCGTCCGAATACGGCTGAATACCGTTTTCCATACGAATGACGGCTTTAACAAATACGGTCAACACGCCTCGTTCTTCAATATCAATCACCACATCCGGCAATACGCCAAGTTGCCTTGCTATAGTTTGTACGTAAGCAGTTGTCTGGTTTTCGTTTGGTGGTGCGTAACGGCTGATTATTTGCCGCACCGTATTTAAACCGTGAATCCTCTTATAATTAATGAGAACCTTTGCCAACGCGCGAATACCCCAAACGGGTGTCGCAAATACGCAAAAGGACGGATCTTGCGATTTTCCGTCCTTTTTCAATCCTTGCCAGTCAGCACCCCAGCGAATGTTGCCGGGATTATTGTTTCTTATGCCTCTTGGTAACTGCTGATTCATTATGTATCTCCCATATAAGTTGCCGTAAATCATCAATTTTCAATTCAAGCCGATTGATGTGCACTTGCGTGCACCATTAAAAGTCAATAAGACCGAAAAAATGGTTGAGTTGTTAACCCGTGAAAACGGCGCAACGCTTGAAGAACTGGCGGAAGCCACAGGATGGCTTGTCAATTCGGTCAGGGGCGCGTTATCCGCCTATACGAAAAAACATAAGGAATACACGCTATTTAGCGAAAAAGATCAGGGAATTAGAAAATACCGTCTATCACCTCTGCTAAATAACTAATCAAAAAGGCGGTTTTTATGCCGCGCTTTTAATGTTTCTCTATATAATTATAGCGTACAATATGCCGCACGATTTTATTTCAGGCTACAAACGCCGTTTATGCGGCCACAAACCGCAATTTAAGAAAAAGAAAACGAGGCTTTTGACCTCGTTTTCCGTGCCGTTGAAGAAATGCAAGAAAGGATTTCGGTAGCCAAATTTCCACAACGGCAAAAAGTCCCAATATTTGGGGCTTTTTATGGCTTTGTGGCGGGGCGTTTCCTTCCCGCCGAGGCTAAGTTAATCTTTCCATTCAGGTATTAAATCGCCGCTATCCAAGTCGGGATTGTACCCGTTAAAATCCTCGGTGCTAAATCTAACGCCACCGACTGCTTGAATGACAATCCCGTATTTGCGGCTTAATTTTTCAAGCTCTTTACAAAAATCGTGATATTTATGAGGGATTGGATTTGGGTAAGCGTGCTCGTCAACATAATGCTGATAATCCTCAATGAGGCGTTCTTTGGTTAATCGGCGATCAACCGTTTTAATAAAGGTTTCTACATTTGTGCTGATTTCTTCCATGTAGCTGTCTGCAGTGTGTCTGCCCCAGCGGCTATCCATCAATTTTTGTGTTTCTTCAGGAGTAAGTCCAGAGTTCTTTTGGATCAGTTTAGCTGTTTCGTTCCATAATTTTGTAATATCTTTTTTGCGCTTGAGATAATCCCTTTAATCAATAATTTCATCAGTTGCAGTTTGTCCCGTTCAACCATCTTTTCTATAATTTTTTCCGGATGACGCATAGCTTTATATATTTCCGCTGATTTATCGGTGCTTATTTTATTAATTAAACCATTCGAAACAGTGATATCACTAATAAGAGGCGTGACAATCTTTAAAATACATTCATCCATAAGCTGGACTGGAATCGCTCCATTACTACAATGATGGTAACCATAATATTTAGCCTTTGTTGAAGTGTAATAAAAACGACGCACTCCGTGACTTTGGCAGGATGCCGGTGTCATCGGGCTATGGCAGCACCCACAAGTTAGAAGTCCCCGTAAAATTCCAACCTCATTTTTATTAAACAAGCAGGTGCGTTCGCTTTTTTCTTTGTTTTTAAGGATATATTGCACGCTTTCAAATATTTTAGGCGATATGATTGCTTTATGCTGACCGTCATATAATTCATCTTTATACTTTATTTTTCCCATATATGTTGGATTTTTCAGCATCCTTAAAAGCGCATCCCGCCGAAAATCCCGATATCCGTTTTCGGTTAAAAGCTTGCATACAGACATTACCGATTTATATTTGAGATACATTTCAAACATAAATTTAACCACATCAGCTTCTTGAGGTTCAATCTCCAATTTTTTATTGATTGAACGGTAACCATATGGAACAACGCCACCAGTCCACATACCTTTTTTTCTAGAGGCGGCTGTTTTATCCCTGACACGCTCACTGCCTATTTCTCGTTCAAATTGCGCAAATGAAAGGAGCATATTCAAGGTTAGCCGCCCCATACTGTCCGATGTATTAAAATTTTGTGTCACCGAAACAAACGAGCAATGATATTTATCAAAAATATCAACCATCTTGGAAAAATCTACAAGCGAACGTGTTAATCGGTCAATTTTATAAACCACAATCATATTGATTTTACCACATTTAATATCGTCCAATAATCGCTGCAAAGCTGGACGTTTCATATTACCGCCTGAAAACCCACCATCATCATAATGTTCTTCGACTAATACCCAACCTTGATGTTTTTGACTTTTAATATAATTCTCTCCTGCTTCTCTTTGAGCTTCAAGCGTGTTGAATTCTTTTTCCAAGCCTTCATCTGTTGATTTTCTGGTATAAATTGCGCATTTAACTTCTTCCATAACTATATTCCCCAAAATTCTTTGCCAGAGATTTTACGTCCTGTAATTTTATATGCCACCGCAGATAGAGATTTGTAAAACTCGTTGTCCATTTCAAAACCACCATTGACCACACGCAAGCGATATGTCTCGCCCTTAAATTTTCTGACAATTTCTGTGCCTATGGATAATGTTTTTTCAGGCAAGAGTGATTTATCCATATTTTCAAGAAGGGATTTGGTTTTAGCATCCAATCCGCCAAACCGTAATTCCTGCAAGCGGTGGGTAACGCGCCATATAAAAAATTCTTTTCGTGTTGTTGCTTTTGGCGGCTCCTGATTATAAAGAGTTATATACAAATCTTTTAACTCTGAAAAAGTAAGGTTTGGTATTTCTCTTAATTCAACATTCAAATTAGGCATTTTCGTCATATTGACCTCCTGCTTGATGAATGCTTGGAAGCACACACAAGTCCAGTTTATTATTCGTATTATCGCTGTTTTCCTGCTCTTTTAAGAGTTCGGTAACTAGCGCATATAAAAGTTCTAACAGTCGTTCGAATTCGGAATTCATAAAAACCTCCTGTTATGATTAAGCACAACAGGAACACCCGTTGAAAAATGAAAACCGTTTCCATTTTTTTAATATTTTTTTTGCTCTGGTGTTCGCGCCTCATTCGGTCGTCCATAAGAGACAAGAACAGGTATATTTTTAAGGGGTTGAAATATAGCGTTTTTTGGTCGGTACGCGTTCAGACCAAAAGTATCTTTTTTGCCTCAAAATTCATAAAAAACACTAAAATAAGGATACAAAAAAAGAGATACCGTTCAGACCAGAACGCGCCAACACCGCGGAAATACTGGCATTCAGAGAGTACGAAAAAAGCCTCCGTTTTTTGGAGGCTTTTGATGATGGTGGGTTGGGAGGGACTGACCTTCACTTCGTTCGGCCGCACAGGCACGCATTGCCGTCGGCAACCGGCATACTTCCGTCTGTCTTGCGCTGGCAGTCGAACCTGCTTTTTGGTTTGAGTCCAAAATCATTATTTAAAACAAAAAAAACGCCGCAAGGGCGCATTTTTGTTTTAATGGTGGGGCTGAGCTAGCAATTCACGAACTACGTTTCATGAAAAAAATTGAATAAAAGTAAAAATTGCAAAAATCTATATTTTTCTGGATTTTTACATAATTGTAAGTTATCATAAGAAAAATCAACATATTTGAGCTTATTTATGGAAAACACAGAAGAATATATTTCATCTGCTTTTATTGACTTACATTATGAGGGTAAGAAAATAAAAGAACACACAATGGATTGGTACGAATTTTCATCCTCCATTGATGGTCTTACCTGCTTACTTAAAAATGTAGCTGAAACTCTAGGAGTACCTGAAAACAAATTAAGTATTGAAATTGGAAGTATTCAGGACGGAGGGCTAAAAACAAAAATAGTCATTAAATGTGCTATTGGGATATGGTTTCTTGATCATTTAGGTGGTTATATTCTTGACAACGCACTTGATGCCATTAATGCCGATAAGTTTATTAAAGAACAAACTATTAAGGTGGCAAATAAAACTCTTAATATTTGTGATAAAGGCTTAGATTTAGTAAATGATATTCTCGACAGAACAAATACTTTCATAAATAATAAACTTAATAAAAAAAATGAAAATAACCCTATCAAATTATTGGCAGCATCTAGAGATAACATTGATACTCAAATAATGAAAAACCAAAAAAATCATAGATGTCTGGAGCAATTTGTTGAATGTCTTTCAAACGATGTTGAAAAATTGGAATACTCTCCTAGTTCCTCTAAAGGACATAAAACAGATATAACATTTACTCCCAAAGAACTGCCATTCTTAACAAATCCAATAAAAGAAAAAAGAGATGAAGATAGTGAAGAAGTATCAACAGTATATGTAACTTTACGTCTTGAAGGTTCCCACTTAACCGGAGAAGAATGGTCATTTGTCGAAGTGAACAAATCAACAAAGAAAAAAACAAAACCTAAAAGATATAAAGCCGAAGTTTATGATTCTTGGCTGTTAAAACTTGGAAGAGAAAAAGCCTTAACAGAACTAAAAGATGTTGATTTATATTGTGAAATGCTTGTTAAAAGAATCACAAAAGATAAGAGAGACACAATTAAACGCATAATTATTAAATGTTCAACAGAAAAATTTGAACCGACTTTATTTGATAACTATTAAAAATCATATCAACTATAGAAAAATGACTAATGTAAACGAATATATAAATTTAACAAAAGCATTACTTAACAGAATTGGAACAACAACTTTCTATATACAAGAGCAGGATTTTGTATCTTCGGTTACGGTACCTTTCTTCAAGCAGATTGCTCAAATTGCATCTGACACTCTATTATTAATAGAAAAGAACTCGTTCTATAATGCCTGTCTTTTATCTACGAGTATTGTTGAGAGCATTATACAACTAACCTGGTTAGACGTTGATATAAAAAAACGTTCCCAAAACTATCTTGCTTTTGGCCTAATTGAAGACCTACCCAGAATAGAAAATCATCCAGAAGAATATGAAGATACCTTAGAATGTTTAAAAATAATAGAAGCCGAGAAATTTTTAAAGAAAAATCCAGCTGATAAAAACCCATTAAACCGTAAAAATTATATTAATCATTGGTACAACATAGATGGAGCTAGTGGGTTTGAAGCAATGGTAAAAAAACTCAACCAACCATATATAAATAAAGTTTATGAAATGTATTCTATCCTTTGTGGCTTCAAGCACTTTCAACCATTTAATATTGTTAGATTATTTGATATTAAAGAAAAAAAATTATTTGAAAATGAGGGACAAAAGTTCATTGCATCTCAGATAACTTTATATTCCCTCATTGAAGCAGTTAATATTATCAATAAATATCAAGATAATAAAATTGAATTTCTAGATATAATGGCCAGAACAACAGAGTTAATGAAAAATGACTTAAGATTTCCTTTAACACCCAACCGCTAGTCGTTTCATATTTTCATGGTAGACATGAATGTCATTCGCTAAAGAAGAAAATGCTGCAATATTTTCTTTATGAAAATCAACAATCCCTTCAAATTTTGAACCGACCAACAATTTATCAAATGGTTTTTGTATTTTATAAATAAGTTTTTGCCCGTCCAAATAACAATCAGAAAGAAGCAATCCGAGCAATTCTCTCTTTTGCAAAGGGTCTGATGTTTTCATAATCATAGAAGCACTAGCCGCAATATCTAAAACATCATTAACCGTATCTTTTATTTCCTGAGTAATATCCGCATATTTTTCTATCGTTTTTTGCAGTTCTTTTCTTTTTGCTTCAATATTAACTTTTTCTTCTTCCCACTCAGAACGGTCAATACCTCCGTCAAAGAAAACATCTTTTACCCGACGTTCTCGAACATTTAATTTTTCAATCTCATTGGTAATCTGGCGTTTCATAACTGCATTTACTTTTTCTTCATCAATAAGTCTTTGCTGAATATTTTTCTTTAAAAGCTCCACAATATCGCTGTTTATTCTGATTTTGCTGAAAACTTCTTCATCCAACTGATTCAGAATTACGGATTCGCTAACCAATTCTTGATCGCAAGGTCCTTTTAAACGACCGCAACGTAAATAAGTATATGTTTTGCCATTTGTCTTTTTATGAGTTTCCTCGCTCAATGTACAACCACAATGCGCACATTTAATCAAACCTCTGAAAGCAAACGGAAGACCACCATAGACCTGTTCTTTGCAATGTATTTTTTTGCCGGATAACAAATCCTGAACTTTATCAAACAAAGATTTATCAATAAGCGGCTCATAGATATGCGGAATAACCTGCCCTTTTACAACCATTTCCCCATAATAAAAAGGATTCGTCAGCATATTATAAACAGCAACCCGGCTTATAGATTTTTTTGTTTTAGATCGGAAAGAGTCTAAATTCATTTCCTGAGCCAATTTCCAAATACTTCTTAAAGAATGGCAACCGGTAGCATATTCCTCGAACAGCTTTTTTACAATTGGTGCACGCTCCGGATCTGCAATAACAGTCGCTTTATTTGTTTCATCTCGCGTATTTAAATACCCAATTGGCGCCCGTCCCTGCCATTTACCCAACGACCAGTTATAATTCATACTACGGTTAACATTGTCTCTCATAGAAGCAATATACATCTTCGCAGAAAGAATACCCATATCCCAGCGCATAATATCTGCAGATGAGCTGTTTTGATTAAGAATAAGTCCTTCTTTATAAAAATGTAATTCAATCTTGTCTTCTTTTAACAAACCCTCAACAGCAACACATTCATTAAAACGTCTTTGAAAACGGTCAATACAATGAACGACAATAGCTGTTTTTTGTTTTTGCTTTTTGACAAACTCTAACATTTCATTAAATTTAGTACGTTTACCGACCGTCGAACTTTCGATAACACGATAATTCTTTAAAACGGCTAAACCTCGTTTCTGACAATATTCCGCCATAATATCATGTTGCGCGTCTAAAGAAGCTCCGGGTTCTTGTTCTTTACTGGAAACACGAGCAAAAATAACAGCTTGTTTACAATTTTCTGATTGAATGCATTGATATTTTTTAGACATGTTTAATATTCCTCATCTTCGTCATCACAAGAATAGTCATCATTTTCTGCATAAAAATCGTCTGAACTCATGGTTTCGATAAAGTTTCCGGTTTTGTTGTCATGGATTTTTACAACCGTCCAGGAAGGATCCGATATGTCAAAATCAACGTTAATATCATCGGAACTTTCAAAAACAGAAGCACCATGTGAATAAATATCCGGGTAATCTTCTTCAAAATGCTTTTCAATTTCTGATGTCAACCGACAAACGCAAACCATGCCGGAATCAGCGCAAAACTCTTTATGAAGGATATAACTGCCATAGATTTTGTTACTCCAATCGCCAAAACCGGTATCACAAGCAAAAGCCGGAAAACCTGTTAAATCCGTCAAAGCCTTAGAAACTGCGTCATTAAATGCTTTCGGACTGTCATCTAAAAATTTGCAACATTCGTCCCAAGTATCATTATTCAAGATATAGCAAGGGTCTGTCACGACATATTTTACAAGCATATTCATTTTTATCACTCCTTTGTTTTTACATAATAACATTATGCCGCGGTTATTTGGGAATGTACGCAGTTATTTTCAGTTTTTGACGACTTTTTTGCTAATATTTTACTGATTTTTCAATTCATTAAGTCCTTATCATTGAGAATTTCAGAACTTATTGACACGGATGTCATTATGTTTTTTGTTTTATAAATATTTTTGATACCAACCGTAAAAAATTTAATCAGATTATCCGTCATTTCCGTTAGCTCAATATCCGTAACGTCGGGATACAGAACTGATAACTCTCTTTTGAGTCTTTCAAATTCATTTAACATATTTAATTTTATGTCGTTATCCCAATATGATGTAAAGCCAAACTTCTTTTTTTTTATAAATTTAGAATTTTATATATTAACGTATGGTCTTTAATGTCATTATGTTACAACATTCTTTCAATAAACCGTCTCAATGTGCTGAGTTGGACGCCAAGGATTTTGGCAATTTGGGATTTGGAGATACCTTTTGATAATAAATTTCGCACTTTTTTAGCATTTTTTGAAAGTTTAAGCTTTTTTGATTCTGCGGAGAATGGACGTCCGAGCTTCTTTCCTGAGGCTTTGAGATTAGCAAGGGATGATTTTGTACGTTGGGATATTAGGTTTCTCTCTATCTCCGCAGCCAAACCAAAAGCAAATGCTAAAACCTTTGATTGTATGTCATTGCCGAGACGATAATTTTCTTTCAAAGTCCAGACCTGGCAGTTTTTAGATAAACAAGTCTCCAAAATCCGCATGACTTCAAGCAACGACCGTCCGAGACGGGATATTTCGCAAGAGATAAGGATGTCATTTTCCTGCAAATTCTCTAATAATTCACCAAGTTTGCGGTTTTTCAGTGCTTTTTTTCCTCAACCCAGTTATCAATATTTAAGTCATGCTTTTTAGCAAACTGTTCAATCTCAAAGTGTTGGTGTTCAAGGGTTTGCTTAGCCGAACTAACCCGAATATAACCGATTGCAGCCATTGTTTTCTCCTTAAAATTTCTTAAAAATACCGGTCATTTTATTAGAACGATAAAATCAACTGCTTTTTGCAAGTTTCGCACTTTTTCTTTTCAATAAAAAATCAAGGAAAAATAATAGCTTGTTTTCTTTTGCTTCGGAACACATCTGTCTTTTAGACAACCGGTCACAATCGTTGGTTTGTGTATAGTGAAACAGTCTAGCTTGGCTAGATTACACACTTTAATTGCAATTAAAGATAAGGAAATGAACTTATGAAGAAAAAACTTTTATTTACAACGGCTTTAGTGGCGGCTTTTGCGGCAACTAATGCTTATGCCATGGAAATAAATACCGATACAGAAATTACAGGCGAAGAACAAGCGATAGAACCTAACGAAAAACTTATTGTTTCAGGCGGGAAATTAGTTGCAACGGATACGCACGTCTATGGTCTATGCAGAAGGGGTTGAAGTTACAGGTGGCACAGTCATTTTAAATGACGGAGCCAGTTTAAAAAACGATAATTGGGATGAAAGCTTCAAACTAAGTAGCGGAACTATTATAATGAATGGTGGAGGAGACGGTCCTAGCATAGGAACTAATCACTCCAGTGAAGAAGAGTCGTGGGAATACAGAGGCGGTAAATTTGAAATGACCGGCGGTAATCTCATCGTTAACGGTTCTGAAAACTATATTGAAGGCGGTGATGTTACCATTAGCGCTGGTGCTGTTGATATTGCTGAAGGTGCAACATTGCAGACAGCAGCTACATTAATCCCATTAATCCCATCAGGTCTTTCTCCTGAAGAGGGTGATGATGCAATGGCTGGTGAAGTTGCAGTAATTAAACTCACAGATGAAGGAACAATTAACCTCTCTGGCACGTTAGTTTCTGACGTTTCCGGCAATGGTAACTTAAATGTTAAGTCTTCAAGCGCTTTGGTTGACGGTAATGTTTCCGGCTCCAACCTGACTTTTGAAGCCGACCATTCTTTAAGCAAACTTGTTTCCGGCACAATCGGCGATTTGGCTTCTCTGAATGTCAACAAAGGCACTTTGACTTATGACGCGCCGACCGGTAAAATCGGCAATCTGAATGTTGCCGGCGGTTTGGACATCGGTACAAATACCGTAAATGCCACGAATGTTGACTTCAAAGATAATTCCAGCCTGGCTTTGCGCGTGGCGGCTACTGACAACTACGGTAAAATCAATGCCGATAAAATTGGTATCGGTAATGAAACAACCATAAAAATTACGCTTGATAATGGTGTGGTTGGAAGTGAGGGTGAAACCTTTAAATTCTTAAACAGTGGAAACATTGACGGTGAATTTACCAACAAGATTGCAGAAAATGGCCGTTATGACATTGTTCAGAATAAGGACGGTTCGTTTAATGTTACTCAGAAAAATACGACGGCTTCCGATGTTGTTGCCGAGGCTGGCGGTACGGCTTCTAATGCCGCAACTGCCGAAGCTTGGGAAACAATTAACAATTCGTCAAACGTAAGCGCACAAGCTAAAGCTGTTTCTACGGCAATTTATGACCTATCGCAAGAAACTTCTGCCGCCGGTAAAAAAGCCTATGTCGATGCTTTGACAGCCGTAGCGCCGGAAGTTGCACCGATGGTTCAGAAGACACAGACTGAAACTGCCAACCAGGTATTCGGCGCTGTATCAACCCGTTTAACCGGCGGTTCAATCTCAACCGGTTCTGAAGGTATGTCTTCCGGTGATTCTAATCCTGACGCGGCTGTTTGGGTTCAGGGTATGTTCAACAAATCCAAGCTGGACGATACTTCAAAAGCCAAAGGGTTTGATGCGGATTCTAACGGTGTTGCTCTCGGTATTGAATACTGACATTGACGGTTTTATGAGAAGCACGGATGTTGATACACACACCGCTATTTTGTATGGCGAATATAAACCGTCTAACTGGTACGTTAACGGTATTGCGACATACGGTTGGTCTGATTATTCCGAAGATAAAAATGTTGCGGGTGTTGGTGTAAAAGCCGACTACGATGTTGAAACATTCGGTTTGCAGGCCATGACCGGTTATGACATGCAGGTTAAAGGCTTTGGTTTCACTCCGGAAGCAGGATTGCGTTATGTTCATATTAAACAGGATGCTTATAAAGATTCTGCCGACCAGAAAGTCTCCGGCAACGACAGTGATATTTTGACCGGTGTTATCGGTGCAAAAGTCAGCAAGAACTTTGAATTGTCTAACGGTATGAACATCAAGCCGGAAGCTAGAATTGCCGCAACCTATGACCTGTTTAACGATGATGTTAATTCAGTCGTAACACTGGCTAACGGTTCTGCTTATGCCGTTGACGGCGAAGCTCTTGACCGTTTCGGAATGGAATTCGGTGCTGGTGTAACTGCGGAAGTTAATGACAATGTCGAACTCTCGTTTGGTTATGAAGGCAAATTCCGTGAAGATTACCAAGACCACACTGGCTTGTTGAATGCTAAATATAAATTTTAGTATTTAACATTCCTTTGCTAAAAAGCGCTTCGAGAGCAATTTCGGAGCGTTTTTTTTATTTTACAAACGACTTATTGTCACAACTGTCATCAAGTTAAGCACTTGTTTTTGTTTTAAGTCCCAAAATCGTAGCAAAATGTCATCAAAAAGTAGAATTTTAGGGGCTCGCGGATGTGATTTTTCCCGACATAATAAAAATAGTTAATGAGTAAACAACTAGTTATGAAAGGAAAATCTTATGTATCAAATCAAAGTCAATGGCGTGTTAATGCCGACAATTTATTACCATTTGAATGAGGCAATAGAAGCTTGCGAAGCTGAAAAAGCTCGTGGTTGTGCTGTTTTTACCGAGATTGTTAAGTTATAAGGAGTTAGTGTTATGTTGAAGAATTTTGAAAACTGGCTTTTGGAGCAAAATTACAGCGCAAGCACCTCCGCCGATTATTCTGGAAGAATAGAAAGACTTTGCCGAAACGAACAGTTTACACTCTCTCACTTGGTTGAAAATATTACTTCTATTTTGCCGCAATATGAAACTACCGGAGAAAAATCCAGTTATGGAAAAAGAAGTCATACATCCGTTCGTCAAGCTTTGAGACATTTCAAAATGTTTTTGGCTTCTGAAAAACTGGCATAAGACGGGAGATGTAAGATGAATGATGTTAAATATCTAGGAATAACCGTCAGAATTACAGGTGTTAATGGCAATGCTTTTAATATCTTGGGTATCTGTACGGCGGAAATGAGAAAACATCATCTGCCAAAATCAGAAATAGACGCCTTTTTTAAGGAAGCGACAAGCGGCAGTTATGATGATTTGCTTTGTGTTGTCATGAAATGGTTTAATGTGGAGTAGTTTCATGTCTGATATTAAAATCTTAAATGACAATCTTAGAAAAACGCTTATTGGCGGCAGAGTCATCTTAACCCAAGGTATCAATACCAAAACGCCAAGGGATATTGCAAGGATTTTAGCAAAAGTCAGGAATTTTAACAATTTCACCAAAGCCAACGATCCGTATAACGAACACGATTTCGGCAGTTTTGATTATAACGGCGAAAAGATATACTGGAAGATTGATTATTATGACAAGAGTTATCAATATCTGTCAGAGAATCCTGCCAATCCAGAAGTAACAAACAGAGTCTTAACCGTTATGCTTGCAGATGAGTATTAAAGGATAAAACTTCAAAAATCAGCCCGATTTGATCGGTTTCAGATTGGGCTTATGTTTTACTTCTTTTCTCAAATCCGCTTGTTTCTGGGTTGTTTATGACGCAATGGGATAGGTTTTTAATAATCTTAGCGATTTACTAACCAGTAGTATTTTATCTTATATGTAAAATTATTTGAGGTATGCCATGGAAAAAGAAACTCCACCTAAAGGTGAAATTGTTATATATACTAGTGTTGATGGTAAAATATCACTTGATACCAAATTGGAAAATGAAACAATTTGGCTTACACAGGATATGATGGCTAAGCTGTTTGAAACGACGCCTCAAAACATCACAATGCATATAAAAAACATCTATGAAGATGAGGAATTGGAACAAAATTCAACTTGTAAGGATTTCTTA
>MNTT01000008.1 GCA_001917135.1 Acetobacter sp. 46_36
GTAGACCTCATACGCACGAACCACGCGCCTGCCCGCCCTACACCCAAAACACCGCGCCCCTCCCTCTGCGCAAAACCCTACCCCCTGCGCGCGAGCCTTCAGGCGCAACTCTGCCCCTTCTATAACCCGGTGCCAGTCGCTCCCACCACACCCCTCTCTCTCATTCCTCCTCCCTGTCCGCGTCCAAACCCACGCCAATGCGCCAATATCGCAGCCCAACACAAAAATACGTCCCATAACCATAACATAAAAAATCCAGCGCCCACGGACACTGGATTTTCCTTTTCTTCACAAAACAGCTGCTATTTACTTCTCCGGCATTTTGTCCGTCAGCTCTTCCAGCTGATCCAGATAATAGCCTATCAGATTTAATCCGCCCTGCCAGAACTCCCTGCTCTCCGGATTCAGCCCGAACGGTGCGAAAATCTCCTTATAATCACCGATAGCCGTTTTGGACAACAGTTCCAGATACTTGTCCTCAAAATTTTCAACCTTGTTCTGCAGCTTCAGCCAGTACAGCGAATTGACCACGCAATCGGCAAAAGAATAAGCATATACATAAAACGGCAAAAAGAAGAAATGCCCGACCTGCTCCCAAATATAGGCGGAGTTTTCATCTACCTCTACCCACGGCCCCAAGCTTGCTTTCATCTCTTCCAGCCAGATTTCGTTCAGCCGCTCGACGGGCAGCTCGCCGTTTTTACGCTCGTTATGCGCCCTTGTTTCAAAAAAATGAAACGCAATCTGGCGTATTGCCGTATTAATCATATCATTGACCTTCATCGCCAGCAACGCAATTTTCTCATTGTCGGTCTTCGCATTGTTGAGCATCGACTGGAACACCAGCATTTCGCCGAACACCGACGCCACCTCTTCGGTCGTCATTCGCGTCGTCTCGTTCAGGACACCGTTTTGCCGCCGCAGCTGGTGGTGGCACCCGTGACCAAGCTCATGTGCCAGAGTCAATACGTCATTGCGCTTGCCGGTAAAATTCAGCAGCAAAAACGGATGCTCCTCGGTCAGCGGTCCCGAACAAAAAGCTCCGCTGCGCTTGCCGTCTTTCGGCGCCACATCAATCCACGGTTTATCAAAAAACTCACGCGCAATCGTATGCAGTTTCGGCGAAAAGGCACGGTACGCATCCAAAACCGTCTTAACGGCTTCTTCCCACGTATATTCCTTGTCATCTTCAAGCGGCAACGGCGCATTTCTGTCCCAATATTTGATTTTCTCTACACCGAGCAGTTTCGCCTTTATCTTGTAAAAGCGCCAGGCGATGTTTTCATAATTGTCCCGCACCGTCTGCGCCAGATTTTCCACCGTTTCGTCGCTGACTTCTTCCGACAAATTGCGTGACGACATCGGCAGCTTGAACCCGCGCTTTTCATCTTCAACCGCCTTGTCTTTCATAATCATATTATAGATATAGCCCGCCTCAAAGCTGTTTTCTCTGGAAACATTGTTAATCTCCTTACCGGCCTTTTCGCGCAACTCTGCATCCGGACTGAGACACAGGCGGCTGATTTGCGCATCGTTATAACTTTTGCCGTCCACCGAATACGACAGCCGTGCCATAAATTCCTCATACAGGCGAACCCATGCCGAACCGGACGTTACATCTTTTTCCAGCAGCGTTTTTTCAACTTCCTCCGACAGCTCGTAGGGCTTGAACTTCCGCACCCGTTTTAAATACGGCAGATAAAAGCGTACCTGTTCATCAGCCAAAAGCTTTTCTTCCGCCGCCTTGTCCAGCTTGTTATATTCAAGAGCAAAAAACAATAAATCCTTTCCCGCGTCGTTCAACCCTTCAACCACGCGCTGGTAGAGAGCCGACGCCTTCGCATCAGTCAAATGCGTCGAAGAGTTAAGGCTCGCATACCCGCCGAGTTTGGATGCAATACGGCTCATTTCTTCCAGCTCTTTCAAGGCCGCAACAAACGCCGCGCCGTCAAGCCCCGCTACTTTGCCGCGGTACTTCGCCGCAAAAGCTGCCGCTTTGTCGGCATACGCGTTGAGGTCTTCGCCGATTTTCGGGTCATCAACCCCGTTATAATATTCAGATAAATCCCATTCCGGCATTTTCTCTTTATTTTCCATATTCTTACACTCCTTACAACTATATGTCCGGCCGCAGCTGCAGCCCGTTTTCCGGTTCATTTGCCTTCCTGCCGGCCTTTATATCTCTCTGCCGGCATCATCTCCTCCCGCCGGCACTTATGCCTTTCTGCCGGCTCACTTCTTCTCCTGCCACAAATCTTCGCTGGTTTCCCTGCCGTCCAGCCGGTTCGCCTTTAACAAATCTTCCGAAAACGGTTCGCTTAATTCCGGCGGAATCTTAAAATTCTCCGATTCGAAAAAATAATTGCTCCATGGCGCCGGCTGTTTGCCGTCCAGCCAAAGCCCGACGCCGTCCGCAACAATGCCCGCATAACAGACATAACTTTCGCCGACGGCACCCAGCACGCCCCAAATCCGGCGCCCGGCTCCCTGCAGGCTGAGTTCCTGCGCCAGCCGGTAAGTGCAGGGTGTAAAACCGCGCATTTTTGCATCGTCATGCGGCGCAGCGGCAACAATCGCCGCAAATATCAAAAACAACAGCGCCGCCGTCAGCAGTAGAATGCCGAACCAGTATTCCTTTAACGCTTTGCCCAATTTTCCCTTTCCTTATAAAATTCCTCCAGCAAGACCAGCTCCTCGCGCGTATTGGCGCTGGCGACCTCTTTCGGATTGCCCTCAATCGCGGTGCATTTAAGTCCCATTCCGCGCGCAATTTTGACCGCATCGGTAAGATAATATTCCTTTGCCGCATTTTCATTGTCAATTTGTGCCAAAATTTTAAATAAATAATGCCCGTCAAATCCCATGCACCCGGAATTGCAGAAATCAATGCTCCGTTCTTCTTCCGTTGCATCTTTATATTCGACAATCCCTGTCAGCTCCGTTCCGCTCATCTTCAGGCGTCCGTACCGAGCCGGATCTCCGGGTCTGAACCCGAGCACAACAACGGCGTAGCCTTTGCGGATTCTGTCTGCAATTTTCAAAAAGGTTTCTTCCGTAATCAGCGGCGTATCGCCGAAAATCACCAGCACCGGCCCGTCAAAACCGCCTTTCAGCGCTTCTTCGGCGCACCTGACCGCATGTCCCGTGCCAAGCTGTTCCGCCTGCACTGCAGTCCTGTACGGCGCAGTTTCGTTTTTCACCATATCTCCGTCGGGAGAAACAACCGTTACGACATCCTTTACGCCGATTTTCTCCAGCGTATCAATAATATGGCGTATCATCGGCTTGCCGCACACCGGCATCATCACTTTCGGCAGGTCGGATTTCATCCGCGTCCCTTTTCCCGCACCGAGAATAATCGCCGCAATCCCGCCGCCGTTCGTCTCTCCGGCGGTACCTGCCGCATTTTCGTCCTTCATAGTTATCCCCTTTTAAAAAAATTAACTTCTTGTCTTTATACTTAAATATATTTATGCTGGTTGATACCATAAAACGCAATGTTCCGCAACCTTGAAGGAAAAGATATGAAGAGTTTTTTTATCCGTTTGCTGGCAGCGTGGCTGTTTGCTGCGCCGTATACCGTTTCCGCCGGAGTCCGCAGCGCGTCCGCGCCGCTTGATATTCTGCCGGTCAATCCGGAAAAGCGCCTGAACGAAATGAAAAAGCTCTATGAGGAAATGCCGGATTTAAACAACAAAAACGACGTCCGCGCCTACCTGTCCAAACGCCTGCGCCTGACAACGCCTGCCGACATTGACCCCAACGAAGCCGCCATTCCCTCCGCTACCAGCATCGTTAATCCCGACGAAATAAAACAAAAGGAAGAAGCAACTCTTTCTGCTTACGAAAAAATATATCGCGAAAGCATGCGCAATGCGGGAAGCGTCGGCGACACGATAAACGAAAATGTCGAGCTGCAGGGCACGTTTTATCGCCTGAAAGAAACCGAAAACGACGAAGCCCGGCCGTTTGTGCCCGACTTCCCGTATGTTACGGTAAAGCTTTCCGACAGCCGGGAAATCCTTGCCCCGGCCGATGAGCATTTTCCCTATGTCCTGACCACCATAAAGATTGAGCCGACCGGTTTGCTCCGCGTAACCGAAGAATTTATTTTCATATCCAACAACGAAAGTTTTCCCAACGGCTTTTTCCGCATTCTGCCCAAATACAACTATTCGCGTAACGGCGACCGGCGCCGGACCGATATCACGCTTGAATCCGTAACCGTCAACGGTGAGGAAAAGCCTTACCACATGACCGAAATCGGCAATTACCTGCACATTGAACCCGACGAGCCTTTGAACCTGCCGACCGGAATTTATACATATCGTTTCAAATACCTGATAGACCGCGCGGTATGGTTCTATGACAATTTTGATGAACTGTACTGGGACATTACCGCCAAAACGCTGAAAAACGTTGTCGGCTCGGCCAACGCCGTCGTTTTCCTGCCGTCCAACAAAAGCTTTGTCGCCCAAAACGCCGTTGCCAGCACCCGCGGCGGTTTGGACAACCGGCGCGTTACCATCAACACGCTGGCGTCAAACTCGCTCGGCTTTGCCGATACGGAAGCGCTCGGCGTCGGCGAGGATATCCACCTCTTCCTGACCATGGAAAAAGGAACTTTGCTCCCGCCGGACTTCTCCAAAAAATACCAGTGGTTTATTCACGACTACGGCGCCAGCCTGTTTGCCCTTTTCGCCCTGCTGGCAATCCTGCTCTCCTATCGGATATCGTTTGAGCAGATTCGCCGCAACAAAGACAAAACCAACGCCTACCTCAAAAAAACGCCGGCAATCTTCCGTCTGTTAAACGCCAACGTTTTCGACCGCCGTTCTTTCGGCGCGGAAATCCTGAACCTCTGCGCCAAAAACGTTCTGGAACTGCGCGCCAGAGAAAACGGAGCCGTCTTAATCAAAAAGACCGATAATCTTAAAAAGCTTTCCCCTGCCGAACAAAAGCTTGTCGCCTGCCTCTTCCCGGGACAGGAAACCTCACTCCCGGCAACTCCCGAATCCCGGCTGAAGCTCGAACGGGCATACAGGGCTCTGCGCTACGCCGCATACAGGCAGTTCCACCTCTTTAAGCTGAAGCTGAATGCGCTGTATCTTATATTCAGCCTCGCTATGCTGGTCTGCGGCATTGTCGGTTCGGCTTTGCTCGCCGTTTCCCCCTGGAATACGTTTTGGATTATTATTGCTTTTACGGCGCTGCTCTTCCCGTACATAATGCTCTTTATGCTGCGCTTCAAAAGCAATGCCGTTACCCTTGCCGTCAAGGCCTTTGCCGCGCTGTGCGTACTGTGGACGGCCGGTTGGCTCGCAATATATACATCAAATTTCTATGCCGTTTTGATGATTTTGAGCGTATACCTGATTATCAGCTACTACCGCCTGTTTTCACGCCGCAGCGGCTTGTTGCGCAATAAGATTAAGGAAACCGAAGACTACAAGTCTTATCTGCAAAAGAATCCCGAACTGGCGCAATCCGGACGTGATTTCGCCGCCAAAATCCCCTATATCTTCGCTTTCGGCTTGGAAAACAGCTATAAAGGGGAAGAAAGTTTCGCGCAGATAAAGCCTTTCCTGTCGCTTCTGCCTGAAAACACCGCAGAAACGCCGCAGCATACGTCGCCCGGCTCAAGGCAGGCATCTGCCCGTTCGCAACAGGCAACCAGCCGCTCCCGGATGCAGAGTTCGGCAGATATTCTGAAACAGTCCGCTGCACCTGATTCCGGTGTTGCTCCGGCTCAAGCTCCGGCACCCGGCACCCCAATCTCAAGCGCCGCCTCCTCTGATACCTCAACTCCGGCACTCGGCGCTGCCCGCTCCGAAACGGCTGCTCCGGCGTCCGGTTCTGAGACAACACCAATGCCCACCCACCAAGAAAAGGAGTAATTCCATGAAAGGCATCATCCTCGCCGGAGGCTCCGGCACCCGGCTCTATCCGTTGACCCAGTGCGTTTCCAAACAGCTGCTGCCGGTCTATGACAAGCCGATGATTTACTACCCGCTGTCCGTGTTGATGTTGTTCGGCATTACCGACATTCTCATCATCTCCACACCGCACGACACTCCGAATATCGAACGTCTGTTCGGCGACGGTTCGGAACTTGGCTTAAATCTG
This sequence comes from Acetobacter sp. 46_36, assembly GCA_001917135.1. Taxonomy (GTDB): domain Bacteria; phylum Pseudomonadota; class Alphaproteobacteria; order RF32; family CAG-239; genus CAG-267. The sequence continues at coordinate 6,127 of MNTT01000008.1, forward strand.
CAATACAAAGTGCAGGACGCCCCCAACGGTATTGCCGAAGCCTTTATTCTCGGCCGCGACTTCATCAACAACGACAAAGTCTGCCTGATACTGGGCGACAACATTTTTTACATCCAGTCGCAGATGAACTGCTACCGCACCCTGATACAGGAAGAAGACAACGCCGCCACCGTTTTCGGCTATCACGTTTCCGACCCCGAACGTTTCGGCGTCATTGAATTTGACAGCTTAAAGCGTGTCGTGTCCATTGAAGAAAAGCCGAAAAAGCCAAAGTCCAACTATGCCGTAACCGGACTGTACTTCTATCCCTCAGACGTCGCGGAAAAAGCTGCCTCGCTCAAGCCATCCAAACGCGGCGAGCTGGAAATCACTGATTTAAATCGGCTCTACCTCAACGAAGGGCGCCTGAACGTCATCCCCCTGAAGCGCGGCAACGCCTGGCTCGATGCCGGCACGCCCGACAGCCTGATGGAGTCGTCGCAGTTCGTGCAGATTATTGAACAGCGCCAAGGGCTGAAACTCGCCTGCATTGAAGAAATCGCTTTCCGTCAGGGCTTTATCGACGCCGCACAAATGCAAAGGCTGATAAGCAGGCTCAAAGACGGCGTGCCTTATAAGGAATATCTGAAAAAAGTATATGAGGAAAATCATGATCTTTACTAAAACCAAACTTGAGGGCGTGTACGTCCTCACCCCGCGCGTGTTTACCGACACCCGCGGCTACTTTTTTGAAAGCTACAGCAAAAGAGAGTTTGAACAAAACGGCCTGCATTATGACTTCGTACAGGATAACCAGTCGTTTTCAAGCTATGGCACCATCCGCGGCCTGCATTTCCAGAAAGGCGAACACGCACAGGCCAAACTCGTGCGCGTCATCTCCGGCGAAGTATTGGACGTCGCCGTGGACATCCGCCGCAATTCGCCGACTTACGGACAACACGTCGCCGTCCGCCTCTCAGGTGAAAATCAGCAGCAGCTGCTCATTCCCCGCGGTTTTGCCCACGGCTTTTCGGTCTTGTCCGAAACCGCCGTCTTCGCCTATAAATGCGACAACTTCTATTGCAAAGAAGCCGAGGGCGGCCTCTGCGTCAACGACCCTGCTCTGAACATTGACTGGCAGATAGACATGAGCCGCGCCAACGTTTTGGAACGCGATTTGAATCACCCGCTGTTAAAGGATTTGGAACCATGTTTTTAGTAACCGGAGCCAACGGGCAGCTCGGCACCGCCCTGCAATGCCTGCTTAAAGATCAGGCGGTTTATATCGACCGCGAGGATTTGGATTTGGCCGACGAAGCCGCCGTCAAGGCATATTTTGCCACGCATAAATTTGACTTCGTCATCAACTGCGCCGCCTACACTGCTGTTGACAGAGCAGAAGGCGATGCGGAAAACGCGCATAAGGTCAACGCGCTTGCACCGCTTTACCTCGCCAAATATGGCAGAAACGTCGTCCATATTTCAACCGACTACGTTTTTGACGGCACCGGCTGCAAGCCGTATAACGAAGACGACGCAGCCAACCCGCAAAGCGTCTACGGCAAAACCAAACGCGAGGGCGAATTAAACGTCTTAAACAACGCCGATACCGCTGTCGTCATTCGAACTGCCTGGCTCTATTCGCCCCACGGCGGCAACTTTGTCAAGACCATGCGCAAGCTCGGTGCCGAACGGGAAAACCTGAACGTCGTCTTTGACCAGGTCGGCACCCCCACCAACGCCTATGACCTGGCGGAAGCGATTGTCGCCGCTCTGCCGCAGATACGCCCCGGCGAAAAGGAAATTTTCCATTTTACCGACGAGGGCGTCTGTTCGTGGTACGACTTCGCGCGCGAGATTATGGAGCAGTCCAAACTGTCCTGCCGCATCCGCCCGATAGAAAGCAAAGACTATCCGACACCGGCGCCCCGCCCGCATTACTCGGTTTTGAACAAGGCGAAAATCAAACAGCGCTTTAATATTGAAATTCCCCATTGGAAAGAAGGATTGGTAAAATGTCTGAAACAATTTTAGTTACCGGCGGCGCCGGCTTTATCGGCTCAAACTTTATTCCGTATTTTATGGAAAAGCATCCCGATTACAAAATCGTCAACCTCGACAAGCTGACCTATGCCGGAAACCTTGCCAACCTGACGGAAGTGGAAAACAACCCGAATTACACGTTCGTTCAGGGCGACATCTGCGACGAAAACCTCGTCAGCCGTCTGTTTGACGAACACCGCTTTACCGGCGTCATCCATTTCGCTGCCGAAAGCCACGTCGACAACTCTATCAAAGGCCCGCGCGCATTCATCAACACCAACCTCGTCGGCACGTTCAACCTGCTGGAAGCTGCTCGTACGCACTGGTTTGACGCGCCGTTTTCTCCAAAACCCGGCTGCGAAGCCCGCCGCTTCCACCATATCTCCACCGACGAAGTGTATGGCACGCTTGGCGCCGAAGGCTTTTTTAAGGAAACCACGCCTTACGCCCCGAACAGCCCCTATTCGGCGAGCAAAGCCGGTTCGGACTTTCTCGTTCGCGCCTATCATCACACTTTCGGCATGAACGTTACCACTTCCAACTGTTCCAATAACTACGGCCCCAAACAGCACAGCGAAAAGCTGATTCCGACCATTATCCGCAACTGCCTGAACCTCTCGCCGATTCCGATATACGGCAACGGACAGAATATCCGCGACTGGCTGTACGTTACCGACCACGCCAAGGCGATTGACCTGATTTTCCACCACGGCAAAAGCGGCGAAACCTACAACGTCGGCGGGCACAACGAACTGACGAATATGGAAATCACCCACGCGATATGTGCTATTCTGGACGACCTGCGCCCACGCAAGGACGGCAAAAAGTACGCCGAGCTGATAACCTTTGTCAAAGACCGCGCCGGACACGACCTGCGCTATGCGATTGACCCGGAAAAAATCACCCGCGAACTTGGTTACAGGCCGGACGAAACCTTTAAGACCGGCATTGTCAAAACCGTCAAATGGTATTTAGATAAAGCATAAACCGCGCCAGAACCATTAGCGCCACCCCGCCTGCCAAAACGTAACCAACCGCTTTCGGCAGGCTTTTTTGCGTCAGAAAATTCCCCAGCCAGAGCAGCGACACCGGCAATAAAATCATCACATAGCGGTATTCGCTGGAACAGAAATATGGATACTCCAGCCAAAAATTCGCCCACGCTCCCAGCACCGAAAATACCAGAACCACGGCAAAAGCATTAATGCCCCAGCCCTCGCCGAGCTTATAAAACGGCAGCGTGAAGAAACTTGCCGCCAGCAATATCGCCAGCCCGATTCCCAACACATACAGCAGGTACGCCCACGTTACGCCGCCCCAGCTCCATTCGCCGAACAGCGACGTCTTAATCAGCGCCAGCCACACGTTCGGTTCCGCCAGCCCGGCACGCACATCGGCAAAAACCTCTCCGGCCATTGTCAGGCAGGACAGCCGTTCCGCCAAACCGTAACTGCGCAAATCCTGAAACGCATTGCCGACCGGCGGCGGCACCAGCGGGAAATCATACGCAAGCAGAAACCATCCCCAGGCAAAACCGACAGCCGCCCCGGCGCCGATAACCGCAAACTGCCCCCACAACCGCAGCGACAATTTGTTTGCCGCCTGTACCAGCCGAAACAGCCCGAGCATGCCGAGCGCCGGCAGCATCATCAGGCCGGAAAACTTAACCAGCCCCGCGGCCAGCAGCAGCCCCGCTAAGACCAGTGCCTCGCGCCATCTCCCGCTAACATACCATCTGTATCCGCAATATATCATCGCCGTCATCAGAAAATAAACCGCCGCATCGTTATTGACCAGATTGGCGGCAATCCCGTGCGCCGGAAAAAAGCAAAACAAAGCAAACAGCCCGAGCCGCACCCCGTCCTTCAGTTTAAACTCCCTCAGCAGGCGCCAGAACACAATCCCCGCCCCAGTTATGCAGAACAGGCTGACAAAGCGCACGCTGTCAAACGCCGCTTCCCTGCCCGCGCCAAACCACATGCAGAACTTTGTAACCGCCGCCGAAACCAACCCCCACAGCGGCGGTTGGAAATAAACCGACTGCAGATATGCCGCCGGCGCCGCCAGAAAGAACCCGTTTTGCAGAAAATAATCCGTATGCATGACAAAGTTGTAGTAGTCATACTGTCGCACGTTTCCCCAAGACCCGAGCACATACCACAGGTTGAACAGAAACGCCGCTGCCAGAATGCCGTCCGCCGCAGATACGCCGGCACCGCTCCGAAATACGCAACCGCCGCGCCGATTGCCCCCCTCTGTCGAAAAACCATCTGCTGCTGAAGTGCCGTCTTCCGCCGCAACTCTCCTCCGCCGTTGCAGATACGCCAGCACCGCGCCGAAATACGCAGCCGCCGTCCATATCGTTCCTGCCGGCATCACCAGATTCCAAATCATCAGAACCACACATAATCCAAATATGTCTTTTAAACTAAAATGCAGCGTCATCGTTTCTCCACATCGCCTGTTTTTCACCCAATGCCTCCCGGTACTTTCTGCCCGCCGGTTTTCGTTTCATCGCCCGGCAGACCTCCGCCGCCACTTTTGCAGCACGCTTTCTTTCCACCCGCCATACCGGACTTCCGCCGCATCGGGCAGTTCGTTCCGATATCGCTTATACTGCGCTTCGTCGGCAAAATCCACATTCCTGACCGCACTCCAGTCGCAATCTTTTATTTCAAGCGCCGCGCAGTTTAAAAAATCCATTGTCTCGGGCAGAGGAATTCTGTTCAGGCTGACGGACGCCCCTTTGCGGAAGGAAAAAACGGTTCCTTCCGGCAGAGTTTTAAGCGCATACAATTTTATCCTGCGGTAACGCTTGCAGTCAATCATTCCTGTTCCCATATTTGAACTGCCGCTGATTGCCAGCGCTGCCCCTTCTTTAAACGGCAGTTCCCGGCATCCCTGAAAGTCCATTCCCGTAAAATACGCTTCATCCGCCTCGGCCAAGGTTTCCATAGGAAAATTTTCAAATCGCGCAATATGGGCGCAAACTCCTGCCGAAAACAGGGGCTTGGCATCTCCTTCCTCATAACGGCAGCAATCAAAATAAACTTTTTTCAGCCCCCGGAAATCCCTGTCTGCCGGCAGCCCGTCAACCGGCGCAAAACCGCCGAAACGAACCTCGCAATCCCGGCTGAACTTATAACCCGACACGCTTTCCAGCCGGCAATGGTCAAACAGGATATAGCGTACTCTGCTAAAATCCGTTTCTTTAGGAAAATTTTTACACCCGTCGAAAGTAACCGTTTTCCACCCCGTGCCATAGCTGTCCGGTCGGGGATAAACGCATAACCTGTCATAAGCGCCGAAATCGACATTGTTAAAATGATAGTCGCCTTCCGACACCGTCAAATCCAGTCTTCGTCTTTTCACCGGTGCCGACATCAGGCACATGCGCCCGCCGGATTCTCCCGCCGGTACTTCAATATCCTTCGGCAAAGCCGTCAATTCAGACGCGCACCCGGCGGCCGCAGCTATTTTTGCGCCCAGCTCCAGAATGTCGTCAGGCTGTTCCCGCCCGCAAAATACGGATAAGATAATCTCGCGGAATTCCGGCATTTTCTCTTGCGGAATTTTTTCTACACACCCCAGCATATCGCGAATGCTTCTGGCAAAGTTCGTCCCCCTGAGCACTCCCGTACAGACATCGACAGTAATTTCGGCCTCGCCGCGTTTATACGGCCGGAGGATGTTTTCCGTTCCCAGCGGGCTTCTCGGTTCCGTTATGTCAATAAATTCCGCCATATATGCGCTCCTGTTCCCCTGACGCCGTTCCGTATCGGCCAAACGCCCCGCAATTTCTCCGAATATAGAGCCGCCAGGCAGGTTTCGCCGCTTCATAAGCCGTTTTCGGTTCCTGTCGGCCTGCGTTAAAATTATACGCTGCCCCCTTTCTTTTGTCAAAACTTTTTTCGTCTTTCGCCGGAAAATGCTTGCTTTTTTATCCTTTTTCGCTATTATAAATCGTTTTTTAAATTATAAAGATATTACTGTAAATTATAAGCATTATGAAAACGTACACTTACGAAGAACTGCAGGAATTCATCACTTCCGTATTAAACCGGCCCTGTAGCGGAAAACTCGTTTATTGTTTCAGCCGCCGCGGATCAGACAAAAACCTTCATGCATTTATCATTGTCGAGGAAAATATGCGCCTTGAACTGCCTTGGCACGACGGGCCTCAATATTTAAGCCCCGGCGATTATCTGCACGCGTCGCGAAACGATATTTATGGCATCTCTGCCGCTGTTTTTAAAAATTGCTACGTGGAAGCGCCGGCTTCGGAAATCATCTCCTGAAGCGTTGGAAATCCCTCACTGCCGGAAACTATCTTTAGAACTGGCGCAAAACGCTCCTTCGGTGCACCTGCCTTTCTTGTCTGGCCGCTTCTTTTTGAAGCGGCTTTTTTTGTGTATCCTTGTATTCCTCCCTTTCCTGTCCCTTGCCCTCCATTTTCAGCCCATTCCCCGCCCATTTCCCTCCCATTTCGGCCAGACGGCAGCCGTTTTTAATATGCCGGGTTATCTTTTATATATACCAAAATCACCAAAATATTATAGACAAAATACTTGACAACTAAACAAAAACAGCTTATGTATTAACTGAAAATTAACTTTTAAGAGGAAATTCCGCAATGAAAAAACTTGCTTTGCTGACGCTGTTCCTATGCCTTAGCTTTAGTTTTGCCGGTTTCGCCGATGCCGAAACCGAAAATTGGTGCGGAACTTATTTTGAAGAAGGAGGCCGCGGCTACATCCGTCTGGCGCGGGACGACTTTGGCGTCGGCAGCTCCAACTGCAGCATGGACGGCTACAACGAACGGGCGGAAAGAAGCGGTACCGCAAATATCGCCCTGGATTTTACCAAAAACCGTTCTACCGTCAACAAATGGCGCAAATTCAACAACCATCTGATTGAAGTGCGCGGCAAATTCCGCAACGGCTACATTTCAGGCACACGTTTCATCCGCGACATGGGCGTATGAGACGCCATACGGGCTCTGTCTCCTCCTGTACCGCAGCCAACCATAATCTTTTTTCCGTAATCAGATTCAATCCCTGCCGGCTTTTGCACCCATTATAATCCTTTTTGATTTTCCGCCCAAAATAAAACCGTATAAAGGTTTTTTATATATCAAAACGACTGAAAGTTTATAAAATCATTGTTGTTAATTAACTTATTTCATATAATATTTAGAAAATTAAATCTATTTATGGGAAATAAATTATGAATAAGCTCGAAATGTATAATTACCTGAAAAAAATTAACATTTGGCACGAAATTACAGAACACAAAGCTGTTTACAATATGGCCGAATTAGCACAAATTGATATTCCATATCCAAACTCGGAAGCAAAAAACCTTTTTGTACGAGATGACAAAAAAAGAAATTATTACCTTATTACAATTAAAGGAAATAAAAAAGTAAACCTTAAAGAATTCCAAAAAACAGCTGGCACACGCCCTTTAAGCTTTGCCTCTGAAAGCGATTTGATGAATATTTTAAACCTATCCTCCGGGGCTGTCACGCCACTTGGTCTATTAAATGATGAACAAACAAGAACAATAATGTATCTAGACAGAGATTTTATAAAAGAACCTTCTTTGATCGGGGTACACCCCAATGATAACACGGCAACGGTTTGGTTAAAAACACATGATCTAATAAGGATTATTAAAGAGCACGGAAATATCATCAATCTAATAGAAATTTAAACAAGAAACAGAGAGGAAAACATGAAAACAATCAGATTGCTATACCCTGACTATGTCAGCGGTGGCTTGGATACGTATTATTTCGGAGCAAATCTATTGGCGCATATTTTGCCGGAAAATAAAAACCAGCCCTTAATTAAAGTAGATATTGCCCAGCCCAATAGCGCAAACAAAATCATAACTGACGGAATTTATGCTAAAGGCGAAGTTCTATCCGGTATTCAAAATGCAATGGCAAAGATTGAAAAGGAAAATCCTGACAAAATTATCACCATCGGCGGCAATTGCTTGGTTTCATTAGCGCCATTTGATTATTTGCATGGAAAATATAAAAACACGGGCATTGTCTGGATAGACGCACATCCGGATGTTTCTTCTCCCAAAGACGGCTATCCCAACGCCCATGCAATGGTTCTCGGCTCTTTAATGGGATATGGAGATAATTCACTTTCAAATATGATGAAAAATAACAAATTTAATCCTGATGAAATATTATATGTCGGTCTTCAAAACCTGCATGATTATCAAAAAAACTTTTTAAATAACACGGGGGTCAATTATAAAATTCAAACCAATAAATTTATTTCTAATAATGAAATACATAAATTTATTAAACGGTTTGACCATATTCTTGTACATTTTGATATTGATGTATTAGATGAGCATTTTTTTCATTCGACTTATTTTGCTAATTCCGAATTGGTGGGAGACGGTGCCGGCGGCGGAAAAATGACGATAGAAAAGCTAACAGAGATTCTCCGCTGTATCACAGACAATTCCGATATTGTCGGCTTTACCATAGCCGAATATCTGCCTTTTGATGAACATAAGCTTTACAAGATGTTGACTGAAATCAAATTATTTACCGAATAAGTAATTCGCAGAGTGCACAACAATGTCCCCTGCCGCCGTATCCCGCTACTTCGGACACCGCAGCCGACCGCCGCTCACCCGACGCGGCTTGTTCCATATCGCCTGCCTCATAATATCCGTCCGAACTGCCGCGCTATTTCATAATATCCGCCCAGATTTCCGCCGGCAGCGTTCCCCCGCCGATTTCTTTCATCGGACTGTTGTCGTCGTTGCCGACCCAAACCGCTGCCGTGTATCTGTCATTTGACCCGATAAACCAGGCGTCGCGATAATTTTGCGACGTTCCCGTTTTGCCGCGGGCGTTTTTAACTTTTCTAGCCCGTTTTCCGGTTCCGCTGACAACCACCTCGCGCAGCAGAATATTAATGTTGCGAACCGTTTCCGGCTTCAAAACCCGTTCCCTTCCCGGCGAACGGTACTGATAAAGCAGATACCCGTCCGTATCTGTAATCTCGCGGATGGCATACGGAAACACCGCATACCCCCCGTTTGCCGTTGCAGCATACGCCGCTGCCATATCCAAAACGCGCACTTCCGCCGCGCCGAGAATAATAGACGGCTCATCCTTGACCCCGGTCGTAATTCCCAGTTTCAGCGCCGTACTGATAATGTCTTCCAAATTCAGATACGTCGCCAAATCCACCGTCGCCACGTTCAGCGACTGGGCAAATGCCTGCTTCAGGCTGACGGCGCCGCGAAATTTCCGGTCATAGTTCTGCGGCTCCCAGTCGTCAATCCGGATTGGCTCGTCCGCCAGCAGTTCATCGGGGGAAAAGCCGTTTTCAAACGCGGTCAGATATACAAAAAGCTTAAAAGAGGATCCCGCCTGCCGCAATGCCTGTGTCGCCCGGTTAAACTGGCTCTTGTTATAGTCAAATCCGCCCGCCATCGCCTTAATCGCGCCGTTGCGGTCCAGAACGACCACCGCCCCCTCGCTGACGTTGTTTTGCCGGTTGGCGCGGATATATTTGCGCAGAATATATTCTGCCCGCTGCTGCAAATCATAATCCAGCGTCGTTTTGACATAAATATCTTCATCGCCGGTCTGCACCACATCCGGCAGAAGCCCCATCACATAATCGCCGAAATACCTCGCGCCGAGAATTTTGCCGTCATCAGCCTCCCCAATCGGCAGGTCAATTGCGCTTTCCCATTCTTTAAGCGAAATGGAACCGGCGCGCCGCATGAGCTTCAGCACAACTTCCGAACGCTCCAGCGCCAGTTTTTTGTTCCTCAGGTAATTGTATTTGCTCGGCGCTTTCAACGCTCCGGCCAGAATAGCCGCCTCGCGCAGATTCAAATCCTTTGCCTGCTTGTTAAAAAACCGTTTCGCCGCCGTATTCAGCCCGTACGCGCCGCTGCCGAAAAACACCCGGTTCAGATATATGTTCAAAATCTGCTTCTTGCTGAAGTGCTTTTCCAGCCACTGTGCCAGCAGATATTCCTGCACTTTGCGCCGGATGCTTTTCTCCCGGGTCAGAAACAGGTTTTTCGCCACCTGCTGCGTAATCGTAGACGCTCCCTGCGCATACCGCATCTTGGCAATGTTGACAGCCATCGCCCGTGCAAATCCGATATAGTCAAACCCGCCGTGTTTGAAAAAGCGCCGGTCTTCGGTATCAATCACCGCCTGATAAACATACGGCGGCAAATCGTCCACATCGACAGGCTCGGCAAACAACGCGCCGTAAGACGTGATTTCCCGCCCGTCTGCCGCCAGAATTTTCACCCCGGCCTGCCGTTCGACATACACCGCCTTGGAAAAATCCGGCAGCGTCCTGTAACAGTAATAAACATAAAGGCCGGCACACAACGCCAAAACCAGCCCCAGCCACAAAGCCCCCATAAACAGTTTCAACTTCCATGATTGTTTGCCTTTGGCACCGCGTTGTTTCTTTTTTGATATATTCTTTTTCCGATTCGGCGCCTTCTCCGGCTGCGCTTGTTTTTTCCGGTTTAACGCCACGGACGGTTGCGCGCTCTTTTTCGGTGTTCTTCTTTTCAATGCTGCCTTTGCCATATTCCGCTCCATACGATAGCTTTATGGCATAATAACGCACCGTTGGTTAGAAAAGATTTAATATCGGAAGATATTTGCCCCCAACATTATCGTACCTTTCCTGCCAACTTCTGCTGTCAGACCTAATATTCCCGGCTCTTTTTAAACAATGTCGCTTTCTCTGCCGTTAAAGGCCGCGCCGCCGCTTTAAACTCACTTTTTTTCACTTCGCCGCGCGCCGCAATTTCGGCCTTCATCTCTGCCGACACTTTTGCCGGACGGGCTGCCGCCGTAAGTTCGCCTTTCTGCTCAATCGCCGCCTCCCCGTTCTCATTAACGACCCCGGAAATATCACGCGCCGCCAGCCCGACGTCAATTGCCGTACTTGCTGCCGTTCCCAGCCCCGGCAGACACCCCAGAGCACCGGACGCCACTTCTCCGCAGGCGCCTTTCCAATCCCCGTCTTTAAGGCGCTGCCATGCAAAATACGCTCCTGCGCCAAGGCTGACCAGCGGGATTTTCTTCAAGACCGATTTTCCGACCGCCGTGCCTGCCGTTTTGGCAACGGTTTTCGTAACGGCTTTGCCAACCGCCGTCTTTGCTACTGCCTGCCCGGCTTTCTCCGCCGTCTTGCCGACGGCTTTGGCGACTTTTGTATTAGAAACAGCTTTCTCCGCCTTGTCATACGCTCGCCCCAGCAGGGTCTCGTTCAAAATTTCCGCCCCGCCGTCAATCGCCGCGTCAACAGCCCGGTCAAACTTTGCATTGGCTGCTGCTGCCTGCGCCAGAATACCCGCCTGTTTCACCGCCTGCTCTGCTATTTGTTCAGCCGTCAGCGCCGCCGTTTTAGTCCCGCCTTTGGCTGCCAGTTTTTGCTCAAGTTTGTCCATCGATTCCGCAGCCATTTCCTTAACCGGAGCCACTTTTTGCTCCAGTGCCGCGTTTTGCTGCACAAAACCCTTTTCCCGCGCTTCTTTTTCCCGCAGGCGCTCCCCCATCATCTTAATCGTTTCCGATGATGGCACCCAATGGGGACGGAAATCCTTAATGCCCGCCTCTGCCAGTTCCCTTTGGATACGAGCCTCATGAGTACGGGCGATTGCCCCAACACCTTTTTCATGTTCCTGTAAAAAAAGCTCAATATCTTTGGCCGGAAAGTCATACATAACTCCGGCCTGCGCCATTCCCAGCGATGCCAGATTGTTTTTGTCAAACTTTATGTTCTTGAGTTCCGGATTTAACTCACAAAGCTCCGCCCACTCTTTTTGATACTCGCTCACCATCTGCTCGCGGCTTCCGTGCTGCAAATTCCGCCATGCCTGAACATAAGCCCTTTCTTTGGCTGGTTTCTTACTGACATGCTCTTTTCCATCAATATCTGTCGGCTTCTCAAAACAAAAATCCCTTCCGTCGCCTTGTTGAAAGATATCTACACCGCCATGTTTTATAGCCTGTTCTCTATGATACTCGACATCAGACTTCCCGTTCGGAAACTTATAGCCGCCGCCGATGGCAATGCCGAGTTTTTTCTCCGCTTCCGGAATGCTCTCCTTTCCGTCAATTGCAGCAAGAGAATACCAATCGGCAACCATCTTCTTTACCTGCTCTTCTGACGGTATCCTTTCCCACCATTTTTTCTTGAGTTCGGGACAAATGCGAACCATCTCGTCATAATACTCTTTGCCGCTGAAACTCTTTGACCGCGCAAAAATATCGTCCATAATGTCCGCATACGTCATACCGCTGAATTCTTCGCTCATTGCCGCTCTCCCGCCAAATATCTCAATAATTGCTAAAATAATACCACAAAATTAACACTCTGTAAACAAAAAACGCACAATCGCCGCTTTTCCCTTTACCTTACGCATTTTGCCTGCTATATTCTTTCCATCTGGAATATTGAGGAAAAATACATGACAAACACGCAAGATGCCAAAGAAAAAGTATGCCTGATAGACGGTTCGGGATATATCTTCCGCGCCTTTTTCGCCAGCCCGCAGATGACCAACCCCGAGGGTCTGCCCGTCAACGCCGTTTACGGCTTCCTCAATATGTTTTTAAGCCTGACCGCCAACATCAAATGCGATTACTGCCTCGTGCTGTTTGACGCCAAACGCCAGAATTTCCGCAACGAATTTTTCCCTGAATACAAAGCAACCCGCCCCGAACTTCCGCCCGAGTTGAAACCGCAGTTCGCCCTTATCCACGAAGCGGTCGAGGCTCTGAACCTGCACTGGCTGCAAATGGAAGGGTATGAAGCCGACGACCTGATTGCTACTTATGCCGATTTAGCGTTAAAAGAAGGCAAAGACGTTACTATCGTCTCCGCCGATAAGGACTTGATGCAGCTGATACGCCCCGGCGTCGAATTCTACGACGGTATGAAAAACAAGTTTTTCACTCCCGAAGACGTCAAAGAAAAATTCGGCGTTTATCCCGAACGCGTTACCGACGTGCAGGCCTTGGCCGGCGATTCCACCGACAATATCCCCGGCATTCCCGGCATCGGGCTGAAAACTGCCGCCGAACTGGTCAATATGTTCGGCTCGCTGGAAGGCGTACTGGAACACGCCGCCGAAATCAAACAAAACAAACGCCGCGAACTGGTTATGGCGCATAAAGAAGACGCGCTCGTCTCCCAAAAGCTTGTTACCCTGAAACCTGACGTGCCGGTCGAACTGCCGCTAAAAGACCTGCGCTGTATGGCACCGCATCAGGACGTATTGATAAGCCTGCTCGACCGCCATGCTTTCAAAAGCCTCAAAAACAAAGCTTTAAACTGGCTTAAACAGCGTTGCAGCGACCTGCCGGAAGAGGCGGACGCCGCCCCTGTTTACAAACCTGTTTATACTCTGGTTCAAACCCCGGCGGAACTTGATGCGCTCGCCGCCGCCATTCGCGCCGAAAACGCTTTTGCCTTTAAGGTACATACCGCCGGCAAAAAATTCCTCGGTCTGTCTGTCAGCCTGCAAAACGCTCATGCCTGTTATATTCCCGTTACCGACACGCAAACCACATCTGCGCCCCTTGCAACAGACTTGTTCGGCGGAGATTTGTTCACACCCCCGCCCTCTGGCTCCACTGCCGCTAAGGGGGGCAGCTCTTCCGCCGGCTTGTCCCTCTCCTGCCTTAAAGAATTTGTCCGGAGCCTGTTCGCCGACGCGTCCGTCCTTAAAATATCCCTGAACCTGAAAGACAACCTGCACCTGCTTGACAGCGCCCTGCAAACGGAACTTTCCCCTTTCCCCTACGACGATGTGGCAATTATGTCTTACAACCTCAACAGCTCCGCGGCAACCCATACGCTGCCCGCCCTTGCTGCCGATTTTCTGGAAATGCCGCTCAAAAGCGCCGCCTCCGAATACAAAAAAGCCGACTTTTCGGCTATGCCCCCGGCAGAGGCGCTGAACTTCTTTGCCGAGGAGGCAGACTGCATCTTCCGGCTTTATAACCTGTTTTCCCCGCGTCTGCTGCCGGAAAAAAAGCTCTTTGTCTACGAAGGGATTGACCGCCCGCTTTCTGCCACTCTTTGTGATATGGAACGCGCCGGCATTATGCTTGACACCCTGCGCCTCAAGCAGCTTGACACGCGGTTCGACGATGAAATGCGCAAAATCTCGCAGGAAATCTATCAGCTCGCCGGCGAAGAGTTTAACCTCAGTTCCCCAAAACAAATCGGCGAAATTCTTTACACCAAATTCGGCATGAAAGGCAAAAAGCACACTTCCGGCTCGCTGAACACCAGTGCCGAAGTTTTGGAACAGATGGCGGAAGAACACGAACTGCCGCGCAAAATCCTCGATTGGCGCCAGTATCAGAAGCTGAAGTCCACATACACAACGGCACTGCTCGCTCTGATGGACAAAGACCACCGCATCCACACGACATACAGCCAAATCTCCGTTAATACCGGGCGCCTGTCCTCGCTTAACCCCAACCTGCAAAACATTCCGGTACGCACGCCAATCGGACGCGAACTCCGCGAATGTTTCATCGCCGGACCCGGCTGCAAGCTGATAGCGGCCGACTATTCGCAGGTTGAACTGCGCCTGCTCGCGACCATTGCCGACGTCAAATTTCTGCAGGAAGCATTTCGCGAAGGCGTGGACATTCACCGCAAAACCGCTGCCCAGGTCTTCGGCATCCCATACGACGAAGTAGACGCCGGACACCGCCGCCGCGCCAAAGCAATCAACTTCGGCATCGTTTACGGCATTTCCGCGTTCGGGCTGTCCAAAGAAATTGAAACCACTCCTGCCGAAGCCCAGCGCTACATTGACGCTTACTTCGCCAATATGCCGGAAGTCAAGGCCTATATGGATGCGACCATAAACTTCGCCCGCCAAAACGGCTATGTCGTAACTCCGTTCAATCGTAAAATTACCATTTTCGGCATTCAGGACAATAACAAGCGCCTGGCATCGTTCGCCGAACGTGCGGCCATCAATGCGCCGATACAGGGCGGTGCCGCCGACATCATCAAGCTGGCGATGAACAAAATCGCCGCCTCCCTTGCCGAAACCGGGCTGAAAACCCGTATGCTGCTGCAAGTACACGACGAACTGGTGTTTGAGGCGCCGCTTGACGAGGTGGAAACCGCTGCCGCGCTGATAAAACGGGAAATGGAAAACATTACCGGCATTGACCTCAAAGTTCCCCTGATTGCCGACGTCGGTATCGGGGACAACTGGGGCAAGGCGCATTAAAAATGCCCCTCGCTGAAACAACCGGCCAACAGCAGGCTGACACTGGCGAAACAAGGCGCATTAAAACGCCAATCACTGCAACATACCGCCCCGCAACTTGCCGCACAGGCGAAACAAGACGCATTAAAATACCTCTCGCTGAAACAATCGACCAACAGCCGGCTGACACTGGTAAAACAAGACGCATTAAAATACCCCTCGCTGAAACAACCGGCCAGCGCCCCGACAATAGGGACAAGACACACTTAAAGACACTCTATTGCTAAAACATACAAAAAAGAAAGGACAACTATGATAATATTTGATTTGGACGGAACGCTCCTCAACACAGCAAAAGACTTGGAAATCGCCTTGAACTACGCCTTACGCGCCCACAATTTCCCCGAAAAGACCGAAGCCGAAACGCTGGCTCTGCTCGGCAACGGCATTGACGCCCTGGTTGCCGGAGCTCTCCCCCAAGGCCGGCAAAACCCGGATTTTGAACCTGTTTTTACCACATTCAAAACTTATTATTCCGCCCACCTCAACGATTACACCGCCCCATACCCGGGCATTATTCCGCTGTTGCAGGAACTGCGCCGGCGCGGCGTTAAAATGGGCATCGTTTCCAACAAATTTGACGAAGGCGTCAAGGCATTGGCAGCAAAATTCTTCGGCGGGCTGATAGATTATGCGCAGGGCGTGAGCAACACCGTAAAGAAGAAACCGGCTCCGGACGCTGTCTTCGCCCTGATTGCCGCCCAAAACGCTGCCACCGAACCGAACATATACGTCGGCGATTCTGAAGTGGACATTGAAACAGCACAAAACGCCAGCCTGCCCTGCATAAGCGTTTCCTGGGGCTTCCGCACCCGTGATGCTTTGTTGCAACACGGAGCACAAACCGTCATCGACCGCCCGGAAGAATTGCTGGAACATATCTGAGAATCCAGACGCCGCCCCGCCACCAGAACCGCACCGTCTGCCGCTGATTTCAACACACCCGGCCGTCCGACGGACTTTCTCCCCCGTCAAAGCTCCGGCACCTCATTGCCGTCCGGCTCTTGTTTACCCGCGATAAAACTTTCCCTCTACCTTGAGCTTCTTAAAATGCTCTGCGTCACGGTATTTGAAAACTTTTGCGGGGTTTCCGCCTGCAATCGCATACGGCGGTATCTCGCCGTGCACGACGGCACCGCCCTGAATAATCGCCCCTTCGCCGATTTTCGTTCCCGGCAAAATTAAAACCCGCGCTCCAATCCAGACAAAATCGCCGATAACCACATCGCGAAAATTTAACGTATCGTCATACGGAATGGCATCTCCCTCATAATTGTGATTTTGTGTAATAATCATGCAGTCGCCGGCAGCAATGACATACGACCCGATATCCACCCTTCCTTTGCCGGTAATTTTCATGCCGTGAAAGCGCACGTTATCGCCCAACGTTGTATTGCGGTTTACCTTGCTCGGCCCGGCAACATACAGGTTCCTGCCCGTTTTTTTCGCCGTACGGCGGATTTTTGAAACATACGGATTCCGATAATCCCCGCACCACAAAAGGTTCTCCAGCCGCTTTAAAAACGGTTTGCGGTATTTTTTGACCGGCATCAGATAACTCAACAATTTGGCTAACGTTTTCATTCTAAAATCCTCCGTTCAACTGTCGAAATAAAACCGTCATTTTTTTGCAACAATTTAACAGAGAAAATCTCCTTGCAAATACAAGGAGATAATATAAACTAAAGGATATGAAATAAAACGACCCTTTAAATACAGCGCCTTAAATACGGCTCCTGCCTGCTAAATATAACGCCCGCCTGCTTTTCCCGAAAGCTTTCTCCTCCCCAAACATCGCACATATATCAACGCCCGCGCTGTTTCCGGTACAACACCACATTTTTATTATGCTCGGTCAGGCTTCGGGCAAACCGGTGCCCGCCGCTCAACCCGTCCGCCACAAAATACAGATATTTTGTTTTTTCGGGATGAGCCGCCGCCCGTATCGCCTCGCGCCCGGGGCTGCAAATCGGCGCCGGAGGCAGCCCTGCATAAACGTATGTATTATACGGGGAATCCGCCGTCAGGTCTTTCTTATACAGCGGCCGTCCCAAATTCATCTGCCCGTTGGTTACGGCATAAATCACCGTCGGATCCGTTTGAAGTTTCATACCGAGATTAAGCCGGTTGACAAATACCGAGGCAACCTTGCCGCGTTCGGACGCCAGACCGGTTTCTTTTTCAACGATGCTCGCCAGCGTCAGCAGCTCTTTTTCCGTTGTCAAGGGCAAATCCTTATCCCTTCCGGCAAACGCCGCCGCCAGTTCGTTCTTCATAGCCGTTTTTGCCTTTGCCAGAATGCTGTTGCGACTCTCCCCTCGGGAAAAATGGTAAGTTTCCGGCAACACGTCGCCTTCCCGCAATTCCAGCGTAATGTCTCCACTCAAATACGGATTATCCGCCAGAATTTTCTTTATCTCCGCCAGCGTTTTCCCCTCGGGTATCGTTACGCTGCGGACAATCACGTCGCCTTCTGCCAGACGCCGCGCCGCCTTCTCTATCGAAACCGTGCCGGCAAAAGCGTATTCTCCGGCCTTAATTTTCCCGGCCAGCCCGTTCAGCCGCGCATACAATACAAACAGCCGCGCATCGGCCACCACGCCCTTTTCTTCCAGCAACGCCGCCGTCCGGTTCAGCCCCGCCCCGCGCGGCACGGAAACTTCCGTCATCCCCGCAAGTTCATATTCCTGCCGAAATTGTTCATTCACCCATAAAACGGCGAAAGCCCCTGACAACGCAAGCAAAAACATGGTTGTCAGGAGCCAACGGAATATCTTCATCATAAACCCGCCGTATCGTTTTAATCGCTGTACTTCTTAAACACGATGGACGAATTCGTACCGCCGAAACCGAAAGAGTTCGACATAGCCGCCTTGATTTCGCGTTTCTTCGGCTTTAACGGAACCAAATCAAAATCAGCCAGCTCGTCAGCAGGGTCTTCCAAATTCAGCGTCGGCGGACAGGTCTGTTCCTGTATTGCCATAATCGTATAAACAGCCTCAACAGCGCCGGCCGCACCAAGCAGATGCCCGATAGCCGACTTCGTTGAAGACATCGAAACATTCTTAATGCCCTCGTCGCCGAACAGACGTTTTACCGCCATTGCTTCGCCGACATCGCCTGCCGGAGTCGACGTCCCGTGCGCATTGATGTATCCGATATCAGACAACTCTACGCCATGTTCTTTCGCATGGTCAGCCGCCATTTTCATTGCCCGGTACGCGCCGTCGCCCGAAGGCGCCGTAATATGATATGCATCGCCGCTCATACCGTAACCGACGATTTCGGCATAAATCTTCGCACCTCTTTTCTTCGCATGTTCCAATTCTTCCAAAACCAGCGCACCGCTGCCTTCGCCCATGACAAAGCCGCTGCGGCCTTTGTCCCACGGGCGGGAAGCCTTTTCCGGCGCATCGTTAAAGTCGGAAGTAATTGCCTTCATCCGGGCAAAACCGGCCAGCCCCAAAACGTTTACCGCAGATTCGGCACCGCCGGCCACCATCATGTCGGCATCGCCGCGCGCAATCATCGCCGCTGCATCGCCGATGGCATGGGTTCCGGTAGAGCAGGCCGTAACGCAGGCATGGTTCGGGCCTTTCAGCCCGTATCTGATGGAAACGTTGCCCGAAATCAGGTTAATCAGCACCGACGGAATAAAAAACGGCGAAATTTTCTTCATGCCGAATTCGTTAAACGAAACGGCATTTTCATAAATCCCCTGCAGGCCGCCGATACCGGCGCCCATCATAACGCCCGCGCGGTCTTTTTCTTCCTCGCTGGCCGTTTCGGCATCCCATCCGGCGTCTTTTAAGGCATCTCCGGCGGCAGCCATCCCGTACATAATGAACTTATCATTCTTTTTCTGGTCTTTCGGGGCAAATACCGTATCCGGATTAAAATCGGGCTCGTTTTCGCCAAACGGAACCTGGCCGGCAATCATAACCGGAATGTCTTTAAGGTCAACGCCCTCAATCCGGCTGATGCCGGACTTCCCTGCCATCAGGGACTCCCAGTTATGCTTAACGCCTCTTCCGAGCGGGGAAACCACGCCCATACCTGTAACGACAACTCTTCTCATTAAACAACCTCTCGTCTCTATCCGCCGCTTTGCCGCCCCGGAACAGGACAGGCCGTACAACCGGCACGGCAAGCCAACACGGATAAATTTAGTATGAAAAAACTCGCTTAAAACTTTTGAGCGAGTTCTAACTTATGATAATTCCAAAGACTTACGCAGCTTTTGAAAGATAGTCAATAGCATCTTTTACTGTAAGAATTTTTTCTGCTGCTTCATCAGGAATTTCGCAACCGAATTCTTCTTCGAATGCCATAACCAGTTCAACGGTATCCAGGCTGTCAGCACCCAAATCGTCAATAAAGTTTGCGTTGTCTGTTACTTTTGTTTCTTCAACACCTAAATGTTCAGCAACAATTTTCTTAACACGATCAGCGGTATCAGTCATTAAATTCAACCTCTAAAAATTATTAAAACAAATTTTAGACTAACGTCTGAAACAAACGCTACACACAAAAACTTTATTTGACAAGCATTTTTTTAAACTTTTCAACTTATCCCCCTGTCCGAACAGCCGGAAGCCGCTGTTTTTCGGGCTTTTCCCCGCGCCAAAAAAAATTCGTTTTTCCTGCAAAATAACACTTTATTTCTATAAAAAGGCACACTATATATACCAATGAATTAAAGGACTAATGATTTTTTTAAGATGAAGGGATAAAAATATGCAGATAGGAATTATCGGAACCGGAATGGTCGGCAGCGCCATCGCCTATTCGCTGGCAAGCGAAGGCAGTGCGGAAAAACTGATTTTAATCGATGCCAACAAGGAACGCGCGATTGCCGAGGCCATGGATATTTCCCACTCCACCCCGTTTACGTTCGGCGCCCGTGTCGTCGCCGGCGATTATAAGGATTTGAAAGACGCCGGCA
The DNA here is from genome assembly GCA_001917135.1 of Acetobacter sp. 46_36. Classification (GTDB taxonomy): domain Bacteria; phylum Pseudomonadota; class Alphaproteobacteria; order RF32; family CAG-239; genus CAG-267. Next base: position 26,426 of record MNTT01000008.1, read on the forward strand.
TTATCGTCATTACGGCCGGAGCCAACCAAAAGCCGGGAGAAACCCGCCTTGACCTGCTGGAAAAGAACGTCGGTATCTTCAAAAGCATTATCCCCGAAGTGGTCAAATACGCCCCGAACGCGATTTTGGTCATCGCCGCCAACCCGGTTGACATTATGACCGAAGTAACCTTAAAGCTTTCCGGCTTCCCCAAGAACCGCGTTTTCGGCACCGGTACCGTGCTCGATTCCGCCCGGTTCCGCAGCATTCTCGGACGCCACCTCGGCATCTCGCCCAAATCCGTCCATGCCAACGTCATCGGCGAACACGGCGACAGCGAGGTTCTGGTCTGGTCCAGCGCCGTCGCGGGAACCACCTGTGTTGAACGCCTCGCCGGACAAATCGGCAAAGATTTGGATAAAGTCGTCAAAGGTTCCATTGATAACGAAGTGCGCAACTCTGCCTATACGATTATCAAAGGCAAAGGCTCTACCTATTTCGGCATAGCTTCCGCCACGCAGTACATCTGCAACTCCATCATCAGCGACAAGCACGCGATTTTAACCGTCAGCTCGCACCATGACGAAGGCATCGGCGGCTACGACAACATTTGCTATTCGCTCCCGTCAATCGTCAGCAAAAACGGTGTTGAAACGGCTCTCGTTCCCGAATTGTGCAACGGCGAACGCGAGGCACTGGAAAAAAGCGCCGCTACGCTTTCCGAATATACAAAAAAAGCGCTGGCCATGCTGTAAAACGAAAGAAACAGCCCGGCTCACCGCGGCTGTTTCCCCAAAAACGTTTCAATTGCTCCAAAAAGAAGGCGTCCGTTTACCGGGCGCTTTCTTTATATGATCTGTAGGTTCCGACAGTTCTCCGATTGGACTGCCGCATCTTTCCCGCGTTCACCGCAGACAACACGACTGTCGCTAGTCCAACGGCGGCAGCGGCGTATAATATTTATACCATAACCGTTGCAGCATATAAAAGAAATTGGTCTTTGGCACCACTGTCCCCAGCGGCTTGCGCGAAGAGGCAAAGTGCAGAATAGTTGCCGGCGCAAACACGTCCTCATAATTCTGCCAGTCTTCTCCGTAATACGCTGCCATCGTCGGCAAATCGACATGCTCAAAAAAGAAATTCATCGTATTGTCTTCAAACGGCAATACCGCAACATCTTCGCCGACCACAACGTTAAATGCGTCCTGGTCCATATAGGTGCGGAAATTGTTGTTGGTATAGTCTTCAAGCTTCGCCAACAGGTTGTCCTCGCGGATTTTCTTAAGGTTCATCAGCATCACGCCCGCATTGAAATAATAGCCGCGCTTTTCCAGATTAAGCTCCAAAACGTGCGCGTTTTCAAAGAACCAGGACGGATCTTTGACCGCCGCCAGATATTTGCCCTCAATATCAGTCCGGTACAGGCCGTTCAAATCATGCAAAACCAAAACGTCGGAATCCATATACAGGACTTTATCCAGCTGCGGCAGCGCCTCGGCAATATAATATTTCAGCAGCGATGTCTTTGAAACATGCGTATCCCTGATATAAAACAAATCAATTTCCTTCTGCGGCAAAACCGTAACCGTAACGCCGTTTCCTGCCAGCGCTTTCAACGCCGCCTCGTCGGAAGCCGAAACATCCAGCGTCATAACGTAAAAGTTATACCGGCTGTTCGGGCATTTGGTTTGCTTTGCCGAATTAATCGCCACCCGCGTAAAATCCATATAATTGGCATCGGTAATCAGCGCCGCATCGACGGTTCCGTCCACGCCCTCGCAGTTTTGCGGTGTCAGCTGCAAATCAAAGTCATAGCTTTTTGCCGCCGGCTTGTCCTGCCCGAGCTGGGTTTCCGCCTGTGCCTCCAGCTGCTGGCGCTCCACCTCGCGGTCAATATACGATGCCCACAACAGCAGCCCGACCACGATAATCGCCATCACATCGGCAACTATCACCCATTTCATTCCTTTGTCTTTCATCATTCTCTCCCGTCTGGTATTCCGGCCGCCCGTCTCATAACGTCGCCGCCCGTATGTTTTCCTGCAGTTTAACCCGGGATATGTAAACATCAGGTTAACCGCCATGTTCGCCGACAGCAGTATTTTTTGTCAGCTCCTCCTGGATAATGCCTATCAACGTCTCCCTGTCATACCTCACCTGCGGCATCATCAGAAAAATGTCTTTCTCTCCGATAAAACAATAGTCCGCAGCCGGATACGGCATCATAATTTTCAGAGTATCAAGCTGCGCTTCTTTATCCAATCCAAAAGTTCTGGCAAATATCTCAGCATCCAAGCGCTTTCCATTCATTATATTTTCCGGCGTTATTCCGTAAAATATTCCACCGCCAAGATACATTGCATCACCCCAAATGGGACTCTCTGGCTCCGATAAAAAAAAGCCGCTGGAGAACATCACACTAAAATACATTGGAGCTCTGAATAACTCCCTGTCACGCTCGCAAGTACGCAGAGAATACACAGTACTTATACCCGCAAATTTTTCTCTGCCGTACAGACCTCCCAAAGTTGCCAGCCTGTATTTCTTTCCCGGTTTCAAACGCGGCAGCAAATCTTGCTTTATCCTCTCAACATACAATTCATCCTGTCTGTTCCCCAACAGCCAGATTTTTTGTGCGTAAATGTCCGTTCGGATATAAACGCACATCATAACCGCCGCTGCCGCCAGCGCCAAATTGCGGCTGCCGTTGCCGCCGCAGGAAAATGCGATTGCAAACAAGACTGCCGTCAAATACGGAACTGAAAAAAAATGAATCCGAAACGTATCAAAAAAATCATGCGGCGTAATAAAAGCCAAAAAAAATGCCAGATAGACCGAAACAATCAGACATAACGCACCCCACAGAAATTTCCGCCGCCCCAGCGATGCAGCCAGTGCCGCCACGGCCAGCAACAGAAAGCCGTACCCTGCAAGCGGCGATTCATACGGAAACACCGAATATAATATTTCCCACGGCTTATGCCATCGCTGCAAAAATTTTTCCGGCATGTCCCGTAAAGGAAGCGTCTGCACGTTATACATACCTAAAAAAATCAGATTCCGCCTCTTCATCTCCCAGATAACCGCCGCATAACAAAGCAGCGCCGCCATAACGCCCGCCCCCAGTTTCAAATAATGCCGGAAAATCACTTTAACGCTCTTTTCCGCCCGCAGGATGTCCAGCCAGAATTTCCCTGCGCAAATCGTCAGTACCAACTCAAGCGCCGCCGTATATCCGCCCAGGCTGACAAACAGCGCCGACATGCCCGCCGCGGCATACCCTGCCGTTTTTTTCCCTTCGTCCGTAGCACCACTCCACGCCATCCTGTCCCGTTCACCCGACACAACATCCCCTGCCGCTTTTTTCCTCCCGTCCACAGCAGCACCTTTTTCCCTCTCATCCGCTGCGGCACATCCTGCCGCCCTTTTTCTTCCGCTCATCTCAGCATATCCTGTCCCCTTTTTCCCTTCTTCCGCCACCAAAACCGCCCGGTCAATCCAAATCACGCCCCAGACGCACAGAAAATGCCAGACGAATATGGACAGTATCTGGTGCACATAATATAATTGCGTCAGCACATATGGATTTAACACAATCAGCAAAGTAAACGGCAGTACATCGCGATATCTTTCCGACAGTCCGTACCATTCGGCCAGCCTGACCGCTGCCAGGGCAAAAAAGGCAAAACCCAGCAAGACGTTAAAAGCCGGCAGAATATGCCCGCCGGTCAACAGCCATGACGGCAGAAACTGGGTAAACCGTCCTTCAAAAACCCCAGCTTCAAGCGGTACACCGTAACGCATAAAACGAAAATCGTGATTCCCCAGAAAAAAACTACTCCAATAAGTCAGAAAAACTGCTGCCAAAATAAGCCAGACAACGCCCGCGCATTTCAGCTCAAAAGCGCAAATCCCCCCGTGCCCCTTCTGTGATGACATATAACGTTCGATTATAGTCATCAGTTTTATTGTTTATTAACCTATTGTGTTTACACTAAAAGCCCTAAAAACAGATTGTAGAAAAAAAAGGAACCCTTTTTTTCAGCACCCCGTGCCGCAGTTCCCCCTGCCCTGTCATCTCCGCACAAAAAAGGCGGTTCTCCATGGAACCGCCTTTCATTTCATCATCGCTGCAAGCTAGATTTCAAAGTCCGTAACCCCTTCGTATGCCAGTTCATACAGTTTGCGGATTTCCTTAATCAGCGGATAACGCGGGTTGGAACCGGTACACTGGTCGTCAAACGCCAATGTCGGCAGCGTTTCCATCGCTTTTTTGAAATCTTCGTCGGTATACTCGCCGCGGATGGCAAACCACTCCCGGATAGAGCCCGGAATGCCGATTTTCGTCTTCAGCTCTTTAATCGCCTCAACCAGCGCGTTGACTTTCTCGTCGTCGGTCTTACCCTTAAAGCCCATCGCCGCCGCAAATTCGGCATACGCCGCTTTGGCATGCGGGAACTTATACTGCGGGAAAGCGCACTGTTTCGCCGGCTTGTCCGTTGCGTTAAAGCGGATAACCTGGCAAATCAGCAAAGCATTCGCTACGCCGTGCGGAATATTGAAGTGCGAACCGAGTTTATGCGCCATGGAGTGGCAGACGCCCAAAAACGCATTCGCAAACGCCATACCGGCCAGCGTCGCCGCCGTATGAACTTTCTCGCGGGCATAAGAGTCTGCTGTCGCATAAGAGGACGGCAGATAGTCAAACACCAGTTTGCCGGCTTCCAGCGACAGGCCGCGCGTATATTCGGTCGCCATTGAGGAAACGTACGATTCCAGCGCATGGGTCAGGATGTCGATACCCGAAGCCGAGCACAATCCCTTCGGCATTGTCTGTACCAAATCCGAGTCGATAATCGCCATCGACGGAGTCAGCGCATAATCCGCTACCGCGTACTTAACGCCCTCATGGTCATCGGTAATAATGGAGAACGGCGTTACTTCCGAACCCGTGCCCGACGTAGTCGGAATAGCGACCATCACAGCCTTTTCGCCCAGCTGCGGAAATTCAAAAATACGTTTGCGGATATCCATAAAGCGCATCGCCAAATCTTCAAATTTCAATTCAGGATGTTCGTACATCAGCCACATAATCTTGCCCGCGTCAATCGGCGAACCGCCGCCCAGCGCAATGATAACGTCCGGCTCAAACGAACGGAGCGTACCGATAGCCATATTGACCGTCGTCAAATCCGGATCCGGATGCACGTCGGAGAATATTTTGTACGCAACGCCGATTTCGTCCAGAACATCGGTAACTTTCTTGGTATAGCCCAAATCAAACAGTGGCTTGTCGGTAACGATAAACGCGCGTTTTTTGCCTTTCAGTTCCTTAAGAGCAAACGACAGCGAACCCGGCTTAAAGTAAACTTTCGGAGGAATTCTGAACCACAACATATTTTCTTCGCGTTTCGCTACGTTTTTGATATTCATCAGATGTTTTACTCCTACGTTTTCGCTGACCGAGTTGCCGCCCCAGGAGCCGCAGCCCAAAGTCAGAGAAGGTTCAAGCCTAAAGTTGTAAATGTCGCCGATAGCGCCCTGCGACGACGGGCAGTTAATCATCACGCGCCCCGTAATCATCAGGTGGCCGAAATATTTAATCCTGTCGTCGTTCTGCGGATTGGTATAAAGCACCGAAGTGTGCCCCTTGCCGCCGTGCGATACCAGAGCCTTCGCCAAATCTGCGCCGCTCTTGAAATCGTCGGCCTTATACATTGCCAAAACCGGCGACAGCTTTTCGGCTGAGAACGGTTCTTCCGCACCGACTTTCGTACACTCGGCAATCAAAACTTTCGTTTCTTCCGGCACCGAAATTTTCGCCATTTCCGCAATCTTGTATGCCGGCTGTCCGACGATTGCCGCGTTCAGATGCCCGTCAATCATAATCACTTTGGCGAGCTTTTCCTTTTCTTTCGGCGTCAGGATATACGCGCCGCGTTTGACAAATTCCGCCTTAACCGCGTCATACACGTCTTTAACTGCCGTAACCGACTGTTCCGATGCGCAAATCATACCATTGTCAAAAGTCTTGGACATCAAAATTGAAGAAACCGCCATCTGAATGTCTGCCGTTTCGTCAATCAATGCCGGCGTATTGCCTGCACCGACGCCCAGCGCCGGTTTGCCGGAACTGTAAGCGGACTTGACCATGCCCGGGCCGCCGGTCGCCAGAATAATGTCAATCTGCGGATGCTGCATCAGATACTGGGTCTGGAAAATTGTCGGATTCTCAATCCAGCCGATAATGTCTTCCGGCGCGCCTGCCTTAACAGCCTCTTCCAGAATAATGCGCGCGGTTTCTACCGTGCACTTCTTGGCACGCGGATGCGGCGAAAAAATAATGCCGTTGCGGGTCTTGAGCGCAATCAGCGACTTGAAAATTGCGGTAGAAGTCGGATTCGTCGTCGGAATAACGCCGGCAATCACGCCCAGCGGCTCCGCAATCTTAATCAGCCCGTTGGCCTTGTCTTCTTCCAAAATGCCGCAGGTTTTGGTATCTTTGAATTTATTGTAAATGTATTCCGACGCAAAATGGTTTTTAATGACCTTGTCTTCAACGACGCCCATACCGGTTTCTTCAACCGCCATTTTCGCCAGCGGAATTCTGAGCGAACTGAGCTTCAAAGCCACGCGGCGGAAGATGTGGTCAACCTGTTCCTGCGTATATTCGGCATATTTCTTTTGCGCCGCGGCAACGCGTGCCACCAGCTCGTCCACATGCTTTTTCTCTGCTTCTTCGTTCGTTTGCACCTGAGTTTCTTTTGCCATAGTTTTCATCACTCCATAACAATTTATCACTATTGACAGCATAATAGCATGGCAAAAATTAACAAGGCGTTTAAAACTCTTTTCCTGACACGAATTATTTCAGATTATTTCGTATATATAAGTTTTAAAATCAAGCGGATAAGACACGTTTTTTGCTTTCTCCGCGCCTTCCTTCTCCGCAGCTTTCGCCGTTTCTTACCGCCCGGCCGGTCAAGCCTTAACGATATGCAGCACGTTCGTACTCCCCACGCAGCCGAACGGATACCCGGCCGTAACCACAATATACTCGCCTTTTTTCGCCAGCCCAGCCTCCGCGGCAACTCCGCGCGAAACGGTTTCGATATTGTCAAAACTCTCAAACACTTTCCGGTCGACAAACGTCTTGACACCCCAGACCAGATTCAGCCGGTGAGCAATTTCCTCCGTCGGATTGATGGAAATAATCGGCAGTCTCGGACGTTCCTGCGCCATTGCCAGCGTCGTCGCCCCGCTGACCGAAAACGTCGCAGTGCAGGCAACTTTTTCCAGCGTTTTGACAACTTCACCCGCCGCATGCGTAATCGCGCGCGCTTCGCTGCTGCCGCACGCCCCCTGCTCAAAGCGGTGCACGCTCTCCAGATATTTCGGGTCGGCCTCCACCTGCAAAATGACGCCGTGCATCGTTTTGACCGTCTCGACCGGATAGCTGCCGGCTGCCGTTTCGCCGGAAAGCATAACCACGTCGCAGCCGTCATAAACCGCGTTGGCAATGTCCGAAACTTCCGCCCGCGTCGGCATCGGCGCCGACATCATCGATTCGAGCATCTGCGTCGCCACAATGACCGGCTTGCCGAACACGCGGCAGCGCGACACAATCCGTTTTTGCAGCACCGGCACCGTAACAATCGGGCATTCCACGCCCAAATCGCCGCGCGCCACCATAACCATATCCGACGCTTTGATAATGTTGTCCAAATCGTCAAGCACCTGCGGCTTCTCCAGCTTCGAAATAATCCATGCCCGCTTGCCGATAATCTTGCGCGCCTCCTTAATATCTGACGCCCGCTGCACAAAAGACAGGCAGATGCAGTCCACCCCGAGCCCCAGCGCAAACTGCAAATCGCTGTGGTCCTTTTCCGTCAGCGGCGAAATATTAAGCGACGAATTCGGCAGGTTCACGCCTTTGTGCCCGGAAATAACCCCGCCGACCTCAACTTCCGTTTCCGCCGATTCTTTGTTGCACTTCAAAACGTTCAACACGATATTTCCGTCATTAACCAGCAGTTTGTCGCCGGCTTTCAACGCTTCAAAAATTTCCTTGTGCGGCAGCAGAACCCTTGTTTCGTCTCCCGGAATATCCTGCATGTCCAGCGTAAACTTCTGCCCCTTTTTCAACAAAACTTTGCCGTCTTTGAACGTTCCGATTCGGAGCTTCGGTCCCTGCATATCCGCCACAACCGTTACGCGCACGCCCTTTTCTTTCGCCACACGCCTTACAATCTCATAAGTCCGTTTGTGTTCTTCCTGTGTCCCGTGGCTGAAATTAAGCCGGAACCCGTCAATCCCCGCCTCAATCAGGGCGCTGATTTTTTCTTCGGTATTTGACGACGGCCCCAATGTTGCTAAGATTTTTGTACGCGTATCGTTTGGCATATTCTTCCCCTAAAAAGTTTAAAACCATCTTTTGCTATGGTTACATATATACCATAAATTTTTAATAACTTATTATTCTTCATTTTCTCCACAATTATTTAACCGCCGCCGTTCCTGTCCCCGTTTTCGTCCTCCCCGCCTTTCGCCTCCATTCAACCGCCGCCGCTTTTCGCAGCCATTTAACCGCCGTCGCCTTTTGCTGCTATTTTAACCGCCGCCGCTTTTCGCCGAATTTATATCTTGTCAAAAAAAAATATCTTTGCTAAAGTGCCGCAGCGTATATGATACGATTCTTTAATAACATAAAAGGGAGAACAACTATGTCGGAAAATGAAGTCGGCGGCATCGACAGCACCAGATTGAATTCTTTGATTGAACGAATTGAACGCCTGGAAGAAGAAAAGAAAGGCATTTCTTCGGACATTCGCGACATCTACGCTGAAGCCAAAGGCGTCGGTTTTGATGTTAAAATTATGAAAGCCATTATCAAATTAAGAAAAATGAATCAGGCAGACCGCGACGAGCAGGAATTCCTGCTTGAAACCTACCGTAAGGCCTTAAACGTATAGAGGTCGCTTAAACGTATAGATGACGCTTAAACGCACCGAGCGCACAAAATACAAGCACCGGAAGTTTTTCCGGTGCTTTGTTGTTGTCTAAGCCGCAACCACGCCCGTCGCCATCGCGTAAATGGCAAACAGGGCTGCCGCAACCAATATCCATGCGGCAAAACGTTCTCCCGCGGAAAACGCCGGTTCATGCGGCGCATTCTGCCTGCGGGCATGGATAAAGACCGGAATGCCGATTGCCATAAAGATAAGAGCCATCAGCAGGTAATTAAGCCCGGCCGCATAGATGAGCCAGAGTGCATACAGCGACCCCAGAACTGCGGAAAGCAGCGCCGTCGACCGGCGGATATAGAACCCGGACGGGTATTCGTGGTCTTCGCACAGTTTCCACAGATACATCGCGCTCGCAAAATAAGCCGGCAGCACCATAACGCTGGTAATGCTGAGCATCGTGTTCCAAGCGTTGCCCGAAAAATATACGAGCAACATAAACACTTGCATCAGACCGCTCGTAACATACAGCGAAACCGACGGTGCCTGTGCGGCGTTTTCTTTGACAAACTCTTTCGGAAACGTGCCGTTTTCGGCCGCTGCCTGCGGAATCTGCGCCGTTACCATTGTCCACGCCAGCCAGCTTGTCAATACCGAAATCAGCAGGCCGATGTTCATGATATACGAACCCCATTTGCCGATAACCGGTTCCAAAACCGCCGCCGTCGACGGATTCGGCAGCTTCGACAGCTGTTCCTGGTCCATAATGCCGTACGGCAGGACTGACAGCAAAACATATATCAGCAGACAGCCGGAAAAGCCCAGCAGCGTCGCCGTGCCGACCGCTTTCGGATTCTTGGCGTGTTTAGACATCACGACCGCGCCCTCTATACCGATAAACGCCCACAGGGTAACCAACATCGTGCCCTCAATCTGCTTCGCCAGACCTCCAAGCGAACGTTCCTGCTCGCCCCAGAAGTCGAACGAAAACCGCTCCGAGTTGAAAAATATCAGCGTTATGACGATAAAAAACAACAGCGGCGCAATTTTTGCCACCGTGCCGATAAGGTTGATAATCGTCGCCTGCTTGATGCCTTTCAGAACCAGCGCGTTAAAGCCCCATATCAGCAACGAACCGCCGATAATGGAATAAATGCCGTTGCCGCCCGCAAAATACGGCGGAAAGAAATAATTAAGCGCATCCATCGTAATCACGGCATAACCGACGTTGCCGCAAATCTGGCACAGCCAGTACGACCACCCGATGGTAAAGCCGACATACGGGCCGAAACCTGCCCGGCTGTACATATAAATGCCCGCCGTCAAATCCGGTTTGACAACAGACAAAATGCGAAACGTATTCGCCAGAAAATAAACACCGATGCCGGTAATCAGCCAGGCCAGCAGCACCGCGCCGACCGACGCACCCGCGGCCATATTCTGCGGCAGGCTGTAAATGCCGCCGCCGATCATTGAACTGACAACCACGCCGGCCAACGCCCAAACGCCCAGCTTTCCGCCGCCGGAAGATTCGGACGTTTGCCCATGGCCGCCGGAAACGCCGGCAGCCCGTTCCGCGGAAACGCCTCCGCTTCCGCCGCCCGCGCCGCCTGCCGAAACTGGCTGAACCGCGGCGCTGTTTCTTCTATTGTCTTTAATTGCCATTGCTTTTTCCTTTGACTTAATTAATTCCGGTTAACTAAAACGGCGCCGCAAGCCCCGCTGCTCTGCCGGATTAAACCCACACTTCTTCCGGTTCGCCGTTAAATTTTGGCTGCCGGAGCGTGTTCGAAATTCAAAAAGCCAAGACAGGTCAGACAATAGCCGAACTGTTGTTCGATATTGATAAAGTTATGGTAAAGCTGAAAATCGCTGTGCTTTTCGACGCCGCGGATTTCCAACTCATGGTTAAGCGACTTGTTCAGCCACATCTCCGCGTGCCCCTTGGCTATATCGTCGTCAATATGGGTATCAAAATACTCAACATATTCAGCCGCCCAGCCGCCGATAAGCTCGCCGTTTTTGTCCTTGCCCCAGCAGATGCCCAGCCCGGTGGCAATCGCTTTGTGTTCGTCGCGGTTTGCGCCGTTGCCTGCCATAATGACTTCCAGCACCGCGCCGTGCTTAAATTGGTTAACTACTTTGTCAACCGGAACAATGTTGCCGTAAACTTCCTTCGGCAGCACCGACGTATAGGGAACTACGTTAAAGTTTTCAATCTTGGCCTCCATCAGCGCCGAATCATAGCAGAACGTTTCAAACGGCTGCGGCGGAATGCCTTCGTTCGCCTGTCCGGCACCGCCGGTAATAAACGCTAAAGTCGGAAATCTAACGCCTTCTGTCATTTTCATCTCCTATAAAAAATTAATTGTTAAAACAGAAGATGAAATAAACCCGATTTTTATTTTTTAAATACCGGCAGCGGCAAATTAGACTTTCGGATAGGGTACATTGGCAGTCCTTTTCTGCTCTCCGCAACTCTCAGACTTCATTCAAACGTACCACGCCCCACAGCCGTCATCATTCAGGTTTCGCCCAAACGCACCTCGCTCCGTTGCCGTCATCATTCGGGCTTCGCCTAAACGCACCTCACTCCGTTGCCGTCATCATTCAGGTTTCGCCCAAACGCACCTCGCCCCGTCCTCACTCCGTTGCCGTCATCATTCAGGTTTCGCCCAAACGCACCTCGCCCCGTTACCGTCATCATTCGGGCTTCGCCCAAACGCACCTCGCCCAGCAGCCGTCAATCTCCGGCCAGTGCCAGATATTGCTCCGGCGTCAGGTTCTCAGCCCTAAGCGTCGGCTCAATACCCAGCGCCGCCGCTTTTTCAACCGCACCCGGCACGCCTTTCAAACTCTGGCGTATCATTTTGCGCCGCTGTCCGAACGCTGCTTCCGTCAGCCTTTCCACACGCTCCAAAACCTGCCGCTTCACTGAAACGGATTTCGGCTTAAACAGCAGAACCGTTGACCAGATTTTCGGCGCCGGCACAAAGCAGGTCGGCGGCAAATCAAACAGCCGCACCACATCGCATTGCAGCTGCGCAATAACTGAAATTCGCCCGTAATCTTTCGTTCCCGGAATCGCCGTTATCCTGTCGGCGACCTCTTTCTGAAACATCAGTGTCATACTCTTGATATTCTCAATCTGTTCCAGCCACCCGGCCAGCAAAACAACCGAAACGTTATACGGCAGATTGCTCACAATATGAAACTTTCCCTCCGTTGCCGCTTTGCCTGCCCAGTCAAATTTAAGTGCATCGCCGTTGACAATATCCAGCTGCGGATAAGCCCCCTTTATTTCGCCCAAAATCTCCAGACACCGCTCGTCCATTTCTATCGCCGTCAGCTTTTCCGGATTCTGCCGCAGCACGGCCTGTGTCAGCCCGCCCGGACCGGGACCGACCTCGGCAACAGTTTCCCCTGCCAGGTCTTTCCGCCCCTGTGCCGCCAAAGACAACCGCATAATCTTATCGGTAATATTCCCGTCCAGCAGAAAATTCTGCCCCAGGGCTTTCTTCGCCATCAGCCCGTATTTTTCGACAAGCTCTCTCGTACTCGGCAAGGCATTTTTTCTGCCGTCTGTCCCGTCCATCTATGCTTCTCCCGTCATATTCCGCCGCACTATTTTTGCTTTTTGCCGCCGCAGCGCCAGTCCTTTTTATCGCATCAGAATTTCTTTTCCACCACGGCACGGTTGCGCAAGTCGCGGATATACTTGTTTGCCATTTCATCCGTTTTACGGTTCTGTATAAAGGTTCTGACTTCGTCTTCGTCCGGCATTTTCTGCTTATCCCGCACCGGATTATAAATCTTGTCCATTTTGAAGATATAATAGTCGGCACGGTACGGAACCGCCTGCGACACCTGCCCTTCCTTCAAACTGCGGACGACTTTGTCAAGCGGCGCCGCCAGCTGTCCGGCCGCTACCCAGCCGAGTTTGCCGCCCGACGGGGCACTGGCGCTCTGCGAAAACTGCGCGGCATACAATTCAAAACGCGGGTCTTTCTGCAAAATCTCCACCAGCTCGCCGATATGCTCGCCGTCCTTGCGCTTGATTACAATTTCCGAAACCATATATTTCGGCGTATTCATATCCTTTTTAATCCGGGCATATTCGTCTTTCACCTCGCGTTCAGAAACATCAGCACCGCGCCCCATGCGATTCGCCACCAGCTTGTTCCATAACAAATTCGCCTTAATCTGCGTCATAAACACATCCCTGCTGACCTGATATTCTTTCAGCACGTTTGCAAATTTTCCGGCCGGTACGCCGTTTGACTTTTCAAAATTGCGATATGCTTCTTTAATCTCCTTATCCGAAACGTGAATTCCCTGTTTTTCGGCTTCCTGAATTTTAATTTTCTCGTCAACCGTGTTTTGCAACACCTTGTCCGACACCATTTTTTTATTCTTGTCATTAATATTAATGCCGGTCGTCAAGGCAAACAAATTGGCTCTTTCCTGCAAATCCTTGTTGGAAATCATCTCCCCGTTGATGGTCGCCGCAATCTTAAGCCCGCGCCCAAACAGGTTATAAGGGCGGAAAACAGCCTGTTCCTGCTTTACTTTGGCTTCCTGCTCGGCCTTTTCTCTCGCCTCGGCCTCAGCTTCCGCCTGCATTCTGGCTTCCTCGGCTTCTCCGCCGCCCCGCCTGAACATAATCGACTTGGAACCGGAACTGCGCACTGCCTTATCCAAATCGGAAAGGTCTATATCCGCAGCCTGAACCGGCGCCTGCACGGCAGCCCAGAAAAGTAATGCCGTAAGTGCTGTTTTTATCATCATCTTCCAACTCTCCTTTTAATTTAACATTATTTCCCCGCCCCTCTCGCAGAAATTGTCGCTTCCTGAATTTCCGCAAAGGCAACAGTCTGCCGTTTCAGATTCTTCCGTCGCTGCTCTCGCAGAAAGCGCCGTTTCCGGAGCTTTGTCGCTCCGTTGGCGCCGACAATCGCACCGGCAGCCGCTTTGGCCGCCCCGCGCTAGCTTGACCCCATGCCGCCCAGCGTCTTCAGAAAGAACGTTACGCTAAACTCATAGTCATCATCCAGCGTCGGGTCGTCATAATTATATTTTCTCGCCACAAATGCCAGCTTCAGACATTCGTCTTCATAAATCAGCTGCCCGCCGTGCTCCAGCGAACCGCCGTTGTCAGTCAGGTCGATTCGGTCATAAACGGAAACCGACCAGTCCTTCGTCAGCTTGGAATTCAGCGACAAATAGAGCTCTTTTCGTTCTCCGGCTTTGTAATATGAGTTCTGATTCGGTTGTAAATATATGTACGAAGTGTAAACATTAAATATGTCACTGCCGACTTTCGCCCCGAGTTCGCTGTATTTCAAATCAAAGTCGTCCTTGTCCAGCCGGTAGCGATAATTCAAATCCAGATAACGGTTCGGACTGGCATAAACGCGGCCGACATAATCGGAAAAACGGTTATCGTCCTCTTCGCCGTTAACGGCACGCATAAACGAACTGTTGTCGGAAAGCTGATAACTCTGGGCAATAAATGCCGACGTCCTCCCTAAGATGTTGCCGTACGAACTCCAGTTCAAACCATAACTGACACGGCTTCCGTCATCATTGCGGTCATACCCTGCATATCTGTCCAGGCTCAAAATATTCGTATCGTCAAATTCCACATCGGCGCTGTCCGCATCGGGAATTTTTTCAATATCGTTGTCATTGTCCGGCGCCAGCACGGCCACGATAACCGGTTCCAATATCTGCCGGGTAGTTTCCGTCGCCCGAACGAACGGCAGCCGCCATTCGACGCCGACCTGCGGGAACACTCGGGCCACCGTGCCGTCATAATCTTCGTTGGTACGGTACATATAATCGTCAACATAATATAAATCGGATTTCAACGAAGCCACAAATTTATACTGCTCGCCGTAATCGCTCGTATAAGGCAGCTCCCACGAATTTATCATCGTCAGCCGCTGCGATTCTTCGTCATTTTCACGGTACACCGAAGCCGAACTGATATTGGTCTTAAAATAAGCCCCGTATTCGTTTGCATCGCTGATGTGCTCATACTCCATATACGGTGCCACCGTCGGCAGGCTCTTCATCCGGCTTTGAAACTCGGCATTGTTTGACGCTTTCAGATTATAACTTGTCAGCTTATAATAATATCCTTCAATCGTTGCATAATCGCGCCCCTCAAATCGTTCAAACGCCAGTTTCGACGTCAGCCACGGGTCATCGCGTCCCTGCAAATTCATGTCTTTCAGATAAAAGACGTCGGAAACATAATTCCAGTCCAGATTGGCTACCCAGTAATCATTGATTTCATAACGCGCATCCAAAAACAAATTGCCGCGGCGTTTGGGACGATTAAACGTCTTATAATCAACGTTATTATAGTCTTTGCCGTCGTCTTCAAGATAAGTTCCCTCGGCTTTGATTTCGCCGTTATAAAAATACTGGCGATACTGTCCTCCGAGCACCACGCCGCGGTCAGTCGTAAAATACGGCGACAAAATAACATCGGTATGGTCGGAAACGTTCCAGAAATACGTCGGCTGGATATACTGTCCCGTATAGGATGTACTCCCCATAGACGTCATCAAAAGCCCCGAACGGCGCTTAACCTCCGGCGACGGATGGCTGAGAAACGGCGTATAAAACACCGGAATGTTCTTGACCCGCAAAACCGCATCATTGTAATTGATATTCTGTCCCGCTGCGTCATAGCTGACCTTGCGCGCATCAATCTGCCACAGCGGCGATTTCCCCTGGCAGACATCGCAGGCCGTATACGACGCATTGCGCATCTGTTTGTTATCGTTGGTCTTTTTGACAAACGTATCCGCCCATATCCGCGATTCATCACGCATAATCACTTTAACCTTATTGACGTCCGCCCGTTTCATCCTCTCCGAAAGCGTAATCCTGTCGGTATAAAGCACGCTGCCGTCAGCTTCGGTCAAAATCGCATTGCCTTCCGCCACGATAATATCTTTTTTCTGGTCATACCACAGCCGGTCGCAGACCAGTTCCATATTTCCGCGGGTAACGATAACATTGCCGACTGCCGTAATCACGGCATTGGCTTCGTCCGTCTCCATCTCGTCGGCTGAAAAATATATTTCCGGCTCTTCTTCTTTTTTGTTTTCGCTCAAAGACGGCATAATATCCGTCATATTGCCGGGACTGAACTCGGCTTTCGGAGTAACTTCCGTATCCTTGCGCACAATAGCGCCGGCCTCGGGTTCGTTTGCTGCCTGCAGCGGAAAAGCCAGCATGGTCAAAACCGCCGCCGCGGCCCACGGATTAAGCTTCATTTTCAATCTCCTTCGCGCGCTTTCTGCGAAACGTCGGCGTTTTCCAAAGCAGCCAGCCGGCAATCAACAGCGGCAAAAAGCAGTTAACATACATCAGCGCCACAATCCACTCGTACCGGCGCGCCATATTCGCAAACGTCATATCCAGCGCCTGCACCAGTATCATAGCCAAAATAGAAACCGTAATGACTTTCCCCTGCCCCCGGCGGTTGAAATTCGAAATCAGCAGCCCCGTACAGGCCAGCAACGCAAAAACCAGATTAAACCACGGCGCCAGCAGCCGGCGATGCGCCTCAGCCTTAAACGCACGCGCATCCTTTTCGGAAACTTCCGGCTTTTCTGCTTCGGCAAACAATTCGGAGATGCTCCGCTCCCGCACGCTCTTATCTTTTTTGCGCGCAACCGAAACATCGCCGAAATCGACGACATAATCGTCAAACGTCATTGATGAAAACTGTCCGCTTTTTTTGTTCATAACCTGACGCGTGCCGTTCTTCAACAGAATTTTCGGCCCGATATCCGTATATTCCAGCATACCGCTTTCCGCCACCGTAACCACCTTTTCCGCCGGATTTTTGCCGTCGCTGACCAAAATGCCCTTAACCGTCCCGTCATCAAGAAACTTGTCGATAAAAATTGTCATATTGTTTTTAAAAGACGTAAAAGCCCCTTCGCGCAGCATCATTTTGGAAAAGCTGTTTTTAACCTCATATTCCAAATCGCGAAACTTCCCCTCCGCCGCCGGAATGCCGACATTCAGCACAAAGACGTTAAACAGCGCCAACACCGCGCCGACCAGCAATGCCGCCCGGGCAATGACGACCGAACTGATGCCCACCGCTTTCATCACCACCAGCTCGCTGTCGGTAATCAGGCGGTTATAAACAAACATCACCGCCACAAACAGTGCAATCGGCGACAGGATGGTAAACACCCGCGGCATTAAAAGCGATGTCATCTCCACAAACAGATAAACCGGCAGCCCCTTGTCCGTTACCATTTCGACAAACCGGAGCGACTGCGTCAGCCACAGCATGGACATCAGGGAAAGCGCCACCAGCAGAAAACCGGTTATAATCTGCTTGGCTATATAGGTATCTAATTTTTTCATAAACCTAAAGTTATCTCATTAAAACTTATTTTTCAAACTTTATTTTTAGAATCTCTACGTTTAAAAATGCTTAAGAAAATCTTTTAAATTAAAATATTTAGAACGTTGCGCCTCTGTATCCGGATTATCCGGTTTTCTCTCTTTTCGCCGTCTTTCCGTTTCACCATCTTTTTACACTGAAAGCTCCCGGAATACAGGCACCTAAAAAACTGTTTACTTTTCTTCTGATTGCAATATACTTGGCGGCAGTAAATAATTATTCTGTAAATTTGAGGATCCGGTCAAATAAAGCCTCGCAGTCAATCCCCCGGTACAATTATGAACGAAATGGTTATATTTTATGTTTTGTTTTCCATAACTGTTGTTCTTTTCATCCTATTGCTCTTAACATTTTTCAGCTGGGAACGATGGAAAACGAACTTCAGAAAAGAACTCGCTTTCCGCCCTGCCGATGTAAGCGACTATACAATCCCCCGATATGTCTATGCAAACGGCAGTGAAAGTCCTGAATATGAACCGGAAAACGGGCGTATCGTCGGTTATCGCATTGCCCCGAACTTGGTCATCAACAGCCATATATACACAGGTACCAGTTTGCGGCTTTGCCAAAACTATATGCTCCGCCATCTGCTTCAGGAAAAAGATGTGCTGTTACTTGAGGAAAACTTAAACGCTCTGCATTCGTTAAGAGCAAAATCCGGAGAAAAACCTTTAAGCTTTGCCTGTTTCTGGGCAAAAAAGAACGGTTTTCCGGTTATTATTAATTTGGAAAAAAATCAATATTGGACGGTATCAGACGAACAGAAAACCTATCCGGCCATTTTAAAGTACTAAATCAAAAAAGCAGGGTTTCCTCCCCGGAACCCTGCTTAAATTTAATACATTATCAATCCGTATCAACGTGCCACAATAACCATCGCTTCGCGCAGAATACGGTCATGTATCGTATATCCGGCCTGCAATTCCGCCAAAATTGTCCCGCTCTTGGCTTTCTTATCTTCAATTTCCTGCACCACGCGTTCAAAATTCGGGTCAAACTTTTCCCCGATATGGTTGAAGCGCTTAATTCCGAACTTTTCAAAAACTTTCGCCAGTTCGTTCTGGGTCAGTTCAACCCCTTTCAGCAGTTCGGCACAGGACTCCCGGTTGTCGGCCATTGCAGCAATCGCGCGCTCCAGATTGTCGGCCACGCCCAACAGTTCCTTCGCAAACGACGAAACGGCAAACTTAATCGTCTTTTCGTTTTCCTGATGCGCCCTCTTTTTCATATTGTCCATTTCGGCATACAAACGGATATAATCATTCTTAAGCTTATTGAAATCTTCTTCCAGCTTTTCTCTGCCGCCGTCGTTCTGCCCCTCGGCATCGCCGTTCCCTTTGTCCGTCCCGCCGGAATTGTTTTCCGCCTCGCAGGACGCGCCGCTTCCCGGCTGCCCGGCATTCTCACAAAAATCCGTTTCTTCGCCTGCAGCAAAACTGTCCGCCCCGGTTTCCGGCATTGTCTTCTCGTTTTCATCTGCCGGATGGCGGTTTTTCATTTCATTTTCTTCGGCACTCATAATACCCTCTTCATAATTAAAATTCGTCTGACATAGATTTAGGTCTTAAAAATCATTAAGTCAAGACCCAATGCACCGCAGCCTTCCCTCATCGGTGCTTTCGCCCATACCTCCTCCTCATCGGTACTTTCGCCCACGCGACACCCGACGTCCCTCCTTTTCGCCCCAAGCGTCTGAAAGCGGAAGCTCCCGGTAGTGTCTGCAATCACCAGTGATCCAGCAGATGATGCCGGTGATACGGTCCCCAGATATCATATGCCACCCTGCCGGCAACAACACCACCTAAAAAATAGATTAAATTCTGCACATTGTCCTGATAGGGATAATATCCGCCGTTTGCCTGTGCCTTCTGCCATGCTGCATATTTATGATACGGCGGAACCACAACCGGGGAAACCGTCGGCAGATATGTACTTCCGATATTCGGACGCTCTGCCGTTTGCTGCGGCCAAACACCAGCTTTCTCCGTCGCAACTGCAACAGCAGCTCGTTGTTCCAGTTGATCCGGAGGCGGAGTCGTAATCATTTCAATATAACTGTTTGCCCCGGCCGCTGCTGCACCTCCAACCAGCAGAAAAACCCATGCCGCGGCAGCCACGCTCCGTCTGTCCCCGGCCAACAGACGGACACATTTGCCGGCGCATCGCTGAAACTTTTCCGTTTTTATAAAAATCTGCCGCAACATACCGTATTCCGTCAATGGTGCCTAAAATGCCGGTTATGCCGCCACCGGTAAAAATGCGGACGATGATAACGGTACGGGTGCCAATACCCCGGAAAATCTCCAAAGTACGGCCGCGCATAACGCCAGCCGTCGCAACGCCCGCACCTGTCGGGCACCGTATCCGTTACCACAACCGTTACCGGCCGGACACCGGTTTCAGTCCCGCCTGTTTCCCCCTGCAAACCGGCTGTTCCTGTTCCCGGCGTTCCTGCCTGTCCCCCTGCTGCTGTTTTTCCCGTCCCTGCATCAAAAGTCTGCGGTACCGCAAAAACCTGTTTAACGACATTTCCGTACCGGTCAACATAAACCGTAGCATCTTCCGCCGCTGCCCCGCTGACAAATGCCAATGCCGCCAGAAACAGTCCGGCAATTCCGCTTTTGCAAAAAATTCTGCTTTCTTTCATTTTTCCTCGCCAATCATTAGACCGCCGGCGTATCTGCAAGATACATACCTGAAATAGGTATAAACCGGATATTTCCGTTTTTCAACATCTATTATAACGACAAACGGATATAAAAGTTCACGGCAAAATGCCCCGGTACAAATTTTCAGCCTCAAAGCAGACAAATATCAAACCGGAAAAACAGGTTTGCCGGCTGTCATCTCATAACTGCCGCTGTTTCATAACTGTTACTGTTTCATAACTGTTACTGTTTCATGTCAGCCGCCGTTTCATATTTTCTGAAATACGCCGCCTCCTGCTCTTCACGGCGGCTTTTCTATATTCAGAATTCACAAAAAGCGATCAGGCTGCAAACTTCGGATTACTTCTTCATAACATTTTTTCGCTTCCTCGGCAAAACGGTCGTCAGCCTCCGCCGCCCCCGCAACTATAAGCTTCAGCAGATATCCGCCGGCAATATCGCCCTTTTCATCACGGTTCACAACCAGCACACCGGCCGATTTGCCCAGCACATCCCGAACCTCCGGCACGATATTTTCAGCCACACAAACCGAACCGTCTGTTCCCCAAAGCCGCAAAGTATTCTTCCCGTCATAAGCCGCACGTTCAAACATTCGCGAAACGCCAGGCAGCTCTACCGCTGCGCGCCCGTCATGAACATAAAACACACACTCTTCAATAGTCAGCGTTTCAGCCATCAGCGCCCCCTTTTTGATTTCGTATTAAGTATTTGAAATGCCGCACCGCCGGCCGTACGTTCCTTAGGCTCTGCCACTGCTTCTTTATTGGTTAGCTTGTCTTTAAGCCTGCTTGATTTCCAATGGCAAAAACCCGTCGTCATAATCGTTGCGCCGGCCGCAGCCAAAGCCGGATTTCCCGTTCCCATGCCGGCCAACATTGACAAGCCGCCAATCGTTGCCGCCTGTTTCGGATTATCTTTCAAATAGGCTATATTCTTTTCAATGCAGTCCTTAAAGTAAGCCTTCATCTTGTCAAACAGCCTGCTGCCGCCGCTGTAGCTCTTGGCTTTGCGCACAAAGTCAGCAGTCTGCCCTTTGCCGACCGGATGCGCCGGCATTTCTTTTTCCAGCCCATACTTACGTTTAAGAATTTCGCTCTGATATTTTGCCGATTTTCTCAACTCTTCATCAACTTTCGGATTATTTGCCACCGCATCATAAACGCCTGCCACTTCGGCTGCCACGGCACTTCCCGTCTTGCTCTTATTCATCTCGCGCATTATATGCTTTGCCGCCTCAAAACAGTCTTCAGCATATTGCGGATGATCCGTTGCCACTTGGCGGTAATTATGCATCGTTTGATTGTACGCTGCAACGGCATCATCGGACGGAAACTCTTTTTCCAAACCCTTAACTTTATAAACCTCACGTTCGCTCGCGCTCATATACGCGTCTGCAACCTTTTCATCGCCAAAATAACGCGCCGCTTTGTTATATGTTTCTAGGCGATATCCCTCATTCTCAAAATAATGTCCGCTTCCGTCAATTCCAGCAAACAATTCCTTTTGCATATTCAATAACTTTGCAGAAAGCTCAGGCGATTCCGGCTCCACGCCGCGCGTCGCACGAATTAAATCGCTTGCCACGGCCTGATGGTCGTACGAAGTCGCCGGCGCATTAAGTGCTGCCGCCCTGTTTTTGATATCTTCAATTTCCTTAAAGGCTTCTGCCGGCTTGTCCCCTTGAAAGGCATTATCCCCGCGTGTTGCCACCCCATACGCAGCATTAAAACCTTCTAACGGTTGCGCATTTTCATCTGTGAGAATATCTTTGTTTCCCATCTTAGCCTGCGCCGCCTCCATAACCTTTGCCAGCATTTCCTGCGCTTCTGCGTTGTCCGCAAAAACGCCGGCTTCCTTAGCCGCCTTTTCCATAATCTGACGAATCTCCGCATCGGAAACATTGCTTTCCCCCAGCCGTGCCAGCATCTCATCAAACATTCCCATAACATCTCTCCTTGTACAATTATAACTGTTGATTATAATTGTACGTATTAATACACCATCGGAATACAATCATAAGAATATGTATTGGCTTAATATTTTTTGCTTGCCAATTGTTGAAAAATAACGTACCTAAAATTTCATCATCGCAAACATTATGCCGCAGCCCGAAACTCAACATTTACACATCCCGGTACATATCACCACCGCTCGCCCGCCAGCACACGCCCCCTCTTATCCTGACTTGGCATACAAAAAGGCAGAGCTTTCGCTCCGCCTCAGATTTTTTCAGCCCGCTCTTGCCGTTAAGCAGATTTTTTTAGACGTGCATCCATCAACAACCGCAGCACACGGTCAACCGTTTCTTTAAGATTTTTGCGTTCGACCACGATATCAACCATGCCGTGCTCTTTCAGATATTCCGCAGTTTGAAAGCCTTCCGGAAGCTTTTCGCGGATAGTCTGTTCAATCACGCGCTTGCCGGCAAAACCAATCATCGCGCCCCTTTCGGCTATATGGATATCTCCAATCATTGCAAACGATGCCGAAACGCCGCCTGTCGTCGGGTCGGTAAAAATGGAAATATACGGCAGGCCTTTCTCCTTTACCCGGTTAATTGCTGCCGTGGTACGCGCCATCTGCATCAGCGACAACATACCTTCCTGCATGCGGGCGCCGCCGGAAGCGCTGGCAATAATCAGCGGGCAGTCATGTTCATACGCATATTCCGCCGCCGCAACGATTCCTTCGCCCACGGCCGTTCCCATCGAACCGCCCATAAACGAGAAATCCATTGCCGCAACAACCGCATCAATTCCGCCGACTTTGCCGGTACCGACCTTAATCGCGTCGTTATTTCCGGTTTTCTTACGATATACTTTCAAACGGTCAACATATTTCTGCGTATCTTTAAACTTAAGCGGATCTTCCTTCACGGTCGGCAAAGCCATTTCAGTATAAATGCCGTCGTCAAACAGCTGTTTCAAACGTTTGTCGACATAAAGCCGCAAATGGTGTCCGCATTTGGTGCAGACATACATCGACTGTTTCAATTCCTTTGAAAACAGCATTTGCCCGCATTCCGGACATTTGACCCACAAATCGTCGGAAATTTCCTTCGGGGTCGTCTTCTTTATTTTCGGCCTGACAATATCCGTTAACCAGTTCATTTGATACCTCGCTTTTCTTCGGCAGCAGCTCTGTTCCCCGCTTAAGCGCAAAACGTGCACCGTCTGCCTGTTTTTGTTTGTTTTTGTTCTTTAATCCTTTTTTATGCTCAATCCGTTTTCCGCCCGCCGCAGTATTATGCGCCAATCTTTTCCTCATTTATCGTTTACTTATCTTCCGCAGAAGGCTTGGAAAACCAGCCTTTGATTTTTTGATTAAGCGAAAAACCGTTTTTTCTGTCGGCTTTATCCGCCTCTTCCTGCAGAGTCGAAATCTGCTGGTTCAGCTTTTCATGCTCATGGTTCAGTTTTTCATGTTCCTTGGAAAGCATTTTGTTTGCTTTTTTCTGCTTTCGGAGCGTAGCCCTAAGCGGCGCATAAGCCGACCATGCCGACATACGCCCGTACAAATAGCCCAAACAGAACATTGCCAGATAGACGACGCTCACGCCGACCATCAGCGACGATTCCGGAATTGGCCACACACTGACCAAATCGTTATTATTCTGAACCAGAAAGACCAGAAACAACGCCATCAGTAAAATTTTAATCAGCCACATATCCGTCTCCTTTTTGCGAAGGATTGAAAAATCAGTTTTCGTTCATTTTCTCGTGCAGTTCCTTGCCTACCCGAAAATGAACGATATTGCGGTTACCAATCTGTACCTTGTCGCCGGTTCTCGGATTCTGTGCAATTCTCGGAGCACGCTTATGGATTGAAAATACACCGAAACCGCGGAATTCCACCCGGTCGCCCCTGGCCAAAGCCCCCGTCATGCTGGAAAAAATGACGCTGACAATCTTCTCAATCTCGCTAAGCAGGAGATTCGGGTTTTTCTTTGCAATGCTTTCTATTAATTCGGATCTAGTCACGGCATACCTCTTTCATGAATATAAACATAACACAACTTCTTTTAAATTAAATTCCTAACATCAAATTTACAACATAGCTATAAATTTTTATTTATTTTACACATTTGTTTGCATCAGACATCCGCATTCTCAAACATTTGCCCGCCAGCTTAGCGTACCGGCTTTGCACCGCATATCCGTTGAACGGAGCTTTTGTCGGTCTTACACACCGGCTTCGCCCCGCATATCCGTTGAGCCGGGGCTCCTGCCGGGCTTATGCCTCTGTTCTGCCTACGCACCAGCCTGTCTGACGCATGTGTCAGCCCCTCTTATATACAGCGGCTTCGGAAAATCAAGGTTTTTCTGCAAATATTTTTGATAGGTTGTGCGAAACAACGCTTCGGTACTCATCATGTCCGTAATCTCAACCTGCTTGATTTGCAGCCCCATGGAAACCGACAGCAGCCGCTCTGCCCCGTCGCCGATAAAGCTGGTCTGGCGGCTCTTCAGGCGATTGGCAATTTCCTCTCGCGTCAAAGCCAGCGGTTCGCTGATTTTTTTCAGATTCTCGTCAAACAGCTGAAAATAGAAGTCCTCGCGTTTAGTTTCGATAACCACGGCATTATAAAAAGCACGGTCGCTTTCTTTAAGCATATTTGCATAAACTTCAAAAGCCGAAACGCCGGTCAGTTTCAAATCCGGACTGCCCAGCGCCAGCCCGCGCGCAAATGCCAGCCCTGCCCGCACGCCGGTAAAAGAGCCCGGCCCGGTACAAACGCCCAAAAGCCCGATTTCGCCAAACTTTAGCTTATTTTCCTTAAGCATCTTTTCAACATTGCAAGCCAAATCTTCTGCCTGCCCGAACTCTTCTATTTTTTCGATTCCCGCAACGCGGGACAAATCCCGGTAAAGGGCTGCCCCCACACCGCTGCCGGTCGTATCAAAAACCAAAGTATACATATTGTTCACTCTTTCAATTTTTAATTTGCTATCAAATGACAAATATCTTAAAAAAGCCTATATACCAAAATAAAAAAACAAACAACCTTTATTTTGGCTCCGTCGGCGTTTTGTCCCCCCCCCGGAACATATTTCAGACACCGGCCAAAACAAAACTCCGGACATCTTTGTCGGATGTCTGCTAAAATAGAATTATCAGGACGTCCTTGTCGGATGCCTGCTAAAGTAGAATTATCAGGACGTCTTTGCCGGCTGTCCGTTAAAAAAAACTATCGGAACGTCTTTGCCGGCTGTCCGTTGAAAACAAAACTATCCGGCCGTCTCCCCAGGCGTCCGCTGAAAACAAAACACTCGGCCCTTTCGGCCGTATACTATGGAAAAAGGAATGACGATAGAAACTGTAACCATATTGCTTTATATCTGGCTTTCCGTCAGTCTGGTTTTCCCGCTGCTCGCGGTAATTCTGCTGCGCCGCGGCCGGCGGATGAAAGCCGAGCTGGCCAAGAAGGATTTGTCCAACCGCCACTATGAAGAAATGCTATATGCCTCCAAAGACGGCTATCTGACCCATTCCGTATATAAAAGCAAAGACTATCAGTACTGTTCGCGCCGTCTGGCAACCATGCTGAATCTGTCCGCCGGCGAAAAAAGTACGTTTGCCAACGTTGCCGCCGCATTTGAACGCGCCGATGCCGAAAAGCTGAACGGCATGTTTACCGCCCTGCTCAAAGACGGAAAAAGCTTTGAAACCATCGTCAGGACGCCCGCAAGTAAAGCCGCTCTTTCCGGCAAAACATTCGTCGTCTCCGGCGTGCGGATTAACTCCGCCGATTCGCTGATAAACAGCAGCTGCCTCTGGTTTCGCGATATCACGCGTGAAACCGACTTTATTGACCGTGCCACCGAAGACGCCCTCGCCTGCCGCCGCGAAGTTGAGGACTTTCGCATTCTGATAGACAATCTGCCCAGCCCTGTCTGGCTCCGGGACGAAAGTCTGAACATCCGCATTATGAACCGGCGTTACCTGAACCTGCTAGGCCTGAAAGACTTCAAAGACGCCACGCCGGAAAACACAATCCTGCGCGACCTCGGCAATGCCACCAATTTGCTGGAACTCGCCAAAACCGCCCGCGAATCAAACACGCCGCAAAAAAAGCAGATTAACATCTTACATGACGGCGAACTCAAAAAATACGAAATCACCGAAACGCCGTATTACGATTCGTCGCTGAAGACATCGCATACTGTCGGTTCGCTGACGGATATCACCGGCTTTGACGAAGCCAAGCGCAGCTATCAGGTACATCTGGACACCCATCTTGATATTTTAAGCTCGCTGGATACGGCATTCTGCATCATCAACACCGGACACGAGTTCACCTTTGGCAACGCCGCGTTCCTGAAATTGTGGAACCTTCCCGAAAACTTTATCGACAACGCGCCGCACTACAACGTTTTCCTTGACCGGATTCGCGAACAGCGGACTTTGCCCGAAGTCTCGGATTTCAAAGCCTACAAAGACGAAGAGAATAAAGCTTTTGACGCATTGACGGAACAGCGGGAAGACCTGCTTTATATCCCGGACGGCCGCACTTTCCGCCGCATCCGCGCCCCGCATCCGGACGGCACGATTATCGCTTACGAAGACATTACCGACCGTCTGGCCGCCGCCCGCCGCCTCAGCGACCTGCTTGCGGTTCAGCGCGGCATTCTTGACAACATCAGCGATTCGGTCGTTATCTTCTCGCCTAACCTAAAGCTGAAATCTTACAACGTGGCTTTCCTCAGGCTCTGGGGGCTGGGCGCGGCGGAACTTGATGCTTCGCCATACCTGCGCGAACTGCTTGACCTGCTGAAGCCCAAACTGCCGGAACTGGAAGACTGGAACACATTCCGCGAAGACATGCTCAAGCATATAACTTCCTGCACTCCTTTCACGCTGAAGCTCCGCAGCAAACAGCGTATTATGGTAACGCCGGTCATCTTGGCGGACACGTCGCTGATGATTACATATCATAAGGAATAACGGAAAACAAATAATCCTTGCATTCGCGCAGGACGTCATCCATAATATCCGGCAGATATCAGTCCAAGCGGCAGTTGCCGTAAAATGTCGGCCGCCGCAGCAAAAGCCTTGAAAAGCTCAAAGGAGAAAAGCAATGACGGAACAATTGGCACCAAACCAGAAAAAAATTGTCGACTGGGACAAAAAATCCGATTCGGATGCCGAACGCATCAGTAAACGGCTGGAAGGAAGAAGCGAACTGGACGACCGCACGTCCACCGCCAATGACGTTTCTGCCCGCCCGGTTGCTGAGCGCACTGCCGCTCCCGTCCGGCCGGCGACGCACCCCGCCGCCGCAAACCCTGCCGCTTCACGTCCAGCTCCGGCTGCCGGACAACCGCTGCAGCGCCTGCGCCAAAAAATTAAAGAAGTTTACGACGATGATGATGACGAAGACGAAAACGCCCCCGGTTTCTTCAATATCAGCCTGCTGGACGAAGAAGAAGCCGAAAACGGCGTTCTCCCCGCAGGCACTGTTCCCGACCCGGCCCGCAACGAGTCGGAAACACTGCGCATTACCCGCGAACAGCAACTGGCCGGAAAGCTGGACGCCATTCTCAGCTCCTCAATGGCCGCAAGAGAAGCCGGGCTGTCCCCCCGCGCTTCCCGCACCGATGCCAGGCTGGCAAATTCGGCAGAATATGATGTGAAAAAAATCCGCCGTCAAACCTTAAAAGAGAAAATATCCGAACCGCTCGGACTGAAAGGTCATCTCCCTGAAAAAGAGCTTGGCCAAGCGCTTCGCGGTTTGAAAAATGCCGCCAAAACGCTGGAACCCTCTCTGCACTCAGCCGCATCCCAAGCGCCGCTTTCGGCCGCACCGCTGGCTTCTTTGCAGCGCGAAGCATCAGATATCCTGAACGGCCTTCCCGCCGAAACCGCTCCGGAATTGGCGAAAGAAGACGATGAAAAAGCGCTCGCCAGACTGATACTGGAAAAATCGGGACGCGGCGCCCCGCGAAAAAAATTATCCGAAATTGCCAAAGGGTTGAAGCCATTTAAAAAAAATGAAAATACGGCTGACAACAGCAAAGAAAATAGCTGATTCCGCCACGCCCCGGAAGCACTTATTAAACAAACCTGATTGACACTTATAAATCTTTGTGATATTCTGGACAGTGTTGATAACCTCATAAAACCAAAGGCCAAACTATGGAAAACCAATATTATACGTTAATTGAAAAACAGGACTTTTTCGAAATCATCGAAAACAAGTTCGGCGAACTGGCGGTATTTATTGACGCCCGCAAAGGCGAACCGGTCAATCCGCAGCTGGAATATGACGGCAAAACCACAGCTTTGCTCAAACGCGACGGCAGGCTCGCTGTCAAGCTTGAAGGCATAAACGCCGAAACCGGCGCCGTTCTGGCTGAATCCGAATTTGTTATGATTGTAGAACTCTCCGGCGAAACAGTCGAACGCACCTACGGCGTTCCGGTTGAAACGGTTGAGGAATTTTCATTCAAAGGCCGTCAGACCCGTGCCGACGAACTGGAACGCATTAAAAGCAAACAGGAAATCATTGAAGCGTTTGGCGCCGTTAAAATCTGGAAAAGCGGAGAAAAATAGATGATAGGAATAGTATTGGTAACCCATGGCCGGCTGGCTGACGAATTTCTGTCTGCCATGCAGCACATTGTCGGCCCTCAGAATCAGATTGCCACCGCCTGCATCGGCCCCAATGACGATATGAACGAACGGCGCAACGACATCTTAAACAAAGTTCAGGCGGTTGACAGCGGCGACGGGGTCATTGTTTTGACCGATATGTTTGGCGGTACGCCGTCCAACCTTGCCATTTCGATTATGGACCGTGCCAACATTGAAGTTATCGCCGGCATAAATCTGCCGATGCTCGTCAAACTCAATACGCTGAGAAAAGAAAAAGGGCTGAAGGAGGCCGTTACCGGCGCCAAAGAAGCCGGCATCAAATATATAACTATCGCGTCTGAACTGCTGGGAAAATAAAATGAGCGACACCATTTCTGTAGAACTTGAAATCATTAACGAACGCGGATTGCATGCCCGTGCCGCCGCCAGTTTCGTCAAAACGATTGACGGGCTGAACGCCGACGTGCAGGTTGAACGTCTGGGACAGGTTGTAGACGGCAATTCGATTATGGGGCTGATGATGCTTGCCGCCGCCAAAGGCACCAAAATTAAGGTTTCCGCCGCCGGAACAGACGCCGAAACCGCCATCGCCAACATTACCCAACTTGTCAACGGCAGATTCGGCGAAGATAGATGACGCAAACGCCCGACACCCTTGCCGATACTCTTACTGCGCTTTCTCCCGCTCAGCCAACGCCCTCCGCAGTTTCTCTCTCAACCTCCCGGAAAAGAGGCCGCAGCCCTGCCGCATCCCCTGCCGCGGCAGCCAAAGCACCGGCACCGCGCAACAAGACCATCACGTTGACAGAACCGGAAATCTCCGAATATTCTTCCCGTGCCATATCCCTGAAAGGCAAAGCTGCCCTGCGCGACATCATTGACAAAACGATTTGGCAGGACACTTTTGAAGCTCTTAAATTTCTCCCCGCCAACTTTGCCGATTTGGTGGTCGTCGACCCGCCGTACAACCTGACCAAAAAATTCGGCACCAAAGAATTTAAGTCCATGGACTGGAACGACTACAAGCGCTGGATGGACAAGTGGCTCGCGGAAGTCTTTATCTCGCTGAAACCCAACGGCAGCCTGTACATTTGCTCGGACTGGAACACGTCTATCGCCGTTCCCGAAATCGCCGGCAAATATTTTCTTCTGAAAAACCGCATCACTTGGGAACGGGAAAAAGGCCGCAGTTCAGGCAATAACTGGAAAAACTGTATTGAAGACGTCTGGTTTTTTACCAAATCTTCCGAATACACTTTCAATCTGGATGCCGTTAAGCTGAAGCGCCCGGTTCTCGCCCCGTACAAAGACGGCAACGGCATTCCCAAAGACTGGCAGGAAGACGAAGAAATTGAAGGGGGAAAATACCGGCTGACTGCGCCGTCCAATCTGTGGACGGACATTTCCATCCCGTTCTGGTCTATGGCCGAAAACACGCCCCATCCCACCCAAAAGCCGGAAAAGCTGATAGCCAAGCTGATTTTGGCCTCCAGCAACGAAGGCGATGTCGTTTTTGACCCTTTCCTCGGCTCCGGTACCACTTCGGTAACCGCCGCCAAGCTCGGCCGTCATTATGTCGGCATTGAACGCGAAAAAGAATACGTAGCCCTTGCCGAAAAGAGGCTTGAAATGGCACAAACAGACAAGACCATTCAGGGATACGAAAACGGCGTATTCAAACTTCGCCACGCCTGATTTGTCCGCAAAAAAAGCCATCTCTGCCGCCAATTTTCCTGCTCCGCCGGGGATTAACCGCCGGATTTTGCCCGGTACAGGCCAAAAACTTTTCACAAAACGAAAAAAATTGTTGCAAATACATATAACCTGATATATGTTATCAACGAATTTAATAGATATTAAGTTTAGGGCGTCAGAATCCCTTAAGCAGTCAGTCCGCAGCAGGACAAAATAAATATGCCACGTTCGGACGGATGTCGACGAATAAGAGCTTCTCAAATAAGTCGAGCCGTCAATTGCTTACGGTTTCTGAACATCCGCCCGCCTTTGCGGGCTTTTTATTTTCCCTCTCTTCTTTCCGCTCATCGCCAATATATCCGTTTTTCGAAGTGCGTTTATCTGCATGCATTCTTTCTGATCACTCCTCGTCTGTTTCTATTGCCCTACTGTCCGCCCCTACAGCCCGTTCCCATCTGTTCCTATCGTCCGACTGCCCGCCCCTTTAGCAGCTGCCCGTCTGCCACTCACGGGTCATCCTCTCCCAACGATACAAACTCCCTCAAACGGTACAAACTCTCCCAAACGGCACAACCTCCCCCAAACGCCTGATACATTTATTCTGCCCCCAACATTCGCTAAAAACAAAAATTGCTATTGAGTTTTAATCCGCACCGCTCTATATAATATATCTGTGCAATATGTATTTCTGATATGTTGCCGCACCGAACCGCCATATGCGATTCTCCAACCAACAACAGGGAAATGACAACAGATGAAACCAATGAAAAATATTATGTTCTGGCTTGTTGCCTTCATACTTTTGAGTGTGATTATGAACGGCTTCTCTCCAAGTGCTCGGCAGAACGCCGCCGCGCCGATTGCTTTTTCGGAATTTATGGACAAAGCCGAAAACAACCATATTGACGCGGTAACGATTGTCGGCAACGACATTTACGGCACCTACGACAACGGTAACAAATTCCGCACTTACGCTCCCTTTGACCCGAGCATGGTCGAAACGCTGCGCAAACTCGGCGTCAAAATTGAAGCCAAGCCGATAGACACGTCCGAAAGCACGTTCTGGGGCATTGTCATTTCCTGGTTCCCGATGCTTCTGCTGATTGGCGTCTGGATTTTCTTTATGCGCCAGGCCAGTTCCGGCAACAACAAAGCCATGAGTTTCGGCAAATCCCGCGCAAAATTGATAGAAAACACCAAACGCGTTACGTTTGCCGACGTTGCCGGAGCAGACGAAAGCAAGCAGGAACTTGAAGAAATTATTGATTTTCTGAAAGACCCGCAGAAATTTCAGCGTCTCGGCGGCAAAATTCCGAAGGGCGTCTTGCTCGTCGGCCCTCCGGGAACCGGCAAAACCCTCTTGGCAAAAGCCGTAGCCGGCGAAGCCAATGTCCCGTTTTTCTCTATTTCCGGTTCGGACTTTGTCGAAATGTTTGTCGGCGTCGGTGCGTCGCGTGTGCGTGATATGTTCGCTCAGGCCAAGAAAAACGCCCCCTGCCTGCTGTTTATTGATGAAATAGATGCCGTGGGCCGCCATCGCGGCGCCGGCCTGGGAGGCGGCAACGACGAACGCGAACAGACTCTAAACCAGCTTCTGGTGGAAATGGACGGGTTTGATGCCAACGAAAACGTTATTCTGATTGCGGCGACCAACCGCCCCGATGTTTTGGATCCGGCCTTGCTGCGTCCCGGACGTTTTGACCGTCAGGTAACTGTCAGCAATCCGGACGTCAAAGGACGGGAGGAAATTCTGAAAGTCCACACCCGCAAGGTTCCGCTCTCCAAAGACGTCAACCTCAGCATCGTCGCCCGCGGCACACCCGGATTTTCCGGAGCTGATTTGGCCAATCTGGTTAATGAAGCGGCTCTCCTTGCCGCCCGTAAAAACAAACTCAAGGTCAGCTCTGCCGACTTTGACGCAGCCAAGGACAAAGTCTTGATGGGCAACGAGCGGAAATCCATGGCGATGGACGAAAAAGAAAAGCAGCTGACCGCTTATCACGAAGCCGGACACGCCATCTGTTCTCTGAACGTCAAAGACACCGACCCCATTCACAAAGCGACGATTATTCCGCGCGGCCGGGCACTCGGAATGGTTCAGCAGCTGCCGGAAAAGGACAAATACTCCTATACCCGCGCTCAAATGTTGTCCCGTTTGGCAATATTGATGGGCGGACGCGTTGCCGAAGAAATCAAATTCGGTTACGATGCGGTTACTTCGGGTGCGTCTTCCGATATTAATGCTGCCACGGATTTAGCGCGTGCCATGGTAACAGAATGGGGAATGAGCGACGCGCTGGGGCCGATTCGCTATTCCGAAAATTCCAACGAAGTCTTCCTCGGACGCTCCGTTACGCAAAACCAGAATATGAGCGAAGAAACTGCCCGTCTGGTCGACGCGGAAATCAAGCGTCTGGTTACCGGCGGCTACGAAGAGGCGAAAAAAATTCTCCAACAGCACCAAAAAGATTGGGAAACGCTTGCCCAGGCGCTGATGGAGTATGAAACGCTGACCGGAGAAGAAATCCAAGATGTCCTGGCCGGAAAGCAAATTGATAAAAATAAAGACGCTCCGGTATCGGAAGAAAAACGTACCAAAGCGTCTGTACCGGAACTGTAAACCAATGTTCCAGGCAGCTGACCGCCAAGCAGCCGGCTCCTCAATCACCTGGTTCTGTATTAAACAGCCTGCCTTCCGGCAGGCTGTTTTTTATTGCCGCTATGCTCCATTACTATCGGCACAGCCGTCCTGCAAAACGGTTCAACATCCCTGCAAAAACGGCCTCCTGCTTGATTAATACCCTTTCCAATTATCGCCCGTTCAAATTTCCGTTGCACGATATTATCAAAATTCTCCTCCCCAAAAACATCTCCGTAAAAGACATCGCCGTTCCGTGAATCATTCCCACAAAAGAAAAGCCCCCAACCTAGTTGATGGTACTAAAAAAAAGAGCCGCATACCGCAGCTCCTTTTTTATTCCGGATATTCCGTCCTTTGACTCAACGTCAGAAATGCAGAACATCATAACAATGCGCATCCCACATATTAAGATGCATTTTTCCGCGTTCATCAAAAAACAGACACCGTCTGCCTTCCGACAAATTTGCCTTCTTGAAGCATCTGCCGCGAGCAGGCGCCCCACAACGCTCGCAAAGCATCCAGCCTCCGCTCTCATAACGGATAAGATGGAAACGCTCATTGAGAGGCATAAAGCCGCGCACATTTTCGTGCACCACCATGCCGTTCGCATCAGCCACCTTCAGCCTATGACCTTTAACGAGCTGAAAGTCTGCGTTAACTTCAAGTTCTTCCACTGAAGAAACATAAAAGCCGCCAACTGAAACACTATGCTGCGCTTCAAAAGAAACCAGTTTCCAGTCCGGCGTATAGACATAAGTCGTCCCGTCCGTCATGAAAATTCTGTTAAAACGGGTACCTACCGAAACCTTGTCCACTCCGGACATCAGCGGATATTTTCCGTTTGCGGAAGAATACAATTTTCCGTCACGCAAATGCATTCCGTTGAATACGTTGTTTCTCACTTTGCTGTTTGCAGACGCCGCATGGGCAGTCGTTGAACTAAAATTTTTCATATTAAAAAATTTATATGTGAATAATAATTTACCTATCTCTAAAAAACTTACCTAACATACCACATCTTTCCGCCCGGCGCAAGTGTTTTTTGTCAATTTTTTCAAAAAAAGCACCTCAACGCCATTGCCACGCAATTATCCCTGTCTAATTCCGCTGCACGCTGTCTTCTTTCTGCAGCCTGAACTGATATAATGCGGCAATCGCAATATACGGCAGGAACATTTCTCCCGATTCTTCCACCAGCTGGCAAAGGGCATACGTTTCATCAGCCAGAGGAACGCCGCCGTGCGCTTTTTTCCAATTCGACGGAAAACGGTCAACGATCTTGGAGCAAACACCGACCGTGCACAAAACGGCAATCGACCACGTTACCGGATTAAGCTTGAAAAACGAACCTACCAGATGCTTGGAATATTTAACCGCCAGATATGCAACCGCTCCGGCAACAACCAGCAAGACCAATCCGAAAATAATCTTTTCGCTCAACGGATTATTCGGATTAAGAAAAAATCTCGATTTAAACGGAGTCGTATCCGTTCTGGACAGATGGTGCTGTATCCCTTCCTCACGCAACAGAGCACAAATTGCCAAAAACAAAAGAATACCCCATGTTCTAATCCTGTCCTTGTAATCATCACAAACAACAAGCAACATTCCGATAAGCAAAACATATCCTATATGGGTAATATTCTCAATCAGTTCCCCTTCAACCGTTACTTTCAGCACATTTTCGGGAAATCCATAATAAACAGTACCCATAAAAGACAACCACAAAATCAAAAAAGCCGCAGGTACAAAAAACGGCGACATAAATATCTTTTTCATCAAAAAAGTCCTTCAATTCATTAAAATTGCATAAAGTATAGATACCTTGCCGTTCCCTCGCAACAAAAACAAAAAATTCCTAACAACAAAACCGTATGCTACAGAATGTTTATTTCTTTCAAACCGCAAGTTTCCGCGCTTTAAAGCCGTTCCTTAATGATATCCGATAAATGTCGCCAAAACGTTTCGCCTTTTGCAACCGCAAACATTCAACAACGAACCTGCGCAACAGATAAAATCCCTCCCACATTTTTCATCATTCCCAAACAATTGTTGCGCCTTTTTCCAAAATCCCCGCAATTCGCTTCAAAACACTCTGCTCCACAAAGTCGCCTTTGCGAACCCAAACTGCGCTTTTAACATTGTCCAAAACATAAAAAGGCGATATCCGCCGATACCATTTCAGCATCACCGCCACGCTGTCCGCAATGCTGATTTTTTCTCCCGGCAAATCAGCTGTTTCACCCTCATATACGCAATCGACGACAATCTGCGGTTTCAGCTTCTCCTTTCCCGTCATAAACAAATAATATACTGCGGCTCCGCCGGCAACGTAAATGTCAGTTTCTTCCTCGGCCAGCGCCTTTTGCCCGCTGATAACGCGGTGCGCCGCCAAATCCGAAACTTCATATTCCGGATTAGAGGTCAGCACCAGCATTTTACAGCCGTCAATTGTCCGCCCGGGAAAACTTTCGTACGTTATCCTGCCGCAAACGACGGTCTGCCCGGACACGACATCAAGAAAATGTTTCGTATCGCTGGGAACATTCCACGGTATATTATCGCCAATGCCGATTAAATCGTCCCCGGCATGCCGGCACCACATCGCTACCACCGTCATTTCAAAAACTCCTTTACCGGCGCATAAGATCTCCGGTGTTCGGGCGTAACGCCAAACCGTTTCAATCCCTCAATATGCGCTTTCGTACCGTAACCGGCATTTTTCTCAAAGCCGTATCCCGGATACTGCGTTGCCATCTGTTCCATCAGCCGGTCGCGATAAACTTTGGCTAAAATGGAAGCCGCGGCAATAGAATAAGACTTCGCGTCCCCTTTTACCACCGCCCGCACCGCACAGCCAAAATCTTTCGGCGTTCTGTTCCCGTCAACCAGCACCATATCCGCAGCAATATCGGCCGCCGCCATTGCCCGTTTCATTGCCAGAAACGACGCATTTAAGATATTGATTTCATCAATTTCCCGTGCCGAGGCCTGCCCGATTCCCAGCCGCACCGTTCCCTTTTTTGCTTCTTCTTGCAGCAGGCTATACAACATTTCTCTTTTCTTTTTGGAAAGCTTTTTGGAGTCATTCAGATTTTCTAACAGCCGGATGTCAACTTTCCGGTTCAAAAAAACAGCACACCCGGCAACCACCGGTCCGACCCACGGGCCGCGCCCGGCTTCATCAACGCCGGCAACAACCCCGCCGGTCTCATCTTCAAGTAAAAAATCAGGCATACCGCCTCTCCTTCGTCCGAAACGATATCCTATCCAACACCCCCGCTTCGTTCTCGCCAAAAACGGCAGCTTGCCGACATATCGCTTTCCCTTTGTCCAAACGACACCTCTCACAACCCCATTTCACTCTCGCCTGAAACGGCAGCTTGCCGACATATCGCTTTCCCTTTGTCCAAACGATATCCCTCACAACACCGTTTCGTTCTCGCCAAAAACGGCGGTTTGCCGGCATATCGCTTTCCCTTTGTCCAAACGACATCCCACACAACACCGTTTCGCTCTCGTCAGAAACGGTATTATGCCGGTATATCGCTCCTTATAACCAAAACGATAATACCCTATTGCCTTTATAACTCAACAATTTTTTAATTTTTAAGCACTCTTACGCCCTCATACTCTGCTTCGATTATACCGCCGACGACAACTGCGACATTCGGATAACCCGCCTCTTCAAACTTCTCGGCAACCTCCGAAGCAACGCCGCCCGACGTACAGAGAATATTAACCAGCTTGTCGCCGCCGGGATTATATTCCGCCATAAACTTGTCCGGATCTACTTTATCCGCTTTTATGACAATATGCGGCAAAGCCAAACGCTCATGCGCATATTCGTCCGCCCCGCGCACATCAAGAATAATCGAATCTTTGTCCAGGCTTTCCGGTTTTACAAAACGCATCGGCTCCTCCTTCTTTGTCTTCCATAAACATAAGCCTGTTATGTAGCGGTTAAACCTCTATTTTAGTTTAAAAAGCAAAAACGGCTGCAATTGCAGCCGTCTCCCTCTCTCATATTTTCCGCCGTTCCTCACAAGCGCCCCTTCCGGTACATTCCGTTCCCGGAAACGCGCCCTCTGCCAAAAGCCGCCCTTTTCTCAAAGCGCTGACTTTTATCCAGACGCCGGCTTTTGCCTACACGCAGCCCTTTTGCCTAAAGCGCCAGAACTTTAT
The DNA here is from genome assembly GCA_001917135.1 of Acetobacter sp. 46_36. Taxonomy (GTDB): domain Bacteria; phylum Pseudomonadota; class Alphaproteobacteria; order RF32; family CAG-239; genus CAG-267. The sequence goes on from MNTT01000008.1 coordinate 63,596, forward strand.
ACTCGATTCCGCTCTCGTCAGCACCGAGAACTTCGATTTTTATCGTGCCGATGTTTACGTTTTTGTCATACATCGGAAATTTATACGTTTTGTTTTCTTCCAAAGGCATACCGTTATTCGGCACTACCGTTTTATATTTAAAGACCATCTTGTAGTCTTCAATGCCTGCATAACGGACTTCAAAGCTTGAAAGCATATCTTCCTCGCCCGAGCGGCTCTTAAGCTCGTTTTGGAATTTCAAATCTTCCGGCTCCAGCTGAAAAGCAGTTTCCAGCAAAGCCAGCCGGTCATTGTAAATTCTTCCTACGCGCGGATAAATGTTTCCGTTTCCGTCCAACAGAACGATATCGCCAAAGCGATTCGGTTCGACCATCCGGTAAATATGCTCGTTAATTTCAACCTCACCGATGATTTTATATACCTGCTCGTCCGAAAACTGTACCGGAACCGTATAGGAAACCAGCGCCCCTTTCTTCGTCGGCCGAACAATCTCATCGGAATAAACTTCCTTTTCAAACACTTTGGAAGAAACGACGATTCCGCCCGGAACGGCATGGCGTACCACGCCTGCTTCATAATCGCTGACGGTTTCTGTTTCCTTCTCTACGCTGGAAAACTCGTCCGTATCGTAATAGCGGATATTGTAAGTATAGAAAAAATCATTAAACGTATTGCGTTTCCCGAGAGTATAGTCGCCTTTCATATAGTATGAACACGAAGCTACTGCCAATGCTGCCAGACCGATAAATATTTTTTTCATAATATAATCTCTTGTTAACGTTTTCCTCACTAATATTTATGCATCTTGAAATACAACTTGTAAACAAAAAAAATATTTTTGAGGCAAACCTATGCATAACCCTGGCAAAAGCTGCAAACTGATAAAATTCTCCCCTCTAGCGTCCCTCCCCGAAGCCGAAGCGGAATTTCTGGAAGAAACCTTTGACGTCGTTGCCGTCAATTATACCGACGACGGTCTTGAAGAATACGTCGGCTACGCGCCGCTGGATTTCGATGCCGAAGATTTCCGCCGCCGGGTTGCCGCACGCGGCCTGAAATTGCCGCCGTTTTGCGAAGAAACGCTGGAAAGCAAAAACTGGCTGAAAGAAAACGTCATAAAATTTGCCCCGTTTGAAATCGGTGCGTTTATGGTTTACGGCATTCATGAAGCAGCCTGCCCGCCCACAGAAAAAATTCCGGTGCAGGTCTATGCCGCCACCGCTTTCGGGTCCGAACACCAGACGACAAAAATGTGCCTGTCGCTCATCAGCCGGCTGTATGAGGACTTTCCCACACCCCAAAAAATTCTCGATATGGGAACCGGCTCCGGCATTCTTTCCGTTGCCGCTGCCAAAATCTGGCATCAGACGCCGCAGATTATTGCCGCCGATATTGACGCTGAGGCAGTCGATGTCGCCGCCAGCAATGCCGTAACTAACGGTGTGGAAAAAAACATCGCCGCAATCTTAAGCGACGGATATGCCAACCCGGCCATTGCCGCCGCCGCACCGTACGACCTGATTTTTGCCAACATCCTCGCCAACCCGCTGCGGGAAATGTCTGCCGCGGCATACGCAAATCTCCGCCCCGGCGGCTGTTACTTAATTTCGGGATTTATTGACAATCAGGAAAACGATATTATAGAACATCATCTGCAGACCGGTTTCAAATTGCTGCAAACCTGCCGGATAGAAAACTGGCGCGCCGCCCTCCTGCAAAAATAACATCGGCAAATCGGCGGTTTCTCCGCTGCAGAAACACCCGCTCGGAGCATCCGCCACCCCTAACTAACGGAGTTAATGCAATGGACATTAAAAGCATTCAAAAAGAACTGAAAGCGCAAAAACTCTCCGGAAGGATATTTACGCTCGGCAACCTGTTTATCGGCGAAGACATTCTTCCCGAAGAAAACCGGATATGCGAATTGACCGGCTTCACCGGTTCCTACGCTCTTCTGTTTGTAACGCCTGCCAAAGCATACCTGTTTGTTGACGGACGCTACGAACTCCAAGCCAAAAAGGAAGTAAATCTCCGCCGGATTGAAATCGTTAAGCTGTCAGAAATAAGCTTTTGTTCATGGCTGAAAAACAATTTCGCCAAGTCCTCCGCCCGCATTGCCTACAACCCTTGGATAATCAGCCTGAGCACGCTCAACGGGCTGAAGAAGCTGCTGCCCGCCGCCGAATTTATCCCTGCCGCCAATGCCGGCAGGCTGTTAAGCCCCAAGCCGGTAAAAGTCTTCACGCATCAGAAAAAATTTACCGGACAGGTTTCCAAAGACAAACTGGCGCAATTCGCCGCCCATATCAAAAAATGCGGGCTTGACGCTTTTCTCGTTACTTCGGCCGCCAGTACATCATGGCTGTTAAACCTGCGCTCCAACGCTTTACCGTACACGCCGGTTTTTCGCGCCTATGTTCTGGTTGAAAAGAACGGTGCATACAAAGTCTTTGCCGAAAATACCGACTACGAAACCGCGCTGCCGTTCGCAAAGCTTGCCGAAATTCTGCCCCGTTATGCCAAACTCGGCGCCGACTTCTGCTCAACGCCCGCCGCCATCGCCGGTTTTGCACCGCAGCTTGCCGACACGGCCGATGCCGTTGCCGCCATGAAAGCCGTCAAAAACCCGACAGAACTGAAAGGAATGCGCAATGCACATCTGCGCGACGGCGTTGCCCTGACCAAATTCCTGTTCTGGCTTTCCAAGAATTACAAAGGAAAAACCGAAACCGAGGTTGCCGAAAAACTGCTGGCATTCCGCAAAAAAGAACTGAATTTCTATTCAGAGAGTTTTGCCGCCATCGCCGGATTCGGCGCCAACGCCGCCGTTGTCCATTATCACGCCGACGAAAAAAGCGCCGCAGTCCTCAAAAAAAACGCCGTCCTGCTTTTAGACAGCGGCGGACAGTATTATGACGGCACCACCGACGTAACCCGCACCATCGCCCTTGGCGAACCGTCCGCGGATATGACAGAAAAAAACACCCTCGTCTTAAAAGCGCACATCGCCCTGGCCTCCGCCGTCTTTCCGCAGCAGACTTCCGGCAGCGAGCTGGATTTGATTGCCCGCCAGCCGCTGCTGAAACAGGGACTGGATTATGAACACGGCACCGGACATGGCGTCGGTTTCTTCTCCGACGTCCACGAAGGCCCGGCAAGAATTTCCGTCCACGCAAAAAACAGTGCGCCGCTCGCTGCCGGTATGGTAACGTCGATTGAACCCGGATACTACAAGGAAAACGCTTTCGGTATCCGGATTGAAAACCTTTACACCGTCAAACCGGCCAAAAATCCGAAATATCTCCATTTTGAAGTTTTAACCCTGGCTCCTATTGATAAAAAGCTGATTAACAAATATATGTTGACGACGGAAGAACTGACGTGGCTCAACCGCTATCACCGCCAGGTTTTCCTGAGCCTGAAGAAATATCTGACGCGCCAGGAACTGGAATGGCTGCGCGAAGCCTGCGCCCCGCTCTGATACGACGGCGCCGTCCCTGTTCGGGCATAAGCGCGCACTCCCCCTGCACAGATACAGCCGCACGCCCTGCTCTGATACGAAGCCGCAAAACCGCATCCAATCTTGATTCGCGCCGCCCATTGACCGTTTACTCCCGTCCCTGTTTACACAAGAGGTAAATATGCATCTGACCGCCGGATTGTACATCATCCTGTTTTCTTTATCGGCATTAACGGCCGCCTCCCGTCCTGCTGCCGGAAGCCCCGGTTTCCCCCCATCCCCGCTTGCCGCTGTTTTTCCTGCCGGAAACTCCGGCACTGCCCCGTTCCCGGCCGACACTGCCCCGGACCTGCAAAACCTCTACCAAAACCCGGAAGGAAAAAGACTTCCCGAGGCAATCATTTTTTATAATTCGGCCAATCCCTGTTTTGGCTGCCAACAAGCCATAAACATGGCCGTCCGTGTCCTCAGAAAAAATTATCGCGGCCGGATGCACGCCTACCTTATAGATGCAGCCAAACACCCCGAATTCATCAGTACCTTCAAACTGCGCGGGCCGCTCAACCTTGTCCTCGTCCGCATCTCTGACGGCGCCTCATTCGGATATGCAAAAATAAGCGGTCTGCAAAGCGAAACCGGCGATGCAGATGCTTTCACCGCCCTCATAACGGAAAAAATCGGCAATTTTTTAAACCTCCTGCCGGAAAATTAGGAATTTGCTAAGTATCTGTCTTATATGCTGACAAATATATTTACACCGTACCGCTTTTTATGCTATACTCATAAAAAAGCAAGGAGAGAGTTATGAATAAAATTCTAAACTGGTTTAAATTCTGGGAAACAAAAGAACAGCCGTATGTCAAACCGCAGAAATTCGTGGATTTGAAACGGACAAACTCTATTGTCAGCTTTATTCATCCGGGGCACCCCCTGTATGACAACATCGCTGCCAAAGAAGAAAACCGGCTCCGCATTCTGGCTCCGAACGAAACCGCTTACAGCGAAAACAGCCTGACGCACAATTTTGCGGCCATCGTCATATACAACGGCCTAAACTATCTTATCATCAATTCGCTTAAACATTTTAAGGAACAAAGCATCGGCGGCCTGCTCCAGTTTGATGAAAACATCTATAACGTCATTCCTTTTTTTGAAGACGAAGAAGAATACCAAACTGCCAGCGACTACACTTTCCGCGAAACGTATGAATATGACCACCCCGTTGAAAGTTACGCTTTCCTTGCCGAACAAAACGGAAAAAGCGTCAAAATAACGCTTGACCATGGCAAAAAGCCGGTAAACGTCAAAATGATAGATGAAAAGCGCAGCCTTTTCACCGCCAAACTCACGGCAGAGCAGGTTGAACTTATCGATTATGTCGTCATGCCGGCATTAAATGCCTATACGGAAATCCTGAACAAACGCAAATCCCGCGCCTCATAGAACTCCGCAGCTGCTTTTCGCCGGCAGTCGCTGCCTGCAAAATTCCATCTCTCCGCAACGGCAGCCCCCGGATTTTATCCTTTCGCCTCCGTATCCCTAAGATGCCGCAGTCTGTTTTGAGGCTTCCTGTTGCAAAAAAATAAACGGCAGTTTTACACCTGCCGTTTATTTCACACCTGCCGTTTATCTGCATTCTCCGCCTGCGCATCAGACCACAAACGGCACGCAAGTTCCGTTCGGAGCCTCAATGCGGTTTCCTTCCGGCGTTAAAAAGCTTCCGATTCCGCTGCGGGAAAAATGCAGCCACCCGTTTTCGAAAAAACGCACGATAATATGCTCGTTGCGTTCCGAGCTTCCGAACAAAATGCACGGAACATCCTGCTCCGTCTCATACAGCTGCAAATCAAACACATTTGTTTCCAAAATCGTGCCGTCAGCAGCTACAAGCTTCCATTCTGTTCCAAACTGCCGGAAAGACATGCCGTTTTTAAACATAATTATGTCCGAAAGGCCTTCGTCGCACAACTGCAAACGTTCATCGTACAAATCGATTTCTCCGCCGGAAAGCCTCTTCACCCAAAGACAGCCGGATTTATGCCATACCGGCCGAAAAGCCGCATCTGACAAAACAAATCCTCCGTTAGGAAGATAAAGGTATCGCCCCCGCCGCGTCAATTCAGCCTTTATATTGCCGAATACCGCGTCGCGGTGCTGCAAGACTGACATATCCCCGTCGCTCAAAGCAAAAACCAGGCTGCCCGTACCGCTGCCCTGATAAATCTTCAAGTCTTCGGTACATACCTTTGCAAAAATCTGCCAACGTTTGGAAAAAAGGCTGACAGAAATCTGTCGTTCAAAACACAGGCCCAAAATCTGGTAAACGTTCCACTCCTGTCCCTGCACGCGCAAAGCCAACCAACTGCTGCCGGCGATTTCAGCCTTGTCTGCCGTTGCAATAACAGTTCCCTGCGGCGTTTCAAACGTCCAATTCTGTCCCTTTCGCTTTTTTTTGAGAACAAACCCGTTTTTAAAAACAAAAACATCGTCCAGAAAATCGTCCGCTTTGTGGCCAGAGTGGTCATAAAGCGTTACGCCGTTTTCCCCCAGCAGGGCAAAACTACCGTCATCAAACCGACGCGCGCCGAAACAGACGCCGTAACTCTCCTGGCTTTCCCCGCGCACAACAACTCTGGGCGTTAGAAAACCTGTAACAAATTTTGGTTCCATACAAATTGAATTTATGATAAATAATAAAAATAATTGTTTGCATACACACACTAAATTGACTGCATAATCTTATAAAATCCGCACCAGTATAGAACAAAGTTCATGCTTGTCAAATGTTATCGTCCCTTTAAAAAAGCCATCGGAAAATTATATAATCCATACGACCAAAGGAGAAAACGCATGGGAAAAATCATAACCTATATCATCTATTTTCTGGTTGCCGTTGCCATTTATGTTCTGATAAGAGCAGCCTTTACCGGCAGCATTAATTCCAACACCACCATCGGCGAAGCCGCCACGGAAGTCAAAGACGGCAGCGTCCAAACTTTAAAGGAGATAAAAAATGATGCTTCTTCTGCTATTGACAATCTGAAAAACAAAGCCGAAACACCCAAGCAGCCGTAAGGCTTTGCCGCTTTGGCCGGCCGGGCTGCCGTTTTTTCGTATTCCGGTTCAGACCAAAAAAGGGAGCGGTTCCATACCGCTCCCTGCTTTTTCTCTGTCAGTTTACATTAAGCATCACACTTAAACTGCATAACCAAACTGCCGACAAGCCGGCAAAACTCAACCAACTGTATCAGATGCAAAATCCGAACCGCCGGATAAACCGTTTCGTTTAACCAAACCGCCCGGCTAAGCATCTCACCCACCGCTGGCTAAGCCGCAATACGCATATCGCAGCCGCTTAAGCTGCAACACGCACAATACTGCAGATTAAGCCGCAGCAGCCTCGCTGCTGTTAGCGGCAGCCTCTGCTGCAGCCTTTTCAGCCTTAACGCGTTCAATGTCTTTCAGACCTTTGGCATTGACATCTCTGTCAACCAATTCGATAACAGCCATCGGCGCACAGTCGCCGTATCTGTAACCAGCCTTCAAAACGCGCGTATAACCGCCGTTGCGTTCTTTATAGCGTTCAGCCAAAACAGAAAAAAGCTTCGCTACGACATCTTTGTCGCGCAGGAAAGACAATGCCAGACGGCGGGAATTCAAATCGCCCTTCTTCGCATAGGTAATCATGCTTTCGGCAAAAGTTCTCAGTTCTTTTGCTCTCGGCAGCGTAATCGTTATCTGTTCATGCGTCAATAAAGCGTTTGTCAGATTGGCAAACAAAGCTCTTCTCTGGCTCTTCGGCATATTAAACCGTCTGTGTGCATCACCGTGTCTCATTATGGATTCCTTTCTTTTTTCTGTGCCCCGGAGCCCGGAGCGGATAAAAACAATTCCGCACCACCTTCATGAATGCGAAAAACCTCTGAAAAAACCGTTCGCCGCCGCCGCACAAAGCAGCTTACCGGCAAAAAAGCGGGCAAAATCCCCGATTCTCTCAAAAATCTTGTCCGCTTATACCTTATTATTTCTCATTTGTAAAGTATTTTCTTCAGTACGCTTCCGGCGCGCACATTTACCGAAAAAGCTCCACCGTCCAAAACCATTCAAAGCAAACATCCCTTCAAAGCGAACATTCCTTCACCCCCCCTTTAAAGCGAACATCCCTTCAAACAAACGCCCCTTTAAAAGCGTCCCCTGTTTTCCAAGGCTTTTTTGAACACGGCCGCATTTAATTCCTTACCGCTCTCATCAACTTTTTCGCCGTCATCAACGCCTTTAAGCGAATAGCCGTCCTTGCCGACTTTTAACGCCGTATCTTCCAGAATTCCCTCTTCGTCAACTGACTTGACGCTCATCTTCATATTGCCGTTGCGGGAAATCTTAGCCGAAGCCGTTGAATAAACACCTTCGCCGCCATCTCTCTCGTCAAGTGACGCTTTGGCATGAACCGTACCGTTCAGCCCAACTCTCGTGCTTCCTTTCAGAACGCCCAATTCTTCGCTCTCCATTTGCATGGACATTCTGTTGCCGTTAACGTTCATCGTCATCTGCAAATCTCTGTCCGTAATCTGAGCTTTCACGCGTCCGGCAGCCTGTTCAACGCGAAAAACGGCATCGTCGCCGCGGAACTCCCCGGCAACGTTCCCTGTCCGCTCGTCTTTCTGCACATACGCCGCCATATTGCCGTCGGCATCATAAAGAACCGTACTGCTGCGCGTTTCGCCCTGAGAGTTTTGTACCCGGCTGCCGTCCCTGCCGAAAATTTCCGTATTAAGGGGCTTGCCGTCAAAACCGCCGCTCAGCTCAAACCTGTTGCCGTCAATCATATAATTGAGTTTGTCGCCGTCAGATTTCAAAGTTGCCTTGACATCTTTCAACTGGTCAACGCCATACCCGGCAAAAACTTTTCCAACTGCTTCATTCATGTTATCCGGACACTGCGCTTTCAGTTCCGCCCGCAAACGCGCCGTTTCCTGAATACGCGCCGCCACATCTTTTGCCTCGTTCCACCCGATGGTTCTTTCCCCGGTTCGGACGGCTTCCTGTCCCTGCACGTTGCCGGCAGCCGCCAAAGCCGCTCCCATCATAACAACCGTTTCTGTATTGACGACACTCATAACCGTTCTCCTGTCTTTTTCTGTTCATTATATTATATCACAAATATTCCGCCCTTGCAACAACTATCAGCCGTATTTCGGCTCCGGCTGCAGCATTCGGCTCCGGCAGTTTCGCCTTCCGCGGCACAGGCCGCCCCGGCGCAATCAGTCGTTATCCGTTTTCCTTTCTTCCCTCTCGCCGCGGCACAACTCGCCAAACTCCGCCAGCTTACGGCCGTACATTTCGGCGTTTTCGCCTTTCAGCCCCTGCGGTTTGCGCGCAATCGTATATTGCGGTAACAGCCTCTTTGCTTCCGCAACCCCGCACGCCCACTTATCCGGCCTGATACGGATTTTCTTGCCTTGCCCTGCCGAAACTTTCGGCGTAATTTCTCCGCTTTCTGCGTCTTCAAACTCCGTCAGCGCCAGCCGCAGGTTGGTAAGCCCGCCCGGTATCAGGAATTCGATAAATTCGCCGCTCTCAATATAATTGCGCAGTTCAAATATCGCATCATTCCCCTGCCACTCGACAATCGAACCGGCAAACAGCCATTCGCCGAGCGTTCGCGTATATTCGTAATTCTGGCTGATATTGGTAATCTTGCCGTCATGAAAACCGAGGCAGTAGCCGCGATTCTGCAAAGTCATAAGCTCCGGCATATACTTTTCGCAAGACCACCCGTCCGGATTCGCATAATAGTCGTCAATTGCCTGCCGATAGGCACGAGCCACCACGCCGGCATAATATTCGGTTTTGTTGCGCCCTTCCACTTTCAGCGAGTCCATCCCGATTCCAAGCAGGTCATTCAATCGCGGCATCAGGCACATATCCTTCGAATTCAGCAGATAGCTGCCATGTTCGTCCTCCACCACTTCATAATACTCGCCGGGACGAAAATCCTCCTCCAGCAGATATTCAAAATTGTCTTTGTTCTCGTCGTTGATGACCAGCTCGCGCACCGTCCCGTCTTTCATACGGATATGCAGTTTGTAATGCCAGCGGCAACAATGCGCGCATTTTCCTTTGTTTGCGCTCCGGTCTGCCATAAAGTTGGAAATCAGGCACCGCCCCGAATACGACATACACATTGCCCCGTGCATAAAACATTCCAATTCAATATCAGGACACTGCCTGCGGATTTCCGCCATTTCCTTAAACGTAACCTCGCGCCCCAAAACGCAGAGTTTCGCCCCCATCGCCTGCCAGAACCTGACCGTCTGCGCCGAACAGATATTCGCCTGCGTGGAAACGAAACGGTTCAGCTCCGGCGCATTTTCCTTAAGATAATAAAACACGCCCGGATCCGCCACCAATACGCCGTCCGGTTTCAGGCGTTTCAGCGTATCCACAAACTGCGGCAGCTTCTCTGCTTCTTCATTATGAATATATAGGTTCAGCGTCAGATAAATCTTTTTGCCCCGTTCATGAACAATGCGGATTCCCTCTTCCAGTTCCTCCAGCGAAAACTTTGACTGCGTCCTGAGGCTCATATCCGGCGTACCCGCATAAACGGCGTCCGCCCCGTACAACAGTGCCGTCTTGAGTTTTACCAGCGACCCCGCCGGCAGCAGCAGCTCGGATTTATGTTTTTTCATCTTATTTTCCCAAACTTCATTCTCTCGGCATTTCATATCGCTCATCCCGCCTCCCGATGCCTTTTTCTCCCAACATTTTATATTGCCCATTCCATCTTCCGACACTTCTTCCTCCCAACATCTCATATTGTCTGCCCCTCCGTCCGGCATTTCTTTCTTCCGGCATCTTTCATCGACTGTTCCGCTCATTTCTAGATTCCTTATTTAATTTCCAAAGTCTTTGGCGTTACTTTTAACGCCCCGAGCGGCGTGGAGTCAATCCTTATTTCCAGCACATACGGCAAATCGGCCGCGGCATCAACGCCTATCCAAAGCCAAATCGGTTTCTCAGCGCTGACATCCCATAAAATATTGTCATTATTGTCTTTCAGATTTTCAATATAAATTGAACACTTATATGCATTTTCGGTTCGCCCCGGAAGCTCAAAATAGCGGCTTTCCGTTCCTTCGTCCCGGGCAATGACCCGGTAATGTTTTTTGCCGTCATAAACTTCGCGCACCGTCGCACAGCTTTTTGTCCGGCGAAAACTGCCGATAAGCCCGGCAAATACCGTCTGCAAATCCGCCGCATCCGCACTTTGCGGCACGCCGGTTATGGCAACCGTATTCTGCTTTTTGTCTTTGGTGGAAATCCTTTTATACGCTTTCCCTGCCGCATCATAAAATATCTTTTTGGTGCGGATATGGTTGCGCGACTTTGTATATGTCTGATACAGTTCGGCAGCAACATCACTTCCGTTCCCTTTTTCCGCCGCACTCCGTACGACCCTGCCCCGGCTGCCGTAGCGGGCGGCAAAAGGATATAAGGCATCAAACAGGTTCGCCGTTCTGACTTCCGCGCTGATATCGTATTTTCCTTCCTTTTGCTCATAGTCCAACTTTACTTCTGCCGCGTCAAACACGCCGATTTGAACCTGCATTTCCTGCGCAAACCCTGCCGCCTCGGCCGTTTCCACCCCAAACGCCCCCATTCCGGCAAACAGCAGCGCAATGCCGCAAATGCCCTTTCGCCAATTTTTCTTTTTTTCGCCCAAAACTTTAGCCTTTCTTAAATTTTTTCTTTTAAATTCATCTGCATAAGAACCGGGTACAAACGCTGCAAGCGCTCCAAAACGGCACAACGCGCCGCCGGCCAGCCCGGTACAATACCGTATCTTAAAAAATAAGGGGTTAAATAATGACTAAAAAAGTAATGGTTTTAATGGGCGGCTTTTCCGCTGAGCGCGAAGTCAGCCTCCAAAGCGGCGCCGGCATCGCCGAAGCGCTCCGCCGCAAAGGCTACGAAGTAACGACGCACGACCTCTCCGACACGCGCCAGCTGCTTGCCGAACTCGGACGCAGCAAGCCGGACGTTGTATTCAACGCGCTGCACGGCAACTGGGGCGAAGACGGAACCGTCCCCGCGCTGCTGGACTTGCTCCAAATCCCCTATACCCACTCCGGCATGCAGGCTTCCTGTGTCGGTATGAACAAATACCTCTGCCGTCTGATTGCCGAAAAAGCCGGTTTAAAAACCGCTTACGGACGCAAACTGACTGCCCGGGAATTCATCACCCAGGGCTCGCCGGTTGCCCGCCCGTTTGTCGTCAAACCCGTATCCGACGGTTCTTCGGTCGGCGTTTTTATCGTCAACAACCCCGAAGACGTTTTCAAAATCCGTTACAATGATCCGGAAACCGAAATTCTGGTTGAAAAGTACATTCCGGGACAAGAGCTTACCGTTATGTGTTATCACGGCAAAGCCCATGTCGTTACCGAATTGAAAGCCAACGGCGGTTTTTATGATTATGAACACAAATACACCGCCGGCGAAACAATCCATGTTCTGCCCGCTGCCATCCCCGAAGATGTGGCGCAAACCTGCCTTTCCTATGCCGAAACCATGCACCGCCGCCTGAATTGCAAAACCGTTTCGCGCACCGACTTGCGCTACAATCCCGAAGACGGCGTCGTCTTTCTGGAAATCAACACCCACCCCGGGATGACCGCACTGTCGCTGGTTCCCGAACAGGCGAAATACATCGGCATTTCTTATGAAGACCTCTGTCAAAACCTCGTGGAAGAAGCCTCATGCAGACCTCTGAAATAATCGTCATCGCCGGTCCGACCGCATCCGGAAAATCCGGTCTTGCCCTGGCATTGGCAGAACGGTTGGACGGTGTCGTCATCAATGCCGATTCGATGCAGGTATATCGCGATATTCCCATTCTCGCCGCCGCACCGTCCGCATCTGACTGCTCTCGTGTCCCGCACCGGCTCTACGGCATATACGATGCCTCGGTTCACGGCAATGTTGTCGATTGGCTGGAACTGTGCAAAGCCGAAATCGCCGCCGCCCGCGCCCGAAATAAAACGCCGGTGATTGTTGGCGGAACCGGAATGTATATTGAAGCACTGACCGAAGGCGTTACCCCGATTCCCGAAACGCCGGGCGCCATACGCAGCCAAATTGCGCTCCTCCAAAAGGAACAGGGGCTCGCCGCCGTTTATGATTTGGTAGCGAAAAACGACCCGGAAACAGCCGCCCGCCTCAGTCCGAACGACGCCACGCGTCTCCGCCGCGCTGCCGAAATCTGGCTTCACACCGGCAAGCCCTTGTCCTACTGGCACACCGTTCCGCTCATAAAAAATTTCGCGCCACAAGATTTTTTCCGCATTTACATCAAGCCGCCGCGCGACATTCTTGATGCCAGGGCGCGGATTCGTTTTGACCTGATGATGCAGCAAGGAGCCCTGAAGGAAGTACAGGAGCTCGCCGCACGCAATCTTCCCGATTCGCTGCCCGCCATGCGCGCGCTCGGCGTCCAGGAATTAAAAGCCTTTCTTAACGGCCAGACATCGCTTGAAGAAGCCGTCGAACTGGCCAAGCTGCATACCCGCCAATATGCCAAACGCCAGTCTACATGGTTCAACAACCGTTTCTCGCCCGACCTTGTTTTTCCCGGTTGTTTCAAAACGTCCGCCCCGACCGGCGGATTTCCGACGAACGATGCCGAATCTGACAAGTTTGCATCGGACAGTTCCTCCGGCAGCAACCTTGAACTAAACGGTTCGGCTGGTAACAAACCTGCACCGGGCAGTTCCGCCGGCAGCAACAGATTTGTAGCGGAAGGCATCACCCACAGATTCGCAGCAGACAGCTCCGTCAGCAAAAATTTTGTTGACGAGGTTGTTGATAATTTAAAAAAGCGCTATAAAATGCTTGCAAAATAAGCGTTTTATCCTTAAAAGATAAAGAAATATGTAATTATAACGGGGGCACAAGTATGTTTTTTCAAAATTTGTTAGGTTTATTTTCCGCCGATATGGCCATCGACCTCGGTACGGCGAACACGCTGGTACACGTTAAGGGCAAAGGGATTGTCCTCAATGAGCCGTCCGTCGTCGCCGTCAAAGACTTTAACGGCAAAAAAGAAGTCTGGGCCGTCGGCGCCAAGGCCAAACAGATGCTTGGGCGCACCCCCGGCGACATCAGGGCTATCCGCCCGCTGCGCGACGGCGTTATTGCCGACTTTGAAGCGGCCGAAGCGATGATTAAATACTTTATTGAAGAAGTCAACCACCGCAGACGCCTGCTTAGTCCGACCATTATCATCTGCGTCCCCTCCGGCGCAACCGAAGTGGAAGAAAAGGCAATCAAGGAATCAGCCGTCAACTCCGGTGCCAAACGCGTCTGGCTGATATACGAACCTATGGCTGCCGCAATCGGTGCGGGGCTGCCCGTCAACGACCCGACCGGCTCCATGGTGGTTGATATCGGCGGCGGTACGACCGAAGTTGCCGTGCTTTCGCTGGGCGGCATCGTATACTCGCGTTCCGTTCGCGTCGGCGGTGACAAGATGGACAGTGCCATTATCTCTTACATTCGCCGTAACCTGAACCTGCTGGTCGGTGAAGGCAGTGCCGAGCGCATCAAAAAGGAAATCGGCTCCGCCTGCGTTCCTGCCAAAGGCGATGGCAAAACCATGGAAATCAAAGGCCGAGACCTCGTCAACGGCGTTCCGAAGGAAATTGTCATTACCGAACGCCAAATTGCCGAAAGCCTGGCCGAACCGGTTATGGCGATTGTCGAAGCGGTTAAAATCGCGCTTGAAAACACAGCGCCAGAACTGGCAGCAGACATTGTCGACAAAGGAATTATGATGACCGGAGGCGGCTCTATCTTGGCCAATTTGGACACGGTCATCCGTAACGCAACCGGGCTCCCCGTTTCGCTTGCGGAAGACCCGCTGACCTGCGTCGTCAGAGGTACGGGAAAAGCTCTCGACAACTTTGAAGAATTTCGCGGCGTCCTCTACGAATAATGTGCTGGCAGCCCTGCGAATAAGCGCGGCGCTTTCCGCAGCATTGCCGCCGCTGCCTGCAAAGGGGCGCCGTCAGTATACTGCATACGGTACCACCGCAACAGTGGCGCCTGCTGCTAAAATACCGTAGCCGATTGCTGCACCTATAACTCGCGCCGCAACTTTGAGGATTAGACATGAAACGCCAAAAAGTGCTGTTCTTAAAAGAGAACTATGTTTTACGGGTACTCAAAAGCTTTATGGTAGCAGGGCTGTTTGTTATAGCCCTGCTCTTGATTTTGGTACACAAAATCGACTTAGGCCTGATTTCCGGCGTTTCCAAAGGCGTTTTTTTCATCTCTGCCCCGCTCATCCACACTGCCGTCCTCCCCGCCGAAGGTCTAAGCTACGCTTATAAAAAAACCGCCGAAATCATCAGCGTTTATGAAGAAAATGAACGCCTGAGAGAAGAAAACGGCGAACTCTTCCTTTTAAAAGACCGTATGAAAGCCCTGCAGGCGGAAAACGCCATCTTAAAAAAGCTCCTGCACCATATTGATGTTCCCAATACCCGGAGTTACACCGCCCGCGTCATCGCCGAAAACGGCAACGCCTTTGCCAATTCGCTGATAATCTATCTCGGCAACGCTTATCCCTACATCAAAAGCGGCTATGCCGTCGTCAACGCTGCCGGCCTCATCGGACGTATTGATATTGTCAGCGGGCGCTATGCGCGCGTTACGCTTATCACCGACATCAACTCCAAAATTCCGGTCGTTTCGCAAAAAAGCCGCGACCGCGGCATTCTCGCCGGCAACAACGGCAGAGAGCTTTCTCTGATATTTACCCCGCTTCTGGCCGAACTGCACAAAGGCGACCTGCTGGTTACATCCGGTATCGGCGGCGGCCTCCCGCCCGATATTCCCGTCGCCCGCATTAAAAGAGCCGGTGTTGACAACATTACCGCCGTTCCGTTATTTACGCCGTCTGACATTGAAGTCGTCAAAATTATTGCTTATGACGTTCTCCCCGACCCCGAAACTGCAAAGGAACTCGAATAATGGCGGCAATAAAAAATTTCTTCGCCGGCATTGGCGTATATGCCGTCCCTGTTTTAAGCATCATGGCAATGGTGTTGGTATTTTACATTCCCCGTTTTACGGAATTTTGGAATTACCTGCGGCTCGCTCCTTTTTACGCCGGAATTTATTTTTGGATTAGCCAGCGCCCGGACGCCTTCAACGGCATTTCGGCATTCGTCTTGGGTATTTTTGCCGACGTTGTCAGCGCAGCCCCGCTCGGTGTCAACGTTATGGCTTTTTTGGTTTTGTACTTTCTCGCCTCCCGCTTTTCCGCCAGTTTCAACATAAAAAAGTTCTCTTATTCCTGGATGCTGTTTGCCGTAGCTGCTTTCGCCGCCATGCTGTTCAAAGCACTCATCATCAGCGCTTTCTACCGGGCATTCGTCCCTCTTAATTTTCTCATATTCGAATATCTGCTGACCGTTACGCTTTATCCGATTCTCGCCCGTTTCTACATCTGGGCGGAAGGACGGTACATCCATCTGGAGGAGCGGTATGAGAAAATCTAACGACAAGCTGAGGATTTTGCTCAAACGGTCGCTGGTTATGTTCAGCGTCAATATTTTTCTGCTCTTTGTCCTCGTCGGCCGTCTGTATTATCTGCAGGTTTATCAAGGGGAAAAATACGCGCTTCTGGCCGACAGCAACCGCTTTTCTACCCGTCTGCTGGTTCCGCCGCGCGGCAGCATAAATGACCGCAACGGCATAGAACTTGCCACAAATATCCAAAACTTTCAGGCCATGCTGATTGCCGAACAGGTACGCGGCAGCATTGACACCCTGTTGCAGGAAATTTCGCCGATTCTCTCGCTGTCGCCCGAAGATGTCGCCCGTATCCGCAAAGATATCGCGCGGCACCGCCGCTTTGCCCCGGTCAAAATCAAAGACAACCTGAGCTGGGAAGAAGTTGCAGCCCTGATGCTGGACAACCACCGCTGGCCGGGGCTTGTCATCGACCAGGGTCTGGTGCGCAGTTATCCGTTCCGCGAATATACCGCCCATCCGCTCGGCTATGTCGGTTCCGTTTCCGAAAAAGACCTTAAAAATTCAGATGCTCCCCTGTTGCAGGTTCCCGGTTTCAAAATCGGCAAATCCGGATTTGAAAAAACGTATGACGAAAGCCTGCGCGGCACCGAAGGTTCCCTGAAATACGAAGTCAACGCCTACGGCCGCATTATGCGCGAAATTGAAAAAATCGACGGAACCAAAGGCAAAGATTTGGATTTGACTATTGACATCCGCCTCCAGCAGGCCGCTTACGACGCTTTCGGCGACGAAGCGGGCGCCGCTGTCGTCCTTGACGTACATACCGGCGAAATCCTCGCATTCGTTTCCGCCCCCGGCTTTGACCCCAATCTTTTCGTCGACGGCATCTCCGTCAAAAACTGGAACAATCTGCTCTATGACGAAAAAACGCCGCTGACCGACAAAGCAATTTCAGGGCAGTATTCCCCCGGTTCGACATTTAAAATCGTCGTAGCCCTTGCCGCGCTCGAGGCCGGCGTGATTGACGACAAAACCAGCTTTTTCTGCTCCGGCAGAATGAAGCTCGGCAACCATTTGTTCCACTGTTGGAAACACTACGGACACGGACGGCAGACACTCGTCGAAGCTATAAAAAATTCCTGCGATATTTTCTTTTACGAAACGGCGCTAAAACTCGGCATCGAAAAAATCGCCGCCATGAGCCGGCGCCTCGGCCTTGGCACCGTTTATGACCTGGGGCTGGAAAACCAGAAAGCCGGTGTCATTCCCGACCGCGACTGGAAACGCGCCAAATTCAACGCGCCGTGGCAGCAGGGAGAAACCGTCATCGCCGGCATCGGCCAGGGCTATGTCCTCGTAACGCCGCTCCAGCTGGCAACTATGCTGGCTCGCGTTGTCAATGGCGGCTATGCCGTCACCCCGACATTCGTCAAAACGGAAAATACCCCCGCTCCGCAATCGCTGAACCTTAATCCGGCTGACATAGAACTGGTAAAAAAAGGCATGTTTGAAGTTGTCAACGGCGTCGGCGGAACCGCAACACGCGCCAAAATCAACTTCAACGGCATAAAAATCGGTGGCAAAACCGGAACCACGCAGGTACGCCGCATCAGCCTCAAAGAACGAGCCGAAGGCATAAAAAAAGACGAAGACCTGCCCTGGAAATACCGCAACCACGCCTGGTTTATGGCATACGCCCCGCATGACAAACCCAAGTATGCGGTTGCCGTCATCGTCGAACACGGCCGTTCGGGCGCAGGCGTTGCCGCCCCCATCGCCTCCAAAATCCTTGAAGAAGCCCTCAGGCTGGACATCAGATAACCGCGTCGGAGAAAAATATGGCAATTATACTCAACCAAAATCAAGAACTAACGCTCAAAGAGCGCTTTTTTAACCTGAATTTTATTTTCATCCTCATCATTGCCCTTCTGGCTGCCATAGGCTGCATTACCCTTTATTCCGCCGCCGGAGGCAAAATGACACCGTGGGCACTCAATCAGGAAATCCGCTTCGGCATGGGATTGGGCGTTATGATTGTCGCCGCACTGATTCGTCCCGAATTCTACTATAAAATCGCCACTCCTTTTTATCTGTTCACGCTCTTTCTGCTTCTTGTCGTTGATGTCGCCGGACATACCGGCATGGGCGCCCAGCGCTGGATAAACCTCGGTTTCTTCAAGCTTCAGCCTTCCGAATTGATGAAACTGGCCATCGTTTTGCAGCTCGCCCGCTACTTCAGCAATACGCCGTACGAAGAAATCCGCACCCTGCGCGGCATAGTCATTCCGGCCGTTACTGTTGCCGTCCCCGTCGCATTTATTATGATTCAACCGGATTTGGGCACATCGCTGATGGTCTTGTTCTGTGCCGCCGCCCTGTTTTATCTCGCCGGTGTCCAGTGGTGGAAATTCGCCGCCGTCATCGCCGCCGTCGCTGCAGCAGCCCCCGTGCTTTGGCATTTTCTGCACGACTACCAGAAGAATAGAATTTTGACGTTCCTGGACCCTGAACGCGACCCGCAGGGAGCCGGCTACCATATTATTCAGGCCAAAATTGCCCTCGGCTCCGGCAGCGTCTGGGGCAAAGGTTTTCTTTCCGGCACCCAGAGCCACCTGAATTTCCTCCCCGAAAAACATACCGACTTTATCTTTACCACATTCTCGGAAGAATTCGGCATGATGGGCGGCGCCTTTATTCTGTTTCTCAACCTGATTCTGATTAGCTACGGCTATTGGTTCGCTTTCCGCATCCATAACTCAAACTACTTTGGCAAAATGGTCATTCTTGGTTTAAATACCAACTATTTCCTGTATGTTTTCATCAATGTCGCCATGGTTATCGGCCTGCTCCCGGTCGTCGGAATTCCCTTGCCGCTGATTAGCTACGGCGGCACCGTCATCATCTCGGTAATGGCAAGCTTCGGCATCATGCTGTCATTTTACGCCAACCGCGACCGCGAATTAAAAAAATAACCCTCTGCACCAGCCGCTAACCTCTTGAAACCGGACATTTTCGGCATATATGTGCTTGCATCTTAAAACTCAACAAAAGGAGAATATGCCATGCAAACCATAAAAACGCCCCGGCCATGGAAAAAACTCATCAGCCTGTTTGCTGTTGCGGCAACGCTTGCAGGGTGCGCCAGTTCGCAAAAATACAACGCCCGCCTCAACGGCGAACTGGGAAAGACCTCACAACAGCTGATAAGCGCTTTCGGACAACCGTCAAAAGTACGCAAATTGGCCAACGGCGATGAAATAATCTCCTATGTCAGTATCAACTATCAGGTTATCCCCGACCCCAATTATTACTTCAATACCGGATTTATGACCGAAAACGAATTGTTTGACCCGTTTACATACGGTGATGACGAAATCCCCGTCGGAGATTTTATGGGAGAAACAATTACCGATTTTTGCAAAACCGATTTCTATCTGACAAACAACGTCGTAACGTCATGGCAATGGCGGGGAAATGCCTGTGACGCGTTGTAACGGCGCCTTTCCCCAACTCTCCGCTGCAAATATCAGGAACGCTGGCTTTCCCTTTCCGCCCGCCGCAAAGCTATAAGCCGTACTAAATCATCATCACTGTGAAATGCCGCAGTCTCTTTTGCCGATGCACGGCTAAACGTCTGATTCTGATGTTGGTATTTCTCACAAAGGATACGCTCTGTTTTCCGGCATTGTTCAAAATGGTTCTTCAAGCTCTGCGCCAAACTGTCGCGCCCGACGTTTTCCTGCCGGATGTCTACCGTTTCAAACTTTTTCTCCTGCACGGGGGAAATGTTAATTCCCTGTTTTTTCAATAATTCCCCGAACTGTTTCATCGTTTCCGGAGACAAATGACGGAGAGCCGCCTGCTGCGGCTGTTGACGCAGATAATCCGCCATGCGCTTTTGCACATTTTTATCCGCCAGTTTTGCCGTCATCCGCCGCAATTCGTTTTCCATACCCGAAAGTTTCATTCCCGCCGCAGCTTT
Organism: Acetobacter sp. 46_36; assembly: GCA_001917135.1. GTDB lineage: Bacteria > Pseudomonadota > Alphaproteobacteria > RF32 > CAG-239 > CAG-267. The sequence continues at coordinate 83,581 of MNTT01000008.1, forward strand.
TTCCGTTTCCGTACCGCTGCGCAGCATCCTGCGGCGTTCCCTGTCAATACATTTGGCCAAATGCAGAATATATTTCTCCGTCTGGCTGTTTTTCCAATCTGCCTCGATAGCTTTCCGGTCGCTTTCGCGCAGCTCGCGCCACTTCGCTGCCTGTTCGGCGTTAAGCGGCCTGCCGCCGGCTTCTTTAAGCAGGAGCATACGCTGTTCCCGGTTCGCCGCCATAATAGCCGCCGTTTCCGCCGCATATCCGAGAGCCAGCAGGGTAACTGTATAATCCATAAGTTCCCGCGTTTCCTTCTCTTCCTGATTCAGCTTCTGTTCCTCTTCTTCCACAAAGCCGCGAACGTTTTCGTTGCCGTTTAAGACTTCCGTCGGAATAATGTCGCGATACCGGCTTTTAATCCATTCCGGAATATCCCGCCATATTTTATAATGGTTCTCGTGGCGCGAAAGAATGGTGGTTACGACATCGTCAGGCGCATTTTCAGCTGTTGCCCGCCGATAATCGTCAGGATAATTCGCATATAAAAATCTTTTAAAATCATTCGAACAATCTGCCATGACACGCCTCTTTCCAGCCGGTTTGCGCATTTCATAATAAATTATTATAACACAGATTTTCTTTTACCGCAATAAAAAAATCCCTGCTCCGTTTTATGCCTCCCCAAGCCTTCTGCAACTTTCCCCGCAACCGCAAAACGCCGTAAAAAAATCCCCGCCGGCAACGCCGCACGGGGAAACAGTCTTCAAACAACGCTTTGCCCGAAACACGCCTTGCCCGGAACACTCTTTGCCGATATACGGCAGCATTCCCCGGACAAAACTATGTCGTTTCATTCAGCCGCTCGTCTGCATCGCGCCGGCAGTACTTGTTCATATAAAGGACAAACCGGAAAACCAGCGCCACGCCGGATAGCAGAACGCCAAAACACAAATACCCTCCGGCTTTTTCCATACCGAAAGCAAACATCAGCAGCCCAAGTGCCAGAAAAAACAGCATCAGATACAAAAGCTTGGCATCAAACGAGCTCCGCAAAATGAAACTCAGAACCAGAGCCTCTGCCATTCCGACACTGGCACCAAACAGGCAAACCAAGGCAGCAACATGCCCAACCCAGAAAGATACGGCGCACAACACTCCGCAAAGCGCAACAAGAACATACAGGTATTGCGCCTTTCGCACATTTGAATTTTTCATAAATTAATAATATTAAAAACAACACTATATCTAAATAACTTAAAAACTGTCCAAACTTATCAAAAAGTATTTTGAAATTCAAGCCTAAAATAAAAAATTATTTTTTCTCAGGCTGATGCTCTGCTGCCGGTTTCAACCAAAAAATTCCCCGCCTCAAACCGGTTTTCAGCCGCCGCAGCCTGCTCTGTCTCCGCCTCCGGTTTTCCTGCAATAAAGATTTCCAGCTATTTTGCACTTCGGCATAACCGTAAGTAACGCCTTTCCGGTTTTCCTGCAATGAAGATTTTCAATTATTTCGTACCGTAAAGAAACCATCTGAGCTTTGCTTTTGCCAAGGACATAGCCGCTCTGGTCGGCGCACTGGCGCTTAACTCGTTAAGCATCATAAAATCGTGAATAGTTCCGTTAAACCTGGCCGAAAAAGTTTTTACGCCCGCACTGTCAAGCTTGCGCGCATAAGCCTCTCCTTCATCGCGCAAAACGTCATTCTCGCCGGTAATGACCAACGCCGGAGGCAAATCGCGCAATTCGTCAACCGTTGCCATTAACGGAGACGCTTCTTTGCTTTTACGTTTCTCCTTATCCGGCAGATATTGTTCCCAAAACCACTCCATTGCCTGTTTTGTCAGCCACGGCCCATCGGCAAACTGCCGATAGGTTTCCGTATCAAAATCCGCGTTGGTTACCGGATAAAGCAGCAGCTGGAAATCTATCGTCGGCGTAAATCCGTTTTCCTTTGCCATCAGCGTCATAACCGCAGCCATATTCCCGCCGACACTGTCTCCGGCTACCGCCAGATGCGAAGTGTCCAGGCCGTATTTATCGCCATGTGATGCAATATATTCCAACGCTTTGAATAAATCTTCCACGACTTCGGGAAACTGCCCTTCCGGTGCCGGCGTATAAATCGGAAAGACAACCGCCGCCGGAATATCTGCCGCCAGCTCTGCCACCAGCCGGCGATGGGTTATATTATCGCCCATAACCCAGCCGCCTCCGTGAATATAGTAAATAACGCCGAGTTCTCCGGTAACACCCTTGGGTTTTGTAATTTCCAACCGCATCATACGTCCGCCGCCGACCTCAATTTCTGCCTCTTTGCGCTCAACATCGGGTTCCTCGGTTTTCGCCTCCTGCACGCCGCGCAAAACCCCGCGCGCCTCTTCCGGCGTCAATTCATATAGTGGCTTGCCGCCGGCTTCGTTTATCTTTTCAACAAAATCCCGTACCTGATTAAATAAATTTACTTTTGCCATATCCTTTTCCTCCTCTGCCGAAAAAATAGGACATAAATTTTCGTTTTCAAGTCACGGAAACTTCGTTTTCAACCCTAAATGAAAATATAAAACCGGCAGCCGATACAAAACCGGCTATAAATGCCATACCGGCATAATATAAAATGCCACAGCTGCATAGCATAAATATGAAACCCGATGCAGGCGCAAATGCAAGAAATGGTGTCAGCGGCGGGACTCGAACCCACTACCCACAGTTTAGGAAACTGTTGCTCTATCCTGATGAGCTACGCCGACACACTGATATAATGTATAAAACCCGGCAAAATATTTTGCAAGCAAAATTTTTCCTGCCAGCCCTGTTTTCAGCTCGGCAACCCCGCCTGCACCCCCGCTCGGCAAGCACGCCGGCAACAAGACGCGGGCTGAAACGCCATGAGATTTTTCCGGTTTATGCTTGCCAACCCGCAAATTTTAAGCTATTATTAAAGTAATGAAGATTATTTTGTATGCGAAATGACTATGGTTGATCAAAACGATATTGCTGCCGATAAATACCTCAAAACTGACGCCATCACTTTTGAAGAACTTCCGTATATACAAAAATATCAAAATCTACTCCGGCTTCCCGACAAAGAAACTTCCCTGAAGCTCTTCACCAAACAGGAACCGGAACCGCAGCAGATTGTCATCCTGAAAACCCGGCATGCCGAAAACGCCGGCAAAATAGAAAAAGGCCTTCAGCGTTTGAAATCGCTGGAAGGAGCCATTGCCGCCAAACAATTCCAAGCCGAACAGGATACTGCATGGCTGGATCGTGCCAATATGTTCAAAACCCGCCTGCTTGCCATTCTTCCGCCTGTTTTTCGCAAAGAAGGGGAAATCTTTCTCAACCGCTTCATTATGGAAAATCTGAACGAAGATTATAAGGAGATTTCCATTCCGGGAGCTTCCCGCCGACCTGTTCCCGGCGCTAATTATATGCCGGGAGCGCATCCTCAGAAACAAGGTTTTCCCCTCAAAGTCAAGACTTTGTTTTACCAGCAGCAACTGCAAAAATTCCGCGATGAATTTAACCAGACAAACAATTGTTACTTAAAAATATGCAACAAAACTTCCATAAAACCGTAAGGCACAAAAGGCCGCTTGCATACGACAGTCAAATCATGGATAATATTTAGAGGGCAGAAAAAGGGCATATCAATGCCGAATTGCAGAGGCTGACGGCTGAAAATGAAACCATAAGCCAAAATATGAACCGGCTGCTTGCCGCCATAGCTCTCAAACGGGAAAAATTTGCCGAAATTTATAGCAAGAGGCTGTTTCGCACGGACTTTTGCGATTCCGGCGTTGCTGCCGCACTGGAAAGCGGCCTGCTGGGTGGCACTGAAACGGAAAAACAATATCTGGCAACCCTGCTGAACACCGTTTGCGAACATTCTCCCGTTGGCCGCAGCATTATCCGCGAATGCCTGCAAAACGGCATCTTCTACCGCCTGCAAAACTGCTCGGACAGCCCAAATGCACACGTTCACACCCCCCGAACGGTTATTCTCACCGCCGGAGATATGTCCTCAATCGCCAAACAGCTTCCGGAAGTAGTCCGACAATCCAGATACGCCATGCAAAAAATAACCGCAGCACCAAACGGTTCCCCTTCTTTTACCAACCTCTATTTGAACGGCTGCCTGTCCGAACGGGATGCACTCGCCGTTACCTGCGCTTTCGCCTATGATGTCAAAGACGTTTTTCCCGAAATTTATGAAACCGGACTGTGCCGCGCTCCGGCCATGTTGCGGGCATATGCTCAGGCTTATGCCGCCGCGGCCGCTGCTCCTGCAAATGCCCGTTCCCTTTCTCAGGACAGCTCCGCCGCCGTAAATTGCGTCATTGCAGGCGCAAACAGCGCCGCCCTCGCCTGGGACGATGATTTCGGCGAATTTTACAAAAAAAGATACTGCAGCAAAACAGAATATTATTTTCCGTTGTTCTCTGCTGAAAGTCCGCAAGCGGAAACGCCTGAAAACATTATGCGGCAAAACAATATTACGATTTTCGGCCGTCCCTATTTGAATCTCCAAGAGGCCGTCAACCGCTCGCTTACTGTATCCGATGAAGTTTTCGTCCGTTTGCAGGCAATTAACCGCATGCGCGAAAACAATAACCGCCGGCCCGACGACGGCATAAACTTTTTCACCCGCCGCAAATATACGCCTTCCGGCCAAAAAGGCCGCTGCGGGCTGCCTGTTTTTAATATAACGCAAATTCCCGGCAGTAAAGCCTTCAAAATAAAAAACTCCCGTTCCGCTTCTCAGGCGAATAACCGGGAGACAGGCGCCCCCCAAACTGATATTGCCGCAGGCTGCAGCATTCAGCCTCCCGCATTGCAGCCGGTTTCCCTCAATCAGATTTTCCCTGCCCAACTGTCGGAATTTCCATCCTTTAATGAAATTTCCGTATTGGCCGCACAGCAACAAATAACCTTTTTGGAAACGAAAGGCATTACCCGCAACAGCCTGCCCGTTCCCGCTCTGTTTAACGGCGTAACCCGTTGCATTCTTGTCAATAAAAGCTTTTCGGAAGGAGAACGCCTGTTTGCTGCCGCCGATATCGTTTTGACACTCGCAGACAGTCCCCGTACCGCCGGATTACAACACCTCGCCGCCGAAATATCTTCCTTTTATCCTATCATGCGCGCCCGGGCTGCCGCCGATTGTCCGAACCGCGCCAATACACCGGCTACCAAGTCGTCAGAAGCTTCCGACAACAAAAATTCCCCGCTGTCCCAAACCGATTTTTGCGCTGCGTTATCCGCCTGTTTTGAGGATGCCGTCGCCAAATACAAATAATTGCCGCTTTTTCTCTGGAAAAGCCCCGCCGTTCCGTCATAACCTCCGGCAGCCAATTTAATCCCTGATAAAACTCGGACTGACCAAACTGAAAAATCCGCCGCAATCTCCGGCGGCTAACTCAATCCCTGATAAGCCCCAGACTAACAAAGCTGAAAAATCCGCTACAGTCTTCAGCGGCTGATTCAATCACCTGCGTCTGGTTCAACCCTCCGACAGCTAATTCAAAGCTGCCCCGATAAGCTCCCGTGCATAAGGAGTCTGCGGATTATTAAAAATTTCATCTGCCGTCCCCTGCTCAACAATCCGCCCCCGGCGCATAACTGCCACCTCGTGCGAAATTTCCCGCACCGCCCGCATATCGTGCGAAATAAACAGATACGCAATGCCCGTCGCATTCTGTATCCTCTTAAGCAACGCGATAATCTCCGCCTGCACGGTTACGTCCAATGCCGATGTCGGTTCATCTAATATCATAATTTTCGGCTCCACGGCCAATGCGCGCGCAATGGCAATTCTCTGCCGCTGTCCGCCGGAAAACTCATGCGGATATTTTGCTAAGATTTCCTCGCCGGACAGCCCGACCTCTGTCAGAACTTTCTTGACCTTTGCCGTTGTTTCTTCACCGCTCAGCCTCGGAAAATGCACAGCCAGCCCTTCGCCAACAATCTCTTCGATTGTCATCCGTGGATTAAGAGAATTATACGGATCCTGAAACACAATCTGGACATTTTTGCGAAAGTCCTTTTCGTTGCGAATATGTACCGACTTCGCCGTCAATATTTCCCCCCGGTACTTGGTCAAATCCGCCAGACACATGCCAAGAGTCGTTTTTCCCGAACCGGATTCGCCGACAACGCCGAGCGTCTTGCCCTCGTAAAGTGCAAGCGAAACATTCCGCACCGCATCAATCTTTGTAACCGGTTTCCCCCACAGATTCTTTTTCAGTACAAAGCTGACCGATATGTCCCGCGCTTCCATCAACTTGCGGGATTTAAAATCCTGCCGCGGCGCCGTATGGTGAAACGCTGCCAGCAGTTCCTTTGTATACGGATGGATTGGCGCGTTAAAAATATTGCCGACGCTGCCCTGCTCGACAATAACCCCTTGCCGCATAACCAACACGCGGTTAGCAATTTTCCTGACCACATTCAAATCGTGAGAAATAAACACAACCGCCATGCCGAATTTTTCTTTCAGCCGCAGAATCAGCTCCAAAATCTGTTTCTGCACGGTTACATCCAACGCTGTCGTCGGTTCGTCGGCAATAAGGACTTTGGGATGGTTGGCAACCGCCATCGCAATCATAACGCGCTGCCGCTGTCCTCCGGACAGTTCAAACGGGTACGCCTCCATCCGTTCGTCCGCATGGTCAATTCCTACCAGCCGCAGCAAATAGCGCGCTCTCGCCCGGGCTTTCTTCTCCGACACTCTTTTGTGGACGCGGATAACCTCCGCCACCTGTTCGCCGACTTTCATCAGCGGATTAAGCGAGCTCATCGGTTCCTGAAACACCATGCCGATTTCATTGCCTCTGATGTCCTGCCACTCGTTTTCGCTGAGCGAGGTAAGTTCCCGTCCCTCAAACAATATGGAATTTGTGCTTTTATACAAAACTTTTTTCGGATTAATCAGCCCCAGCAGCGACAACGCCGTTACCGACTTCCCCGAGCCGGATTCGCCGACAATCGCCAGCACTTCGCCCTGATTGACCGCAAAACTGCTGTTAAACACCGCCGAAAACAACCCGCCGTTTTCATCAATAAAACGGACGTTCAGACTTTTGACTTCCAACACCGGCTCCGTCATAATTTCCTCTTATCCATTGCGTCGCGAACGCCTTCGCCGACAAAAATCAATGCCGTCAACAGCATAGACAGTACAAAAAAGATGCTCAGCCCAATCCACGGTGCCTGCAGATTGTCTTTCCCCTGGCGCACCAAATCGCCGAGCGACGGATATTCATGTCCGAGTCCCAGTCCGAGAAAATCAAGCGCCGTCAATGCCACAATCGCTCCCGCCATAATAAACGGCACAAACGTTACCGTCGCCACCAGAGCATTAGGCAGAATATGCCGCCGGATAATGCGGAAATTTCCGACGCCGATCGCTTTTGCCGCCTTGACGTACTCAAAATTGCGCGCCCGCAGAAATTCCGCCCGTACCATTCCCGTCAGTTCCGTCCATGAAAACAGCAGCAAAATCGCCAGCAGCGTCCCAAAACTCGGCACAAACACGCTTGCAACAATAATCAGAATAAACATCTGCGGCATCGATTCCCAAATTTCAATCAGCCTTTGCAAGATAATGTCGGTCTTGCCGCCGAAATATCCCTGCACCGCCCCGACAAAAATGCCTATCGCCGACGACAGCAGAGTCAATAAAAAAGCAAACGCAAACGACAGCCGAACCCCGTACAGCAGCCGTGCCGCAATATCGCGCCCCTCTTCGTCGGTTCCGAGCAGATGCCGTGCCGACGGCGGCGCCGGAAACGGCTCATTAAGCTCATAATCAACCGTATTGTACGAGAATTCTATCGGCGGCATAACCATAAAGCCCTCTGCCTCAATATTCCTGCGAATAAGCTCGTCTTTGTAATTTGCTTCGGTCGGAAAATCGCCCCCGAACCGTGCATCCGTATAAACTTTGGCAATCGGAAAAAAATACTCGCCCTGATATTTCAGGATAATCGGTTTGTCATTGGCGATAAATTCCGCAAACAAAGACAGGACGAGGATAAAAGCGAGCCCGAACACCGCCGCCTTTCCCCTCTTGTTCTTTATATACCTGTCAAACAGCATCCTGCGGAAACCTCTATCATTCAATCCAATACACTGCGTATTTTATATACGCAAAATATCGCCGCATCAACAGCTAAGTGCATTTATTCCGCAACATTTCCGCTTTCGGGAACTGTCGCAGCCTCCGATGCCTCATTCATTTTCTGAACATCCCCTGCACCCGGCGCAATCATATCCGCCGATACATCCCCTGCGCCCGGCACAACCGTATCTCCTGATACAACATCTGCCCCCGGCGCAACATTAACTCCTGACACATTTTCAACACCCGGAACAACCACTGCTCCGGTGGCATTCTCTGCGCCCGGAACAGCCGTATCCCCTGGCACAGCCTCGGCCTCAGATGCCGCATCTTCCTCCGGCGCGTCCGTTCCCGAAATGCCGTTGCTGCCGGGATTAAACGAACGGATTTCCCCGTTATCGTCCATCTCCAAAATCAAATCATCAGTCGGTACAAAAATATTACTGTCATGAATTCGGCTGCCGTTTCTCCTCTGCTCGGCATTCTGTACCGGCTGTTCTCGTACGGCATTCTGCTGACTCAATCGTCGTGCCTGTTCCTGTGCCTTGCGCAGCTTTTCCTGATAAGCGCGGCTCTTTTGCTTATACTCCGCATACCAGTCCTGATAGTTGGCGGCAATGTTGGAAATCTTGCTGCCGCGAATAACCGAATTATTAATCAGGTTTTGCTTCAGGCTCAACGCTTCGTCTGTTTTTAAATTCATATTGTCAATTGAATAACAGTAGTCCTGATACCGGATAAGCGTCTTGGTAAAATCGCTAGCCAGACAAATATTCGCATTAATCAGAAACTTGGGGCGTTTCCCTTTGCGAATAGCCAGGTTGACCAACTGGTCTTTGACAAAGTTTCCGTATCTGCCGCCGGTCATTCCCGCCAATTCGCGGATTGTGCTGACGCCCTGGATGATAATGTCGGTTTTGGCATTTTTATAACTTTCGGTAACAATATCCATATACTCCTGAAGTTTCCCAATAGCACATTTCGCCTGATCGGCATACGCCTTACGCTTTTCGTCTATTCCCCCGTTGGCAAGAGAATTGTCTTTCAAAGCGACCCATTCTTTTCTCGGCTTCAGGTTGCAGAATTCGTCATACATATAAATATCTGAGGGCAAATCCACATAAATCATATACACCTGCCCGGCTTTATCCCGGCTGAAATCCTCGCCGGCTTCGTCTACCACCGCCGGTGCCCCTTCCAACGAGACCCTCCGGTTTTCAGCCGTTACCTTAATACCCTTCAGCGGCGACATTCCCGCCAGCATTTTGGCAACAGATTTCAAATCGCGGCTCTTCAGGCTGAGTATCCACTCCGTCAGCAGAGCATAAACGTTCTGTTCCACCGTCCGGTTTTTATCATAAACCGGCACCGTCTTATAGCTCTTAATGACGCAGCGGTCGGTATTCAGGCTCCCGCCTTTGATGCAGGTATTGAATCCCGGCATTGCATAAGTGCTGATGCCGTATCCGTTTTCCCACAGATAATCATACAGCCGGTTCTCCTCCAGACTGAAATAATCCAATCCGCCGTGTATAAAATCCCAGCTGTTGATAAATTCCGAATAAGCGCGGTTGCCGCTGGTCGTGCTCGTATAATCGACCTGATTAAAAATATCAATCATATTGCTGACCGTTTCGTTCTTTTTGACAAACGCGTTCGGATAAATCTCAAAATTGTTCAGGGCATAAAAACCGACCATCAAATCCCGCAGTTCACGGAAATTATGGTCGCGGATGCTGTTCAAAAACTGATATGACGGGAACTTCGGCAGCATAAAATAAACCAGATTGCCTTCCCTTTCCTCGCCGACTTTTGCCCCCAGCGCCTTAATTTCGCTGTATTCTCCTTTCGGCTGGGGTAGAAATTCGTTTTTCTTAATCCCGATAAGGCCGGCAAACATCAGTACCATCGTAATAAAGAGCATGGCAAACGTCGACCTGAACGCAAAAAAGATAATAACGCCCAGCAGCAGCCCTACCAGCCAAGCCGCCGGAACTATCCCGATAAACGTGAGCCAGCTGGCCTTTTTCTCCAGCCATTCCTCAATAAAAGTATCGACGTTAAACAGCGCAAACTGGTTAAAAAATACCACGACAATCAGCATTGTTACCAGCGCGCAAACGCCGTTCTGCAAATCCTTGGAAAAAGACAGCAGCAATATCAGGACAAACGAAAAGGCAAATATGCCGCCCAAAATAAATAACACAGCCTGATTAAAGGTTCCCCCCTCAATCAGCTTGCCGTTTATGGAATAGATAAACATCGCAAAATCTATTGCAAACAGCAAAAAGATATAAAACACCCGCAGCATTTTGTCATAAAAACGGTTGGCATCTCCCGACCAGCTGGCAAAACGGCTGGAACGGCTTTTTTTTCTCAAAACCAAAGGCTGGTTCACCCCTTCGCTCATAGTACCCTCTGCAAAAATTAAACTTTACTCTAAAATACACGCCATTGCTAAACAAAAACTTAACCAAAGAAAAAATCGCACTTTTTTTCCAAAAACTTTCTGCTCCACCCCCTCTCCCGCATTTTCTGCCTCCTCGTCTTCCCCCTCCTGCCCTCCTCTGTTTTTACCGCTTCTCCCTTCTCCGTCTTTACCGCTTCGCCCCTCATCTATCTTCACTCCTCCCCCGCCTGTTTTCAGCTCCGGCCGCTCTGTCCCGTCTTTTTACTTCACCCGTTCTGCTCACGTTTCCTGTTTTCCGCACCCCCAAAATCCACCCGTTCCCATTTTTTCGTCTTAATCGCACCGTAAACCTGACGATAACTCTTGAATTTTTGAAAACAGCTGTTATAATCATAGACAGTTTGCGGCAATGCTGCAGGCTCTGATACGAAAAGCCGTATGAAATAGATATATTGGACCCGGGGGCGGTACCCGGCACCTCCACCAGTTTTTTACGGGGGTGAAACAGGTTTGACAGTGTATAGTAAAGATATGTGGGCTGTATTCGGCAAGATACCACCGTTATCGGTTCAAATCAAATAAACGCAAATGATAATTTTGCACCTGTTGCCGTAGCTGCATAAGGCAAAGCAACAAAATCAATTCTCCAGGCTATGGTTAGCCCGGAGTGGGGAAGGAGCCGCCCAGCAACAGAACGGCTCATTTTGTTGTAATTGGCATTAGCGTGGAAAAACCGGAAATGACGGAATTCGTAAACGAAATAAACTATGACAAACTGATTGAAAAAGCTCTCAAACAAGTCGTCGTGGAAGCGTTAAAAATCGCTGAAACACAAGGGCTTCCGGGCGAAAACCATTTCTATATCACTTTCAGGACCAATCACCCCGGTACCATTATTCCGCGAGACCTGCTTATTCAGTACCCTGACAGTATGACGATTGTTCTCCAGCACCAGTATTCGAATTTGGAAGTCGGAACCGATTCGTTTTCGGTAGAACTGAGCTTCGGCGGCCGTCCGCAAACTCTGGTCATTCCTTACGAAGCCATCACCTACTTCGCCGACCCTTATGCCAAATTCGGCTTAAGCTTCTCTTTCTACGAAAATGGCGACGTCCACGCGCTTGATGACATTGAGCCGGAAAAGAAAGTATCCGGCGAAACAGCCCAGATTATCTCCTTTGACAGTTTCCGAAAGAAACAATAATGCGCAAATTTTCCGTAATCATCGCCGGACGCCACGCAACAAGCATCTCGCTGGAAGATGAGTTCTATGCAGCGCTCTGCGCTCTTGCCGCCGAACGCAATATGACGCTTAACAAGCTGGTAACCGAAATTGACGGCACCCGTACGACACCAAACCTCTCATCGGCACTCCGGCTGTATGTCCTGAAAAGCCTGCTCGAAAAGCTCAAATCAGCCCAGGCCTAGCCTCGCCTAAATCATGCGGTTTCCCCGGCAACAGCAATATTCAGTCATCGCAACCCGGTTGCCGCCTCCCTCATCATCAAAATAAAACCACGACGATTCCCGGCTGCGGCAATATCTATTTGCTGCATCCCTGCTTAAAGCTGCAATGCCTTAAAATCTTCATCCGTAAAAATATCAAAATCTCCATCTTCGGTATCGTCATTCCCCGCAATGCCATTCTCCGACGCACCATTATTCTCGGCACCATTATTCGCCGCACCATTCTCCGCTGCATCGCTCTTTTCGGTACCGTTCTTCTCCGCGCCATTACCCGTAGCATCATTCCCTGCCGCACCATTCTCCGCTGCGTCGCTCTTTTCGGTACCGTTCTTCTCCGCGCGATTACCCGCAGCATCATTCCCCGCTACACCATTATTCACCGCACTATTTTCCACAACATCACTGCCCGAAAATAATACTTCGTCGGCCGGACCATCCGCATTATTTTCCTGCTGTTGATTTAAAAAGCTGGCCAGGCCGCCTGCTGAAGCCCCGCTTTTTTCCAGCATTTCTGTCTGATTTTGCAAAGCGGTGCCGCCGGAGCGCTGTTCAGCTTCAGAAGGCTCCTGCACTGGCACATTCTTCGCCCCGACCCGAGATTCATTCTCCGTTGCCTCAAGCGTCACCTTCCCGGGTTCAGCGGCTGTACCGACTGTTTTATCGGCAGAGGCGCCTTTCCGTTTAAACCCTTTCTTTCTTTTTTTCAAATCTTCTTTCGCCTGCTCGATTTTGACGTCCCTGTCGATTTTTTCATTATAATTTTCACTTTTCGGACGCGCAGCCTCTGCTTTTTCTTCTTCCATCTTTTTCTTTGCCGCCGTTATTTCATCAATAACCGCCTGCGGAATATAATCCGTCTTCCCGCTCTCGACCGCTTTGGTTACAAATTCAAATTTCGCCGCCTTATACTTGGCCTCATACCAGGTCAGAATATCTTCCGGCTTAACGCCCTGGCTTATCGGGTAATACGCCGCCCCGCCCGCAACTGCACATAATAGAAACAATACCCAAAACGGATGCCGCAAAATAAACAGCAGCATAAAAATCGGAAATGTAATAATGGTGAGGATAATATAAAAAAACTTAAATATCCCGCTTCTTTCTTTTGTTTCTGCCATAACACCCCTGCCTTTTTCCGGTCGGCATACAACCGCCGAAATGAATACCATTCACTCTTGAAGAGCCGATTACTGTCTCCGGCTCCTTCTTCCCCAATATAACGTTTTTTGCTTAAAACATCATTAACGCACATAAAAAAACGCCCTTGCCGATAACACTGTCCCCGCCCCTTGTGCCGCAGCAAAACGCAATAATGCAGTTTCAACAGTTGTACGCCTTGCCGGCCCGGATATCATTCATCGGCAAAATGCCACTTGCCGTCAACACCGTCCTTAATGCATTTCCGCTTGTCAAACTCCGGTTTCAGCTGATAGACGGAACCGAAACGGGTCGCGTTATAATAGGCATTAATAATATCCCTGTCCACATAATGCACGACTTCCGGTCGGCCGCTCTCATCGGAAAATTTGTTAAAATAGCTTTTCCCGTAAACAAACTTCGGCCTGAGTTTCAATATCAGAGCGTTAATATCCGGTTTAGGCTTTATTCCCGTCGCATCGCCAACCACGTCAAGCTGGCCGATAAGCTGCCAATAATAAGCCGGATCTTTGCCAAACAGGTTATACATCATTCCGTCGCCGTTAAACACATAATCGCAAGGGCTGATATTGCGGGCAATATAGTCGGGAAGATATTTCCGTTCAGGCTGCATGGCAATAACCTCGCGCTGGAAAATAAGCGTATTGTAGAAAACCCAATACAGCCCCGCAATCACCAGCCAGATAACCGCCCGGCATTTCCGCCGCAAAAGCCCCAAGGCCGGCACGCCGCACAGCGCCGCAAAATATACCAGCATCCAGAAATAATACGAATACGGCGAAAAATAAAACTTGCGCTGTACAAATTCCGTTACAAACAGCAACGCCAGAACTATCCAATAACGGTTTTTGCAAACCACTGCCGCCGCCGCACCAAAAAATCCGAGCCACATCAACACTGCCATATACGGTGGAAAATCGACAATGCGGGTCATCTCAAACCCCTGCACCAAATTCAGATTAAACGTATAGTTTGAAGCATAATACAACGTCACCATATCATAGTAGCACAAATACCCCCAAAACGCCGCCGCACCGGCCAGAGGGAAAACCAGTGCCTTTGCCATATCCGCCGTTTTTATCGCCCTCTTATGCCAGAAATAAAGCCCGGTAACGCCCAAAACGGCCAGCGGGAACAACGCTTTCTGCGCAAACAAAAACGAAATGAAAAACCATGCAAACGCCGCAATCAGATGAAACGGCTTCTGCCCCTTCAGATACCTAAAGTAATAATAAATTCCCGCTGTCAGACAGAAAATCATATAATTGTCGGGGCGAAAATCAACTGCGTAAAGCTTATATCCCGGTGCGGCAATCACTGCCGCCGCTGCCAGCCCCCACAGTTTATCGCTTAAAAATTCAGCGCTGATACGATAAACATAAACCAGCGATTTCAAGAAGACCAACAGCGAAATCAGACAAACCACTTCCGTAACCGTCGCATTATATGCAAACAGATTAACCAGCGGAGCAAACAAATACCACATCAGCGGATTATGATGCTGAAAAAAGTCGCGATACGGCACCTGCCCCTGCGCAATGAGAAAGCTTGAATGAATATGCTCGATATTATCGCCGTTCTGCGTCGGTACATGCGCCGTCATCATCGCATACAATACAGCCACGGCAATCAAGTCTGCCCACAGTGCGGCCTCGGCTCCGTACTGCTTCCAATATGTTACGGCCTTGCCTATTCCGGCTTTGACCTTTTCCTTAAGTTCCATTCCCTGCTCCGTCATTTTCTGTTTCCATTCCGGTTTTCCGGCACCGCCAAATACTGCTGTGTACTCTGCCCCGGCTTTCAGCTATTGTCAAGTGCCCCGTATTCCGCCTTCTTCAGATACCGCAACGGGCAGAAACGCCTGTTCCTGCCCAATATGCCTTAATGCCGGCCATCAGAAAAAGCCGTCTTTTCGTGGTTGACTGCAGCCTTGCAACCGCCCGTCAGCTTACCGCCACTTCTTTACGGCCCTGATATTGCGCTGATAGGCCTCGCTCGATTCCATATCCTCAATATCGACAGGCAGCCGGCTCCGCCAGTTCGGATACTTGTCAATATCCGTTCCCGGCAGGTTCTGTACCTTCATCGACTGGAAAATGTCTTCCGGCTGCAACATAAAGACTTCGCTGTTCGTTTTCGACATATACGCATGAACCGCCTCTTCAATCCCTTCCGGATAACCGTCGCCATACAGATAATCGGATTTCCGCCATCTGTCTTCCGGCCAAACGCCCTCGCTGTCCAAAGCCTGCAGCAGCAAACGGCGTTCATGCTCACGCCAGCGGTAGCCCCCTTGAGCTTCCTCGTCCGTAAACAGCCCTAAATCTTTCATAATGCCGATTTCCGTACCATACCACCAGGCCTTGAGCGGCGGCATATCATGCGTTCCTACCGATGCAAAATATTTGCGCTCGTATTCGGACGGCGTTTTCAGCGTCCCGTTATCGTCTTTTCTTTCTACCCACAAAACGCCCAGCGAATAGATGTTGCGTTCTGCCAGCATTTCTTTGAACCCGTCCGCAACATTGCCGATGCATTCGCCGACCACCACGCATTTGTTCAAATAGCTCTCCAGCGCCAGAATATTGAACATATCCTTGACATTATAAGCCAGATAGGTTCCTTCATTGCCGTCGTCCGGAATCAGATACAAACGCGACAATCCCATCACATGGTCGATTCTGACCGCACCGGCATAGCGCATATTCGCCCGCAGAATGCGGATAAACGGCTTGTAGCAGCGTTCCTTGAGCTCAAACGGATTAAACGCTCCCAGCATCCACTTTTGTCCGGTCGGAAAATAATTGTCCGGCGGAGCGCCCGCGCCGCTGCCCTGCATATAAAGATACTTGTCGCCCCAGACTTCGGCGCTGTCTTTGGAAACGCCGACCGGAAGGTCGCGGTACAGCCCGAGCGCAAGGTTGCGTTCCTTAATTTTTCGCTCCACCATTTTCAGTTGGCGGTCGGCTTCAAATTGCAAAAACTTAAAGAAATCGATTTCATACAGATGTTCCGCCGCAAACTTTTCCACGCCGCTGCCCAAAGAAGAACTCAACGCATCTTCCCAGTCTTTGGAAGCCTGATTGCAGACCTTGCTCTTTTCTTCGGAAATGGTCTGAAAAACCGCCAGCCGGTGCAGTTCGCCGGTATCCGCCGCCTTAAACGCCTCAAACTCTTTGTAATAATCCGTTCCCTCGTTCGCCTTGAGCCGTGCGAAAATATTGCGCAACGCCTTTATTTTGGCGTTATAAATTGCCGTATAGTCAATATTCTCCTTTTCCTTGGCAAACCAAATCGCCTGGCCGTCCTTGTCGCATTCCTCATAAAACGGAACTTTCTCAACATCAATATAAATCGGGTTCAAAAACAAACGGCTGGTCGAAGCATACGGACTGGCCGATTCCGGACAGTCGTGCAGCAAAACGTTCAGCGGATTAAGCCCGATGACGTCGCCGCCGCTGTTGGCCAGAATATCCACCATGCTCTCCAAATCCGTAAAATCGCCGACACCCCAGTTCCGACGGCTCTTCAGCGAATAAAGCTGGATTGCAAAACCGAACAGTTTTCCCTTGCCTTTCGTATCAAGGCCGTAGCACTCTTTCGGCGCAATTGCCAGCAGCGTTTTGTACTCGCCGCGCGACGTTTTGATTTTAACGTCGTAATATCCCGGCGCCAGCCTGTCCTGCAACGCCGCCGCCAGCCGGACATACGCCGTATGCCCTTCCTCGCGCCGTTCCTGTTCCGAAAAATTCACTGCCAGACAGCTGAAATCTCCGTTCCCTTCCGGCGCATACGACACCTCGATTTCACCTTTCGCTTCGTCTTCGCTCAAAACGAGGTCAAAGCCCTGTTCGTCAACAGTCATGACATAGACGGATTCCGCCGCTTTTTGCCACCGTCTTTTTTCCAGACGCTCCAGCGATTTCCGGATTTCTTCGTCGTTTTTCGCTCCGTATCCCAAACTCTCAATAAAAAAGCGCAAAACGTCGTCGCCGACCACGCTGGTTTTAATTGTGCCGCAGCCATACGTGAAACTGGTGCTGATTCCCAATTTCTCCGCAAGCTCCTTCAAAAGTTCATTCATTATCGTCTCCCTACTTTTTTATCTCAAAACAAAGTACCGACCACGCCGGAACCCATATCTCCGCCCCCGCCGCAACATCGTCTGCCTCAAACCTGCCGGAGCTGTCCAATAATAAATTCCATTTATAGGATTTTTTGATATTTGGCAACTTCCATTTTAAGTTATTAGCATGCGCATTGAGGATGACCATAAACATTTTGTCGCGCGCTGCAACCATATACGACAAAGACTTCCGGCTGATTTGATACCAATCGCCGCTCGTAAACTCGCTGCCTTTTTCCGTAAACCACGCCAGGTCTTTAATTCCCTGTTTGTTGTCCGCCGCCGTGCCGGTAAAAAATCCCTTGCGGTTAAAAATCCCCATTTTCCGCCGCAGCCGGATAAGATTCTTCACAAACCGGACGTTTGCGATTTCCTCATTGCCGATGGCGTCCCAGACCATATATGAAATAATATTGTCCTGGCAGTAAGCATTGTTATTGCCGAACTGCGTATTCAGAAACTCGTCGCCGGAACGGATAATCGGCGTGCCGAAAGAAAGCAACAGCGTACTCATCATCGCCCGCTGGCGCAGCTTGCGGTTTTCCGTAATTTCCTTGTTTTCCGTAAATCCCTCAACCCCGGAATTATAGCTCCAGTTTGCATCAGTCCCGTCCCGGTTGTCTTCGCCGTTCGCATAGTTATGCTTATGGTTGTAACTGACCAAATCGTTCAGCGTCATGCCGTCATGTACGGTCAGATAGTTAACCGTGCTCCATATCGTTCTGCGGCTCGGACCAAAAATGTCGCTTGAACCGGAAAGGCGGCTTGCCAGTTCGCCGACCTGTCTCTCGTCTCCGCGCCAGAAACGCCGGGTAACATCGCGGTAACGGTCGTTCCACTCCATGCTGCCCGGCGGAAAAGCCCCGAGCTGATATCCGCCGATACCGACATCCCACGGTTCTGCCGCAATCTTGACCAGCTGCAGCACTTCGTCCTGACGCAGCGACATCAAAAAGCCGCTGCTCTGGCTGAACTCCTGTTTCACCCGCGCCAGCGACGTCGCCAAATCCAGGCGGAAGCCGTCCACATGCATCTCCTCCACCATATAGCGCATAGAGTCCATAACCAGCGTCAGCACATACGGGTTCTGCAAGTTAAACGAAGCCCCGCAGCCGGTACTGTCATAATAGTAGCGTTTGTTAGTTCCGTCGAGCGTATAATAGCTCTCGTTGTCTATTCCGCGGTAACAAAGCGTCGGCCCCAGATGATTGCCTTCCAGCGTATGGTTGTACACCATATCCAGAATAACCTCCAGCCCGCTTTCGTGAAACCGCTTAACCATTTTCTTAAAATTGTTGATATCGGCACTGACCATATAGCTCGGTTCCAAAGCAAAGAAGTTCAGTGTTTCGTATCCCCAGAAATTGTCTTTCAAACCGGCATTGCGTTCCGCCATAAAAGCATTGACAGGCATCAGTTCCACCGACGTTACGCCCAGCCATTTCAGATACCCGCAGACACTCCTGCTTGCCAGCCCCGAAAATGTGCCCCGCTTGGCATCCTGAACTTTGGGGTGCAGTTTGGTATACCCTTTGACATGCAATTCGTAAAATACCGTCTTTGCCGGGTCAACCTGCGGCGGAACATCGCCTTCCCAGTCAAAATCGCCGTTGTCCACAACCACCGACTTCGGAACATACGGTGCACTGTCAAGCGTCGAAAACGACAAGTCTTTGTCCGGGCTTTCGGTATCATAACCGAAAATCGCCTTATGCCAGATGAGCCTGCCGATAAGTTTTTTCGCATACGGATCAATCAGCAGCTTGTTCGGATTGAACCGCCGCCCTTTTGCCGGCTCATACGGTCCGTAAACGCGGTAGCCGTAAACCTGTCCCGGCGTTACCCCTTCAAGGTAAATATGCCAGATGTTGTTTTCGCGCACCGGAAGTTCGTAGCGAGCCGTTTCCTTAACGCCGCTCTTGTCAAACAGGCACAGTTCGACCTTTGTTGCTCCCGCCGAAAACAGGGCAAAATTAACGCCCCATTCATCAACCGTTGCTCCCAACGGATACGCCCGTCCTTCCCATACTCTGATATCTGGCATTTGCCCTCCCGTATCTTTTCAAAAACATTCTTTCCGCCAGCCCCATAAATCGAAACCGGCGGAAAGAAAACCCGTCACCGGATTAATACCTGATATGCTTCAACACAATAGTCGAAAGCGGCGGCAGCGTCAATTCAATCGAATGCGGGCGTCCGTGCATTCCTTCGTCAGAAGCAATCAGTTCGCCCTCGTTCTTAACGCCGCTTCCCCAGTAGTTCTTATCGTCGCTGTTAAAGATTTCCTGATAAGCGCCGCTGTCCGGAACGCCGATTTTAAACCCGTGCCGCACTACCGGCGTAAAGTTGCTGATAACAATCATATAGTTGTTGTAGTCATGGCCGCGGCGGATATAGGAAATCACGCTGTCGTTCGCATTGGCATGGTCTATCCATTCAAACCCCTTGCCGTCAAAATCTTCTTCATAAAAGGCGGAATTGCCTTTGTACATCAGATTCAAATCCCGAACGCAGTTCTGCATTCCCTTATACATCGGATACTGCAAGAGATGCCACCTCAGGCTTTCATTGGCATTCCATTCCCAGTCCTGCCCGAATTCGCATCCCATAAACAAAAGTTTTTTGCCCGGATGCGTCCACATAAAGCCGTAATAAGCGCGAAGATTTGCAAACTTCTGCCACTCGTCTCCCGGCATTTTGCCCAGCATTGATCCTTTGCCGTGAACAACCTCGTCATGCGAAATCGGCAGGATAAAGTTTTCATTAAACGCATACAGCAGGCCAAACGTCAGTTTCCCGTGTTCGTACTTGCGGTAAATCGGATCTTTGCTGATGTAGTTCAGCGTATCGTTCATCCAGCCCATGTTCCATTTATAGCCGAACCCGAGCCCGCCCATAGACGTCGGACGCGAAACCATAGGCCATGCCGTCGATTCTTCTGCACAGGTCATAATCCCCGGGCAAGTGCCGTAACACAGTTCGTTCATCTTGCGAATAAATGCAATCGCTTCCAGGTTTTCATTACCGCCGTAGATATTCGGAATCCACTCGCCGGCCTTGCGCGAATAGTCCAGATACAGCATTGACGCCACCGCATCGACGCGCAGCCCGTCAATATGATATTCTTTCAGCCAGTACAGTGCGCTGGAGCACAAAACGTTGCTGACTTCCGTTCTGCCGTAATTATAGATTTTCGTTCCCCAGTCTTTATGTTCTCCTTTGCGCGGGTCTGCATGTTCATACAGGTGTGTCCCGTCAAACTCAATCAGCCCGTGCCCGTCTTTCGGAAAATGCGCCGGAACCCAGTCCATAATCACGCCGATATTCGCCTGGTGGAATTTGTCAATCATATATCTGAAGTCATCGGGCGTACCGAAACGCGATGTCGGCGCAAACAGCCCCGTAACCTGATATCCCCACGACCCGTCAAACGGGTGTTCGCATACCGGCAGAAATTCAACGTGCGTAAAGCCCATGTTCATCACATACGGCACCAGCGTATCGGCCAGCTCGCGATAGGTCAAAAATTCCGAACCGTTTTCCCCTTTTCTGCGCCACGAACCGAGATGAACTTCATAAATGCTCGTCGGACGATCAAAGCTGTTATAAGCTTCGCGATACTTCATCCACTCCCCGTCATTCCACTTGTAGTGGTTGAGGTCATAAACGACAGACGCCGTCTTCGGGCGTACTTCGGCATAAAATGCCATCGGGTCGCTTTTCGTCAGAATATAGCCTTCCTGCGTTTTAACTTCATACTTATAGAGTTCGCCC
This sequence comes from Acetobacter sp. 46_36, assembly GCA_001917135.1. Lineage (GTDB taxonomy): Bacteria > Pseudomonadota > Alphaproteobacteria > RF32 > CAG-239 > CAG-267. The sequence continues at coordinate 104,621 of MNTT01000008.1, forward strand.
TCGCCGATATTCGGAATAAAGATATCCCATACGCCGCAGTTGTAATGTTTGCGCATAACGTTGACGCGGCCGTCCCAGTTGTTAAATGCACCGACAACCGATACCCGTTTCGCGTTCGGCGCCCAAACCGAAAAGCCGACGCCTTTCACCCCGTTGATTTCCATCAGGTGTGCACCCAGTTTTTTATAAAGGTCCAGATGGTTGCCTTCCGCAAACAGATACTCGTCTATATCGCCCAAAATAGACGGGAATGAGTAAATATCCTCTTCAACATACGTTTCGTTTTTATCATTGGTAATTTTAAATTTATGCGTAAAATTGTCCGTATTTGTAACCCCGAGGTTTATTTGGTAAAAACCTCTCTTGTCCAGCTTGGCCATCAGCCCGAGCGAATTGCCGTTTCCGTCCAGCAGTTCGATTGACCTTGTATTCGGCTTGTAAGCGCGGATATAAACTTCTTTGCTCCCCTTGTCCCGATGAATGCCCAACACAGCCATGACGTTTTCATAATCGCCGTTTATAATGCAGTCCATCTCTTTTTTTGAAAGTAAATTTTTCATATTCTCCCCGTTGCAGGAACTCAAAACCGCAAAGCTCTGCGGCTGTCCGTTATTCTCAGATTTGACAGTTTGTTTTTTAACTGTGTCGGCCATAACTATAACTCCAAAATAAAAACAAAAAATAGGTTACGTTTTATGTATAAAAACAAAACAAATAAATTGCAAGAAAATTGTCATTCTTTTTTTACTTTTTCCGTCGGTATTTTTCTTTTAAAATCAATATGGTTATGTTTTAAAATGCATTTCCGGCAAACGGTATGGAAAAAAGTTTTTTTCCGTCTGTTTTCCGCCCCGTTTCGCCATACATTTTGTCTCTGTTTTTTTATTATTTTTCACTCCGTTTTTTTCGTGTTTTTTCTCCTGTTTTTTTATATCGTTTTCCCGGAACGTTTTTCGCGCTTTTCTTCTTCCCGGCCCTCGCCGCCTTGCAATCGGCAGCAGCCCCGCCGGATACAATTTTGCCGGTCTCGCCCGATATAATATTTTTATTTGTTATTGCGAGATTTTTTGCACAAGAGTTTGAAAAAAAATTTTTTGTTTTTTTTATTGCGCCGCACATCGTTTTTTATGTTGTTTTTACTACCATCCGCGCACACTCTGATAAAAATATTTTATATTTTATTTACAATAGGTTATCATAACTTAAAATTCCTTATAAAAACCACTTTTTATTGTGTTTTTTCAAGGCTTAAAAAAAAATTTTCTGCCCCCCTTTTTTTTAATCATTTTTTAATCTATTTATGTATATACAAACACTAACAACAAAAACGATGAAAATTCGTATTTACAAAATAAAAATTATATTTATACTTAACCTTGTTTTATAACAAAATTATTTGGAGAATTGAAATGACATTCAATGAAAATTTAATCAGAGAAGCTGCTTATTACAACTGGCAGAATGCCGGTTGCCCGTTTGGTCAGGACGAAAAGTTCTGGAACATGGCAATCGAACAGATTTACGGTTCCAAGGCTGCAAAGTCTTGCTGCAGCACTTCTTCTTCTTCCAAGAAGACAGCTTCTTCCAGCAAAAAGACTTCTTCTTCAAAGTCTAAATCCAAGAAGTAGGATTTGCTGAAAAAACAAAAGGCCACCTTGATTAAGGTGGTTTTTTTATGTCTTCTGATACCGGTCATTATCCCTACCACCAATCTCTCCTGCCTGCCTTCCGCCCTGTTTTCGCTCTTCTTTCCCTCTGCTGCCCTCGCTTCTTTTTTCTTTACCGAATTTTAAGCTCTGCCGCATAAAATAAAACATATAATACAAACCGCACAATCTGCAACTTGGGGAGCAAAAGCCGTATAATGAAAATGAAAAAAATAAACCCGCTGAAAAGGCTGGATTTGGCCTGTTTCCTCCGCTCGCAGCTTTATCTTGCTCCGGTGCTGCTGCTCTTTTACCAGCAAAACGGACTGACCATCGCCGACTTTGTCCTGTTTCAGGGAATTTTCCAGCTGACCGGAATCTTGTTTGAGATTCCCTGCGGTTACATCGCCGACGTCATTTCCAAAAAAAAGGTTCTCGTCCTCGCTTTCGTCTGTTTCTTTCTCCGCGCCGCCCTGTGGCTTAGTTTTTCCGGCATGTATATCATTCTGCTCGGCGAACTTTTCAACGCCTTGTCGCGGGCATTTCTTTCCGGCGTTTATGACAGTTATATTTATGATTACCTGAAAAGCGAAAACAAAACCAAACGGATGCTAAAAGAATGCGGACGCACCAATTTCGCCATGTCTTCCGGCGCCATGTTTGCCGCCGTCTTCAGCGCCGTCCTGTACGACCGCTACGGCACTGTCGTTTTGCTGTCGCTGGAATTTGTCCTGACGCTGGTCAGCATTGTCCTGCTCACCACTCTGCCCAACCCGCCGTCTGCACGTCCGCATGCCCGCACGTTGAAAGAAAAATTTGTTGAAATCAAAGATACCACCGTCGCCACGATAAAAAATCCCAACATCAACGTCTACATCTTGTATTCGGCACTCCTGTTTTCTACAACCTCCTTATTTTGCTGGTGTTTCCAGCCGCTGTTAAAAATGTCCGCCGCGCCAGTTCTGATGTTTAGTTCCATTTATGTCATCAATCATGCATTGCGCGCCGGCTTTTCCTTTCACGTCAACCGATTGAAAAAGTTTTTCGGATTTAACCGCCTGCTGGTCGTTACAACATTCCTCTGTATTTATTCTTTCGCCTGTATGATATTAAGTTTCCATTTCCGACAGCCGAATGTGGCATTCATCTGTCTGATATTCGTCTGCATCGGCATCGGATTCCAACTGGCATTTGCCATTGCCAATATTAACCACATCCACAACTACGCTATGGAAGAAACGCGCGCCACCATCTCCTCGGTTAACAATATGCTGCAGCAAACCCTTTCCGGCATTTCTCTGATTTGCTTCAAGTTTGTCATCGAACCGGGCAGCGGCACCGCCGGGCTTAGTTTTGCTTCGGCATTCTCGGTGTTCGGAGCGTTTTACCTGAGTTTGTTTGTCCTGTTGCTCTACATCATTTTCAAACGCAGCGCAGAACATGATGCGGAACACACGCCAGGAACCGCCTGCTGATATGCATCTGCATACGCCCCGTTTCCACCTGACAACATTGCATTCTCCTCAGTAACCTCGTTTCCGCCCAGCAGCATCACATCCCCTGGCTGCCTCGTTCCCGCCCGGCAGCATTGCCCCTCAATAGCCTCGTTCCCGCCCCGGTAGTTTCTTTTCCTTCCCCCCGTTTCCGTATATGCCGTTTGCATACTTTTTCTGCATATCTTCACAGGCTGTTTGCCTGCTGCGGAATTTTATTTTCTTCTCACGCTCCTTAACTAAAAATAAAGTAATATGTGCTTATATTGACTTAAAATTATTACTCAAACATTTAAGGAATATCATATGTCTGCCTGGATTGTCTTTCTCATCATCGCCCTTGTCTGTTTCATTATCGAAATCTACACGCCGACAATGTTCTTTTTGAACTTTGCCGTTGCCGGAGCCGTATGCGCGGTATTGTCTCTGATTACGGACAACTACAACGTCCTCATCCCGATTTTTACCATACTCTCCATTCTTTTCATTTTGTTCCTGCGCCCGCTTTTGAACATCAATCCGAAGCATGACAAGGAACACAGTTTTGAATCCCAGTACATCGGCAAAATCGCCACCGCCATTACTGATATCAGCGCCTTCTCCGGTCGGCTGAAAATTTATGACGAAAATTGGGAAGCCAGAACTCTCGGCGAAGATGCTCCCGAAATAAAAAAAGGCGCTAAAGTAAAAATCGTCCGCCATGACGACCTCACCATGTTTGTTGAAAAGAAAGGAAGAAAATAATGGAAACCGTACTCATTTTACTGATTCTTGCCGCCGTTTTCGTCGCAATCAAAGGCTGCATCATCGTCGAACAGCAGGAAGTTGTCATTGTACAACGCCTCGGCAAATACAAGGAAACGCTCGGCGCCGGCTTAAATTTTATCGTGCCGTTTATCGATTCCCCCAAAGGGATTTACCGCAAGGTAAGCACAACCTACCCCGACGGCAGAACTTATTCTTATATGCAGAAGAGCAGCCGGCTTGATTTGCGCGAAACCGTTTACGACTTTCCGCGCCAGAACGTTATCACCAAAGACAACGTTTCCATTTCCATTAACGCCGTGCTTTATTTCCAGATTATCAATCCCGAAAAAGCCGTTTACGGCGTCGAAAATCTTTCCGAAGCCATTGAAAAGCTGACCCAGACCACGCTCCGCCAGTTGATTGGCAAACTGGAGCTTCAGGAAACCCTCGTTTCCCGCGATAAAATCAATGAAGAACTCCGCGCCATTCTTGACACTGCCTCCGACAAATGGGGCGTAAAAGTCAACCGCATTGAATTGCAGGACATCACGCCGCCGGCCGACATTCAGGCAGCCATGGACAAGCAGATGAAAGCCGAACGCGAAAAACGCGCCATGATTTACGAAGCCGAAGGCGAAAAAGAATCTTCCATCCGCATCGCCGAAGGACAGAAAGAAGCCGCCATCCGTAAAGCCGAGGGCGAAAAGGAATCTTCCATTCTCCGTGCCGAAGGTATCGCGCAGGCGCGCATGGTCGAGGCCGAAGCGGAAAAAGAAGCCATCAAGCGTATTATTGAGGCTCTGTCATCCAAAGGACAGGCAGACAAATACCTCATTGCCATGAAATACCTTGAAACGATGAAAGAAATGACTTCCGGACAGGACAACAAAATTGTCTATATGCCCTACGAAGCCAGCGCGGTTTTAAGCTCCGTCGACGGTATCCGTGAAATGCTATCAGCCAAAAAGGGAGCCTGAAATGGAAAACCCTGCCCCTCGCAGAGTTCCTGTTTTTCTGTTGCCCATGCTTCTTTCACAAACCGCCCCGTCGTACTTTCCCGCTGCGGGCTGCCTCTGACATAAACAGTCACCGTTTCGCTTCCCCGCAGCCGGACAGTTTCTTTCACAAACCGTATCCGTCGCGCTTCCCCGCTGCCGGTTCGGCCCTTTTTATAAACTGCCGCCACAACCCGGCACACTGTTTTAAGGATAATGCAAAATGTTTATACTGCTCACGCTCGGTATCTTTATTCTGAAATTTCTGGCCCTCGGCGTTGTCGGATTGTTTTTTGCCGAAGACTTGGAACTGACGCGTTCTGTCGGCGGCGGCATTTATTCCGCATACTTTGCTCTGGGGGTCTGCGCTTTTTTTGCACTGTTTTTCTTTGTTCTCGGCAAACGGCTGTTTTGGCTCATCCTGTTCTGCCTGTTTGGCCTTTCGTATCTCGGAATGTACAACAAAGCGCCCGGCATTGGCGAGATTCACGATAAAAACGATTTAAAAAGCCGATATTTTAAGGACACGGATACATTCTTTGCCCGCATGGGTGATGTTATTGCCATCATCAACAAAGACAAACGCTAAATCAAAATCCCCCGCCTCTCCTGCAACGCACAAATGCATCGCTATTATTTCTATGCCGCCGCATAAAGCTGCGCCGCCGCTACACACAGATATCTCCGTACCGCCCGGCTCCAGCCCCCCTGCCTTTCCTATCACAGTTCAGCCTTTAAACTGCCCGCAGTCCTGCCGCGGCAGGCTGTCAGTGTTCGCCTCCGAACTTTGCCTCATAAGCGTCGCTGGCTTCTTCAATCAACTTTTTCGCCTCGTCCGGCCCCAAAAACTTTTCAATCGTAACCTGCTTCTTTTCCAACACCTTATAGTCTTCAAAAAAACGCTGCAGCATTTTCAAAATGTGCGGCGGCAATTGCGCAATGTCGGTAAAAACATTATACTCGGGATCATCTTCGTGAATGGCAATAATCTTGTCGTCTGCCTCGCCGCAGTCTATCATTTTCATAACGCCGATAGGCCTGGCCCGCATAATCGACAGCGGTACAATCGGCTCCTGCCCAAGAACAAGAATGTCCAGCGGGTCATTGTCTTCACAGTACGTTTGCGGAATAAAGCCGTAGTTGGCCGGATAATGCACTGAAGAATACAAAATGCGGTCAACCTTAACCAAGCCGCTTTCCTTGTCCAGTTCGTATTTGACCTGCGACCCTTTCGGAACTTCAATGATTGCGGGAATAATGTCCGGAAATTGTGAATAATGTTTTACCTGATGCCAAGGATGCACGTTCTTTCCCCTTATAAACCGCCCCGGCTGAGCCGTCCCTGAAAATTCCGGTACTGCACTCCTGCCGGGAAAATGCCAAAAACTTTTTCCGTCGCGCAGAATAAAAAACGCCCCCGTTTTTGTCAAGCAAAAGTTTTTTGCCAAACGACCGTCTCCCTCTCGCAGAAGCTGTCGGCATTCCTCCCCAAAACTGTTAATCCATCTGCAAAACTGGTTGTTTCACCTGCAAAACTATTTGCCCCGGCCTTAAAACTATTTGCCTCGCCGGCAAAAACTATTTGCTTTATCCGCAAAAAACTATTTGCCTTATCTGTAAAATTATGTTAGATTCGTTTTGATAGAATAAAAAAAATTCGGAGAACGCAAAAATGAAAACATACACCCCGGATCAGTTGGTAATTTTAGATTCCGGACAAATTGACCAGGTACAAAAATCAATTGACGGCGACGCGCTGGCCTTTCTTGACGACAAAAAGGAAGAACTGGATTTTTTAAATCCCGAAGAACAGGCACACCTGAAAGAATATTATACCGACACGATGGAAAAATACCGCCTGCTGTACGAAGCCGTCGTCTCCGGCTTTGCCACGCCGAACAGTACCGGGTTCCCCGAATACATTTACAACATCAACCTAAAAGACGGCAGCATCGAGACTGACCGTAACGGCCGTCACATCAGCTATTCGACAGAAATCCTTGCCCCCTGCACCACGGCAATGCTGCATTACATCAACAGCGAATGTAACAACGTTTACGTCATCATCCCGCCGATAAAAGGCGTCGAAAGGACAACCGAAAAACTCATCTCCGAATGTATCCGCGAATACAAAACCGAGCGTGCCCAAAATCTCGAAAAATTCGCCGAACCGCCTTTCGAAGAGGAACCCGAACTTCCGTTTCCTCTTAAAACGGAAACGGCTCCGCGCTGCCCTACCGCAGCAGCCCTAGAAGATATGCGCGGAGCAGCCAAAACGCAGCAGTCACTGCTGAACATTGCCAAAAAGGAAATCCTTCCCAAAGACATTTATCGCCTGTCCATCACTTCCAAATATCAGGGAGATTTGGAAGAGCTGATAAAAGAGCTTGAAGCCAAATTCCCGCCCTATATCAAATTTGAAAAAGGCGAGCGCAACCTGTATAAAAAGAACCTGAGCGAAAATACCCGCAACTATTTTGACATCAAAAAAACTGCCCGCATCACGATACCAAACAGCAACCGGACATTCTACATCGAATTCCAGTTCAAACAGACCAATATGTTTTTCGCCCATATCCGTTCCCACAGCGCGTATGAAGAATACCGCATTTTGGAAGCCAAATACCTGGCATTGAAAGAAGCCGAACAAAAACGCAAAACACCGCATCCTGCCAACAGGCAAAAGCTCCAGCAGCTGAAAAAGCAATGCGAGGAAAAAAAGGAACTGTGCCTGAAAATCCACCGCAATGCCGTCCACCAGAGCAACCTGTACCTGATGCACAAGCTGCTCTGGCTTGATGACAATGCCCGCGGTCTTCACCGCCAGCCGGACTTCCCCGACGGCAAATACAAACATTCGGTAGACACCCTAAAAAATAACTATATTATCGAAAGCTATGAGCCGTTTGACGGCGCCACCGCGTTCACGACTTCACCCGATGAATACCTGAACAAATCCTACTATCTGAAAATGGTCGGCATCCTGCCGGAAAGCTTTGACGAGCTGGGCAAAAACGCCAAAGAACACGTCAACAAAGCCTGGAACAACCTGACCCCGGCCGATATCAAAGACTTTTCGCGCATTACCAGCATGGCCGTCAAATATCAGGACGTGGTTCGCGGCATTCAAAAGCAGCGCCGGATGTTGGATTCCGCCGCTCTGCTAAACGTATTTGCCCAAAACGAACGCTGATTACAACCGCCGGTTACACTTTGCACCGCCTCCCGCGGTGCATTTTTTTGCAATTTTCCCGGACGAAAGGTTTAGCAATTTTCCCAAACGAAAAATTCGGTTTCCGGCTTTCCGCTTATTCTCCCGTAACCGGAAACTTTAACATTCCGCTCAACATTTTTGCAGGCAACTGCCGATATTTTTATTGACTGCCGTAAAAAGCAGATGTATTATATTTTCTGTATTTAATATTTTTATGAACCACTAAATTTATGTAGTATGGAAAAAAACATTTCCGCAGAACTTCCGGGACAGTTCCCGTTCGACATCTTAATCCGAAGCAAAGAAGGAAAGTTCGCCAGAACCAAAGCCCTCAACGACCGCAATTTAAAACTTGGCATCTGTATTCAGAACCGGGCTTGGCTGCTGGTAAGGCTTCCTACTGACCAATCCGCACCTGAAAAATTCTTACAAACCCTGAAAGATATAACAGGGTTGCCGCTGCTTTATCCGGAGCACGAAGATTTTCAGCACCTGCGCGAAGCCTATCCTAAAGCACAAAACGTCTTTGATTTGCTAATTCAGGCTGAAAATTTAAACGCCGGCCGCCGCAGCAGCCAAAGTATGGCACGTTTTTCCGATGATGAAGAAGAGATACAAAATGCTTATTTTCAAAAACCGCAGAAAATCAGCTGCTATATCCGTTTTGTCGTAGATCTCGACCTGCTGTTCTGATGACAAATGCCGTTTCCCTTTCCGGAAACGGCATTTGCCTGTTTTTCTGGCAATCTGATTTTTCCCAAGCCCGTTTGCCCCTAGCCCGCTGCCCGTATCGCCGCTTCCTTTTCAAAAAACTCTTTCACTTCCGCCATATCGTAAAAAATATGCGTAATTCCCAATGCCTCGACAGCCTGCCGCTGCGCAGGGTTGTTCCGGTACATTTCCGATCCCATAAAGCAAACCGGTGTCATTCCAGCCCGTTGTGCCGCTGTCAACCCGGCCACGGAATCTTCAATAACATAACAGTCTTCCGGACGCATATTCATTTTTTGTGCCGCCAGCAAAAAAGAATCCGGCTCAGGTTTTCCTCTGGCCACCATATCAACCGTTACCAGATTATCCCGCGTAAAGACGTCCTGCAACCCTACGGCCTTCAGTTTAAGCAGGGTTTCCTCCAACGCGCCGCCGGTAGCCATTGCATGGCAATATCCCGGAAGCTCCAATACCTTATCCATCCCCGGTGTCCGATTAAATCCGTCAAGAATACGCTGCCAGGAACGCCGGCCGATTTCTTCCCACATTTCTGCCGGCGGATAAATTCCCAGCTCAGCCAAAACTTTTTGCTGCATCGACAGCCCCTGTCCGCTCAGATATTTGTTGATTGTGGCAAAATCCCAGGCCAAACCGCAATATTTGTTTAATTCTTCCAGCTCTATTGCCAGCCAGTACTTCTCCGTATCAGCCGTCACTCCGTCAAAATCCCAGATAATCAGTTTCATTTTTCGCTGCTCCTTCCTTAATACGCACTGCGTGCTTTTTAATGCCGCAATCCTTAAAATTCCCTGAAAACGCCCGCCCCCAAAGGCAAGAAGCGTTTTATCCCTTTTTTCTCTTGCCAACAGCACTTTTTTATGATTAAATAAATAACGTGTTAATTAATATTATGTCAAACTTAATTTTTATTTCTCATGTCTAAGAACAAGACCAGAAAGTCCCTCGCTCAAATCAAAATGGTGCAGCAGGGGTATTTGACAATGTACGGCTGCAAAGACAAATTATGCCTTGATGCCGAAGTTACGCTTGTTACCTCCCGCCATCCCAAAATGCTGGCGGCTTACACCCACAAGCTGCATCCGCTGGCTGAAAAGAAGATGGTTGAAACGGGACAACACCAGATGCTTAAAGAGTATCGGTTTGAACTGGAAGAAGAAAACCAGATTCTACTGGTATTAAGCGAGCGCCCGAAACTGCTTGCTGCATATCGGCATAAGCTCTGCCCCAAAGCCGAGAAGTTATTGCGAAAAATGCATAACCCCCGCTTGAATCGGGTTTACGGATACTTTTAATCCGAATACTTTCAATCCGGGAATTTCTCTCTGTACTTGACTTTAAAAAAGGGCTTCGTATGAAGCCCTTTTTATTACCGAAACCGTTCTAAAAAAACTACTTTCCGGTTTTTTGTGCAAACTCCCCGGCTGCTTTTTCGCCAAATCCCCACTTTTTCGCATAAGCGGGAGCCAAATGGCAAAATGTACCCGACAACAGCATAAGCTCTGCCGCCTCGTGCAAATCATCATGCTCCAAATAATCCGCAACCATTGCGGCATCTTCCATCGCCATCATTTTGACTTCCGATGCCTCAAACAGAGGATACAAACGCACATACAGTCTGGCTGCTTCCGCCAGTTCGGGCACAAACAACAATCCTTCCGCATCAGCCCCAAAATCATGCCGCTGAACATACGCAAGAACAAGTTCCTGCCGTGCATCCGTCAACATCTGCTTTTGCGCTTCGACAGACAGAGGCCACTCCGTAAAGTACCCGACAGCCTCGCTGGTATCTTTCTGCCGCAGAAGAAAAATTTCCCCTTCCGGAGATAAAGCATACCGCTGCAGATAAGTGTTTTTCAACTCCCGGTCGGCCAGTTCCAAAAACTTTACCTCGCTGGCCGGTTCCAAACGGAAAAGCCTGAGGTAATCCCTTAATTCGTCGGATGCAGGCATAGACATTAACGCCACTTCACCCAGAACATCAAGTTTCTTCATAATTGTAGAATTAACATATAAGTAAATATAATAATTTTGTAATTGGCTCTAAAATAACATACCATTTTATATTGTCAAAAAAGAACTGTTTTTCTCCACTAAAACAACAGCTCCCAATTCCGCCGTAATGCCTGGCATTCAGGCTGCATTCGCATACGTCCGCCAGGCTAAAGCGCACAAATCGCTTTCCGATATGTTTCAGATAAACCGCTTTCTGTTCAAAAAACAGTTATAAGCACCTGTAAATTTGTTTTAAAAAGAGCTCTCGCGCCCATTCCACGTTTTGCCGTTGACCAGCAGGTTCAAAACCTGCGGCGGCCGGCCGGGACGATAGGAAAAGACCATCTCCGCAACATTGTTGCTGTTTTGAATATCTTGCTCCAACGGCTTGGCCAAATGCTCCGGCACATAAAAACGCCCCCGGTTTTTCCCGTAGCTTCCAAATTCGTCTTTCGGGCATATGCCCTGCGCAAACTGAGCACAGTCCGTCGCCTCCCAGTCCAGCACATAGCTGATATACTGCCCGGCCAGCAAGTCCCGCGGGTCATATCCGCGCAGCTTGATTTTTACCGGCATTCCGGCCGAAATCTGCCATAGAAGGTACCCTGCCCATACCGCAAGCAAAACCGCCGGCATCATAGTCAAAACCAGATTTTTTACCTTTTCACGCATTTTTCTTCTCCTCGCTCACCAAACGAACCGCCCTCGGAACATATTTAAGCAGCAATATCAGCAAAACGCCGCTGACAATTAATCCGATGCCCGTTTCAAACAGTCCCAACTCCGTCCCGAGATTAATATAAAGCATAGCAACAATCAATCCGCCCAGTTTAATATTGCGCCTGATTAGCGCATACCTGCCGAACCGTATAAACAGCAGCGACAACACCACCAGTATGGCTGCTGCCCGCCCTAATGTCATCAGTCCGTCATAGCCGTCAAAACCGCCAATCAGGATATAACCGGCCAAAACAATATAAAATGCGGCCAATGCTTCCTGTTTCAAAACGTTTCCGGCAGAAAATCCGGGAAAAAGCCCGGCTATCCCGCGGCCGCATCCGGCAGCTGCCAGCAAAACTGCCATCAAGACTTCAAAATTCCAAACAAAATCCACAACATTGTCGCAGACATAAATAATTCCCCAAACCAGAAACAACGGTACCCAAAAATAAGAAACCAGCTTTTGCCCCGTAACAAACAAAAGCGGTGCGGCAACCAGACACCAGACAGCCAAAGGATCATAGATTTTTCCGCCGCTGAGCTGAAAAACCTGAATAATCAGGCCTATACCAGCCCCGACAAGAAAAAACTCTCCCAGAAGCATTTTTTCAGCTGCTGCACGCTTTCCCTGACTCTGCCAATGCCAGACCAGACCTCCGGTACCCGCAAGCAATGCCAACATTGTTGCCAGCTTTGCCGTCCTGCCGATATCCTGCCAGTTGGACGCAATCAGAGAAATGATGCCCAGCCCGACAGTAAAAATCCCCAGCAGCATCAATGCCCGGCTGACTAAAGCAAGGCTGTCCGCATTGTCATCATATTCTAAAATCTGCTGCTTTTGTGTCTGGGTAATAATTCCCGCCGCCACAAGCTTGTTCAGCTTTTTTGCCTTAAACATAATTTTCGCACCTCCGCAAACTTTTTCTTTTCCTGGTTTTCAACAGCTTTAAACATCTTATCTGCAATGCCTGTCCCGACTAAACTTTAATCTGAGCGGATTAAAAAAACATTAACACCGTTAGTATCGGTTTCTTCTCCGTGTTTTAAACTAACCTGCCATATTTAAGCCGTTTGCCTTTCCTTTGCAACTATCATCATCTCCCCCAAACTTACCGGCACAAACCTTAATAATATAACATTCTTCATACTTAAAGGGCTGACAATACACCTGCCAGCCCTCTTCGCTTATTGGAAAAAAACTAATTTCTGTTATATTATTTTAGCTGATGTCCTCTCGACAAATGTACCTATGTCCTGTTATCTAATGTCCGCTATTCCCTTTCAGTTTACGAAGCAGCATTGATTTTAATTTTCCCGCAAAACCCTTTTCGTTTTTCTCTTCCTGTTGCGGTTCCTGCCGTTCCCCCTGCAGTGAAGCGGTTCCTTTTCCCAAAGCTTTATTACATCTCGCTAACGCTTCCTGTACTTTCTGCTCTTTACAGCCGGAGGCGGAGCGGGCTTCTTGCATATCCGTACGCTTTTTACCCGCTGCTTTATCTTGACTTTCCGGCTTTACAATCTTTTCAGCTAACTGCTTAGCGGCCTCTAAATCCCCTTTAAGCAGCAACTCTGCCAATTTTCTATCCCCCGCATCAACAGCCGGCTCTGAGTGGTTAGATTTTGACTGATGTGCCTTGGCTTCTTCTGCTTGCACGACCAACTCAGCTAATGAAACATCCCGCTCTGATTTACGCCCCTCAAGCTTTGCCTCAGCATAAACAAGTTTTTCACTCAATCCATCCAATCTCTCAAAATCGGAATACGGCATCGCATCTATCGTATTTCGACGCCAGGCATCAATTTCTTCTTTATTTTCCACCTTAAACTCAAGCCACCTCCCCGGAGCAAAATGTTTTCCATATTCAATGGCTTTATTCCTATTAAATACAATACTTACCAAATCGCCATTAGAAAATGAATAAGCCTCATACTCTCCAGATAGCTCTTTATCCAAAAACCATGCCTTATCACAACTACCTTTATCATCATAATGTTCAACCGTTATTGCGGAACATATCTTACCTGTTTGTTCATCATATTTAAAACTAAACAGACATGATTTCGGATCAAAATCTTTCGGCAGATTATCCACCGTGTACCCATTCCATGGTCATCGACAAAAACAGCTGAACGGCCTTTCCCCGGCACATCATAAAATATATCGCAATCCGCTTGTATGCACCCCTTCGAATACGGAGAAGAGGCCATTTCCACATCTTTCAAACGTTCCCTTCTGCTGCGTCTCTTTAATTCTTCATACATGGCATCTATTTCCTCTTGAGTACTTAAGTGAGAAAAGCTAACTGCGTACCCTCCTCCGCAAGCATAAACAAGCTCATTTTTTTGCTTTTGCTCAGCATTAAAAAATTCATTATAACTTTTGGTCATGGCACATTTTCCTTCTACAATATTAATTCTCGCACAAAAAATATTTAATAATATCGTACCACTTTATTCATTGCAAAATAAACAAGCTAATCAACTGAATTTAATTATTATTTTTTCTTGATAGCTGCTGAAAAAAATGGTACGTATTTTTTCAGCAGGCAACTGTATTTTCCCTTAGCAAAATATCAAATATACCAATACGGCTGAACTGTATGTTTAGCGCGCAGTTTTCCGAAACTTTTTCATTCAGTATACAAAAAAGGCTCGCGATTTTCATCGCGAGCCCTTCCACAATATTTTAGATTCTCTTAAAAATGCTCATCACACTTTTTAATTAATTCTTCAATATTCTCCGGCGGCCATCCCGGGGTTTCCATACCAAGATGAATACCCATCTTCGCCAGAACTTCCTTGATTTCATTCAAAGATTTGCGGCCGAAATTCGGCGTGCGGAGCATTTCCGCTTCCGTTTTCTGAACCAAATCGCCAATGTAAACGATATTGTCATTCTTCAGGCAGTTTGCCGAACGAACCGACAATTCAAGCTCGTCAACCTTGCGCAGAAGATTTCTGTCAAACGGCAGTTCTTCCTTAATATCTTCAGCTTCGCTTTCAGGTTCGTCAAAATTAATGAACGGCTTCAACTGATCCTGAAGGATTCTCGCCGATAAGGCAACCGCATCTTCCGGCGTAACCACGCCATTGGTTTCAACAACCATTGTCAGTTTATCATAATCTGTATTCTGCCCGACACGGGTTTTATCAACCTTATACGATACTTTCCTTACCGGAGAATAAATCGCATCAACTGCAATCAGACCGATTGGGGCATCTGCAGTCTTGTTCTGAACTGCCGGAACATAACCCTTGCCGGTTCCGACCGTCAGTTCCATAGCGATTTTCGCCCCCGCATCAAGCGTGCAGATGACATGATCCGGATTCATAATTTCAACATCATGTCCGGTTTCAATCATTCCTGCCGTAACAACCATCGGCCCTTCAGCCTTCAGGCGCATCGTCTTCTGCCCTTCGGAATGAACCGCTACAGCGAGTCCCTTGATATTCAGGATAACATCGGTAACATCTTCGCGCACACCTTCGATAACCGAAAATTCATGCAGCACGCCGTCAATTTTTACTGCGGTAACCGCTCCGCCCTGCAAAGAAGACAATAAAACTCTTCTCAGCGCGTTACCCAGAGTTAAACCAAAACCTCTCTCTAAAGGTTCGACAACTATCTTAGCAACATTCCTGCCTTCGCCTGGAACAACCTCTAGATTAGTTGGTTTTATAAGTTCTTGCCAATTCTTCTGAATCACCGGAATACCCTCTTTACTAGTTTATACGCTACACTCAAACAGGCAGGAGGAAGGTGAACCTTCCTCTGCCAAAACTTAAAAATTAAACTCTGCGGCGTTTTCTTAAACGGCAGCCGTTATGCGGAATAGGAGTTACATCGCGGATGGAAGTAATGGTAAAACCGATAACCTGCAAAGCTCTGATTGCCGATTCGCGTCCTGAACCAGGTCCCTTAACTTCGACTTCCAATGTTTTCATACCGTTTTCCTGAGCTTTCTTACCGGCTTCTTCCGCAGCAACCTGTGCAGCATAAGGCGTAGACTTTCTGGAGCCTTTAAAGCCCTGAGCACCGGCTGTCGACCAGGAAACTGTGTTTCCCTGAGCGTCCGTAATCGTAACTCTTGTATTGTTAAATGTAGAATTTACATGAGCAACACCGGATGTGATGTTCTTTTTCTCTTTTCTTTTAACTACTGTTTTTGCCATCACTGCCTCACTTACTTCTTCTTGTTAGCCACGGTCTTGCGCTTGCCCTTGCGGGTTCTCGCGTTCTGCTTCGTGCTCTGGCCGCGTACGGGCAGGCCTTTACGATGGCGCAGACCGCGGTAACAGCCCAAATCCATCAGGCGCTTGATATTAACCGCAACATCACGGCGCAGTTCGCCTTCAACAAGGTAGTCTTTGTCAATTACTTCACGGACTTTGGCAATATCTTCGTCCGTCAGTTCATGAACGCGGCGTTCACCAGCAACGCCCGCTTTTGCACAGATAACCTGTGCTGTTTCTCTCCCTATGCCATAGATAGAGGTCAGTGCAATCTCTAATTTCTTGGCGGTAGGAATATTTACACCAGCTATACGAGCCAAATTAACTCTCCATTATTTAAACAATTAAACCATTCAAAAAGTTGATCACCACTTTTCAAAATTAATGCGGATTATAGGGCATAATTTAATAGAGTCAACAATTCTTTTAAAAAAAATACAAAATTTTTAACAATTTTTACAAATTATTAAACAGCATTTTGCGAATCGTCATTTCCATTATCAACCAACGTTTCCAAATCAAAAAGAAACTTGCGCCCCTGCCGGGCAGCGCCGCACCGGATTGCTTTCCGTTCAGGATTACTCTGTCAGCCCGAGCACTCTTTCAATCTTTCCGGCCACGGCCTCAATCGTTCCTGTTCCGTCCACACAACGGAGCAGCCCTTTCTTTTCAAAAAAAGGAATGGTCGGATAAGTAAGAGCACGGAAATTGACCAGCCGGTTATGCACCGTCGTCCGGTTGTCATCATGCCTGCGGGAAAATTCCGTTCCGCCGCATTCATCACAGACGCCGTAAATTTTCGGTTTCAAAAACTTGTCATGATACCCCCGGCCGCATTTCATGCAGGCATAGCGCCCCAATATGCGCTCCATAATAATCTCGTCGGGAACCTGTATTTCAATCACGGCATCAAGTTTCTGCCTCTTTTCAGCCAGCATCCCTTCTAAAATTTCCGCCTGATTAAGCGTCCGGGGGAAACCGTCCAAAAGAAAACCGTGCCGGCAATCCTCTTTACCGATTCGCTCTTCAACCATTCTGATAATCAGTTCGTCGGAAGCAAAGCCGCCGTCGTCAAGAGCCATTTTCAGTTCTTTGCCCAGCGGCGTTTCTCTTTTGATTTCCGCCCGCAGCATTTCTCCCGTAGAGAGATGGCATATTCCGGCTTTTTCACACAAAATGCGTGCCTGGGTGCCTTTTCCGCACCCGGGCGCGCCGGTAAATACCACAAATAAATCTTTGTCAGGCATTTCCTATTTCTTTCTCTTGCTGACCAGCGAAGCTTTCTTCAAAAGCCCTTCATACTGATAGGCAATCAGGTGCGACTGAACCTGCGTAATGAAGTCCATCGTTACCTGAACCACGATGAGCAGGGTCGTACCGCCCAAAACAAACGGAACCGACAGTTTCGCAATCAAAATCTCCGGCAGAATGCACAGCGCAGCCAGATAAAACGCGCCGAGCACCGTCAGGCGGGTAACCACATAATCCAGATATTCGGCCGTATTTTTGCCCGGACGGATACCGGCAATAAAGCCGCCATGCTTCTTAAGGTTGTCCGCGGTTTCTTCCGGATTGACCACAACGGCGGTATAGAAGAAAGCGAAAAAGACAATTAAGAAGGCATACAGAGCCAGATACAACGGCTGTCCGTGTCCCAGATAACGGCTGAGCGTCTGCACCCATTCCGGCCCGTTGTTGGACCAGATGTTGGCTACCGTAATCGGCAGCAGCAGCAAAGCACTGGCAAAAATCGGCGGAATAACGCCCGTCGGATTAACCTTCAACGGCAGATGCGAGCTCTCGGCCGATGTCATGCGCAGGCCGACCTGCCGCTTCGGATACTGCACCAGAATTTTGCGCTGAGCCATTTCAACCTTCAGGATAATAAAGACCAGAGCTATGCTCATGATAAACAGGCTGAGGATAACCAGCGGCGACATAGAACCAATGCGCCCCAATTCCAAAGTCTGGGCAATTGCCGACGGAATATTGGCAATAATGCCGACCGTAATGATTAACGACGAACCGTTGCCGACGCCGCGCGACGTAATCTGTTCGCCCAGCCAGACGATAAACATCGTACCGCCGGTCAATGAAATAATCGTCGAAAAGATAAACGTATACGGCGCAATGACAACCGCGCTGGAACCGTCGCCGTTAGCCAGGCTCATCAGCCCGACGGCAATGCCGTATCCCTGAACAATCGTAATCAGAACCGTCAAAAGTTTTGTATAGTGCATCATTTTGCGATGTCCGGCCTCGCCTTCTTTTTTCAAAGCGGCAAGCGAAGGGACGATGGACTGCCCGAGCTGCAGGATAATCGACGCCGAAATATACGGCATAATGTTGAGGGCAAAAATTGTCATACGTTCCAACGCACCGCCGGAAAACATATTAAACATTCCCAAAATGCCGTTTGAATGTCTGGCAAAAATCTCAGCCAGTACGCGGGAATCAATACCCGGAAGAGGAATAAAGGTTCCCAGGCGGAAAACAATCAACGCCAAGACCGTAAACAACAGGCGCTTTTTCAAATCCGTCGCCTTGCTGAAGACGGACGCGTCCATATTTGCAGCCATTTTTTCTGCTAATGATACCATTTTTATTTCCTTAAAATTATTACTTGTAAGTCGTATCGGAGAAAAAAATCCTTCCCCAAGTCTGTTTGAACTTAATACATAAAATTTAATTTTGCCTTTAAAAAGTGAGTTTTTTCCACTGGATTTAAAAAAATGTCGCCTGTTCGCCAGTTTTCCGCCCGCACATTAACCGCTCGCCGGCACCTGTCCCCCTCCGCCGTTTTTCCGTACTTGTCCTCCCCGTCTGTTTCTCCGTTCTTATTCTCTCAGTCGTTTTCCGTTTTTATCTTCCCAGCCGTTTTCCCATTCTTCTCCTCCCTGCCGTTTTTCCGCCTTTGTCCTTTCAATCGGCTTTGCCTGCCGACAGTCAGCAGCCTGTACTTGATTTAAAACGATTTTTTTCACATTGTTTTCCCAAAACACTGGACAAAGGACAACTTTCATGCTATATTAAAAATTAAGATAAACAGGATTAAATATTTATATCAAAAGAGGAAAATATAAAAGATGTCAAAGGCCAAAATCATCGCGGGCGCAGGAATCATAGCTGCCGGTGCTGCTCTTTCAGGACTGCCGGAACCCAATGCCGCCAAAGCTGAATCCCCGGAACAAACCGCAAAAGAAATTACAGTCGGCGCTCAGCCGTCCGCTTTGCAAATTGCAGAGTTAAACGCGGCCGCCGGACATCTTCCCGACAATGAAACAGTTTCCGTGCAAAACCATGCCGCCGTTAAACGCGCGGCAGAAAAAGTCTACCACCGTTTTGAAGACATCCCCGCCATCAGCGATGCTGAAGCTTTCGCCTACAAGCGCAGCGAATACACCTACATAATCAATGCCGACCTGTACGAGAAAAGCGGAAAAATAGAACTGAAACGCGTCCTGGCGGATGAACTGACCAAAGCCAACGCTTTAAGCCTCGTGTACCGCAGCGAATGCCAGACTTATAATCCTAAAAAGAATGAAGACCAGCTGGCAAAATATGTTGTCGACCTCCGCATTATGAGCAAAACCGGAATCACCAAGGGTCCGTCGCAAATGGACGACAATGCCGTCAGATCCTTCATCAAATATCTGGCAGCCAATCCCGAAACCAGACAATACGTCCTGCCGCTGCTGACTGTTTCGAAAGGAAACGTCAATGATGCCGCCAGAGAGCTTGAGCACAAGTTTTTTGATGAAAACGGCGACCTCCGCCCGATGGATGAAAGGGACGCAGCGCTGCACGGACAGGTTTATGCCAATTTAAAATTAAAAACCGACGCTTGGAGCAAAATCGCTTCTCCTGCCCTGAAAAGGTTCATTGCAAGCGAAGAAGCCCGCATGAGCAAAAACGCAGGAAAAACCATAACCTTAAGCAGTACGACCAAAAACTATCTCTGTCTGACCGAACTGTTCCCGTCGGAAGAAATGCTCAAAAAACAGATTGAAGATTACAATTTAAGCTTTTATCAGCTTGGGCGTCCCGGCAAAACCAAACACGTTACCGCTGCTCTGGCTCGCAGCCTGAACTTGAAAGACGAGCACGGCAATTTGGATGCGACCCGTATTCCGCCGTTTGCCATTGCCGCGGCAATCAGCAACATCAACTGGAAAGGAAACGGCAAAGCAGCACTAAAAGATGCCCAAAATCTCCGTAAAGACATAAACGCCCGTCCCGGAGAGAAAAATCAGATACTGCGCAGCACGGTCAAAAACTGGGTAACCGGAAAAAGCAAACGCTACGGGGTCGATGAAATGTACGAGCTGAATATCATCACCCCGGACATCATCCGCCAGTATAAAGAGCTTGAATTGTCGGGAGCACGCCGGCTGGCCTCTGATTATCAAAAAGCCGTCGAAATAGCCGAAAGCAAAATGCGTATCGCTGCGCATAACAACGACCGAAAAGATTCGATGCAGGCTGCCGCCGTACCTGAAACCCGCAAACAAACCCCGCTGGAAAAAGGAAAAACACTGTTTCTGTCTGCCGTTGATTTTATCCGCGGACGTTAGTTAACTGCCCCTTCTTCCAGATGCCTGCCGGAGCAGATAAACGCCGACAGCCGTTCCCCTTTCCGGAAATGCCGTAAAATTTCGGCATTTCTGGTGTTTGCTTCAAAAACATCAATGCCGGCAGGCACTTTTTTTCGGTAATCAGTTCAACAATACGCGTTTCATTGTTTTGAACCTCGTTGCTCTTGCCCGTTTTCGACTGTTCGGGCTGTTTACTTCTCCGCTACTTTCCTTCTCCGGATTTCCGCCGCCAGCTCTGCCCCGATTTCAGATGTTATCACTCTTTTTTCCTTGCCGGAAATTTTATCTTCGGCAATATTATCGGCCGCAACAGCGCCGGAAAGCTTTCCCCGTACAGCATCTAAATGTTTCTTTATTCTCTCCTTTTTCCATTCTGAAACTTTAGCCTTTTTCCCTTCTTCAAAATCCTTTTGCGCGCGCTCTTGCTTCAGCTCCTGAGCCGTTCGTTTTTTCGGCAAAAACGGTATTTCGTTATTAAACTGCGCATTGATATGATGTCCATATCCGTCTTGTGAATTTCCAGGCATTTTATATTCAAAACTGTCCTGAATAACCTGCTCATTTTTCAAAGAGCGAAATGTACCATAAGATTGCATATCCATATACATAGTCAAATCCCTGCCTGTTTCCCTGTCCACAAACTTGCCCTCAAGCGTATACGGTATATAAGTCATCTCCGGCAGCAAATTCTGGTTAAGCAGCGCATTAACCGGACCGGAAAATTCAACGCTGCTTCCTCCTTTTTCACGCGGGGTTATTTCATAGTTATAACCTCCCCAGGCTGTCGTGATTGATAACTTTCCTTCCTCTTCTTTCACAGACGCATAACTATTATCATACTCCGGATCTTGCAATATATAATCTCCATAAATATCCTTATATTCCGAATTTCTGAAATCAATAAACTTCCAACGCCTATACTTCTTCGGACGTTCTTTCATATCCCGAACCAAATCATCAACGCTCTCTTCAATTTCAAAACGAAATTTTGAGTGAGCATCTCTCGGAAGCGGATTATCACCCATCTCCATATTAATATTGTCCTGAATTTCCTTATTATTTAACTTAGCCATTTTAGCCTCCTGCTGTTGAAATAAAATGATCCTTTTTTCTCAACAAAAAAAGAAAAGCAATATCTCAGACATCGCACTGATATTGCTTTTTTATTTGACAGAAAGACCGCTTTATGCTATATTGAATTTAAACCATCGTTTTATTTCAACAACTTATGACTATATTTTTAAGAATTATATTTTGAACGGCATTTATACTTTCGCACGGCTTAAATTTTCCGATAGTCAAAAAACACCGGCCGCCGGCCTTCCCGAACAGCCTTTTGTTGATACTTCGTCCTGACCCAATCCGCCGGTTCGCGTTTCCAGTCTTCCCCGCACTTTGCCGTCCAGATAAAACCAGCATCCTGATGCATCGTCCGCAGAACATGGCGCTTATATACCGGATGGTCGGTTGCAATCCGAAACAATCCGCCCGTTTTGAGCACCCGGTACACCTCCTTTAAGTTATCCGGATTGACAAACCGCCGCCCCGCATGCTTTTTCTTCGGCCACGGATCCGGAAACAACAGAAAAACCTTATCAAAAAAATTATCGGGAATCTGCTTAAACAACAGCCGGACATCATCATCATACACCCTGATATTCCGCACCGGATAATCTTCAGCCCTGATTTCTTCAGGAAGTTTATCCCCATCTTTAATGCCGCTGATGAGTGTCAGCAGATTGGCCACCCCGTTTTGAAAAACTTCCACTCCGACATAACCGTTCTGCGGATTGTTCTTCGCCTGGCCGTACAAATGCTGCCCGTCGCCGAAACCGATTTCCAGGCAGATTTCTTTTTTTGCGCCGCCGAACAGCTTTTCCGCATCAAAATCCGCCGCGGACGTTACCCGCATCTGCGGCAGCATTTTCTCCAACAAAAACTGTTTTGCTTTCCGGACAACGCGCCCTTTTCTTCTTCCGAAAAATTTCGGTACGTCCGGCACAATCCCCTGATTATACATCGTTGTCCAAATCTTCCCTGTTCTTAAGACTCGTCAACATCATCAGCAGTGCAGTCCGTGCCTTCGCCGGCAGCGAATAAAATGCCTTCAGCAGCATAACCGCCTCAGCGCCCTGCATCGGATCAGACTTATAATCTCCGTCATCTTCCCGCAGAAAACCGGTGCCATAACACGATGCATAATCGGCGGCGCTGCCAATGCTCAAAATCTCGGGGCTGATGCCGTCAAAAAAATAATCTATGTCAACGCCGAGAATAGACGCAATCGTATAAAGCCTTCCCGCGCCGATACGGTTAACACCTTTTTCATATTTTTGAATCTGCTGAAAAGTAATCCCCAGCTTTTCCGCCATTTGCTTTTGGCTGAGCTGCAAGAGTTTCCTCCGGGCGCAGATTCTTGCGCCTACATGCTCGTCAATAGGTCCGATGCTGCTGTCATTTGCGGTTTCATCGCCTAATATTTCTGATTTCCTTTTACGTCCGCGCGGCATAGTTCGTCTCCTGATATTACAATCGTTTCTACTTCCGTTTATTTACATCATTACTTTATAAGTTGCAATAACATTTTATACAATTATACAACCATGGCTATACGTTACAAAAAAAGCGTCAGCTTCTTTCATAACCGCTACATCTTCTGGTTGTATTTATAACGAATGAATTTAACAGCAAAGCCAGCAGCAGGCAGAAAAACAGCAGCCCGCCCGGCACAATATTGCCGTATCGCCCGTACAATGTGGATTTCTCCAAGACTTTCGGCAAAGCCGTATCCGAAACGCCCTCTTCATTCAAGCCGATTAAACCCGAAACGTCGCCATTCGGCGCAATAACTGCGCTGATTCCGGTATTGGCGCTGCGGATAACCGTAATGCCTTCTTCGACCGCGCGCATCTGTGCCGCCGCTAAATGCTGATAAGGCCCCGCGCTCACGCCATACCACCCGTCATTGGCCAAAACAACCAAAAGCTCCGGCTTTTGTTCGGGATTTAAAACTTCTTTGGGAAAAATACTCTCATAGCAAATAGCTCCGCCCATCAGCGGCAGCCCGGCAACCTGCAGTTTTTTGTATTTCTCGCCGCTGCCCAGATCGCCGACGACACTGGCCACCGGCGCCATAAAGGCCGGAAGATATTCGCGGAAAGGCAGATACTCGCCAAACGGAACCAAATGCGCCTTATCATAATAGTCTTTGATTTCTCCCCGCCCGTTAATCACAAACATGGAATTATAAGGAACGTATGTGCCGTTTTCAAACCCCGCTCGCAGCAGCCCCGTAATCAAAAATCCCCCGTCGGGAACCGCCTCTGTAATCTCCGCCAGATGCTCCTCATCCCTGTCCAAAAAGTACGGGCTGGCCGTTTCGCCCCACACGACCAGTTTCACGCCGTCTGACGGCCTGCTTTTACTTAAGTCAATGTACTTGCGAAAATTGCGGTAAGCCAATCCGGGCTCCCATTTAAACGTCTGAGGAATGCTCGGCTGCACCAGACGTACAACCGTTGTGCCGGGTTCTGTCTTTTCATACTGCCCTGCCGCCCAAAGCAAAAAGCCCGCCGGCAGCAAAATAAACCAAAGCGCTCCGCCGTAAAAACGCTTCTGAAAGGCGCCGGAAACCAGTATTGCCGCTCCGCACGACATTAATAACAGCAGCAAAGATAAGCCATAAGTTCCGATATATGCCGCTCCCTGGATTACCCGCGCGTCAAAAGCCAGCGCCGTTCCCAGCAGATTCCACGGAAAACCCGTAAAAATAAAGCTCCGTACCCACTCAAAAAAAACAAACCACGCACAAAAGAGCAGTGCCCGGGCATATACGTTCCGCCCCCCTGCCGCCAACGCCGCCGGAACAGCCCAGAACAGCCCGAAAAAAAGTCCCGTCGCAGCAAACACCGCAGGAATAAAAGCCGCAAATTTATTGCCGTCAATTAACAATGCATTGCTGATCCAGGAGAAGCCGACCGCATAAAAGGAAAATCCGAAGACATACGCTGTACCGAACCACTTGCTCCACACCGGGCGGCCGTTGTTTTCCTGGCCAATGCGTCCATTATTCTCCCCGCCGTTCTCTCTGTCATCGGAACTTCCGTCCCCATTGCTGCCCGGACAACAGTTCTCCCGACTGCCGCACTTCCCGCCGTCGTCCCTATATTCTCCCAGCAGCATTGCCAGAAAGGCAATCAGCGCGACGTAGCCTTCCCACCTGCCTGCATACGGTGGAAAAATCAGCGTTGCAGCCACGCCCGTCAAAAAAGCAAATACGCCACGGACAACCCTGCCCCGTTTTCGCATCTGCGCAAACATCAACGGTTTCAGCTGTTTTGGAAACAACATCATCGGCAGTTTTCCAGCATTCGTTAATCTCCTCCGGCTTTCTGCATTTATCAGTCTTCCGCCGCGTCTTGATAAGGATTGTCAATCGAAAACTGTTCCAGAATTTCTGCTTCCAAACTTTCCATTTCGTCTGCTTCCTCATCCGTCTGATGGTCAAATCCGAGAATATGCAGAAAACCGTGCACCAGCAAATGGCAATAATGGGCATAAACGGTTATGTGTTTCTCGTCCGCCTCACGCTGCAAGGTTTCAAACGCCAGAATGATATCGCCCAGTTCCATATCGGCCGACTTATCCAGCATATCCCAGAATTCGTCATCGTCAATACAGGCAAAAGACAAGACGTTCGTCGGCTTGTCCTTTCCCCGGAATTCCTTGTTCAAACGCTGGACTTCCGCATCGTTGCTGAGGCAGACATTAACCTCATAAGTCTTATCCAGAGCCAGCAATTCATGCTCGCAGGCATCGGCAACATACGCAAATGCCAAATCCCTGAGTTCTTCGGCTACCTTAACCGCGTCAAAGTCGGTATTTTCCGTCCACTGCTCGTCGTCAACCGTTACATTCAGCTCTATTTTACTTTTCATCTTGTTCCTTTTTGCTCTTTTCTTCATACGCTTTGACTATTTTTGCAACCAGCCCGTGGCGCACAACATCGTTGGCCGAAAAAGTAACCGACCCGATATTGCTGATGCCTTTCAGCGTATCCAGCGCATCGCGCAGTCCCGAAATGACTCCTCGCGGCAAATCCACCTGGCTCAGGTCGCCGTTAACAACCATCCGCGAATTTTCGCCCAAACGGGTTAAAAACATTTTCATCTGCATCGGCGTCGTGTTCTGCGCCTCATCCAAGATGACAAATGCGTTGGAAAGCGTCCGCCCGCGCATAAATGCCAGCGGCGCAATTTCAATTTCGCCCAGTGCCAGTTTCTTGTCCACCTGTTCTGCCGGCAGCATTTCATACAAAGCGTCATACAACGGCCGCAGATACGGGTCAACCTTCTCTTTCAAATCACCGGGAAGAAATCCGAGATTTTCCCCTGCCTCAACTGCCGGACGCGACAGGATAATCTTGTCCACCGCCCCTTCCAGCATCATCGAAACCGCCAGTGCCACTGCCAGATAGGTCTTACCCGTACCGGCAGGCCCCAAGCCGAACACCAGTTCGTTCTGCATCATCTCGGTAATATACTTTGCCTGCGTTGCCGACCGCGGATAAATATAGCGTTTCTTGGTTTTTAATACAATTTCGCTCAACGACTGTTTTTCGTCCGCCGATTCGACACCGCCGCAGATTCGCACCGCAGCCTTGACTTCCTGCTCGCCGACAACATGCCCTTTGCTGGCCTTTTCATACAAAATATTAATCGCCGTTTTGGCATTTTCCACATCGTTAGCCGCCCCTTTAATTGTTATTTGATTGCCGAAACTCAAAATTTCAACATTCAGCATTTTTTCAACCAGCCGCATATTTTCGTCATTAACCCCGACAACAACCTTCAACAGCTGATTGTTAAAAAGCTCAAAACTAAGTTCTGCCATATTACAGTACCTCCCCGCTTAAAGAGTTGGTTGAAGCGTCCGTAACACGTACTTCAACGATTTTGTTAAGTAAAGAACCGTCCGCCTCCGCATGCAGATTCTGCATATAAGGCGTCCGCCCGACGAGCTGCCCCTTGTGCCGCCCCTTGGATTCGAACAGTACCGGCATAACCTTGCCGATGCTGTTCTTATTAAACTTCGTTTGATAAGAAAACAGCAAATCCTGCAAAACCTGCAGCCGCTCTTTCTTCACTTTTTCGTCAACCTGTCCGTCCATCACTGCTGCGGGCGTTCCCGGACGCCGGCTGTATTTGAACGAAAAAGCCTGAATATACTGGACCCGGTTAACCACATCCAGCGTTTGTTGAAAATCTTCCTCGGTCTCGCCCGGAAATCCGACAATAAAATCCGAAGACATACCGATTGCCGGATTCGCCTCTTTCAGTTTTTCAACCACCCGCAGATATTCGTCGCGCGTATGCCGCCGGTTCATTTTCTTCAGCACTGCATCGGAGCCGGATTGAATCGGCAGGTGCAGATACGGCATAAGCTTGTCCAGTTCCTTATGGCAGCGGATTAAATCGTCATCCACGTCTGCCGGATAAGACGTCGTATAGCGAATGCGTTTAATCCCGTCGATTTCCGCCACCCGGTTGAGCAGATACGCCAGATTGCGTTCCCGCCCGGAAGCATCTTCGCCGTGATAGGAATTGACGTTCTGTCCCAAAAGATTCAACTCGACGCTCCCCGTTGCCGCCAGCCTTCTGGCCTCGCGCAAAACGTCTTCCACCGGACGCGACACTTCTACCCCGCGGGTATACGGCACCACGCAATAGGTACAAAAATTATTGCAGCCCTCCTGAATTGCCAGATACGAACAGCCGCCTTCAGACTTGTTTTCCGGCAGCAAATCAAATTTGGAAACCGCCGAAAATTCCGTATCCAGCAGCCCTGTTCTCTTGCGCTCTTTTTCTATCTTCCCGGTCTCAATCTGTTCCTGTGCGTCGTTCAAGCGCACATACGCGGCGTTCTGCTGCCCTTCCCGGCTTTTTCCTGAACACGCCGGCCCGGCATTCAAATGCCGCTGCCCGGCGTCCGAACATTCCTGCCCGGTTCCTTTTCCTCTCTCTCTTTCACGAAAAACGCTTTCCACCACTTCCCGCAGTCGGAAATACCTGAGCGGTCCCAGAGCAAAATCGACATACGGCGCGCGCTTTAATATCTCTTTGTCTTCCGCCTGAACCACACAACCGGTAACTCCGATAATCGTATCTCTCCCCTCTGCGGCTCGTTCAAGTTTGACCAAGTAGGCTCTTCCCAAATCGGAAAAGACTTTTTCCGCCGCCTTTTCGCGGATATGGCACGTATTAAATACAACCACGTCGGCATCTTTCAATACCGCTGCTTTTTTAAGCCCCATCTCTTCCAGCATATTTGCCATCCTGCTTGAATCATAAACGTTCATCTGACAGCCGAAAGTTTTAATAAAATATTTTTTAACCATATCCTCGCGCATAAATCCGAAATGTTATAAACCTAAAACTATACGTTATTCGCAGCGGCATTCTTTTCTTATTCTGAAACGGCTGCCGCCATTTTCATTATTGGCTGCAATTATAGCATTAAAGTTTATTTTTTTCAAACAAAATTTACACTCTGCCGCCAATTTGCCTATATCTCCTGCCCCTCCCACCCTCAACGCCCGACCTCTGCTGATTTTCTGCGAAAAGTACTTTTTCCTGTTGCAAGATAATTGTTTTTTTGGCACAATATAGAAAAGAGCATGACCAAGGACTAAAACAATGGGACAGGACAGCACACACAACCGCAGCTATTTCCTTAATGCCGGTGAGGAGGAAAAAAGCATTTTCCTCTCAACATTATGCACGCTTGCCAATGCCGACGGTAAAATCAAAGACAGCGAAGTTCGCTTTATTGAAAGCCTTGCCGCCGAAATGCAAACTGAAGTTCTGCCGCAGTTTTTCAAATACTCCGCAGAACTGTGCATCCGCAATGCCGCCAAAATCCGCAGCCGCAGGCTGGCTCTTGAACTGATTAAAGATATGCTGTCGCTCGCTTACACCGACGATGAGTTTTCCGATTCTGAAGGGCAGTTCATCTGCAGCATCGGCGACGCCCTGAATATTGAACCGCAGAAAATCGGCCAAATCAGCTCCTGGGTCATCGACCGGATAATCTGGCTCGAGCAGGAAGCTCTGATATTTGAAGAAACCGCAAACCGGGGAGGAGAACATGGAAAAAACTAACCATTCCGTTCAAAATCAAAAAGACATAAACTATTACGCCGCAATCCGGAAATATCTGCAAAAGCAATACCCTAAAATGGATAAAACCGGCGTCAGCGCCCTGTGCCGCGAAGCCGTTTTCGCACCGGGAGGCTATGCCGTTGAAATCGACGGGACAGACGCCCCGATAACCGCCGTACGCGAAAATCTCGCCGATTTCATTGAACGCGACAATGCCAACAAAAATTTCATTCCCTATTCGCTTGACGCTGAAATCGCCGACCTGATAGAAAAAAACAACTGCGAAACCTCGTCCATGAATGAATATTACCGCTGGATTTCGGCGACTGCAGACATTGTCCGCCACACCGGCGACGGCGAAGTTACCGAAAGCGATGCCTCCGAACGCAGCGAATTCATCACCATGAGCTATGACCGCGAGTCCGAAATCCTTCTTTGCCTCGCCTTGTACGAAAGCGCCGGGCGGGAAAAGAACCGCGGCAAAATTGATATGCTCCGTTTTAAGCTGGCCCGCCTCCGCGAAATGCGCAGCATCGTCCGCAACACATCGGGCATGGTCAACGCCAAAAGCTATGAAGAAAAAGAAAAGCTGCGCCTGTATTACGACTATTGCGCAAATTTATTGTCGCAAAAAGCAGATTACGAACCAAATCTTAACCTGAAATTAAAATTAAATATTAATCATAGTAACGACGAAGATTTGGAAGAGGATTTTTCTTATCTGAACTACCTGCGGCAGGTCGTGCTGTATATGATGCGCAAACTGGAAAAATCTTCTGCTGAAAATCAGCGTGCGGACAATGTCAGCGAAATTGCTGACACGAGGGAAAACGACACCCGGGAACAGGAACTCGGATATATGCTCTCCGCCGTACGCGAAAATGAAGGAAGATAACAACTTAATATTAAGGAGAAAAACTTATGGAAATTATGCTGGAATCCATACTCTGGTGCATTGAAGGGGTACTGGAGCTCTATTTTATACTGGCTGTCGTCAACGTTGCCCTCTACTGGTGCATGCATTTCAACGTTATCGGCCAGGGCGGTCCCGCATTCAAAAAATTCCTTGCGTTTCTGCATCAGATTACCGAACCCGTATATGCCAAACTGCGCGAACGCATCAAACCCGTATCGGGATTTGACATCTCGCCATACGTTCTGATTCTGGCACTGATGCTCGTTCTGCACATTCTGGAAAAGACCCGCCATGTCCTGACCCCGGTCAGCGGTTCCTGATAAAAAAGGCACGGCCTGATGTTTTATGATACCGTCGCCGAAGGTTATGTTTTAAGGATTCGGGTAACGCCGAACGCGTCAAAATGCGGCGTTTCCGGAACATTTTCCGACAGCATCGGTGCGGTTTTTCTGAAAATCAGCCTAATCTCCGTACCGGAAAAAGGTAAGGCCAATCAGGAACTGATTAAATATCTGGCCAAAACGCTGCACGAAAACAAAGGGAGTTTTTCTTTGCTTAGCGGAGAAACTGACCGCTGTAAAAAAATTTTCCTGCAAACAGCGCACTCACCTGAAACCGAAGAAAAGCTGCGGCAAATGGAGAAAATGTCATGACGGCGCAGGTTCTTGACGGCAAAAAACTGGCACAGTCCGTCCGGCTCGGATTAAAACAAAAGATTGCCGCATTCCCGCAGGCACCGGGACTGGCAGTAATCATCGCCGGAAATAATCCCGCCAGCGAGATTTATGTTCGCTCTAAAGAAAAAGCCTGCCGCGAAACCGGCATTATCCCCTACACATACCGCCTTCCTGCCGATACATCCGCCGATGAGCTTCTGTCCCTCATCCAAAAGCTGAATGCTTCGCCTGAAATAAACGGCATACTGGTTCAGCTTCCGCTTCCCGCACACTTGGACACAACGCAAATTCTCGGCGCCGTCACCCCTGAAAAAGACGTTGACGGATTTCATCCGTTAAATGCCGGGCTCGTCGTCCAAAAGCAAGCCGGCGCATTCCTTCCCTGTACGCCCAAAGGGATTATCCGCCTTCTCCGACAAACCGGAAAGGATTTAAACGGATTAAACGCCGTAGTCGTCGGACGTTCACAAATCGTCGGTCTGCCTGCGGCGCATCTGCTCCTCAACGAAAACTGCACGGTAACCGTAGCCCATTCCCGTACCCGTGGGCTTGCATCTCTTTGCCGCTCTGCGGATATTTTGGTCGCAGCAGTCGGAAAACCGGAATTTATAACCCGGGATTTCATTAAGCCCGGCGCCATAATCATCGACGTCGGCATCAATCGCACGCCCGACGGTCTGAAAGGCGACGTCTGCTTTTCCGAAGCCATTGAAACCGCGTCATATATTACACCTGTTCCGGGCGGTGTCGGACCGATGACCATCGCCATGCTGCTGGAAAATACCTGCGAAGCATTTTTAAAACAACACCGCCCTTAAAATCCCCCCGCGCCCGCATTATATTAAAAACCGGCAGATATTCCGGCATTTCAACACTAAAACGCCAGCAGATATTCCGGCATTTTAACACAAAAGCAGCAGCAAAAGGAGGATACGATATGCAGCACTTGGGCAACATTTTCCTGTACAATAACAACACCGTCAACAAAGAACTTTACCACCAGAATCTCGAAAAAATGGGATATTTTTTGTTCGACACGGATAATTTGCACAAGTTCAGCCTGTATAATAAGGAAATGACGCCCAATGTCCTGCTGTTTGATTTTGACGGGCATACCCCGATTGAATTCATCTCCTCCCTTGAGCGCAAGTTCGAACGTTCCTCGATTCCGCTGATTGTCGTATCCGAAGCCCCGCGCGCCCTTATTTACCACCCGTCCATCAGCCATTACCTGACGCACGACGAAGCCCGGAAAAGGCTTCTGGATATCCTCGAAAGCTACTGCATAGGCAACAAAAAACACCATATACTTTATATAAATCTTAAGCCGTACGAACGTTCGGATTTTGCCAAATCCGTCAGAAACAGCGGCTACTCGATGTTTGAAGTGCATAATATCAACGCCGCAAAAGCCTATATGGAAAAAAACGCCCCGACAATAATATGTATCAATTTTCAGCCTGCTTTAAGCAAATCACGGAAACTGTTTTCCTTTCCCAAAACATTTTATGTGGAAAACACGCAAAATATTAAAGAAGTCGAACAATTTTTAAACTAAACATAAAAGCCGTAGGATAAACTTTCAGGAAAAAGACTATGGCTTTCAAAGACCTTACCCGCCGGATATACGACCATACGTTAAATCTGGCTTCCCGCAAAAATGCCCTGACATGGCTTTTTGTCATCTCTTTTATTGAAAGTTCTTTCTTCCCGATTCCCCCGGACATTATGATTATCCCGATGGTTTTGGCTACGCCCAAAGAAGCATACAAAATTGCCGGCGTTGCAACCGTCGCCAGTGTCCTCGGCGGCTATTTCGGCTATTTCATCGGCGTTTACGGATTCGAACTGATAGCACGCCCCCTGTTGGAATTTTACGGCTATATGAAACAATTCGGCGAATTTGAAAACTATTATCATGAATACGGCGCCTGGATTGTCTTTGGAGCGGGAATAACCCCGTTCCCTTACAAA
Source organism: Acetobacter sp. 46_36 (assembly GCA_001917135.1). GTDB lineage: Bacteria > Pseudomonadota > Alphaproteobacteria > RF32 > CAG-239 > CAG-267. Next base: position 136,714 of record MNTT01000008.1, read on the forward strand.
ATCATTACCATTGCCAGCGGCGTTGTCCGTTTGGATTTGGTTGTGTTCACCATCGCGTCAGTCATCGCCCGCGGTATGAGATTCTATTTCATCGCCTGGCTGTTGAAACGGTTTGGCGACCCGATGAAAGTATTTATTGAGAAAAACCTCAATCTGCTTTCAATCCTGTTTCTGCTGTTGCTCATCGGCGGTTTCGCCGCCGTCAAACTGCTGTAATATCTGCCTGCTGAAATAAAAAAGGACTTTATCCAAGTCCTTTTTTCAAAGGCCGCCGTTAAAGCAATGCCCAAATTAATACAAACAATATCAGAATTAAAACAATGTCAGAATATTGCAAGCCTGTTTTTCTTCGCTGCAGACATTGCATAAACTTTCAATATCGGCAGCATTTATTCTCTCTATACAATTCCGGGAATCTCTGCAATATTGGCACCCCATATACCAGTCAGAACCGTTATTCCAGCTGTCGTTCCGCTTTTCGGCTACTCTGATTGCAAAAATTCTGTCGCAGTTAGGAATAATAACATTATGAAAAACCAGCCTGCAAAATTCTGCCGTTTCTTTTCCCTTTCTTTGTGAAAGCACAAAATCAATATCAACACGCCGATTGAAGCTGAAAGACATCAAATCGTTACGGACAAACGGGACTATATGATTGCCCAGTCTGTCAGAAAAACGATTTCCAGATACAGTCCATGAGGACGGCAGCATCCCCCATTCTTCCATATATGGTCCGATATATAAATGGCCGCTGCTTTGCTTTGACATCATCTTTATCCAGTCTTTTTCATAAACTAACATTTCTGAAATAAACAGATTATACTCTTCGGTACATTTAATCGCTTTCCACCTGAACACAGCCTTCCCGAATTCGGCAATGGCGCCAGCCGACAAAACGCCGACAATAGCCAAAACACCAAGCATCTCAATCATTGAACGCCCGGCCTGATTAGATTTTATACTCATTTAACAACTCCCAGTCTGCAAAAATAAAAAAGCCGCCAAATAAGGCGACTGGAAGTTGGAAACTACTTGATTCAAAATAGTGCGGCATATTAGCCCAATAAGCCATATACTACTAGTATATATACGGTTATTTTATCTGTAGCATATTTTGCCGCCTTCCAGTCTTTACCGGAAAGCGTGCAAAATTATCGTCTTTACACAGACGTGAATCAAAGAGGTTTCCACACCCCAGACAGGTCAAGCCCTATCCGCATTTAACTTATAAGATTACATTCCAAAAAGCAAACATTTTTTCTTATATTCTCCACTCAGCCGCCGATTTATATCTCCCCACAAAATCCCGTTTGTTTTTCTGCCGGCATACAAAAAGCGGCGCCAGATTCCCATCCGGTGCCGCCTTGCCTTAAAGTTTCAGAACTATCTTCCGGCCTTAATCGCCTCAATCAGCTCATGCGTTGTCGGAATATGCCCGTTCACATACAACGAATCCTGACCGAAACGGTAAACCTGATGTCCGGCAAACAACAAATTGTCGTCTGTCTTGCCGTTATGGCTGATGTCAAACAGAGTCTTATGAATGCAGTAAGTTCTCGGGTCGCAGATTTTCCCCGTCGTCCCGTTCGCCCCCGACCAGGACGAGAACTGGCACTGAGACAGACAGCCCAAACATTTCGCCCGGTCGTCTTTCATCGTTGCCCATTCTTCCGGCGTCAGGAAAACCACCGTACTGTCCGGCGTTTCCTGAATAACCGTAAATCCGGCTTTAATCTGATTATCGGCTTTCGCCAAATCCGCAGCCCTGACAAATACCGTTTTGACATTGCTCAATGCCAGCGGCGTATCAAACTCTTCCGTTTTTTCTGCGCTGTACGCAACCTCCCCTTCTTTGCGTTCCATCAAACGGCTCAAAAACTTGTTTTTAATCGCCGAAGAATAAAATCCCGTCGGGCTGAAACGCTGCAAAACAACATCGCCCGGTTTCGTATTGAGCATAACCTTTTTCCACGCGTCGCTGATTGGGCTTTCCTGCGTAATCATCGGGCGCGTTCCGAACTGGAATGCGACTTTGCCGATTTCCGGATTGTCCAGATAATCTGTCCAGTCGCTTAACGACCAAACCCCGCCGGCAATGATAATCGGCGTCTCTGCCAGACCAAGCTTATTCAACGTTGCCCGCAGCTCTTTAATCCGGTTATACGGATTCTGCGGCTCGTTCGGATTCTCTGCGTTGGACAAACCGTTGTGCCCGCCCGCCAGCCACGGATCTTCATAAACCACGCCGCCCAAAAACTCGCTGTAATTGGCATACGCGCGTTTCCACAAAATCTGAAACGCCCGCGCCGAAGAAACGATGGGATAATAGTAAACGCCTTGTGCCGACGCAATCTCGCCCAATTTATACGGCAGCCCTGCACCGCAGGTAACGCCGTGGATAAGCCCTTTGGCACCTTTCAAAACTTCCGTGATAACCGTTTCGGAATCCGCCAGTTCCCACAACTCGTTAACGTGAATCCGCCCGTTATTTCCTGCAATCTCATGCGCTATCCGCGCTTGGGCAATACCGCCTTTAATCGCCCCGGCAATCAAATCCTCGTGCCGTTCCTGCCGTTTCAGACGATGCGACCGCTCCATGACAACGTTGCCGTTTTCATCATAATAGTCGGCGCTGACCAGCGAAATCGTCCCCACGCAGCCTTCTTTGGCAAAATGCCCGCTGCTGCGGCCGTCGGTTCCGTTAATTCCTTTTCCGCCCTCAATAATCGGACAGACTTCCTTGCCTGAAATAACGATGTTTTTTAAATTTATCACAAGTTTTTCCTTATAATTCCAAATAAACCAATATAAATTTTATAACAGCAATTTTTTAAATGAAAAGTAGGCACTTGGCGGTCTGTTAGTATCCTCAGAGAAACTGTCATCTAAAAAGCCTTGAACAATCTCCCCCACTCAATATCATTGCCGACAATCAGCGCTATTGCCACACAACAATAAGTATATGTTATAAGGGCATTAATTGTCGTCCCCCCGGCTCTTTTCACTAAAAAGCGGCGGAATTTTCTGATCATCCAATGCAAAAAATTAAAGAACAGGATGCAGGCAATCAGCTGCAAAGATATCCCCAGCCCCTTCAACTCCGTTTTGTACTCCAAGGCCGCCCGCGGCAAAAACGTCATCAACAGGCTGTAAAACATAACCAGAAAATACGTTACCCGCATCGCACGCTTTTCGCTCTGCATATGTTCGATTTTATCTTTTTCCAAACTTTCCCGCGACAGTTTTTTCAGTTCGAATCCGCGGATTTTCCGGGGCTCTGCCTGTTTTTCCTTAATCGTTTTCAAATTTGCCTTAAGCCGTTCTTCGGCCACGCATAACCCGCATCCCTTATTGGTAAAATATGCGTGGTTGGGATTCTTTTTGCAATGTTTCAGATTCTTCAGCAAAAAATCCAATTCAGCCTGCCATTCTGCCGCTGTCGGACGTTTTTGCCCCTTAACAAATGCCCGGTCAAACAGCTTCATCGTGCTCTGCGGCAAAAACTCGTGAATACTGTACGGATGCGGTGCCTGATAGCTGTCACCCCACATACCGTAGGCATAATGGTACTGTTCTATTCGCTCCTGTATGGAAAGCGCGCTGTCCGCATTTTTTTTCGCCACGCCGGAAAACGGATGGATGCCGTTGTTCAACAGCTTGAAAATAATCACCGCCAGGGCAAATTTATCCTGCTCTTCGCCCATATCCTCGCAGGATTGGGCCATTCCTTCGGGATAAATATATTCCTCGCTGACAAATTCCGCCGGAAACCGCGCCTGCTCGCCCTGAATCGAAAAACCGTCGCAGTCAAACATGGCCACCGTCATCGTTTTTTTGTAAATAGAAACGTTCGCCGGTTTCAAATCAATGATATAATGCCCGTATTTATGCAGTGATGCCACCATCAACGCCACGTTGTATGCCGCCATAACCCGGTATTCGTACTTGTCGCTGAGGCCGAGCTTGGCACGAACCGCCCCTTGCATCAGATGGTCAAGGGACACCGCTTCCGCCGTATTGATAAAAGGCATCAGATACCCGACACAATACCCTTCGTCATCTTCCAAAACCGCTTCCGGCCAGGCAATCTGCACATACTCTACCCCGCCTGCACGTACGCTCGGAATATTCGGATTGTTTACCACCATCGCTTCCAGTTTCAGGCGGTTGGTATTGCTCTTCTGCCGTTCATGAAAAATCTTCGCTACTTTCGCCGGCTGTCCGACAATTTCATAAATTTTTCCCGCTGCACCACCCTTGTTCAAGAGCTTACCAAGCGTCAGCCGTTCAAAATGTCTGTCCGCAAAAATCGCATTAACCTGAAGCTGTGCCGTATCTTCTGCCATCACCGTAACCCTGCTCATAAAATCGCTGTAACCTTGCCTGTAAATCTCTATAGCCCTGCTCATAAAATCGCTGTAACCTTACCCGTAAATCTCTATAGCCCTGCCCACAAAAAAGTCTTGTCATCAGAATTCAGTCGCCGCGCTTGTTTGGTATCCAGCGTATTGTTCAATGCCCGCAGCGCCTGCATCTTATTCTGTTCGCTTTTAAGATAACGGTTAATCGGCTCAATAAACCCGTTTTTCAACCGACATGCATCGTCCGACAGGGCAAAATTCGTAACCCCGTCCGTCATCAGAAACAATGCTTCCGCTTTGCTTATCTCCGTAAAACGGAGACAATCGCGCCAGTTGCTCATTGTATAAAAATATGTCTCACACGAAAAATTCCCGTTCGCCGGCCTGGAAAGCGTATAACGCAGCCCGGTCCCCACCGTCGTTTCGCCGTATACCGCAATGCCGGCACCATCACCGATATGAAAAAACAAACCGCGGTTCTTATGGTAAACCGCTCCGACCAACGTCGCCGAAAAATTCAAAATTTCCGATTCCGATTTGCTTTTGTTTAACCGGTGAATGACAAGCCGCCGCCGCGCTATGTCAATTGCTTTTTTTACCGCCTCTTCCGCATCTTTCAGCGGCGTATTTATCAACACGTTGACCAGCGTTTCGCAAACAACTTTAGCCCCGATTTTGCCATATTTAGCCGACCCTGCGCCATCTGACACCACTGCCACGAGTTTATTGCCCGAACACGCATACTGGTAAAAATCCTGACACGGCTTTTTCTTGGCCAGATGCAGCCCTCCTGTAATTTTAGTCGCGATGACGCGGATGCTCCTAGGCGTTTTCTTCATGCCAGCCCTCAATATCGTCCAAAATATCGGGCATATTCGGCGCCGCACGGGAAATACAGGACACGCTGCGCGACAGCCAAAGGAAAAACTCCGTAAACTTCAACCCGCTTAAACGCTTGGGTGCCATCAGCGAAAACTTAGCCAGCTTGTCCAGATTAGCCCCCTGCGTGCCAACCGCGTGGATAACGACTTTTTTATTCTGCTGCGCTTCCCGGCATTTTGCCGCCGCCAGTTCCCAGCCGTAATCCGTCGGTTCCCCGTCGCTGATAAGGAAAATCCACGGCCGTTTGGAGGTAATGCCGCAGCTGTCATACAGACATTTTTGTTCCTCTATTTTCTGCAGCGCCAGTTCCATTGCCTTGCCGATAGGCGACAGACCGGAGGCCTCCATAATCGGCGCGGTAAAATTCATCGCGTCAACCCAGTCCGCGGAAATTTCCGCATCGTCTTTGCCGTACGCCTTAATCACCAGCAGCTGTACGCGCGAACTGGCATCAATATCCTCTTTCAGTTCTTTTTCCAGCGCCTGCAACCCGGTATTCAGCTGTTTAATCGGTTCTCCGCGCATTGAACCCGAACAATCCAACACTAAAATGCACGGCGTCCGCTCGTTGGCATTTTCTGCAAATTCCACATAAGGAATCATAACGTCAGAAAAATCGTCTGTATTATTGTCCATTGTATTTTCCCCTAAAATCCAAACCTCGGTTTCACCGTTCCCGCACTGTCATCCGCCGCTGCTGGAAATCAATAGTGCCTGGGATAAGAATGCGGGTATCCGCTGCCCTCAATCGGCGTATTGGCGGAAATTCTGCCACACCCGCTCACATACAGAATGGAAAAAAATACTGAAGAAATCATTAAAAATTTAACTAAATATTTCATTTTTTACCCTATGTATTGCAATGACTATACAAAGAGCTTATATCAAAACCGCCGAATGTACAAAACTCAATTCATTTATTAACAGGAAATACGCCATGGTTCGCTTTTACCGTTTGCTTCTCTGCCTGCTCTTCGTTTCGTTCAATGCAGCTGCCTACAGCGGCCCCAAAGGGTTATATACGCTGGAATATCCCGTCAATATGCCTGACGTTTCGGTCATATCCGAAAACGGCATGCCGATACGCATTCCCTCACTCCGAAACGACCTGACCATTATGATTTTCTGGTCGCAGAGTTGCTTTCCCTGCCTTCGGGAAATGAAAAGCCTCGAAAAATTTTATCCCAAAGCGGCAAAAGACAACATCGGCGTTATGCTTATATCCCCGGCGTCCGAATGGAAAGATAATGCGGAAGAACGCAAATTTCTGGCCAAATACGGCGCACCGACCCTGCCGTTTTACAACGACGAAAACAACCGCCTTTCCTTAAGCCTCGGCATCGGTTCGACCCCGTACACCGTCATTATGAACCGCAGCGGCAAAAAAGTCGCAACCATCCAGGGAGAAGCCGACTGGAATTCCGAAAAACTTTATAAAATGATAAAAAAACTCATCAAACCGGCTCAGGCTAATCCGACAGCACCCGCGCCCCTGCCCGCCGCCTTGCCGGCAGTCCCCGCTTCCACCACACCGGCTTCTGCGACACATCAAGCCGCCCCAAAACCTCACGACATCTAACCATACCGCCGCATCGCCGCTGCGCCGGTCTCATAGCATCTGACATACGGATTCACCACACCAACCGCATCACCGCCGCGCTAATCTCATCGCATCTGGTGTCTGGGTTCAGGGTTCACCACTGCAACCGCATCGCTCCTGTCTCATCGCATCTGACGTCTAGATTCACCACTCCGATTTCACAGCCCACGGTTCTGTCGCATCTCTCTATTACCGTACACCGGATTCCGGCAAGTCAGTCCCCGCTCCGCTCCAGTTGTTTAATCATCAGGCGGATATGCGGATTGGCCGCATACTTCTGCCGGGCATAATAGGCCTGCCGCTCTTTCATAATATTTTCACGTTTCTGCCGCCGTTCCCGCGCCTGCATCAGTTCCGCCTCTCTGGCGCTTTTTGGATACGTCATATCCAAATTAAACACTTCATACGCCTCTGTCAACGACGCCTGAATTGTCTGCGTAACGCCGCGCTCTTTCATCGCATAGAACAATTTTTTTATCTGGGGATCAATTCGCGCCCGCATTGCATCTTGCTGCTTTTGCAACATTTTATCATGATGTTTAATGTATTTCAGGCGCACTTCGCCGTTTTTCAAATCATCAAGATAAACGCCGCCGGTAATATCATAAACATCCGGCGTCAGTTTCAACCGCATCCGGTACAGGAGTTCATGCGTAATATGGTCGGCAGGATAAATATCTATAAAAAGCTTTCCGGGATATTTTTCCCGATTCTCGCAACAGATAACTCTGAATTTGTCATACATCGGTCTAACCTCAATTTACTTTCCCTCCCGATGTTATTTTACACGCCGGCCTGCCATAAGGTGCAGACAAACGCCGATAACGAGCAATATAGACAAAATATTTTTAAAGTAAAGCATTTTTACGCATCCCCTCGCCCAGAATTCAGCCTGCCCAATCCTTGCCCTCCCTCCTCTTTTCTTCCAAAGCAACAAATCGTCCGTTCCCATCCAATGCCATAACCGCCCGTTCTTTTTCGGAACAGACGGTTTATTGCCTCAGGATTGAAAAACGCCCCATTTTTTCCGCACAGTTAGAACACACAATTAAAACGCACAATTAGAACGCACAGTTAAAACGCGTAGTTCAAACCGGCATTCAGGTCATACGCTGAATACTCGTCGCCAAATGTATATCCTACGGCGGCATAGCCAGACAATGCCGACGTTATCCCGAATTCACCGCCTGCCTCCATACGTCCCAGCGTCCGGTCTTTATACGAACGGATGTCACCGTCCATTCCCGCTATCCGCGTTTTGCCGCCGCTGGAAAATGTGCGAATTACGCTCGGTTTGGCATACAGGCGGTTGGTACAGCCGTCGTTGCAAAACAGATACTCAAATTTAATTCCAAGTTCCGCTTCCAGATACTGCAACGTATCAAAGCTTGCCGTCTTGCCAACATTATCCGTAAGGTCATCAATATCCAGCACCGTATAACGGATACCCAAACTCGGTTCGACATTCAAATATTGCGCCACCGCAATTTTTTTCGCCAGTTCAGCGCTTGCACCGTATTGCATTGCATCGGTCGACGCAAAGGCCAAACGGTCATCTGTTTTAACGTCCATATCCTGTTTGCCTGCATACAAAGTCGTCAGCAATTTCCAGTTATTGCGGCCGAATTTGTAATATGCGCCGCCAAGCCAGCTTTCGGACTTAATCTGCGACCCTAGTTCCGCATAATAATCGCCTTTGCCGGAAAAATCATATTTGCCGTTGCGATACGCCCCGAAAACACCGGTACGGTGCACACCGTCGTTATAAAAGTCTGCACCTGCCGTCATACCCTTGATATCAGCCTCCATATCAGCAGGACTGTCCAGTTCCGCACTTTCATAAGTCGCGTCAAACCATACTTTCTTTTGCGGTATCAATTCCGCCACACCGCAAGATTCTTCATAGCACGCTATACTCTTTTCAGATGAAAGGCCTCGCTCTACACTCCCCGATATGCTGCGGTTTTGTTCCAATGCCGCCTGTTGCATACCTGCATAAGCAGCAATTTCAGGCGCATATATCGGACGGGAAGGATTTGGATTCGGGTCGGTATAATCCGGATTTTCCCTACCGGACAATGCCAGATACCATGTGCTTCCGTCTTCTTCCCCCTTGGCATTTCGCACGGCATCCCACATATACGGACTTCCGACCACACGCCCGACATTAAAGTCAGACATAGTCGCCAAATCATCATTCTGTGCATTCAAAAATGCCGTCAGTGCCCCCTCATACGTATCCGGATTTTCCGCATTAACAATCACCGTCGTATTTCCCTGTACGTCTTGCGCCACGTTAATCAGTCCGTTTTGAACATTTTCGCTTTCCCTGTCAACGGCCATATCCAGCCACAGCGTTGCATTGTCGGCAATATAATCCTGCACATTGACAACGGCATTTTTCCCCAAATGCGTTACCGAGCCGGACGTCAGGTTAAAACGGTTCACCCCGTTAACAAGGTTGTTCAGCATCACCTCGCCCGTACCGTCGCCCAATACTTTCAAATTATAGTTTTCTCCGTCAATACCGTCATCCATCTGGACTTTTCCCTTATTTTGAGCTGAAAGTTCAAGATATCCGCCCGCCACATATACGGCATTGTTTTCATCATTAGCATAATTTCCGGCAAAAACGCTGTTGCCGCCGTCTGCCGTAATCTTAACCGCATTGCCGTAAACCGCGCCGCCAAAAGCTTTTCCGGCCGCCGATACCGCACGATTACCATAAAAAGAGGCATTTTTCAGAACCAAAGCCTCGGCATTTTCACCATTGCCTTTGCCTTTATGATAAATGGCTCCCCCCTGCGCCTGATAGGCGCCCTCTGCGACATTGCCTGCAAAAGTCCCGCTGACAAAATCAATTTGCCCTTCATTGGCAATTGCCCCGCCTTGTGCCGCGTCGTACTCGGCTGCCGCACGATTACCGCTAAACGTTCCCGTAACGGAACCCAGCGTTGCATTATTGTAAATTGCCCCGCCGGCTTCTGCGCTGTTGCCATTAAACGTTCCATTGACCGAAGCAATGTTCCCCTGCTTAAACAAAACTTTTACATTTGCCACGGCTCCCCCTTTGTCCCCAGCGCTGTTTTCCACAAAAGTCCCCCCAATCTCCTCAATTGTTCCGCCGTTATTATATACGGCGCCGCCGGATTTATCCGCAAAATTTTGCTCAAAACTGCCGTTTATCTGGTTGATTTCCCCTGTATTATAAATAACACCGCCGCTTCCTTTGGCCGAATTGACAGAAAAATCGCCGTTAACGGTTTCCATTTTCCCCTGATTGTTAACAACACCGCCAAACAATGCGGAAAAATTCTGCATCTCCGTATTCAGCAAAGAAAAATCCTGTCCTTTGCCCACACTGAATCCGGCATGGCTTTTTCCGTCAATCAAATTGCCGCCGCCGTCAATCGTCAGGGCGGGACGGCCGACTTTTCCCAAATCGCCGGACATTTCCATATTTTTGGATATCTCAATAACGTTATCGCCCTCTTCTTTTTGCAGTTCGGCCTTTAAACCTTCCTCCGTATCAACGCTGACCGCAGCGGCCTTGTTTTGAAAAAGAAAAATCCCCAACACGATTAACACCATTCTCAACATATCACATCTCCGATAAATAGTGATGACATAAAACGTTCGGTTATATTCACCAGTTTTACTTTTTATTAACCTGTTGTATTTATATTAAATAATATCAGTAAAAGCTGTAGAGAAAAAAGGAACGTTTTTTTTCATCATCTTCTTTCCTCCGGTTCCGTTTCTCTTTTTTATCGGCTTATTTTCCGCAATTCGTATCATAAATATCCGTCCCATAAGCGTCTGCTTTCATAAAGCTGCAATCTCACAAATCGCCCCTGTAAATCCCCGCCCTGCAATTCCCTTGTACGATTTCCCTGTGCAGCAATAAAAAAGGGCGCATCTCTGCGCCCTTTCATAACTTGCCGCCATCTAGTGGATTTCACACTCTTTCTGGTTTTTGCCCTCAGCCGCATACTTTTCCAACACAACCGCCGCCTTTTTCGGCATGGACAGGCATCCCGGACCGGCAATGCAGCCGCCTTCGCAGCACATGACTTCCAGCATATTGCAACCGTCGTCAAGCCCTTTCAACGCATAGCGCTTCAGGTTCTTAACCGCATCTTTGGTCAATCCGTCAATTTTCATCGGACGATAGTCGGCACGCCCGTCAATCAGGTTGGCAACCGCCGCCGCCACGCCGCCAGAAATAGCATAACGCCGCGACTGCAAAGAAGCCTCGTCGGCAAAGGCCGCCGCTTCCAGCGCGTTAATATCAATACCCTTGGCTTCAAACATTGCCTGTACGTCGGCAAATACCAGTACATAATCGACATTCGGATTGTTCTCCGCCTCAAGCCGTTTTGCCAGACACGGCCCGACAAATACCGAAACAGCGTCGGGATAACGTTTCTTCAAAACTTCCGCCGCATAAAACATCGGGCTTCCGGTATTGGAAACAAACTTTTCAATCTCGGGAACATGCACTTTCGCCGTCTTGACATACGCCGGACAGCACGAAGTCGTCATAAACGGTGCCCCTTCTTCCATCCGCTCGACAAACTCCGCCGATTCGTTCTTGGAAGTAAAATCCGCCCCGTAGGCAACCTCTATCACATCGTCAAACCCCAGCGCCTTATAAGCCGCAATAACCTTGCCCAAATCGTTGCCGAACTGCCCAAGGATAGCCGGAGCCACCATTGCAACCACCTTTTTCGCCGGATTCTTCAACGCATTCAGTACGTCTATCATCTGCGAATTGTAAACGATTGCGCCAAACGGACACGACTGCAGGCACTTGCCGCAGGAAATGCATTTTTCAATATCAATCTCTTCCCGTCCGTCGGCATCTTTTTTAATCGCATTGACCGGACAAGGCTCTTCGCACGGAACGACAGACTTATAAATAGCGCCGTAAGGGCAGTATGTCGCACACAAACCGCACTTAATGCATTTGTCCTGCTCAATAAAAGCCTTGTCCGTTACCGTAATCGCCTTCTTGGCGCAATTGGTTTCGCACGGCCGCGCCACACACGCCTGACACATCGGCGTTACTTCATACATCTTGGAGCGGCACGCATTGCATGCGGCTTTAATAACCGACAGCCCGGCTCTGGCCGCCTGGGTACGCGCCAAAGCTTCCGCTGCAAAATCTTTCAAATCCCGATTCGCATCGACTTCTTGCGGCAAAAAGCCCATCGCAGCCAAAATCTGCCCCTTGAGCGCCGCCTTTTCAGCCTCCGGATTGCGACGGAAATTTTTGCTCCCCGCCAGTTCTTCCAATACTTCGTCAATATCGCTCAATCCGTTTTCTACAAAGGATTTCGCCACCCTTTGCATAACTTCGGCACGAATATACGCCACATTATTTTTTGCCGTCAGCATAAAAGTCCCCTTTTAATCTACAGTTCAACATAAAATGATTATACCGCGCAATGTATAAGATTTCTTTAAAAATGCAAGTAAAAATGACCGCTCTCGCCTAAAGTGCATTTTTTAGCTTGACGCATAGACAAAAAAATGCTATAAAAGAAACAATTCAAATAAATCTATGTCAAACAATTTTTAATTCATTAAGATTATGTGCAGTTTTAATTATGGCGGTCAGAGTTACGAAACTTTAGATTACAGTGTCATGTCCAGTACACCGCGCCGCAGTTACACCGAAGGGACAAAATCTTTCAACAGCCGTGCCGAACAGGAAATGCGCGAGCTTGAACCGGAAGATTACAAACATCCGTTCATAAACGTTTATTCCGAAAGCGGATATGTTTACCACACGGGTGAGCCCAAAAAGGCCTTACGGCTCAGCTTGGTCGGCCAGGATTACATCTATTCGCCAAGCGTCAAAAAAATGACGTTCAGCAGTGTAATGGCTGTTTACTACCGTACCGGCTGCTCATACCGGCAGTTATGGAAACTGGGACGTTTCGTTCCTGAAATCTGTCCAATCTTTTTGAACAAAAAGAAATTGTCCGACATCATGCTGACAATTTTCAAAAAAGTTCAAATCCGATTGGGACAACTGCAGGAAAAGGGAATATCGTTCATTGCTTGGGAAATAGAAACCGAAAAAGGCACATTCTACGTTCCATGGCACAACGGTTGCCTGATTGAACAAACCACTGAAACGGTGTTCACCGAAAAAACTTTCGCTGAACTGAAAAGAACTTACAAGGTTCTGCGTTTTGCTGAATGCAGAGGAGAAAAGGATTCATACCGCGTCCTTTGCGCCTAATTCCCGCGCTTTTCGCATCTGACGTACCCGCCCAAAAATCAAAAACACCCGAGAGTTGCAAACTCTCCGGTGTTTTTTTTGCGTCTGTAACATTGCAATCCCGTCGCCACGCCCCCGCTGCAGCCTTAATCAGCCATACCGCTAACCCTCGCTGCAACCGCAGCGTATCCCGCCGCAGATCCAGTCTGTCCGCATCGCTGCTCTCATCGCCACGGCAAACCTCCAGCCTCCCGTCCCTCCGCTATCATGGCGGCACGTTTTTTTTCCTAAAACGCACTCTGCACCCCGACGATGCCGATATAATCGGTAACGCCCTTTTCGCCGTCAGCATTAAAGCGTGCCTGCACTTTTCCGGTCAGGCTCAAATCTTTTTTCGGCTGCCCTTGGTAATACAATCCCAAATCATATTCTTTCGCCTCCGGCGTCAGCGACGTTGTCAATTTGTTCAGATATATCGTATCCGAATTATTGTCCCGTCCGTTGGCATACAACAGCGATGCCCGCCCTTTGACGACCGACAGCGGCGACGACAGGCTGATTCCGACCTTGTCCGTCGCATTTAGGCGATACTCACCCGCCAGCATAAAGCTTTCCGTCTGCAAATCCGAAATCGCCAGCATCGGTGTATCCGCCCCCTGCGTATAGCCGCGATAATAAGCGGCAACCAGCGACAGGTTCGGCGTCAGGTTCAACGCCGCCCGCAACCCCATATAATAGGTTGACGAATCCTTAATGCCGAAACCGCCGGTTCCGTTCATCCCGAGCAGCGCATCGTTTTCCATCAGCATACCGCCCAAAGTCGCAATTTCCAGATAATCCGTCATATTAAAGCTGTATTCGCCCGAAAATGCATAAGAACGTTCCGTAAACGAATGGTTGTCCTGCTCATAATCGCGTTCGTAAAGACCGTTCTCGCCGGTCTGCAGCGAGAGTTTAAGCCGCGACGTATCGCTGAGTTTCAACATATTCTCCGCCCCATAGGCCTCATTCATCGCCAAATACGGATTTGACGTCGGCGCCAACACGCTCTCCGGCGTATCATATTTACTGTTTTCGGCATAGTAGAAGCGCGTGCTTCCGCTGTCTGTTTCGTTCACGACTTCCATCGTCGCCAGCCCGGCCCTTCCGCCGTTGTCCATGCTCTCGCTGGTCGTAAAGGCAAAACCGGTGCGTTCGTCTTTGACCGTTTTCTTTGCTCCGCCCATTGCCAGACGCGACACAGCATTGCGCAGATTCGCGTTTGAAGCGTGCGTCGTATTGACCAGGTTTTCCGTGCTGTATTCAAACGGCCGGTTCAATGCGTCAAAAGCCGTAACCGTCTTCGGCAGTGCCTTCAGGATTTTGTTCTGCATCGAAGAAGACAGCGACAATTTGGAAATTCCGACCGGCGTCAGCGAATTAAACGATGACGATGAAGCCAGCCTCAAACCGTCTATCGGCGTCGTAACCGCCGCTTCCAGATCCAGAGCGCCCTGCCCGTATTTTGCACTGTCGGCATATTCGCCCTGGTCATTTGCCGTTTCCAGCAGAATATAGGCCACATTCTGCGCCGAAAGCCACGGATAATACCCCATCAGCAGAGCCACGCTTCCCGCCACTGCCGGCGTAGCCATGGACGTTCCGCTTTCATCCATAAACCCTTCGGTAACGGCGCCCGTTGACTCAACATCCGTTCCCGGCGCTGCCAGGCAGTACCCGGAGGCGGAACCGCACCAGTTGGAATATCCCGCAAGATATCCGGACGGCGCCGATGCGTCTTTTGTACTGTAATCCAAAGCTGCAACGGCCAAAAACGGAGCCTCATATTCTCCCGGACCGTCATACCCGTATTGCGATAAATCCACATTACCGAGACCGGCATGGATTGCCGCGTCGTGATAACCGTCATTGCCGGTCGCCTGTACCCAAACCGCTCCGTTTTTAGCGGCATAGGCATACGCCTCAGCGTCAGAAGTATTGGCCAGTTCTTCTGCATTGCCCGCATTCCAGCCGTCAACGGCATTATATCCCCAGCTGTTGTTAAAAACTTCCACGCCTTTGTCAACCATATCTTTAACCGTAGCTGAAATATCTGTGCCCATATCCCAGCTTGCCGCAACAATCTCGCCGTTTTCAAAAGCAACGCCATGGCTTCCCATATCATTTTTATTGCCGGCAATAATCCCCGCGACATGGGTACCATGGCTGAGATTAGTCGCCACCTCCCACCATGTATTAATATCGTCGGGGTCAAATTTGCCCATCAGCGAAGTTCCGGGATTGCTTCCGCCGCCGCCGTTCATTACCTCAAAATCCCCCTGCGTCAGCCCGACCTGAGCCAAAATGTTATCCAATTCGCTTGGCGTCAGGGCTGGCCCGCGTTTTCCATTGCCGACCGTCGCCGACATATCGCTGGTATCTACCTGCAGAAAATAATAGCTTCCGTCTTTGGAAAAAATATAGTAATGCATATTCCCGGCAATCTTGCCTCTGACGTCGCCCGCCGTATTGTAACTGTTAATGTCATACGAACCGACAATTTTCCCGTCCAAATCCCGGTTATGGAACACACCCGTATCAATAACCCCGACTTTTACCTTCTTCAAAGCTTCGTCTGAATTTGCCTGATGGCTGTAGAGCAGGCCTCTGTCATCTTTGCTGTACATATAGCTGTACGCCTCGGCGGCATTAATGCCTTCCAAAAAGTTACTCCGATTATATTCCGCCGTCCGAAATTCATTAGCATCAACTTTAGTCAGCGAACCGCTGGGTTCTCCTGTTCCCAGATAAACCTTGCCATACGTTCCCGACGGCCCGTGTATTTCACCGCTGCTGCCGCTGCCTCCGCCTCCGGCCAATGCTGCAACTCCGCCGCCGACGGCAAGGGCGCCCAGCCCCCACCACAGGTAATTATTGCCGGAATCTGCAAACACGCCCTCCGACGAACGAAATCTCCGGCGTTTTGCCGCTGCATTCCGTTCCGCCCGGCGCGCTTTTTCCGCCTTTTCCCGTTCAATGCTTTCCACGCACGAATGTCCGGTATCCGCACCATATTTTTCCAGAATTTCCTGCGCTGAAACGTCATTATACCTTAACGCGATGCAATACGCCGTATTGCCGTCTTTATCCTGCATATCAAACGCATTCCGGTAACGGGACAATTTCTGCAAAAAAACCTCATTTTGCTGCCTGGCCTGACGGTATATCTCCATCGGGCTGATTGCATAAGCGCCTGTAACTGCCGGAACTAATGTTCCCAGACAGAAAATCGCCGCTCCGATTGTCATTGATTTGTTCTTAAAGGCCATCTCTTAGTCTCCCGGCTCTTTTGCATAAACTCTCTGTCCGCAATTATAAAACCGAAAAAACTAAAAAAACTTTAATAAAATACCTGTATTTCAATCTTATCCACGGCTCTTGCCGTTAAACTTTCCTCTGGTGTCCCTTCCCCCGAACTTCAACGTCATCAGCCGCCCGTCGGAATCCGCTCGCTTTAACCGCCCATGAAACTTCGCCGGGCAAGCTTCCTCCGCTAAAACCCTGCCGTTAATTCTCCGGAGTGCCGCGCAGAAAATTTATAATTTCCACATCTGCCGGCGGAAAAGCATACTGCGCCAGCTCTTCCGGACGCACCCAGCGCAACTCCTGATGCACCAGCGGTTGAGGTTCTGCCGTTCCGTCCAATTCCGCCCGATAAAACATCAATTTGAATTCGCCGTGCGGATAAGCTTTCGACGTCGACATCAGAAAATTGCCGACACGGCAGCATACGCCGAGCTCTTCGCGAATTTCCCGGACAATGCATTGTTCAACCGTTTCGCCGGCTTCCTGTTTGCCGCCCGGAAATTCCCACAGCCCTGCCAAATCTTTTCCTTCCGGCCTTTGGCCGATTAAAATCCGCCCTTCCTTATCGGCAATAATCGCCGTCCCCACGATTTTCATATTTTATCCCCAAATTTAAATAAATATTAACGGTTTACCAACGACACTGATTCCAGCGGGAAACCTGTCCGTAACACTATCAAAAGTATCATCAAAAGGGAAAATAATGTTCGGATTTTTCAACAATAAAGTTTTCGACAAAGGATATCTGCCCGAATTTGAAGGGCATGAAATATATTACCAGCAGATGGGAAACCCCAAAGGCGAGCCGGTTCTGTTTTTTCACGGTGGTCCCGGCGGCAGCTGTAAAGACAGCCACGGAAACTATTTTAACCTGAAAAAGCAGCGCGTTATCATGTTTGACCAGCGCGGCTGCGGACGCTCCAAAACCGAAGACATCATTTCCCTGAACGACACCAAACGCTTGGTTAAAGATGCCAACCGCCTGTTGGAATATCTGAACATCTGCGAACCGGTTACGGTGGCCGGCGGTTCTTGGGGCTCCACCCTGGCACTTCTTTTTGCCGAAAAATATCCCGAACGCATCGCACGGATTTGTCTGTACGCCGTATTTCTCGCCCGCCGCGAAGATATGGAATGGATGCTCCGGGACAGCGGCCTGTTTTATCCCGACCTGCTGGAAGAAATCCGCCGCCAGAGCGAAGGGGAAAACCCCTATACCCACTATGCCAAACTCCTGTTTTCGGAAGACCTCGGCTCTATTCAGACTGCCATAAAATATATGGTTCATTACGAATACCAGCTCGGCAGGCTGGATGCCGGATTTAAAGAGGTGCCGATTGACAACGCTGCGATAACTTCCGCGCGCATCGGTTTATATTATGCCGCCAACCGTTATTTTCTGGCAGATAACGAAATTCTGAAAAACATTGAAAAAATCGAAAACATCCCGACCCTGATTGTCCATAACCGCCTCGACATGTGCTGCCCGTTAAAAGGCGCATGGGATTTGTACCGTTCCCTGAACAATGCCGAAATCGAAATTATTGCAGATTTGGGACATGTCGGTAAAAAACTGCGCACGGCTTTCTGCAAACATTTCTAATCAGACAATAAGCGCTCCCGTTGGCAATTTTGTTCCTGGTGCACTCCAGAACCGCCACGCGTTGCACCCCCGCACCATCTTTTAGCCGATAAACGCAGCCACAGCTATTCCAAACCGTTATGCGCTTCGTTCCAAAAAGTTCATTTTTACGACTTTGGCCGTTTCCGGTTCGGCAATAAACAAGGCGCATACGCCGTATTTTTGCTGCTCTTCCTTTGAATACTGGCGTTCTACCCGCAGCCGGATTTCCTCTCTGTCATGATAACCAATCATCTCCGGCGGCAGCATGTCTATCAATGTTTTAAAATCCTGAAACAGCGCAATCCCTTTTACCTCGCGCAGCAAACAGCTCTTCGTTTCAGCATTGACATATTCTATCGTATCGCCGACTCGGATATTATGAAACCTTTTAAGATATAAACGCAAATCTATTTTACGCTGCCCGCCCAAAATCTTATGGTACGCAAAAGGATACACCTCTATCAAATGTTTCATGACACATACCCCTTACAAATTCTCAAACCTCTTTTCATTTATTATATATATCAGAATAATTTCAAAGTGCAAGCATTTTATACATTTAGGTAGGTATATTTATTAGCTCGTAATTTTTTATTTGACGACTGCCCGAAAATATGCTATATTGCAAATGTTAACGTATAGATATCTTTATAATTAGGAACCTTTCATTGCTTGTATTTGTGGTGATTTTCCTGATTGTATCTGTACAACCTGCCTTTTTTACCTCGGCAGCAACAGCTAAAGAAAATCACTAAAATATAAAAAAATGAAAAAAGAAACTTTAAACACGTACCTTAACGTGTTCGTGCTCTTCGCGATAGCGGGAAGCATTATGGCGTTCATTTCAGGTATTGACAGTATATTTGACAATCCGCTCGGATTGATTGCTGTCTCAATCTTTTTAGGAGTAGTAATCGCCGCTATCATTGTCGGAGGTTACGCCATCCTTAATTGGATTGCTCCGAAATGGACACAGAAAATTATAAATGGCTCCACTTACACCTCTGGTGCAGATGAAGAAATGAAATAATTTTCGCCTTGAAATCCCGCCTGTTACAGGTTCCGGATTTCAAGGTTTTTTATTTTCATCTCCCGCAACATTTTACACTCACCGCATTACTCTCACCACATAAAAAAGAGACGGAAACCCGTCTCTCTCATTAAGAACCTTGGCAACTCATACAATCCGGCCTCTATGCCAAACCCAAAATCGGCCGTTTCGCCCGCTCAAGCGCTCTGTACTTACTCAGCCTTTACATCTGCCGCAGTTTCTTTGGTTTTCTTGGCAGATTTTCCTTTTGCAACAGTCTTTTCCGCCGCATCTTTCTTCGGCCTGCCGCGTTTCTTCGGAGCCGTATCCGCCGTTTCCGTCTGCGGAACCGTTTTCTTGGCAGTCTTCTTTTTCGACTTTTTCTTGCCGCGGCTTTCTTTCAACTCCGCTTGCTGCTGTGAAATAAGCATAGCCTTTTCCAGCTCTTTTTCCGAGCAAAGCCCGACTGCCATCGGATTTACCGGACGCAGATTGGCCATATTGCCGTGAGTTCCTTCGCGGATGGAAGCAATCGTCGGCTTTGTCGTCCCGATAAGCTTGCAAATCTGCGAATCAATAACTTCAGGACAATTCTTGATAATCCATAAAATCGCATTCGGCTTCTCCGCGCGCTGAGTCGGAGAAAGAACTTTCTTCGCCTTTGCATTTCTTTCCTTAACGTTTTTCTCCAGCGGAGTCGCAACCAGCACAGCCTTTTCGTCAGCTTCGCAACGCTTGATTTCCTCTTCGCTCAGCTGGCCGTTGGCAACCGGGCTTACTCCCAAGATGTTATAAGCGATGTCCCCGTCGGCAATCGCCTGAATTTCCAACTCGTGCAATTCGCAAAAATCCGCAATTTGCTTAAATGTCAGCGTGGTATTTTCCACCAGCCAGACAGCCGTTGCTTTCGGCATCAAAGGTGCTGTCATATTATCATCCTTTCTTTACAAAAAAACTCAACTTTTATCAAAACAAAAAAGTATTTATCCGTACTTTACCCCGTTTTTGTCCGATGACAAGCAATTTTAAGCGTTTTCTACACAAACTTTATCGCCGAACTCTGTATTCGCTGCCTCTACGGTTTCCGAAAACAAAAGCCTGCATTTTCATACAGGCCTCTGTCAAAAGTCTAAATGTAAAACAGCTTAGTTGGCAGCTTTCAAACCAAATTTGGCAAACTTGCTGTTAAACTTACCGACCTGTCCGCCGGAATCAACCATGCGGTGTACGCCTGTCCAAGCCGGATGAGACTTCGGGTCAATTTCCAGAGTCATCTTGTCGCCAGCCTTGCCCCAGGTCGAGTGAACTTTCTTTTCCGTACCATCGGTCATTACATACGTAATTTCGTGATACTCGGGATGAATTCCTTTTTTCATTATTATCTCCAAAAACTAAACTTCACAAAAATTTATGCACCTTATACACTACGCTTTTATAGATTGCAAGCATAATTTTGTAAAATTTTAAACTTATTTTAAAATCTTGGCAATTTTCTGGCTCAGGTTAAAGCTTGCCGCCATCAGATTCCCCGAATTCAAAACCATCGGCAAATCTTCGGTGCGCGTATCTTCCTGCTCCATATCCAGAACCAGTCCGCCGGCTTCTTTGACCAGCAGGATTCCTGCCGCCATACTCGCCAGCATCGTTGCCGGAGCAATAACGCCGTCCAGCTTCCCGGCCGCAACGTATGCCAAATCCAGCGCCGTTGCACCGCTGATACGGACATCATGGCATAAACGCAGCGTATTGTTGACAATCTTCGCCGACAATTCTGCATCATTTGCCGTCGGTCTGACTGCAACCAAAGCCCCGTCAAGTTCCTGACGTGCAGCCACACGCAAGCGCTCGTGGCTGCGGAAGCCTTCCTTGAACGCCCCCTTGCCTTTCTCTGCAAAAAACAATTCGTCGCGTGCCGGATTGTAAACCACGCCGGCCAAAACAGTCTGTCCGTCCATCAGTGCCGCGGAAATCGCAAATTCCGGATTACCGTGTGCAAAATTGGCCAATCCCTCAATACCGGAAAGGATGAGGAACATCCCGCTCTGCGGCACTTTTTCGCTCACCATCACGACAGGCAGCGCCGGCAGAATCTTGCCCAGTTCGTTTTTCAGCCCTTTCTGAATTTTATCAAAAGCAATTTTGGTAAAATCCATACTGCCTTTGACTGAGTTTTGCAGACGCTCAATTTCGCTGAAATCACGGTTTAAGTTAATTGATGCCTTTTTTACCGCCGTAACGATATTGGTCAGCATCGGGGAAATATATGCCATTATTTCGCTCTCTCTACATAGTTGGCTTCTTCGGTTCCGACAACGATTTTCTCGCCTGTCGCAATAAAGGGCGGCACCCCGATGCGCATACCGTTGTCCAAGACCGCCGGTTTGTAGGAAGACGTAACCGTCTGCCCTTTGATGACAGGTTCAGTTTCAACCACGGTGCAAACAACCTGCTGCGGCAGCTGAACCGAAATCGGGCGGTCGTTAATGTGCGAAATCCGCACAACCATGCCTTCTGTCAAGAACGGACGCGAATCGCCCAAAATATCAGCCGGCATGGAGAACTGTTCAAACGTTTCCGATTCCATAAAGTTCAAACCGGTACCGTCTTCAAACAAAAACTGGCAGTCTTTGTCCTCAACCATCATTTTTTCAATCGTATCTTCGGTTCTGTAACGTTCGTTGGTTTTGGTTCCTTCTTCAACAGACTTCATTTCAACCTGCATAAAAGCTCCGCCTTTGCCCGGCTTGATGTGCTGTGCTTTGGTGATTGTCCAAGGTTTCCCTTTGTATTCGATAACCCAGCCAATTCTGATTGATCCGGCTAACTGTTTCATTTATTCGTTCTCCATATTTACAATGTTACAATCTGATTTTTTTGAACCGTCATTTCCCCGTTCGACCCGCAGTCGAAGCAGGAAAAACATTCCTGCCCGCAAACATACTCCATAAATTTTATTTTGCAACAAAAATCGTATTTGGACAAAACTCCCCTCTTGCACAGCAGAGGTTATCCTTACTCAGGCTAAACACGGATTCCTCTGTAAAGAAGCCAAAGAAAAAGCCCGTTCCCTCGGCTGGTTATAATTAACCAATAAAAAAACGGCCGTTCCACACAGGAACCGCCGTTTTTTTATTTACTCAAATTTAACAACAAAACTTCACTTTTATTTTATCACAAAATCCGTCCGCAGTTCTTCCGTCGGAACGCCGTCTTCCATAATCCATGCAGCCGATTGAATAAGAAAAAAATCATTATACCAGTCTGTCAGTTCCCTGACACTCTCAAAACCGTCTTTCCACACCTTAAAAACAACAAAATCAGGCTCTGCCTCAGATACAATCATACTTTCATGCCGCCGGTTGCGCGTAAAAAGCCCGACTACGCCGCTTTTGCCCAGTTCTTTTCGCACTGCCGCCATTTTTTCTTTAAGCCCCTCGACGCCCAAGTCCAGAATAACCCCGTCCGCTCCCAAATGCACCGCCGTTTTTACCGCACCCTCTCCGTAAAACAGCACAATCCGGCTTTCCGCTGCAGCTTTCTCGACAAATTCCCGGCAATATTCCTCATCGAGCGCCGCGTTCAACGCATAGCACTCGCCCTCCATTTTATCCGAAAAACGTTTTTCTTCACTCTCCACCCGTACGATAAACTTTTGCATAAGTCTTTTTGCCTCTTGTAAATCCCATGTTTAAGCCTTAATAATATTTACAGCATAACATATTGTTTTCAGAAACGGAAGTCAAAAATGGAAACCAAGGCAAAATATTTCCCCCAAACAGCCGCCGCCCTGCAATCACTGCAGGAAACTGCCGCTGAATTGAAACAAGCCGCTGAACATTCCACTGCGCAAAATAAAAATCAGGCAGACAAACTTTCCGTCCTTCGTCATCAAATCGCCGACAAAGCCGCGCGTATTGACGCCGTTATCGCTTCTCTCGGCAAGGCGGTGAAATAATGGCACAGGTCATCATTACCATAAACTACCGCGAATATCCGATTTCCTGCGAT
The DNA here is from genome assembly GCA_001917135.1 of Acetobacter sp. 46_36. Lineage (GTDB taxonomy): Bacteria > Pseudomonadota > Alphaproteobacteria > RF32 > CAG-239 > CAG-267. The sequence goes on from MNTT01000008.1 coordinate 159,796, forward strand.
AACGGCCAGGAAATTCAGATAATGAAACTAGGTCGTCTGCTCGATGAAAAAGCCAAATCCCTAACTTCCGCCCTTGGTCACATTAACGAAAATCAACTTTTGGCAATGGTCGGCTTATTGCTTGCTGATGAATTGAGCGAATTGAAGAAAACCGTTTCATCCGCGCCCGCCCCTGCCGCTTCGCTCCCCCCTGCTGCAACGCCGCCGGCCGCTCAGGCATCTTCGACACCAGCACCCGCATCACCGGCTTCCGCGACAGCAACGTCAGAGCAGAACACTCATTCCCCCATATCAGAAGAAGAATTATCTTCTCTTGACGCGGAATTGGCGCAAAATATAAATTCTTTAAATGAAGCGATAAAATCTGTTGCACTTCAGTTAAAATCCGTATAATATGACATATATAAATAATGGACTGCCCTTCGCGTAGAAATCCGCATGTCTTCCGGGCCAACACTACTTATTAGGGAACTGTCACTGGCAGGATCGTGGTCCTGTTATATGGTGCCCACCTTATCTTGCGGGTATCGGATAGAATGAACTGATTTACGGTCTGGGCGGTCCGCCTTTTTTAGCAAAACCAGCTGCCGCCGCGTAACGGTGCAGCCAATTCTGTAAGGACGCAGACTTGAAGATACTATATTGCGGAGACATTGTCGGTCGCGCCGGCAGAAACGTTATCGTTAAACATCTGGCTGAAATAAAGCAAAAATACCATATTGACATTGTCATCGCCAACGGAGAAAACGCCGCACACGGTTTCGGGCTGACCCCGGGAATTGCTGACGACCTGCTTAATGCCGGAACTGACGGTCTGACCACCGGCAACCATATCTGGCAGCAGCGGGAAATTTATCCGTATCTTGACCAGAACAAAAAAATCGTCCGTCCGTTGAATTATCCTGAAAATCTCCCCGGCAGAGGCTGGCAGATAATTGAAACCGCCGGCAAAAAAGTATTGTTCGCACAGGTGCTCGGCCGCCTGTTTATGCCACCGGTCAACAGCATAACCGAACCGCTCGATAACCTGCTGAAACTATATACGCTCGGCAAAAACATTGATGCGATTTTGATTGATATTCACGGCGAAGCCACTTCTGAAAAAATTGCCCTCGGCTATTATCTTGACGGACGCGTCAGCCTTGTTGCCGGAACCCATACCCATGTCCCGACCGCCGACGCAAGAATTCTTCCGCAAAAAACCGGTTATATTACCGATGTCGGCATGTGCGGCGACTTTGAATCTGTTCTGGGTTTTGAACCTCAGGCGCCGATGGATAGGCTGGCGGAAAAACTGACGGTGCAAAACCGGCTCACCCCCGCCAACAGCAAAGAAATCACTCTGTGGGGCATCCTTATTGAAACCGCCTCCGACGGATTATGCGCAAACATCACCCAAATAAAAGAAACCTTCCCCAACGATTAAACAAATAAGCAGCCTGTCCCCAAACAGGCTGCTTCAAAAATCCCAGCAGTAATAATTATTATCTGGTAATCGGCTCACAGGTCATTGCCAGGTCTTCTTTCTTATAAAAGACCTTATAGGCGGCATACAGCAGGGAAAGGATAATCGCTGCCATATAAACGTCATACACCGGCATATAATTGTTTAAGAACACGGTAACGCTGTCCGAACCCGAAACCATAAAATCGACCGCAGCCGAAAACAATGCATACAAAACGGCAAAATACGGTATCCAGCCGATAGATGCCAGAAATACCGAAATCCGCGGAAAACGGTCATTCAATTGAAAAACAAATCCCGGAACCCAGTTAAAGGCAATTGCCAGCACGGCAATCCAGAACAAAATATAAAGCACGCCGTTAACAGCGTAGGCAATATCAGACGTAAACAAAGACACAATTAATGCCGCAACCTGATAAATGCCGCCTAACAGCAACAGTTCATCTCTGCATAATTTCATCATTTCCTCCTCTGTTTTCACTTATAAAAAATAATCCCCTACAAGATAATCCCAACCCGCGGAATTTCCACCCCGACTTAGGTTTTACCGTCTGCCCCCTCTTCCGTCCTCCTTTTCCTCCCAACACAAAAGAACCGGCAGCCCCCTGCCGGTTCTTTCCTTTGGCTTTGGCTCACGCCGCAGCACGTCG
>MNTT01000002.1 GCA_001917135.1 Acetobacter sp. 46_36
TCTACCATCCCCTCGCCCCCCTATTCAGGTCGTTATATTATCAATGAATTTTTTTTCACCATTTCCCGACAAAAAAATCGGTCACTTTTCGACCATCTCCGACACTCCTCTAAATACCCCTAGCAGTCCCCTATGAGGGCGTTATATTATCAATACAGTTTGTTTACCTTTTCCCGACAAAAAAATCGGCCGCTTTTCGACCGTATTTGCTTGTCCATATTTTACAGTAACGGCACGAGGGTGTCAAGTTACCTACTCTAAATCATCATTTTCTGTAATTTCCGTCTAAGTTCCAATAAATCGTATACTTCAATAAGTAATCCTTATATTGCAATATACCTAAAATCGTTCTATTTTATTTGTCGATTTTGTGTATTGCGCCATCCATTATATATCAAGTATACTTATGTTAGCAGCAACTAACCAGATGCGCTGGAAAGGAGTTCTTACGAAAAAAATCCCCCACGTATTTTCGGCTTTTCTCTGTATGATCCTTATATTTTCTGCCTCTTTGTGTACTGCTGGTGCCATAGATGCTTCTGATGAAGTTGAGGGTTTTACTCCTCAAAGTACGTCTACCTATGGAGACCTATATCGCTATTTTGAACCTGAAAAATTTGCTGAACTTCCCAAAGATATTCAGCAAGCATATGATAGTATGTTGCTTTCTGAAGACACCTCTACTGACGATGTGTCCTTGGCAAAGGTTGAAACACTGAATTGGTATTTATTCCTTGGTACTAGTACTACAAAAGATGCTATCGATTTTACAACTGTTATCACCATACGCCCAAACGTAACCATATCTTATGCCGGAGTTACTGTAAACCTCTTTGATGTTGAATCTGGTAAATACGTTGCATCTTTTTCTGATCACGGATCAGATGCATCTATCTTCTCCTTTGATGGAAAATTTACCAAATTACAAAGTAAACATAAGTATAGAATTTCTGCTGGAGCCGCAATTACACTTCCCGCTGGATATTATGGTAATACAACTGCGACAAAAACAACAACTGCGACAACCAAATAAACATATGGCAAATACACAGGACTCATAATATTATTTAATATTATGAGTCCTGTGTATATTCGCTATTCACAATTAACTTTTCTAAGGGAGATACATATATGATTCTCAAAAAAAGCACTATACTGTTTAGGACATTTATTATACTTTTCTTTATAATTTTTGCCTCTCAACCTACGCAATCTAATAGTTCCAAGTGTATTCTTTCTCCTACATTTACTATCATTATAACACTTATCCTATTTTGTATAATGATAACAACACATTTTATCATTATACAACGTTCTGTTTCTATGAATAGAAATTTCGGCAAGAATAATATATATTATACAATCCACGTTCTTCTCACTGTATTCACCATTATTTTCTCATTGGTTTTTTTTATCGAACAAAATATTATTAGCGGTTGGGCTGGCGGACTAATCATTGTCAGTATCATTATACTATTATTACTAAACCTTTCTGCAACTCATAATATCGTCCAATCCATTAGATTTTCATTATATGCCCAAGCTATTGGACTTGTCGTTATTTATCTCTATCTTCTTTTGCTATCTTCCACAAACATCATTTATAGTGCAATACTCCATCTATTATATGAAAATGTTGTCTCTACTGATGCTATAGTGTACTCTCCATATTCGCTTGCTAACCATACATTTATCTTATGTACTACATGGATTATTTTACTCATCACCATTTATTCTTGTATTCATAGTATATATATATACTATCACAATAATATTGCTAATTAATACTTTTCCCTGTTAGGTCCACTTGAAATTTTACCTTTTCCCGACAAGCCCAATACGGTCGATTTTCGACCGCATTGGGCTTGTGCTTATTTTATAGTAACGGCACGATGGGGTATCAATTCCTCGTGCCGTGTTTCTCTTTAATTTCTTGGAGTTGCACTCTGATACTCTTTTTTCTCTCTACTGCTGCTTTAGGTTGTGCCTTTAATGTCCTATTGCACGCCTGTACCGTTGCACCTAATGTAGTCACAGCATTTATTATTCTCTGCCATCGCTCCCATGTCAGGCCCTTTACTCGCCCAAAGAGTGATTTCTTTGTTTGAATATCCTGCGTTTCCGCAGTTACCCCCATACATTTCTCCATAAGAGTGTTTACTACGCCTATTAGCAGCTTCTTTTGTTTCTGTAACTTCTCTGTTTCTTTCTTAAAGTTCGAGATCATCTCTCCGGTGTCGGCGCATACTTGCTTCAGCTTCTCGTTTTGCTTCTTTAGCTCTGCGTTCTCTTTCTGTATCTCCTGCACTTCGTCGGCTTCGTTCAGCTGCGCGTTCTTGTCTGCCAGCTTCTGCATTTCCGACTTGAGCAGCGATATTTGCGATGAAAGCTCCAATATTGTCTGCTCCTGTTGTTCGATTGTCTGCCTTTGCTTCTCGATCAGCTGCGAGCTGTTCTCTTGCACGCTGCTCTGTTTGCTGGCTTCGTGCATTGCCCTCAAACTCATGTTCCAAGCTCTCCTTTCCAAAGTTCATGTTATAATACTTCTCCAGCTTGTTATTGCGGATTTTGCACTGCTTTTCGCCCTGCTCTTGCCGTTTTAAGTCTGTAAATGTAATATATTTGTGGCTGTCCTGCCAGTCTACGCCGTATCCTCGCTCATTCATACGCTGCACAAAGTCTGTACGGCTGGTGGCCTGTTCTCGGCAGTCCAATATCGCCAGCGCAATATCTTGCACATAGCTCTTTACCTCGCCCTGCTCGGCCTTTTTGAGCAACTGATAGGTGTCCTTGCTGAACGCTGCCGTTTCCTCTCGCTCCTGTCCGTCAAAGGTCTTTCCCTTTTCGGTGATATGCAGCCCATATTTCGCACACAGCTGGTCAGAATAATCTTTCATGGCCTGTAGCTCCGCCTTGCTCTGCTGAATCTTGTGGCCGTCTACGCAACTCACGCTGTTCACTACGAAATGCGTATGTATGTGCTTCTTGTCCTCGTGGGTGGCAATCAGCACCTCAAAGTCTTGCCACTCTGGGCGTGAAGCCGCCAGCTGGCACGCGATCTGGTGCGCCTGCACCGGATCTATATTTTCCTCCGGTGCAAAACTCTGAACAAAATGTTTATACGTTCGCCCACCATTTTTCCCCCATAGACGTTTTGTAAATTCCATTTGTTCTTGAACCATGTCTGGTGTGCAATTTAAGCAACTAAGTAACTTTTGCTCTGTTTTTTCTTCTTTCATCACATAATTAAGAATTGTCTTTATTCCAGCTCTGGAAGATACGGCTTTAATAACTGCCATACATTATTCACCTCATTCAGCACTGTTGACAGTTCTTTTTTGTAGTCAATATAACCACGCTCATTAAGCCTTTGAGCAATTTGATTTAGGTTCACGCCTTGCCGTCTTAATTCTGGCATGATTGCTATAATGCCGTCTGTATTCACGACTTTCTTCCCCAATACACAGGATAAAATATACCTCTGCTGGTTCATGCCACTTTCAGAAATTTTCTGTTGCAGCAGCTCCCATTCCTCCTCACTAACTCGGAATGAGAGCTGCTTCGGTCTACTCTTATTTGCCACCGCAGTTATTCTCCCTTGAAGTTTTTCATTGTCTGTACATAATCTCGGATTGCCTCTACTTCTTCGGCCATACTCAATCTGCTCGGCTTCCAATCGTCCAGACAATACTGCAATTCTTCCTCAAACCAGAACGTTGCTCCCGGCTCCATTTCGTATTCTTCGCGTTGCTCCTCAAACTCCTCTGGATGCGATTTGTATTCTTCGTTCTCCTCATAAAGTTCGATAAAATTTTCGAGGTCTGCATGCTGCTCCAGCAAATGCCACAGCAGTGTTCTCTTATCATCACGCTCGAAGCCGCAGCGGTTGAACCAGTCCTCGGCCAGATAGCGTTCATCCGAACCATTGGTGAAAGTGCCATCAACCAGATCACCGATGAAGCTCTCCAGCAACTCAGAAACCGTCATGCTGTGGCTGGTGGCTTTTTGCAAAATACGGTCGCAATCAGCATCGGACAATTTCAAAACGAGTGTCCGCTCTTTGATGGTTTTGATTTCTTTTTTCCGATCTTCGTACAACATGGGAAACCTCTCTTTCTTTCGTTCGCGGCGTTCTCCAAGCAGGGGATTGAAGGGGGTGCAGCCCCCTCACAAGCTCTAAAGTGGTAACACTTTAGGTAGCTTGCAATATATCTCCCACACCTTCATTATACAAGGTATGTTTGCTGCATCTGTGGCTATAGTGAAGAATGGATTGATCAAGAATACCTACCCAGTATCAGCCAAAAGTATCCTCGCTTATACAAAACAGATTAAGCCTAAAACAAAATGCAGAAAGCCCCAGTTGTTCTACTGGGGCTTTTTCGTATTCAGTCAGTATCCCATCAATGCGCATCCTTTATCTCCGAAAGAACCGACTAAACCATCGCCGCTTGTTCGGCACGGCCTGCTCCTCCGTCCCGCTATCAGCTGCACGATCTTCCTCACCGGCAAGCTGCTGCTGCATTGTCCCTGCGTGGAGCGCTTGTGCAGCGCGTGCGGTTTCTTGTGCTGCAAGCAATGCTGCACTGCACTCGGACAATCTTACGTTCAGTTCTCTGATCTGCTCATCTTTCGCAGAAAGCTGCGCGTCCTTGCGGTCTAATTCTTTCTGCAACATTGAAATCAGCACTGTTTCAGAGGTTTCGTAAGTTTCGCAACTTGCTTTCGCAGGTTTCGCAACTTCGTTTCGCGCTACCCCCAAATAGTGTAGATATAGCTTGCGTTTTTGGCTTTCGCTAATTGCGAAACTTCCTTTCGCATCTTTCGCAACATGGTTTCGCCGACACCACCCGCGAATTGCCTGTTCAGACACCTTACATTCTGCCGCAATTTCCTTGATCGTCTTTGCCATCCGGCACACCACTCCTCTTAGAACAAGTCGCTGTGCGTCCCCGTTCTGGTGAGATAAAGGAACAACTCGCCGTCTGCCACCTCATAGATCAGCAACCAGTCCGGCGTGATATGACATTCCCTGCAACCAGAATAATCGCCAGCCAAACGGTGATCCTTGTTCCTCTCTGGCAGGGTTTCACCTTCCGCGAGTTTTTTGATGATGTCCGTCAGCAAAGACAAATCATATCCTCTCCGCTGCACTCGTTTCAGATCTTTCTGAAATTTCGTGGTCGGGCGTACACTGTACTTCATGCCAGCAACTCCTTCATCATGGCATCAACATCAGTGTAAGTTTTGCCGATCGCAGGATCTTTCTTCATTCTCTGGACTTCATCAATAGCCTCTCTCGTCTCAGCGTTCGGCTCATCCAGACGAATCTCAAACGGCAGACCATGATAACGCAATGCCTGACGATAGAAAATACCCGTAGCGGTGCTCAAGTCCAATCCAAGCGACTGAAATAACGCCGCTGCTTCTTTCTTCAGCTCCGGCTCAATGCGCAACGTCATATTTCCCTTAGTTGCCATGTGAAAACACTCCTCTCAAAAATGTATTGCCTATATTTTCTGCTTACAGTATACGCTATTATTATTTGCATTGCAAGTGCTTTGCGATATTTATTTTATCTGATTGCCGTTCTTCGGTGGGAACAAAGCGTCAACGCAATCTGTCGCTAAATAGTTCATGTACTCATCGTCCGGCATAACGCTGATCTCTCGGATACCGTTCGCAGCACACCCAGCCAGCAAACCTGCATCGACCTCGCTCTCTGCAAAAACCATCTGTTTTGCCTGCTCCTGCAACCGCTCATCTCTCGGTCTGTATTTCAAATACCGATTATACGCCTCTTCCTCCGATATTCCTTCACTATATGCAATCTTTTCAGCTAAATCCATCAGTTCCTGCGCCTTTTCACGCCGCTCGGACTCTGATAAGCTCAGCATTGCCCCTGTCCTCGTAAACTTTCTCAATTCTGCTGCCTGCTGTGCCAATATCATATCCATACGCTTATTCTCCCCTCTTGCTTTCACACCTAACCGGTTGTACTCCTCCACAATTCTTTTGGTCACATATCTAATAATTTCATCACCTTCCCCATACAAAGGAAATATTTCGCTATGATCCAGCCACCATTTACGAATTGTTGGATACGATAGCCCCGTTTGATCTTTACACTGCTTTTTAGTGCCATTTGGGTTCTGGCATTGCCATTCTTCTACAATATCCTGTTTGCTGGGTCTACCATTGCCTTCACGCCAATTTTTATTACCGTTAATCTCATCGCGTATAAAATTCATCAGTTTAACATGATCGGCTTGTTTTCTACCATTCCGCTTATTCTTCTCAATAGGAATACCTGTCCGCACGACAATCGTATCAATCGGATATGTAATATAGCTGTCCGTATAAGCCTCCAGAGCGTGCAGAACATCGTCTTCGGTAAAGGCATCACCTTTTGTATTCATAAAAGGAATAAGCCCGTATGCGTCATTCTCGAGCGTTTCTCGCGGTACACCACACTTACGGGCATATGTCGCAAGCGTCATAATACACCAATACCGATGTCCCTGGTCAGCACCCCCATAGATTTTTCCAATCCACCAATCATACAACGCCTTCTTGCATGTCCATGTATTCTTTGGACGCTTTTCTACAACACGTCGCTGATACCACTCCGGATACTTCTTCTTCGCGTCTTCCAACCGCAAATCCGACTTATAAACGAAACTTGTTGCTCGATACTCTTCCGGAACAAACTGGTTCAGATACTCAACCGTCACCTTCCTCCCTACTGAGAAAGCGCGGCAGCGACCACCGTCTTTCGTAATCGTACCAACCACGCGGAAACCCTGAAACAGGCTCTCATACTGCACCTTGTCATGCAATGATGACGCGCCCTGCGTCCAAGCCTGCCAAGTAATACGCTTTTTCAACTTCTCTAACTGTTCCACAATGTTCTTAAACACCGGGATCGGCTTTTCAAAGACATAGTACAGGTGAAGTCCTGTCCCCGATGAAATGAGATAAGTCGGACGTGGCAATCCCCAACCTCCTACCAGCACACCAGGCTCCCGATCAATCTGATCCATAAGCTGCTGCCACTGTATCAAGCTCTCTAACCCATCCAAATCTATGGTCATTGCGTACATAAACCGAGCATTCGAGGATTTTCGACTCTTTCCGACATAGCTTATAGGGCTCATTAAACAAAAATCATCGGACGCTGCCATATCAGTAATCGCGTCAAGATCATCGGTAACTGTCAGGCGTTTTGCTCGCTTGCTACCTTTCGAAATGGTAACGGCAATACCATTGTACTTCCCGTCCTCATAGACACCGCGCTCCTCGAACGAGCCTTCCGGGAAGATATCCCGATAAAAATCTAAGTAATGCACCTCGTCAAACTGCGACTCCAACGCCACTGCAATATCAAACATACCATTCTCCTCCAGACCCCTCGCCCCCCTATTCAGGGCGTTATATTATCAATGAATTTTTTTTCACCATTTCCCGACAAAAAATTGGGCACGCTACTTGCCCGAATTTTCAAGGTAGTCCGACACCGATCCAGCTACCCTCTACCATCCCCTCGCCCCCCTATTCAGGGCGTTATATTATCAATGAATTTTTTTTCACCATTTCCCGACAAAA
>MNTT01000003.1 GCA_001917135.1 Acetobacter sp. 46_36
CGACGCCCAATCAGCCTCTTCGGGCATTTCCGCATCAGGTTTGAGCGCCGACTCGGGTGCAGGTATCTCTGCGAAATCTTCCGGCTCCGGAAACTACTCTGTTTCCACTATGGGTACTTCCGGCGGTATGACATGCTATAAAAAAGCTTGCGACTCCGGATACTATCTTGATGCTCCCGATTCGACAGCATTTAAATCTACATCAACAACCGGAGCGGCAGGATTAACCTGTTATAAGGCAACTGGCTGTAAAGACGGCTATACCTCTACCGGCAAAGGAGCCAAATACAGCTGGCATGGTATGAATTGTAACAGAGAAACAACTTACTATCTTTGCAGCACAAGTTATACAGAAACGAGCATACAAAGTGAAAGCAGTTTTTCAGCAACATGTCCGGCTAATACAGTTGTGATCAGTCGTTATCATTCAGGAGATGAGAATGGAGACTCACAACTCAGATGCAGTACTTTCGCGGCGTACTATTCGGAAAACGGTAATAACAGACCTTGTAGAGGTGAACAGGTTAGAGGCGTAACGATTACTGTAGAAGACAGACATTGGCTGGATTGGAAAAAAGAAAGTTGTAAAAAGGATAAAGGTTGTAACGGACAAAACCCAATAGGATACTATAAAGCCCCTGATGGTTATGTATTTACAGGAAGAGAACACAGCGGCGATGAAAATGATAATTCAAGATGGGAAGTCGGCAGAGTCTATGTCAGTGATGGAAAGACCAAAAAACCAGTTACAATGTATGGCTATACTAACAGTGGCAGTTACAAGGAAAAGCATGGCGAAAATGGCAATGGATTTTCGGGCAAAAATGGAGCATATATGATGACCGGACGTTATCATAAAGGAGATGAAACGAAAAATTCTTGGTACACCAGTGCCAAAGCCAAAGTTGATTTATATTAACTGAGCCTGTCGTAAAATGCATATTTATTTGTCCAATAAGTATGCATTTTACACAGAAATATATACTTCATTATGGTAACAGATAAAGGTTTTGAGAATATTTTTGACAAAAAATATATAATAACCCTTGATTAATAAATAAGTTATGATAACATACCGTTGTTTTCGTACTTATTTTGTCTCAAAGAATTATGCTTTTTATAATTTATAAAAGGTTTTTATCTTTTCATAATTCTGGAGATTGGTGCGGATATATAACTTCTGATTAAAAGTGATAATCAATTATAGTTTAATCCAAAAATTTCTGTTTTTATGAAAGTAAAATGTTATTTTGGGCGATTTGTACACATGTGTATGGTCGCTATGACAGCGTGTATGGTGGGATGTAGTGACAATGATGAACCTGTAGTTCCTCAGCCTCCTACCCCGGATCCTGACAATGGCGAGGTATCCTTTGTCATTGACAATGAAAACGGCAGCGGAACCGGAACAACCGATTCTCCGGCCGAAGTTGAAAAAGGTGAAACGCTTAATATGGTCATAAGCCAGAAAAGCAAATACACCGACTCTGACGGAAGCGTATTCGAGTGCGAGCTAAAAGCTACAATAGAGCTTTTTGCCAAGCTTGATACGGTATATGTAAAAGACAAAAATCAATTAACCAGCGTACAAGAAAAACCGGAAGTAACCTCTTCTCAAAGCGGAACCAACCCGATTCGCAATGCAATTAACCAAAAGTTCCTGATTGGAGAGCAATATGTCAATTTCGATTTGGCATATGAAATCTACAACTATGTCAATAAGGCAGAAGAAACCATTGAAATGCCTTATATCAAAGTGAATCAGGCAAATTTTGGCAGTTCCAATGCAAACGAGGAAACCCCCGAAACAAAAGCCCGGTCGGAAACACTACAGCCCGTTGTTACACTGAAAGCTTTGCCGCAAACCAGAGCCACAGTCAGCGACACGGTTTTATACGAAGTCAATGTCCGGTTTAATCTGGATATTGAAAGTATGAATGCCAAAACGGAAAATAAGCAGACTCTTGCTTTTTCTGTTAATTATCTTGGCGCCGTGGTGACAACGACCGATGTGCCGGATCCGGAACCCGAACTTGTGAAAGTCGAGTATCGGACGGATTATATTTGGGAGGAAGCGCATGACAATCTGCCTCTGTTGTATTATGCTATCGTTTATCGTGACAGGTATTACCGCCATAGCGATGGTCGAGAAGAAATATTGACAGACAGATTTGTTGATAATGGGCATATGGTAGGCTCTTCTGCGCTTATTGATCCGGTAGATTTTTTCCCCGGCCGTCCAGAATGGATAGAAGATGAAATCATTTATGATAAATATGAACAATTTGTAAATGACAGCATATGGTCTTTTTATCATTCAACGTTTGTTCCTGATTTAACAAAATTAAGAATAGGAGAGACCTTTGATGATGGTTTTACAGGAAGTGCTCCGGGAGAATGGGAAAACTATGTTATCAGCAAATTATATTCTGAATCTCTTAATTTACCGGATAATCCATCATCGGATTCTGATAATAAATGGGAGAATGCATCTGGACAAACCGGGTGGTATTTCATAGATACGACGCATCAACTTCGCTATCTTATTTATTATGGTGATACCTGGATAGCCCGACCGACGTTATTAGTTCGCTTTTATGATCAGTGCCTTGTTATTGATGGAAAGCGCATTACATTTTTAGACCATCTTCCCGAACATACATGGAATTCCTATGTAGAAGATGTTTCGGGGCCTGGGAAAAAATTTGTTTACGAATGTAAGACAAAATTTCTGGGACGAAATTTTTACATTTCTGCTGAGGAAACTTTTTATCAAAAATAAAGCTGATTTTTCTCTACGCTAAATCTGAACAGCCATTACCCCTTATGGGTAATGGCTGTTTTTTTCCAAAAATCATACTGTTAAATTAAGTTTTTATATGTATGCACATTCACATTGAGTTCCGTTAGGATATCTGCAGTCTGAATTATCACATTCGCATTTTGCACAATTTGGATTACCTGGATCTCTTATTATTACCGCTGGTCTGACAAAACAATCAGCCATGGAAAAGTCATAGAAATATCCAACTCTACAAGCAGGATAACATTTTGTACAGGTTCCGCCACAGCCATCTGATACAGTATGTGAGCCATAATAACAATTATTTTCATCCGTACAAGAAGGTTTACATTCATCTTTTTTGCAAACTGTTCCGTGATAAATGCCTCCAGCACCGGTACCAGTGGAAGAATAACCATTTTGGCATCCTGTTGCTTTGTAACATACAACTCCGGAAACTGTTCCGGTCGCAGAACCTACGGTAAAATAAGTATCATTCGGCTTTTCAAGGTAATATCCGCTAGGACAAGCTGCTTTGTAGCATCTGCCGCCAGAGGAAGACATTACTGAAACCGTATAATTTTGCGGTGTCTGACTCAACCGGAAACTTTTGTCGTTTGCAGAAGAAGCTGTGATTGATGTTAATGTCCGAGAGGTCGCCATACTGTCAATAGTGTTAATTTCTGAAAGTGTTTTTTCGGCAGAAAAAACTACCGCTCCGCCTGGGGCATCAAAATATACATAATCCCCGCTTGGAGCTGATGAAGACCAGCCAGAAGCGCAAGAGCAGGAAATGTGACAGTTAAATCGTTCACTACAAGCTATATTTTCTGATTGAGTCGTTTTTTCATCAAAAACATTGTCGAATCGGCTTGAAAGGCTCTGTCCGGAACTGGTTGCACCGGATACATAAGAGTTATTATCGCGCTTACCCCAAAAACAACCCATTTCCCCTTTCCGTTGCTTAAAGGTTCCTTTGAAGATGTGTCGGCAAAAGGATA
>MNTT01000004.1 GCA_001917135.1 Acetobacter sp. 46_36
ATCCGCAACCGACAATCACTATACCGGGGTTAACTCCCTTTCTGCGGGCAAATCAATTTCCGATGTCGCCTCAATCTCTGCTTCCGGTGCAAATTCAGGTATTTCTGCCTCAGCCGCCGCAACAGCAGGCGCCACCTCCGGCATCTCGACCATGGCCTCCGGCGCTACCACCTGCTACAAGACTAAAACTTGCTCCGAAGGTGGTTATGAATCAAGTGAACCTGATGGAAAGAAATGTACTCAATTTGACTATAACGGGTACACTTGCTATAAAGACTGTAAAGATGATTACTTTGATTTTTCAGTTTATACATCAGGTTCAACAAATAACGGGTCTGTTGTCGGCATGACTACGACAGTTACTATCACAGGCTCCGGCTATAACAAAACGATAAAACAGACAACCAAAACGGCAGGGGACTATTTCTCATTTAGCGGCATTCCCAGTGGGTCTTACACGGTAGAAGGCCAAACCACCATGCAGGTAAAAAATGGCAATGGCCCTGGTTTGTTCTGCGCACATAATGTAGGAAGTACATTTGAGGTTACAAAAAAGGTTACTATCGGGTCAGGAGGCTCTCGTTCCGTTACACTTGCATTTACCTGTAATACAAGCAGTGGCGGCGGTAGCATAATCGGCGGATGCTCTTATGACAACAACTGCAGAGACAGTGCTGAACCGAAACCGATGATAATCAGAGGACAGAAATGTTGTTGCCCGCAAGATTATTCGACTTCAGAAACAATAAACAGATGTGACTGCTGTGTTTCAGAAATACTATAACCCGGCAGATAAAGGCACAATCTAAGAATTAGATTGTGCCTTTATTACCAGCGAGATTATGTATTTATTGTTAAAAATTTCCATCATAACTTAAATAACATTTTGAACCATCTGTTGCCTTAAATGAGGATCCTCCGGCGGCAGAGGCCTGTACCCCGTTTATTTTTACAATATATGATTTATGTCCGGGCTGATTAACATCCATAAAATGGCATCCGCTGCCAGAAATAATATGATAATTATTTGTCACTCCAACATATAGTTTAGATAATGTTAAATGATCAGTGATTGATGCATTCGGACAGGTACTGGTTCCCCCTTGGCCGATGCCAGGAAATTCTACCGTAAATTCATCCTGATTGCTTTTACAGGTTGTGCCGGAGAGGGAAACCGCAAAGGTAACATCAGTATAATACATATCACTACTATGGTATTTTACAGTTAATTTACACTCACATTTTTTTGTCGGTGTGGTTTCTTCCCCAAAATCTGTATAGCAGGTAATGCCATTTGACGTTAAATATCCTTTGGGACCGCATTCTCTGTTACCGGATCGGCAGCCGGTTGCCCTATAACATAACGTATCTTCATCCATTTCATAATCAAAACATCTGATATCTGGACGGCTTTCAAACCAGCCATCTGGACAACCTTCTTCGGCATTATCAACAGTTTCAGTTTCGGCATCGACGTAAATTACGTATGTTTTTCCATCAACTGTTTTTTCCGTATCAGAAGCACTGGAATTATGTGCTGTAGGGAACAAATTAGCAGTATTAATCAATACGTCATTAACATAAAGATTTACAGTTTTGTATTTATTCCATCCAACCCAGCCAGTCATGTTGTTTCCTGTGTAATCATAGACATCCTTTTCTACCTTTTGGCTGGTTGTTAAGGTAACGTCATTTATCTTTACTTCTGAGTATTTTGTGTCCTTTGCACTTGTTGTTCCTTCATGGTACTCTTCCTGTCTTTCAACACTGGCAAATTCAGCCCGGACAGAAGTTACTTTACTATCCGTGGTAGATACAGAGAATATAGCATCCGTATATCTATCCGCCGTATAATCCTTAGAATTAATATAGGAAACCAATTTAGTATGCAGGTTAATATAGTACTTTTCCTCTTCATAGCATTTGAAACCATGATAATCTTTGTAAGTGTTACCCGTGTTTGTTACAGAATATCCGTCAGCACATCCTGTAACTTTATAACAAAATTTTAAGAACGAGTTAGTGCCGTTGACAGATTTGGTTTCATATTTGAAAACATTCATTTCTGGCGTATCTTCATAGTATCCGTCAGGACACTCTTCCGGCATGGTAGCCATTTGCGGACCAAATTTGACACGGTACGATGTGGATGTAGACGCCGAAATAATATCATCCTGTTTATACATCGTACCATTAATCTCTACCCTTAAATCGTCATTGTCAATCGGTCCGCACTCCTGATCCGAAGGCATATAGCCAACATCTATGCAAGATTCTGTGGAACCGCCAACATTGCAATAATCGCGTACAGAATGAGACATGTTGCCAGCTATACCTCTTATAACAACGCCATTCGGTACAGAGGGATGTGCGCCGCTATTGTAGCAATTGGTGCTCATGCAGCATTGTGCCGCAGTTGCTCCTGTATTTTTTCTGAATCTGGTAACCTGGATATACCAGTCAACAGGCGGCTGGTCATTATTTTCATAACAAAACTCTCCGGATTTTGCGTCAAAAACTATGCTTGTACTTCCGTTTGGTGTCTTGGTATAGCCATTATCTTCATTACAACCTGTAATTTGATAACAGGAAAGGTTCCCATTTACAGATATTGCTTCATATATAAACGCATCAGGATTCTGCGGCTTACTGCCTTCAAAGTAACCATCCGGACAGCTTTGTTCATAGCACTTAAAGCCATGGTAATCATAGGTCGTACCGCTTGTAGTAATGGATGTATATCCCGAGCTGGTGCTTACAGGAGTATATCCAGCCGCGCATCCCGTTACTTTGTAACAATTCCCATTGGCACTTGTTTTATATTCAAAATAGCTGCTATTAGGTTCATCTTCATAATATCCATCCGGACATTCACTATCAAGTGTGCAGCATGACGAATCATATTTATCTAAACGCGTCGGACAGCAACAGTGATAGAGCATTTCAGGATTGTCAGAGTTATCCCATTCAACCCAAGTACCATTAAGCGTTCCGTTACAGTCATAATAAACAGGTTTAGTCGTTAAGGTGTAGTGGAATTTGGCGCCCTGCGTAGTTTCTGCAACCCAATTCGTATTATTTACTCTAGTTACACTCTTACAATCTTGATTCATTGGATTACAGCTGCCTGCATTGATAATACACCCGTTCCA
Organism: Acetobacter sp. 46_36; assembly: GCA_001917135.1. Classification (GTDB taxonomy): domain Bacteria; phylum Pseudomonadota; class Alphaproteobacteria; order RF32; family CAG-239; genus CAG-267. The sequence goes on from MNTT01000004.1 coordinate 3,153, forward strand.
TAGGATGTCTGGAGATGATGTTCCAGATGGACACCATGCGTTTCCATTAGAAGGAATTGTATAATCTCCCGGATGCGTTATGTCTATATCAACAGTAGCATCACCGGATTGAAGGCTTGGTCCTGTACAATCTGTCGGGCACCATATCTCGAATTTTGCTTCCATAGAACCTTTTGTTCCATCAATAACACAAGGATCACTTTTTTTACTATCCCAGTTAAGATTGACTATAGGATCCCAACTTGAACCATATGGATCATTCTCTAAACTGATAGTATAGTATGCATTACCATCACCACACTTATCCTGACAGTCCTTGTAGCAAGTTAAGCCGTTGTAATTAACCGATGTACAGGCTTGCCCTGCAGGCTCAGAGTCGAAGTAACCGCCTTCGGAGCAGGTCTTCTTCTTGTAGCAGGTGGTAGCGCCGGAGGCCATGGCGGAAATGCCTGAATTTGCACCGGAAGCAGAGATTGAGGCGACATCGGAAATTGATTTGCCCGCAGAAAGGGAGTTAACCCCGGTATAGTGATTGTCGGTTGCGGAT